>JADGRA010000076.1 GCA_017881265.1 Myxococcaceae bacterium | reverse complement strand
TCGGCGCACGCGCTCAAGGCCGTGCACAACTACATCTACATCCGCGGCGAGATGATGCGCGAGTACCTCGTGCTCCAGCACGCGATCGAGGAAGCCTACGCGCGCGGCTACCTCGGCAAGAACATCGTCGGCACCGGCATCGAGTGCCACATCACCGTGCACCGCGGCGCCGGCGCGTACATCTGCGGTGAAGAGACCGGGATGCTCGAGTCGCTGGAGGGCAAGAAGGGCTGGCCCCGGCTCAAGCCCCCCTTCCCCGCCGTGGTGGGCCTCTTCGGCTGCCCCACGGTGGTGAACAACGTGGAGACGCTGGCCTCGGTGCCGGCCATCCTCGAACATGGCGGCGACTGGTACGCGAAGCTGGGCACTGAGAAGTCGGGCGGGACGAAGCTCATCTGCCTGTCGGGCAGCGTGATGCGGCCGGGCGTCTTCGAAATCTCCATGCGCACCACCGTCCGGCAGCTGATTGAGGACGAGCGCTACGGCCAGGGCATGCCCGCCGGCCGCAAGGTGAAGGCCGTCATCCCGGGCGGCTCCAGCGCGCCGGTGCTCTCCGCGAACGAGTTGGACGTGGAGCTCGAATTCGAGGCGCTGAAGAAGGTCGACAACATGGCCGGCTCGGGCGGCGTCATCGTCATGGATGACACCACCTGCATGGTGCGCTCGCTCTGGCGCGTCATTCGCTTCTATGCCGAGGAGTCCTGCGGGCAGTGCACGCCCTGCCGGGAGGGCGCCCCGTGGGCGGCGCGCCTTTTGCGCAAGATTGAGGAGGGCCGCGGCGCGCCGGAAGACCTGGACATCCTCCTGCACGTGGCGCACAGCATCGCCCCCTTTCCGCCCATCGGCCTCGGCAACACCATCTGCGCACTGGGAGACTCGGTGGCCCTGCCCATCCACAGCTTCGTGGCGCGCTTCCGCGACGAATTCGTGACGCACATTGCGCAGCACCGCTGTCCCTTCGGCGAGCGCCCGTGGGGCCACTACGGGGTGTTCGCCGCATGAGTACCTCACAACTCGTCTTCTTCGGGCTCGCCTTCGCCACGCTGTTCTCCGCGGTCCTCGTCATCGCGGCGCGCAACCCCATCAACTCGGCGATGTCGTTGGTGGCGACCTTCCTCTTCCTGGCGGCCATCTACGCCCAGCTTCTGGCCCACACCATCGCCGTGCTCCAGGTGCTGGTGTACGCGGGCGCCATCATGGTGCTCTTCCTCTTCGTCATCATGCTGCTGTCGCTCACTCATCTCGGCGACCCGACGCCGCCCCCGGCGCTGCACCAGGTGGTGGGAGGCGTCGCGGCGGTGGCGGTACTGGCCGGGCTGGTGGTGGCCATCTGGCGCTGGCACGAGATGGCTCCGGTGGGCCGGGCGCGGGAGGGCCTTCTGCGCTTTGGCACGCTGGAGCAGGTGGGCGGGCTGTTGTACACGCGCTGGCTCCTTCCCTTCGAAGCGGTCTCACTGCTCCTCCTGGTGGCCATGGTCGGCGCCGTGGTGGTGGCCAAACCCCGCATCTAGCCTGAGCGCAACGTGGGGCCCCTCCCCCCCCGGGGCGGGGGGCCACCCCAGCCAAAGTTCAGGGAGCCCATGCAAATCAGCCCGGTCGACACCCAGAACTACCTTTTGCTGGCGGCGACGCTGTTCTGCACCGGCATGCTCGGCGTCCTCGTCCGCCGCAACGCCCTGGTGGTGTTCATGAGCATCGAGCTCATGCTCAACGCCGCCAACCTGACGTTCCTGGCCGCCGCGCGGGAGCGCCTGGACGCCACCGGCCATCTGGCCGCTCTCTTCGTCATCGCCGTGGCTGCCGCCGAGGCGGCCATCGGGCTGGCCATCGTCATCGCGGTCTTCCGCAACCGGGGCACGGTGAACGTGGAAGACATCCGGACGATGAAGTACTAGGCCTCTCTCACTGACCATGGACACCACCTGGTTAACCAAGGCCTGGGCAAACCCGCAGGCGCTCTCCGCCAACCTGTGGCTCATCATCGCGCTGCCCGCCTTCGGCGCCCTGGTGTGCGGCGTCTTCGGCCGGGCGCTGGGGCGCACCTACGTCAACCTGGTGGCCTGCGCCTCGGTGCTGGCGAGCTTCTGCCTGTCGGTCTTCGCCTTCCAGGCGGTGGCCGCCGACCCCTCGGTGATTGTGACCCCGGCCGCCAACGGCGTGCCGATGCGCTTCGCGCTGTCCGGCGACTGGGGCGTGTGGTTCCAGGCGGGCAGCTTCAGCGCGCACTTGGGGCTGTGGGTCGACCACCTGTCGGCCACCATGCTGATGGTGGTGACGGGGGTGGGCTTCCTCATCCACCTCTACAGCACGGCGTACATGGAGCACGACGCGGGGTACTGGCGCTTCTTCGCCTACCTCAACCTGTTCATGGCCTCCATGTTGACGCTGGTGCTGGCGGACAACCTGGTCCTCCTCTTCGTCGGCTGGGAGGGCGTCGGGCTGTGCAGCTACCTGCTCATCGGCTTCTGGTACACCGACGCCGCCAACGCCTGGGCCGGCCGCAAGGCCTTCATCGCCAACCGGGTGGGCGACTGCGCCTTCCTCCTGGCGATGATGTTGCTGGTCCTCACCGTGACGGCCTTCGCCAAGGCGCCCGGCACCGAGCCGCCGGCCGTCTTCTTCGCCCAGCGGCGGGCGGTGTGGACGCACGCGGCGACGAGCGAGCCCGGGCCGCTCAACTTCAAGGTGCTGGAGGAGTTCGCCCAGTACATGCCCGCCAACCTCGCCATGGGCAGCAGGGGCATGCTCGGGACGGACATCCCCATCGGGCCGCTGGCGGGCCACACCTACGGGCACACCCTCACCCTCGTCTTCCTGCTGATGCTTCTGGGGGCCGCGGGGAAGAGCGCCCAGCTGCCACTCTACGTCTGGCTCCCGGACGCCATGGCCGGTCCGACGCCGGTGTCAGCGCTCATCCATGCCGCTACCATGGTGACAGCCGGCGTGTACCTGCTCTGCCGGATGGCGCCACTGCTCGTCATGTCGCCTGCGGCGATGGCCACGGTGGCGGTGGTGGGCGCCCTCACCGCGCTGTACGCGGCGCTGATTGCGTTTGCCCAGGACGATTTGAAGAAGGTGCTGGCCTACTCGACCATCAGCCAGCTCGGCTACATGTTCCTCGGGGTAGGCGTCGGCTTCTTCTGGGGCGCCATCCTGCACCTGGTGACGCACGCCTGCTTCAAGGGGTGTCTGTTCCTCAGTGCCGGCAGCGTCATGCACGGCAATGACAATGAGGTGAACATCAAGAAGCTCGGCGGCCTCCGCAAGGAGATGCCCTGGACGACGGCCTGCTTCGGCATCGCCACGCTGGCCATCACCGGAATTATCCCGTTGAGCGGCTTCTTCAGCAAGGACGACATCCTCCACGGCGCCCTCCACGCCCGCCTGGTCGGCTACGAGTGGGTGGGACCGACGGTGTTCGCCATCGGCTCGCTCGGCGCGCTGTGCACCGCCTTCTACATGTCCCGGGCCTACCTGCTGGCGTTCACCGGCGAGCGCTCCAAGGACGCCAAGGTGCCGCACGCCCACGAGAGTGGCTGGGTGATTGTGGCGCCGCTGGTCATTCTGGCGGCCCTCTCCATCGCGCTCATCTCGCACGGCTTCCCCGGGCTGTTGAAGATGCCCAATGGCGAGCCGGAGACGTTGATGGAGGCGTTCCTCAAGCCCGTCTTCGGGGTAGCCGACAGGCTTGCCATCGAGGCGCACTCGCTCTTGCCGGAGGCCGAGAGAAGCCCCTGGCCGGGCTTCGGGATTGCGCTGCTGTTGGCCTGGGCCGGGGGCGGGGCCGCCTGGTACCTCTACAAGCGCGTCTTCCCGGCGCGCGCTGGCAAGCCCGCACCGGAGGTCTTCGCCGCGGTGCGCGCCTTCACCGTGCACAAGTTCTACGTCGATGAGTTGTACGACGCGGTCCTGGTTCGGCCCATCAAGCTTCTCAGCATCGGCCTCTTCCGCGTGGTGGACGAGGGCCTCATCGACACGGTGCTGGTGGGCGGGACGGCCTGGGTGACGGCGCGGATTGGGTCATTGTTGCGCTACCTGCAGACGGGGGACGTGCAGGCCTACGCGGCGATGATGGCGGTGGGGCTGCTGGCCGGCGTGGGCTATGCAATTTTTGAGGCGCTGGCCAAATGAATGCCGCCCAGCTGCAGCCCTACCTGTTGACCCTGGTCGTCTTCCTGCCGCTGCTAGGGGCCGGGCTCTTGCTGTTCCTTCCCCGGGAGGAGGCGGGCCAGGTGCGGGCCTGGACGCTTCTGGCGATGGGGGTCGACCTCGCGCTGGCGGCGGTGGCTTACCTCGTCTTCGACCCGAAGGGGGCGGAGTTCCAACTTGAGGTGCGCCGGGCATGGAGTGCGGAGTTCGGCATCAGCTACCACCTCGGCGTCGACGGACTGAGCGTCTCGCTCGTACTGCTGACCGGCTTTCTGGGCCCGGTGGTGGTGCTGTCGTCCTGGAAATTCATTCACGACCGCGTGAAGGAGTTCCACA
Organism: Myxococcaceae bacterium; assembly: GCA_017881265.1. Lineage (GTDB taxonomy): Bacteria > Myxococcota > Myxococcia > Myxococcales > Myxococcaceae > JADGRA01. Next base: position 29,365 of record JADGRA010000076.1, on the reverse strand, counting down.
TCTCGCTGCTGCTCATCCAGGCGGCGATGATGGGGACGCTGGTCTCGCTCGACCTCGTCCTCTTCTACGTCTTCTTCGAGGCGATGCTCATCCCGATGTACTTGCTGATTGGGGTGTGGGGCTCGGAGCGCCGGCGGGAAGCGGCGATGAAGTTCTTCCTCTACACGCTGTTCGGCTCGCTGGTCATGCTGGTCGCCATCCTGGCCGTCTACTTCATCGGCCAGCCGGCGGGGGCGCGCAGCTTCGACTACGGCACCATCTACAACTCGCTGCTGTCCGCCAACCGGCAGCTGGCCGCGTGTACCCAAGGGGTGGGCTGCGCCACGCTCTCGCCGCTGGCCCTGACGCTTCAGGCGTGGGGGCCGCTCATGTTCCTCGCCTTTGCGCTCGCCTTCGCCATCAAGGTGCCGATGGTCCCGCTGCACACCTGGCTGCCGGAGGCGCACGTCGAGGCGCCGGTGGCGGGCTCCATCATCCTGGCCGGCGTCATGCTGAAGATGGGCACCTACGGCTTCTGGCGCTTCGCCATCCCGCTGTTTCCTGTGGCCGCCTACCAGTTCCGGCCGCTCTTCGTCGCGCTGGCCGTGGTGGGAATCGTCTACGGCGCGCTGATGTGCCTGGCGCAGCAGGACGTGAAGAAGCTGATTGCCTACAGCTCCGTCTCCCACCTGGGCATCTGCATGCTGGGAATTTTCGCCTTCACCGCCGAGGCCGCCAGCGGGAGCGCCTACCAGATGCTGAACCACGGCGTGTCCAGCGGGGCGCTGTTCTGCCTGTTTGGCTTCCTTTACGAGAGGCGCCACACCCGGCGCATCAGCGACTATGGCGGGGTGGCGCGCGTGATGCCGTTCTTCGCCGCCTCCTTCCTGGTGGTGACGTTCTCGAGCATCGCCGTCCCGGGGACGAATGGCTTCGTCGGGGAGTTCCTGGTGTTGCTCGGCACCTTCAAGGCCTCCTCGCTGTGGCTCGGCTACCCGGTGCTCGCCACCACCACCGTCATCCTCGGGGCGAGCTACATGCTGTGGATGGTGCAGCGCGTTTTCTTTGGCCCCATCGACCGGCCGGAGAACGGCGGCTTGCGCGACCTGGACTTGCGCGAGGGCCTCACCGCCTCGGCCTTCATGGTGCTGGTGCTGTGGATGGGGCTCGCCCCCCAGCCCTTCCTGGACCGCATCGCCCCGGCCACCGACCGCTTCGTCGCCCGGGCGCAGCTCGGCACGCCTGACTCCGCGAAGGTGAAGGACGCGGACGTGCGCGTCACGGTGCCTCCCATCGAGGGAGCCCCACCGGCCCTCCCCCAGCCTCCCGTCGCCGCCGTGGCCCTTCCCCGCTGACCCGCAAGGACGAAAGCCTAGCCCCCGCAAGCGCGCCATGCCCCCCATCCCCAACCTCACCGCCGCAGACTTTCTGCCGCTCTGGCCGGCGGTGGTGCTGTCGCTGGCCGGCATGGTCCTCCTGCTGAGCGAGGTGTTTCTCAAGGCCACCGAGCGCGAGGGGGAGAGCGTCCGGACGTACCAAGCGGTCTTCACGGTGGGCGCCGCCGTGCTGGCCGGCGGCCTGGCCCTCTCGCTCACGTTCGAGCCGGCCCGCGCGGTCTTTCTCGCCTTCGCGGTGCTCGACCCCTTCAGCAGCTTCATCACCGCGGTGGCGTGTCTGGGGCTTGCCCTGACGGCGCTGCTCTCCGATGGCTTTCTGCGCCAGCGGCAGGCGGAGCGCGGCGAATTCTACGCCCTGCTCCTCTTCGCCACGGCCGGCATGAGTCTGCTTGCCCTGTCGAACGAGCTCATCATGCTCTTCGTCAGCCTGGAGGTGATGAGCATCTCCACCTACGCGCTGGCGGCCTACCTGCGCCGCGGTCCGCGCCCCACCGAGGCTGGCTTCAAGTACTTCATCCTCGGCGCCTTCAGTTCGGCCCTCTTTCTCTACGGCGCGGCGCTCCTCTACAGCGCGTCGGGGACGACGCACCTGGCCGGGCTGGCTTCGGAGCTGGGCCGCATTTTCGCCGACCCCAGCTCGGACCGGCGGCTGGTGGTGTACTGCGGCATGGCGCTGGTGGCGGCGGGGCTCGCCTTCAAGGTGGCCGCGGTGCCCTTTCACATGTGGGCCCCGGACGTGTACGAGGGCGCCCCCACGCCGGTGACGGCCCTGATGAGTGTCGGGGTGAAGGCGGCCTCCTTCGCTGCCCTGGTGCGCGTCTTTCTGGCCATCGGGCGGCACGTGGAACCGCAAGTGCCGGTGCTGCTCTTCTCCACCCTGGCCATCCTCACCATGGTGTTGGGCAACCTGTTGGCGCTGCCACAGCGCAACGTGAAGCGGATGCTGGCCTACTCCTCCATCTCCCACGCCGGCTACCTGCTGGTGGGGGTGACGGCCCTCTTCGTCCCTCAGGCCCGCGCCGGGCTGCCGGGGGTGACGGTGCTGGCCGCTGGCACCCGCGCGGACCAGGCCGACGCCCTGCGCGCCATCCTCTTCTACCTTCTGACCTACACCGTCACGGCGGTGGGCGCCTTCGGGGTGGTGGGGGCGCTGGAGCGCCGGGAGGACGAGACGCGCGGCTTCGGCTGGGACGTGGACCGCTTCAGCGGCCTGGCGCAGCGCCGGCCGGGCTGGGCCGTGGCGATGGCGGCCTTCATGCTGTCCTTGGGGGGCATTCCCCCGCTGGCCGGCTTCATGGGGAAGCTTCTGGTGTTCCGGGCCGCGGTGGACTCGGGCCTCCTCATGCTGGTGGTGGTGGGCGTCCTCACCAGCGCGGTGGGCGCGTACTATTACCTGCGGGTGGTGGTGTACATGTTCATGCGCCCGCCGCCGGAGCAGGCCACGCTGGCCCCGCACCAGTGGGGCACCGAAGTCGCCCTGGCCGTCACCGCGGCCGCCGTGGTGCTGCTGGGCGTGGCGCCCGGCTTGGTGACGCGCTGGTTAGGCCCGGCCGGCCACCTCTTCGGCCAGTAGCGCCCCCCCCCCGGCCCCCCCAAGGGCGGGATGCTTTTCCCCCCCAACGCCTCCGCAGCCCCCGGCCCCAGTGACGGTGTGAATTGACACGTCTACAGTCGTAGTATTACACATGTCGTCATGCTTCTTCCCGTGACTGCTGGAGGGCCCATGACGGACACCGCCCAACTCACTGACTTGCAGCTGGCGCTGCTCCGCGTCCTGTGGACGCATGGCGAGGCCACCGTGGCGCAGGTGGTGGAGGCGCTGCGGCCGGAGCGCGAGCTGGCTCCCACCACCGTGGCTACCCTCCTCAGCCGGCTGGAGAAGCGGCGGGTCGTCTCCCACACCACCCGGGCCCGGCAATACGTCTACCGCGCGCGCGTCTCAGAGAGTGCGGTGCGCGCCTCCATGGTGGCTGGCCTCACCGACACCCTCTTCGGCGGAGACGTCGCCGCCCTCATGAGCCATCTGCTCGACGCTGGCAGCGTCAGCCCCGGGGACTTGGACCGGGTGCGCACCCTCATCGCCCGCGCCGAAGCGGCCCTGGAGAAGTCCCATGACGACACCTGACTTGTTGCAGTGGGGCGAGACGCTCGCCTCGGTGGGAGCTGCCTGGCTCCTCACCTACGCGCTGCATTCCACCGTCCTCATCGCCGGCATCTGGGCCCTCCAGCGCTTGTCCCTGTTGCGTTCCCTGCGGCTGCGGGACGTGCTGTGGCGGGGCGCCCTGGTCGGCGGGCTTGTCACGGCCAGCCTGCAGCTGGGGCTGGGGCTTGCGCCCTGGGGCCTCCGCCTCGAGGTGCCCGCTCCGGCGGCTGCCCCGGTCTCCAACCCCATGGCGCTTCCCAGGGCAGCCACGCCTCGCCCGCTGGAGGCACCGGCCAGCGTCCTGCTGCCCGTCGAAACGGTCGCCCCGCGGGCGAACGCGGGCCTGCCACCGCCGGTGGCGGCGCAGGCCGAGTCCCCGGCGGAAATGGCCCTGCCCCAGGTGCGGGTGGCCTCCATCTTCTTCATGGCCTGGGTGGCGGTGGCCTCCGCGCTGCTGCTCCGGCTGGCGGTGGCGCGCGCCCGCGTGCTGGAGGGCCTCGGACAGCGGGCCCCCGTGCTTCTGCCCCAGCTGCGCGCGCAACTCGACCGGCTGTGCGGCGAGGCCGGGCGCACGGCCAGCGTCCAGCTCACCACGGCGGAGGGGTTGAAGAGTCCGGTGGCGCTGGGACTGGGTGAAATCTGCCTGCCCGCGGCCGTCCTCACCGAGTTGGACGACGCCCAGCAGCGCAGCGTCCTCGCCCATGAGCTGGCCCACCTGCAGCGCAAGGACCCGCTGTGGCTGCTGCTCGGGACGACGCTGGAGCAGCTCCTCTTCTTCCAGCCCCTCAACCACCTCGCCCGTCGCAACATGCAGGAGGTGGCCGAGTACCTGTGCGACGACTGGGCCGCCGTGCGGAACGGGTCGGGCCTGCCCATCGCCCGCGGTCTGGCCTCGGTGGCAAGGTGGCTGGAAGGCGCCCCCGAGCGGGAAGTCCCGCTGGCCGGCATGGCAGAGCGCCCCAGCCTGCTGGTGGCGCGGGTGCAGCGGCTTCTTCAGACAAGCGCCATCCAGCTGGAGCCCCGCCGCTCCTGGCACCTGTTGGCCTTCGCTCTCCTCCTGCTCTTCACGGTGGCGGTGGTGCCCGGCGTGCGCGCGGCGCCGGCCGCGGGCTGGTTCGAGGGGAGTCCGGTTGCCAGCGAGGCCGTGATGGCCGGCCCCACCCCGGCTGTGGCAGTGGAGGCGGTGACGCCGCCGCCGGCCGCCGGGGACAATCCCCTCACCGCGCTGCGCCGTGTCGCCGACGAGGCGCGCCGCGGCGCCCGCCAGGCGGCCCTGGGCCTGGGGCCCAGCGCGCTGGCCCAAGCCACGCCAGTCCCGCCCCCCGCACCGACAGCGCCCGCCGCGCCGGTGGCGCCGACGCCGCCCGCCGCCCCGCTGCCGCCGTCGGCACCCGTCGCCATGCCGGCAGGCCCCTGGGACGCCGAGGTGAAGAAGGCCCTGGCCAAGGCACGCATCGACCTCGCCCGCAGCCGCGTGGACATTGGCCGCCTCTCCGTCCACCCCCGCGCAGTCCACGTCCACCCCGGCGTCCGGCCAGCCACCCAGGCCGATGCGGCCACCGTGGACGCGCTGGTGAAGGCCCTCAAGGACTCCGACGCCGGTGTCCGGGAGGCCGCGGCGGAGTCCCTCGGACAGCTGGCCGACGCCCGCGCCCTTCAGGGGCTGGTGGCCGCGACGTCCGACGCCGAGGCGCCTGTCCGCCTCGCCGCGGTGCAGGCCCTGGCCGCCCTACAGGACGCGCGGGCCGTCCCCGCGCTGGCCAAGGCCCTCAAGGACGCCAGCCCCGGCGTCCGCCGCGCCGCGGCCGAGGCGCTGGCCTGCCAAAGCGAAGCACCGGAGGCCGTGGAGCCGCTGGTGGGCGCCCTCGGCGACACGGACGTCCACGTCCGCCTCGCCGCCGTGCAGGGACTGGCCGCCCGCCGGGACAAACGGGCCCTGGCCGCCCTCACCCGACTGGTGCAGGACAATTCCCCGGAAGTGCGGGCCACCGCGGTGGAGGCCCTCGGCGAATACCAGGACGCCTCGGCCCTGCCGGCCCTCACCAGCGCCCTGAAGGACGACGACGAAACCGTCCGCACGCAGGCCGTGCGGGCGCTGGGCAGCCTCGGCTCGGCCGCGGCAGTGCCAGCCCTGGTGGAAGCCACCCGGGACCGCAGCAGCAGCGTGCGGGCCCAGGCCGCGGGCGCGCTGGCGGAGTTACAGGACGGCGCCCACTCGCCTGCCGTGGTGGCAGCGCTGAAGGCACTCCTCGAGGACCCCTCGGCCGACGTCCGCGAGGAGGCAGTCTCCGCGCTGGCGGAGATTCGCGACGCGGGCGCGCTGCAGGCCCTCATCGCCGCCATGCAGAGCAAGGATGCGGCGGTGCGCAAGGCCGCCGCCGCCGCGCTGGGCCAGAGGGACTAGGCCCATGGTGCGCCTCGGGGCCCTCGCGCTCCTCGCCCTTTGGGCCCTCGCCTCGGCCAACGCCGAGGCCGCGGGCAGACACCACCTGCACGTGGGCGCCGACGCGGACGACGCCGCCCCCGGGCCGTCGGCAGCTGAACTCCTTCCGGTGCTGGACGGCCTCTCCCGCGCCGGGCAGCCGGTGTGCCAGCTGGCGGCGGACGCGCTGCTGTCCGGACTGCGCTGGGACATGGGGCCGCTGGGGGAGCCCGCGGCGCGCGCCTGGACGGCCGCCGCGCAGGCACGGGTCCGCAGGCCAGACGCCGTGGCGCTTTTGGCCAGCCGCCTGGGCGCGCCCGAAGCGTGCGTGCGCCGCGTCGCCGCAACGCTGCTAGGCCGCTCGGACAGCCCGGAGGCGTTTGCCCGGCTGCGCACCGCCCTCGGCGCGGCCGAGTCTGCCGAACGCGAAGCGGCGGCCTTGGGGCTTGGGGAACGGGCGGACGCCTCCGGACTCGCGCTTCTGCAGCGCGCCCTGGAAGACGCGGACGCGCGCGTCGCCGCAATGGCCGCCTGGGCCCTCGGCGCCACCGGGGACGTCCGGGCCGTCCCGGCCTTGCTGCAGGCAGCACGCCACCCGGCTGTACGCGTGCGCCAGGCGGCGGTGGCCAGCCTCGGCCAGTTGGGGGACGGGACGACGGCCAACGTGCAAACCGCCCTGCGGGCTGCCCTGGTGGATGCCAGCCCCGACGTGCGCCGCGAGGCCGCGCAGGCCCTGGCGCACTGACAGCCCACCGACGGGGCACCCGAGGGGCCGCTTGGCCAAGTGGGCTGGCTCAGCTCGAGCGACAAGCCGTCCTCCTTGGTGCAGGGGGAAAAAAGCGGCCCGGCACCCACGAGGGACGCCGGGCCACTTGGGGACTTCAGTCAGCGCGAGGACTCTACGTTTGGGCCGGTGGGGGGGAACCTGCCCAATCCGCCGAGCCTCACGCCCGTCACTTTTTATAGCGGCTCCACCGCTCCTCGTCCATTCTCAGTTTTGCCTTTTCAGGGAGTGGTCGCGCACACGGTCGGATGCACGCGTACACGCTGCTTGGGGCAAATGCGCTCTGCGTTGAGAGTTACGCCGCGCGTGCATTTGCCCCTTGCACGCTTGCCTGCCCCCAAGGGGACGTCCCGCAAGTCGGACGTCACTGGTGGCTGGTACGCGCGACGCGGCGCTCGCCTAGACGCAGGGTGACTTTCTCCCGGTCGAAATACTCGGACAGGGGAATGACGAATTTCCGACTCTGCCCCACCAGCTGCTTGAAGGCCTGCGTGGAAATTTCGCGGTGCTGTGCCAGGTGGGCCAGGAGCGCGGTCCGCAGCGCAGCCAGCGGCGCGGCGTGGAAGTAGAGCTCCTCCGTCACCTTCACGACGCTGCCTTCCCGGAGGGGGCCCTCGAGGAGGGCCGCCACCCGGGCCGGGGGAAGGCCGAGGGCCTGGCCCTGCTCGGCGAGGGTGGGCGGGGCAAGGCCGGCCGCGGCCAGCGAGGCCACCGCCTTGGAGCGCGCTGCCTCCTCGTCCAGGGTGAGGCTGCGTCCGCGGCCACGCAGCCGGACGCCGTCCGGCGGCACCAGCTCCACCTGGTTGCGCTCCACCAGCTGCTGGACGAGGCGCCCCAACAGCCGCGGCTCGAGCGCGCTGGAGAGGCGCTGGCGGAGCTCCTCGCGTCCGAGGGCGTCCTTCAGCGGCTCCCGCTCATGAAAGGCCTGCAGCACAGACAGCGCCCGCTGCAGGAGCCCCAGGAAGACGTCACTCGAGAGGTACAGCCGGCGCTCCCGGTCCACCAGCAGCACCTCGCCGCGGCTGCTGAGGACTTCCAGCGTCCGGCCGAGTTGCTTCTGCGGCAGGCTCGCGCGAACGAAGAGCTCCGGGGCGCTGAGCCCGCGGTAGCCCGCCTGCCGCAACAGCCACCGCACGCGGGCCTCCCCGTCCTCGCCCCGCATGGGCTCCAGCTGCTGTCCCGCCCCGCGCCGACGGCGGGGCGCGGACAGGGTGAGGACTCGGCCGCCGGCCAGCGTGGCCCCGCGCCCGGGCAGCGGCCGGGGTCCGCGGAGGATGAAGCGCTGGCCGGGCAGGGCTGCCAGCGGGGCAGACAGCCGGAGCTGCGCGAGCGCCGTCTCCCCGGGCTGCAGGACGTCGACGTCCAACAGGCGCACCCGTGCTTCCACCTGGGCCGTACCCAGGTGAAGCAGCAGCGTGCGCCGGCGCCCCAGCGGGGCGTCGGCGGCACCCAGCAGCGCCAGCTCCACGTCCAGGCTGCGCGTCTCCGGCAGTTCTTCAAAGCGCGTGAGCACCATGCCCCGGCGCACCTCGGGGGCGGCCACCGCCGGTAGGTTGACGGCGGTGCGCTGCCCGGCGACGGCGCGGGGGACGGGCGCCCCGTGCACCTGCACGGCACGAGTGCGGAAGGGGCCGGGGAGCCCGGGTAACAGCGAGACGGACTCCTCGGGGGACAGCGTCCCGGACAGCAAGGTGCCGGTGACGACAGTGCCGAAGCCCTTGAGGGTGAAAGCGCGGTCCACCGGGAGGAAGAGGGGTCCGTCCGCGTTGCGCACGGGCAGCTTGGCCGCGGCGCGCCCGAGCGCGGCTAGCAGCTGCGGCAGTCCGGCGCCGGTGCGCGCCGACACCTCCACCACCTCGGCCTGCTCCATGGCGGTGCCGGCCAACAGGGTGCTGACGTCGGCTTCGAGCAGCGCGCTCCAGTCGCTGCCAAGGCCGGGAAGGAGGTCCGCCTTGGTGAGGGCCACCACGCCCGCGCGCACGCCCAGCAGCTGGCAGATATCCAGGTGCTCGCGCGTCTGGGGCATGACGCCCTCATCCGCGGCGATGACGAGGAGCACCAGGTCGACCCCGCCCGCGCCGGCCACCATGGCCTTGACGAAGCGCTCATGCCCCGGCACGTCCACCACGCCGGCCACGGTGCCGTCCGGAAGGACGAGGTGGGCAAAGCCCAGCTCCAGCGTAATGCCGCGGCGCTTCTCCTCGGGCAGCCGGTCGGTGTCGATGCCGGTGAGGGCCTTCACCAGGGACGTCTTGCCGTGGTCGACGTGTCCGGCGGTGCCGACAATCACCGGGGCCGACCCCGTGGCACCGGCCGTGCGTCGAAGCGTCCATCCTCCGTGACGGGGGCGTAGTCCCACGGGAAGACGAGGAGGGTGTCGGCCTTCAGCGCGGTGAAGTCCGGGGCGTAGCCGTCGGTGCGGCACACCAGCGTGGCGGTGCGCAGCGCACGCGCGCCGGCCTTGCGGGCCAGCGCCTTGGCGAGCTCCAGCGTCTCTCCACTGGCCGACACGTCGTCCACGACGAGGACCCGGCGGCCCTTCAACTCCTTGGGAATGGTGCCGGAAAGCCGCGGCCGCCCGATGTCGGTGCGCATGCGGCTCCGGCGGCTGATGCGCACCGGGTAGAAGTCCGCGCCGAGGGCCGAGGCCAGGGCGCCGCCGACGAAGACGCCGCCGTGGGCCACGCCCAGGACGGCCTCCGGGACGAAGCTGCGGGCAATGGCGCGGGCCAGCGCTTGCAGGGCCATGTCGAAGCTCGCCCAGGACAACTCCGTGACGGACTCGACGTGGCGCGAGCGGTCCGTGCCGAGGCCTCCCCGGGGGACTTCGGACTGCGGGGCAAGGAGGTCCCCGGACGGGACAGTAAACGCGGGGGCGGCACGCCGTGCGGGCTGTCTCCTGGGAGTCCGGACGCGTTTGTCTGCCATGGCGGGCACCCCTGGGGGGGGACAGTGGCTCCCTCTCAGGCCTCGAGGAGGGAACGTAACTCTTCTGCCTCGAGGAGGTATGCGGTGGTGCAGAACTCGCAGGTGATGTCCGCTTTGCCGTCCTCGCGCAAGAGCTCCTCAATCTCGGCGCGGCCGAGGAGTCGCAGGGCCTGGCGCACCCGCTCGCGCGAGCACCGGCACTGAAAGCCCAGCGGACGGACGCTGAGGACCTCGGGCGGGTCCCCCACGAAGAGGGCCCGGAGTAGACCGGCGGCTGAGGGGCTGGGCATGCGGGCGAGTTCCCCGGCGAGCGCCGCTTGCCCATGGAACCGACCCCGCAGTGCCTCGAGGGCCGCGGTATCTCCGCCCGGAAGGCTCTGGACGAGAAGGCCGGCGACGCTGCCGAGGACTTCATCGCCCTCGGCATGGACCTCCAACGCCACGACGCTGTCCACCTGCTCGGACGTCTGGAAGAAGCGCTCGAAGTCGACGGCCAATTCGAAGGCCTGGAGGTCCACGCTGCTCCGGTAGAATTCGCCGGCCTGCAGCTCGCGCACCGTGGAGAGGAATCCCTTGTTTCCAAGGGCCGGGCGAAAGCGGTAAGGCCCCGCCTCTCCTAGGTGCTGCAGCAGCGGATTCTTGACGTAGCCCCGCACCGCGCCGCTGGTGGTGGCGTCGGTGTAGAAGCCGCCCAGCGGGCCGTCGCACTCCAGCTGCAGCGAGACGCGCGTCTCCTCCTTCTGAAGGCCCGCCAGCAGCGCCACCCCCGTCAACCCCCGCGCCAGCAGCCCGGCCGACGCAGCGCGGGCCTGGTGACGCGTCCGGGCCTCCCGGCATAGGGCCGTGGTGGTGGCCACGACGACTCGGAGGCTGGCCGCGGGAAGCAGGGCGGTGAGGAGTTCATCCGGCATGCTGGAGGGGGTTGTAATGCAGGGGCCGCGCCGGGGCAGCCCTTCTGCAGCGGACGGCGGCGAACGGGCGTAGGAGCCCCGCCAGCTGCCCGGCCCTGACTGCACCGGAAAGCCAGGCGCTGCTGTGCCGACCGTCTGCCGGTAGGGAAACGCCCGTCATGGGCCGAGGCTGCAGACGCCCATCTTTCAGCTCACCGCACGGGCGTCGCGCACGGACAGATGCGAGTCGTCCCTTTCCTGGCGTTGAAGTCGGCTTGGTACTGAGACTGTGCGGCGACGTTGATTGCGGCGTTGATGCAGTCGGTGCAGGCAGGAGCGTCGCAGAAGTCGCCCACGCTAACGCCCACGACGCCGCTCATTCAGAGAGGTCCGGGCAAGCTACGGCCGACTGGCCGCGGGCGCAATCGCACAGGAAGGCAGCCAGCTGGGCGCGGTAGGAGAGCGGCGTGGCCGCTGCAGCGGTGTCGGCGCCACCGTTGACGACTTCCCGGTGGAACGCTGCCAGGCAAGTGTGCACGGCGTCGTTGCCGTAGACGGCGAAAACCCTCGTCGCCTTGGCGTCGTCTGCGGCGTGGACGGCGGCGGCAGTGGCGTCGCCCGCGTCAGGAACTGAAATGGTGTCGAAGGTCATCCAGTGGTCCGGAAACAAGGGACCGCACCCTGCGACGGTGAGGATACCGACTGCTGCAAGTATTGCCCTATTCACGAGAGTTCTCCTGGCACCCGGCCGGACATTCGCCCACCCCGGGACCTGTGCACCCCGGGTGCCACACGGGAACGTCTGTCTCTACGGGCACTTCGCTCTCGCGGCGCGGCAGCTCCGCCTGCGCGTTTTGGGCAACCGCTGCGCGAGTAGTGCATCGTGCTGGACACCGCCCACGCCAGAGGTTCGCTGCACGGTGACGGCCGGCTTCACCAACGCGGCGGGGCGTTGGGGAACGTTCGGCAGTGCTGGGGTCATCGGCGCCTACGGCTGGGCGCTCACAGTCCAGATGTCGACTAGCAGCGCGAACCACCTGCGATTGTCGAGACTCCCTGGCTTGGTGGCCAAGAACGCGGGACCGGTGGACCCTTGCGCGACAAGGGGGGGGCCGTGCGCACGCAGAGTCCGCCCGCGAGCGCTTCGGTATCCACCGCATATGGATGGCTTTCGTGGTCCTGGGCTCTTCGTGTCTGAGAATCTGCTGCGCATCTACCAAGTGGACGCCCGCGACTTTGAGCAGCCAGGCCGCCGGGTGGCGTAAGTCATACCAGCGCGCGGGATGGACCTTCGCTACGGGCCGCAGGGTCCAGCCATGTACCGGGCAGCGGCCCAACGGGTGGTCCGCGTCACGGTTCCCGGAGGAGCCGACGGCTCGCGGCCGGGTGCCGGCGGAGCTCTACTTTGACTCCTGCCCGTGCTGCTCACCCTTCTTCTCGTCGGACTTCTGAGGAGGGGGTGGCGCCTTGTTCTCGTGCTGTTGCGGCGCTGACGTCGGCTTGTTGGGTAGCGGAGGGGCCGACGCCTGAGCAGCCTGCTGGTGCGGAGGAGGAGGAGGTGCGTGCTGCGGCGCTGAACCTGGCACGGGCGCGGACGGATGAACCCCGGCGCTTTGCGGCGGAGGAGGTGCTTGCGGATGCTGAGTCGCAGGCGGCTGAACGTCGGCACGCTGCGGAGGAGGAAGTGCTTGCGGATGCTGAGTCGCAGGCGGATGAACGTCGGCACGCTGCGGAGGAGGCGCTTCTGTGTGCTGAGTCGCAGGCGGATGAACGTCGGCACGCTGCGGAGGAGGCGCTTGTGTGTGCTGAGACGCAGGCTGCTGCCGAGCCGCAGCTTCCGAGTCTGCGGGCTTGGGCGCCTGCTGGTAGTGTTGCTGCGTGACCGCTTCGCGCGGTTGGTAGTGGTAGCTCTCCGCCCGGATTGCCTGCTGCTGCTCAGGAGCGCGCGGATAGCGGGCACCCGCGTACTGGCGCTGGTACACGGGCTGGGGCGCAGGTGGCGGGACATCATGCCGGTCCCAGCGGTCCCATCCAGCGCGGTGTGCTTCCCAGCCCTGGCCCCAGTGCTCGCCCCAGCGCGGCGGCGCGTCGGCCTGCCAACCGCGGAAATAGACCGGCGGCTCGCGGTAGTAGCGAACTGGAATACGCAGCACAAACAGCGGCACGGACTCGGGCCCAACCATCTGCCAGGGGCCGTTGTACCAGCTGCTCGCATACCAGGTGTCTCCGGCGTAAACCCAGTAGAGACCGTCGTAGAAGAAGTAATTCGAGTTCAGCTGCGGGTCGTAATAGACAGGATAGCCGGGAACTTGGACCAGCGTCGGATAGGTGTCGACGTTGATGGAGATGCTTACCTGAGCCTGGGCCGCGGCCGGGAAGAGGGGGAGTAGCAATAAAGAGGTCGACAGCAGCAAATGGCGCATCGGACTACTCCCTCGTCTAAACGGAGGCGGGCGCGGTGTTCGCGCGGACAAAAGAAGGGAGGCCAAATCCTCCCTCCAAAGAAAATCAAGCTAATCCCAGGTCGCGTCGCTGCGTTCCAGACCTGGCTTACGGTCTGATAATGACCTCAACCTTCTCTCCCCCAGTGGGGCATTCCCAATGCGCGGGATGCCAGCTCCCACGTTCTCCGTAGTGGCCTTCCTCCCAGACTCCCCCGCGGCACGGTGCGGCGGGACGCGTTGCGTAGTGCTCGTGCGCCACGCACCCAGAGGCGGCAACCAACACACCGACAATTGCCGCTCGTAAATGTGTTCCCTGCATTGGCGCTTCTCCTCAGAGGTGGGCTGGAACAGTGCAAGGTAGGGCGTCGACTGTTGGGCGCAAGGGCCTCGTTGTTCTCAAAGAACCCGTGAGCGATGAACAAAAACGTCTTCTTAAGGACGCGTGCTGCCAAGCACTCGCCGTTGCACGGGCGTTCGGTCCCAATTTCCCCCGTCCAGGAACAGCGAATTCCATGTCGTACGCTGTGCCACTTCCACAAGGGTGGGGTGCCCCGCCAGACTGATACGGTCTGTCTCCTGGCGTTCCCGAAAGGAAGAGGTCCCCTTGCCACAGCTTGCTGGAGTTCTGGCCGTCGGCCTCCTCACCGCAGCAACTGCCCTTTCTGGCTGCAGCCGACCTCCCCCACCACCTCCACCGTTGCCCCGGCCGGTACAGCCCACGCCCCCTCCTCCCCTCTCGCCGCCCTTTACGGTGACGACGTTGAGCGTGGGCAAGGCGGTGTACACGGACAACAATGTCACTGCCCCTGCGGAGAGCTTCGGCCGTAAGGACACCGTCTTCCTGTCTGTAGTCTCCGACGGCGTGGACCCGGCCGTGATACTCCGCGCGAGGTGGTATGGCCCGAATGGCACCCTCCTACAGGAGGGCTCGCAGACCGTTTCTTCCGTCGGGCCCAAAGCAACCGCGTTCCACCTCGACAACCGGTCCGGGTTGGCCGTTGGCAAATACTCGGTTGAAGTCTTCGTCAACGAGAGGCCGGCCGGCAGCCTGCAATTCGAGGTCCTCGCGAAGTCGCCCGCGAACAAGTAGCCACCCGCGTTCTTTTTGTGAGGCCGGCGCCGCTCGAGCCTTTGGCTAGAGAACTCGGTTCGGACAGGAAAGAAGGATGATTCAGCTCATGGCGGCCGCGATTCTCATCGAGCTGGTTCGCTGCGGTCACCGACCCCGCGCAACGGTCAACGGAACTCGCCTCGGCACAAACCGACGCTGGCGGTCAGCGGGCTCGCGGCGGACCGCGCTTCACCCGTCGCTTGTCGAGCCTGGAGCACTCAGCACCGTCCGGGCGGAGATGGTGCTCGGCAGGCGCCGCATGTGCGCGACCACCTCGTCCGCCACGTTCGAGTCCAAGTCCATCATCACGTAGCCGATGGCCGCATGGGTCGAGAGCACCTCGGCGTGGATGTTGGCGTCATGGTCGGAGATGATTCTGTTCAGGTCTCTCAGCACGCCAGGCACGTTGTGGTGCACGTTGATGACCCGCCAGGTGCCCGGCGTCTGCGGGAGGTCCACCGGCGGGAAATTCACCGAACCCACCGTCGCGCCGGTGCGAAAGAAGCGCGACAGGGTGGCCGAGACCTCGCGGCCGATGGCCTCCTGGGCTTCCAGCGTGCTGCCGCCGATGTGCGGGGTCATGATGACATTGGGTAGACCCTGCAGCGGAGTCTTGAATCCCTTGGCGCTGCTCACCTCGGGCTCGTCCGGGTAGACGTCGATGGCCGCACCGTCCAGGCGCCCGTCGCGCAGCGCTTGGGCCAAGGCGTCGAGGTCGACCACGGTGCCGCGGCTGGCGTTGATGAGGCAGGCGCCCTTCTTCATTCTCGACAGCTGAGCGGCCCCTATCAGCAGGCGCGTCTGGGGTGTCTCCGGCACATGAAGCGTGACGAAGTCGCTCTCCTCGAGCAGTAGGTCCAGCGTCTTGAGCGGCCGGGAGTTGCCAAGCGGCAGCTTGGCGGCGATGTCGTGGAAGACGACGCGCATCCCCAGGTCCTCGGCAAGGATGGAGACCTGGCTGCCGATGTGCCCGTAGCCCACGACGCCGAGCGTCTTCCCACGCACCTCCCGCGAGCCGGTCGCCACCTTCCTCCACACGCCCTGGTGCATCTCGCTCGCCCGGTCCCCCAGGTGACGCGAAAGGACGACAATCTCCGCCAGGACCATCTCCGCGACACTCCGGGTGTTGGAGAACGGGGCGTTGAAGACTGCCACCCCGCGGAGCGTCGCATGCTCGAGCGCGACCTGATTCGTTCCGATGCAGAACGCGCCCACGGCGATGAGCGAATCGGCCGCGTCGAGCACCTTCCGGCTCACCTGGGTCTTGCTCCGGATTCCCAGCACCTGCACGCCAGGAAGCCGGGCGCAGAGCCCATCTTCCTTGAGCGAAGCGTCCATACGCTCGACCAGGAAGCCTTCCGCCTCGAGCAGCTCATCAGCAACCGAGTGGATTGATTCCAGGAGCAGGATTCTTGGCGCAGCCATCGGGACGCCAAGCCTAGACCGGGAGCCGCTGCGGTGGGTGCGTGGACTTCGCTGCGGATAAGGCGTAGCCAGGGCAATCTCTCAATGGGGGTACTGGTGAAGAAGACCATCGCGCTGGTGAGCATCGTCGGAGCCGCACTTCTCGTTTCGGCAGCAGCGGGGGCCAAGGACGCAGCCTCCAAGAAGGGCGGCGGGACGGTGGTCCTCCTTCCGGCGAGCGACCTCAAGTGGGGGGACGTGTCCGACAGGCCCGGGGCGAAGCTGGCTGCGGCGGAGGGTGACCCTAGCAAGGGGGCCAGCCACTTCTTCATCAAGCTACCAGCCGGGTTCTCGGCTCCGCTCCACCACCATTCGCCCGACCACTACGTTGCGGTGATGTCGGGCACCGTTGTCTTCAACGTCGACGGCCAGGACCACACGCTGCCGGCTGGCTCGTACTTCTCCTTCACCGGGAAGAAGGCGCACACCACCCACTGCGCCGACGGGGCCGACTGCGTGCTCTTCGTCGACTGCCGGGGCAAGTGGGACATCGTGGAGGAGCCGGCCCCGAAGAAGTAGACCGCGCATTCGTCCGCACGGGCACCTCCGAGACGGCGCTCCCGGGTGGCCGGGAGCCGGTAGCCACCGGGGAACGATGAAGAAGAAGCCGACCGAGGACGCGCTCGAGGCACTCTGGAGTGGGGACCCGCGGCGGGTCGAGAAGGCGCTTGCCTCGACCGACCTCAACCACGCCGACGGCGAGGGTCGGACGCTGCTGATGGAAGCGGTGCTCGAGAAGCGGCTGGACCTGGTCCGCATCCTCCTCGCGCACGGCGCCGACCCGGCCCTTTCGGACCGAGAGGGCGCGACGGCCCTGCACTTCGCGGCTCAGGCCCATCTCCCCGACGTGGTGCAACTGCTGCTCGACAAGGGAGCGCCGGTGGACCCGCTCGACCACTTCGGGCAGACGCCCCTCTTCCGCGCCCTCTCGACCTTCCGGGGTGAGGCCGAGGGTGCGGCCATCTGGACGTTGCTTCTCTCCGACGCGGACCCCACCCTGAAGAACAAGCACGGGGTCTCTCCGGAAGACCTCAGCCACCGCCCGTCGAATTACGACTTGGAACAGTTCTTTCGCTGAGCGCTACGGCGGCCCGGGCCGGGGCGACGGGGCGCCCGGTTTGAGGCGCTCCGCGGCCAGCTGGGCCTGGCGGCTGTAGTCGATGGACTCGCCGAGAATGCGGGCCGTCTCCTGTGGCGCGTGGAAGCCCATGGAGTTTTCCGCCGCCACGAAGTCGAGCCGCCACTGGGCCTTGCGGTGCAGCTTGCGCACCTCCTCCAGCTGCGCGTCGCTGGCGCCTGCGGCCCGGGCTGCCTTCGCGGCGTCGAGCATCTGCGTGATGGCGCTGCCCGCCCGCTGCAGGAGGTCCAGGCTTCTCGCCTGGATGAGGCCCACCCGCGCCTGCAGTTCGCTCTCCGCGTAGGGGTGGCAACCTTGGCAGGCGCGGTTGACGTTGAGGAGGGGGCTGCGCACCCAGTGGTCGGACACCTTGACCGCCCCCTCGCGTAAATACGGCATATGGCAGTCGGCGCAGGCCACGCCGCTGCGGGCATGGACGCCCTGGTTCCACGTCTCGAATTCCGGGTGCTGGGCCTTCAGTACCGGTGCGCCCGTGTCCGGGTGCACCCAGTCCTTGAAGGGCTTGCCGTCCGGGAAATTGGCCCCCTCGTCGTAGTAGGCCTCGATGTCCTCCACCTTCAGCCCGTTCTTCCAGGGGTACGTCAGCGTCTTGTGGTCACCCCGGAAGTAGTACTCGACATGGCATTGCCCGCAGACGTAGCTGCGCATCTCCTGCCGGGTGGCGTCGCGGTTGACGTCGTAGTCCTTCACCCCCTCGTGCTCCTTCAGCGCCTTGATGCCGACGAGGAAGCCAGGCCGCGTCACGCGCAGCTCCATGGTGCTCGGGTCGTGGCAGTCGACACAGCTGACCGGGTGGTTCACCAGCTGCTCGCCCTTGGCGTCGACGAGGGCGCGTGCGTCCTGGTACTTCATGGCGCACACCTCCTCGAAGCCCTTCATGACGTCTCCCTTCCCGACGGAGCGGTAGGCGGGGATGATGCTGGCGTGGCAGTGCAGGCAGGCGCCGGGCTGCTGCTTCTCCGTCACCCGGCGCGTCTTCTCTTGGTCCAGCAGCATATAGGCGTGGCCGCGGCGGTCTCGGTAGTCCAGGCTGAAGGCGTAGCCGGCGAAAATGCGCGTCAGCCAGGGGAAGCGGTCGGCCTTCTCCGCGGGTGAAGCGTCCCCGCCTCCGAAGTTGGTGTGACTGGGGGCGACGGTGCGCTGGTAGCTGTCGTACTCCCGCGGCCAGTTCATCCCCCACACGGCGGGGTCCACCGTGTTCTCGTCCACCTGGACGAATTTCAGGAAGCGCTGCTTCGCCTCCGTCTTCCGCTCGACAATGTTGACCAGCAGCGCGGCGATGCCCGCAGTGAGGAGTGCCGTCACTGCCGCTACGGCGGCCAGCGTCCACCAGCGCTTCGGTTTGTCGGCGGGCGTCTCCATGCGGGGTCTCCTTGGCGGTGGCTTCCTAGTTTCGGGCGCCGTGCCCGACGCGGCGGTGGCAGTGCACGCACTGCGGCGCACCCTCGGCCGTGGTGCTTCCGTGGACGACTTCCGAGACAAACTGCCCATGGCAGGCGAGGCAGTTCTCCTGGAGGATGCGGGCATTGGTCTTTCCAATGCGGATGGGCTCCGGGAAGTCCTGCAGGGTGAAGGCGCGGCTGTGGTTCCAGCCGTTGACGGCCTTGGCCAGAAGCTTCGGGATGAGGGCGTGCGGCAGGTGGCACTGCACGCACGTGGCATTGCCGTGGTGCGTGGCGTGCTGCCAGGAGGCGTACTCCTCGCGCATGATGTGGCAGTTCGCGCAGGCCCGTGGGTCGGTGCTGAAGTAGGACAGCCCCTCGGCGAAGCGAAAGGTGAAGCCGCCGAGTCCCACGAGGAGCCCCACCGCCACCGCGGCGGCCAACCCGACGCTCAGCCCGCCTCGTCCTCCCCCGACATGCCGCGGACCAGACCCAGAAGGCCTGCGAGGTGTCCACTAAATGCGGCTCGCCCGCTCGGCGCGTGGGCGTCAGGTAGCCTCGCAGCGTGGGCCGCTCAGCCGCCCGGAGGCGCGCGCGTCCGCAGGTGGTCCCGCACGAGGGCCGTGGCCTGCTCCCGGCACAGAAGCGGGTTGGCCAGGTCGGCGGCGACGCGGCGGAGCCATACGTCTTCCGTCCCGGCCGCGTCGAGGCGCTCCGCCCAGTCCATGAGCGCTTCCAGCGTCAGTGCCCCGTGCAAGTAGGCGTTTAGCCTTAAGAGCGCCTGGTGCGAATCAACGTGCGTGTGCATGTCACGTCAGGGGGGGCCTTCTGAGACAGCAGACACCTTCGCGAAAACAGTTCGTGGGTCGGTCATGGCTTGTTCCGCAGCATACGAGCGAAGAGGACTCCAACTTCGGCCCCCTCAGTTCGAGAAACGCGGCGCAGACCTCTTCGTCAGCTCGTCGCGCGCCCGCTACGAGAGGGGAGCATGCTCATCACCGCGGACCTGGCGCGCTTGCGCCACGTCTGACCTGCCTGGGCGCAGCCGCCCATCTCTCATGGGCACGGAACGCCGCTCTGGAGGCAAATCGCCCGCCGCGGGAGCGTGCCGGTCGGAGAGTAGCGTTGGGGCACGACGCCCGAGTTTGCTGGCAGGTTGGCCTGGGCGTAGACGTAGGCACCCAGCGCCTCCCACTCTTTAATCTCACTACCGTCGGCAGCGCGGTGCAGGATGGTTGCCGTCGGGTCGTTGTGCGAAATCGGTTGGCCCGTGTCTGCATCCTTGAGTGTGACTCCCACGAGCGAAGCGAATGTGGCCACGTAGAGATTCGAAGTGGCACGTACCAGCGTCGAGGACGACACCAGCCAGCCGGGCGAGGTGGAGGTCGAGCGGTCATAGACGAGCGAAGTGGCGTCGTAAGTGTCGTACGTGTTCCCGGCATGCGTCGATGTCTGGTAAATTCTGAAAACTCGGTCGTTGGCCGGACGCGAGAGGTCGTACTCGAACTTGAAGCCAGCGGGCACGAGATAGAGGTCGGAATCGCCGGCGTAGGCGAGGCGCAGGGTCACCTCGAAGGCGGCCTTCACCTCAGCCAAGAAAATGCCAAACCGGCAGAGCGGATAGCCGAGTGTTCCGTTGACCGACGAACCCAATGGAACGGCGCTGAATAGGTCGTCGAACGAGAGTTGATGAGTCTTCCCCTGCGCAAGGGTGGAGACCCGCAGGACGCCTTCAGCCTCGACTGCGAGGTCCGTGGGCGCGACGGACTCTGCCGCCGCAAGCAAAGAGTCCGCAACCAAGTCAGCCAGTTCCGTCTCCGCCACCGTCTTGCTGTTGTCGATGTCGAAATTGAGACCGGCCACGGACTTGAAGGCCAGGCCGCCCGGCTGCGCGGGGAGCGCCTGCGGCGCGCCGAAGACCTCCGCCAGCGCGATTTGAAGGAATGAGAGTCCCCCCGCCACCGGCGTCTGCTCCACCGAGGAGATGACAGAGGCGATAAACGTGTTGATTTCGGTGTTCGTGGGGATGGTGGTGTCGTCGACCGGAATCAGCTTGGAGTTTTCGGTGTCGAAGACGACGGTGCCATTGGCTTCCACACTCAGCGAGATTCGGCCGATGTGGTCGCCATAACGGCCCGCCTGCTGCACCATGACGTTCTTCCCGCTGGTCAGGTTGGCGACCAGGATGGCCGGTACATCCGAGTGGGTGTGGCCACTGACAATGACGTCGAGTCCGGTGACATTTTGTGCGATGAGGTAGTCCTCGCTTGAGGCGAGGGCGGCTGGCAGGAGGTTGCTGTGGCTGAGCGCAACCACCACGTCGGCCTTGCCGACGCTCCGCACGGTGTCCACCACCGGCTGCAAGTCGCTGTAGATGGCCGCCAGTACCCCCGCGGTGTCGGACTCAACGCCGCTCGGGGGAAGCGAGAACTTCACCGGCGCCTTCAACGGGGCTACCGAGGCCGCGTTTGCTCCCATGATTCCGACGAAACCGACGCGCAGGCCGTTGGAGGCCGTCACGACCAGCCAGCGGTGGACAGGTTTACTCGGGTCGGTCCCAGCGTCGTCGAAGAGAGCCTCTAGGTCCGCGTCACCCGCGGTGCCGCTAAAGTGAATGTTGCTGGAGACGATGGCGGGGATGCCTTCGGCGCTTCCCTTGGCCGCAGCGATGATGTTGGCGAGCTCGTGGGGTCCGTAGTCGAACTCGTGGTTGCCGAGCGTGGTGACGTCGTACTTGAGCATCGAAAGCACCCGGTAGTCGCCGGTTCCGGAGGCGGCGGTGGGGTACGTGTCGGCGACTTGCGTCAGCGCGCCCACCATGTTGTCTCCGGCCGAAACTGTGAGGGTTGCGAAGCCCGCGTCGGCCGCGGCGGCACGTTGAGCGGTTAGCAGGACGGAACGCCGGGAAGCACCGCCCTGGATGGTGCCGGTCCCGGCGACGGTGGGCGCCGGAAAGTCGTCCACCTCGGGGCCAAGGCCGAGCAGGTGCGAGTGCTCGTCGTTGGTGTGCAGCAGAGTCAGCTTGCGCGCCGCGGACGGTGAGGGGGACGAGCTGCAGGCGCAGATTAAGACCGCGGTAGCGACGGCGCTTCTACGGAGCATAGGGAACCCCCAGGGGAACGCGGGCAAGAAGCCACCCGGGTCATTCTCTGTCAAGCATCTAACAAGACGAGGAGCGCCGTACGGTTTTAAGCGCGACCGCACGCTGCTAGTGAAAGCGGATGGGCCGGGCCCAGGCTTTGGCCCGAGCTTCATGTTGCAAACGGGGGGCAGCACGCTGGGTGCCGTCCGCGCTTTGCGCGACATGGCCGCAGCCCGGTCGGCGGCAGACGTGTCGCCAGCTGTCGGCGCCACCTGCCCGTCCCATCGGCTGTCACATGGCTTCCAGGTTGTCGCTCTGCGGTGTCAGCAGTCTTAATGGCAACCGCGCTGGAGCTGGCCTAGCGCTGGGCACCCGACGCCTTGCGCGCGTCTTGCATCGGATGAGACGATTGGCGATGGCACCGCGCACCCGCTTCGTCATTCTCCGTCTCAGCGGAATCCTGCTGGTCGTCCTCGGGGCGCTGCATCTTGCCGTCACGCCCTTAGTCGCCCAATTCATCCGTACAGCCGCGGCCCCCGATGCAGTGAATTGGCTGATGCCGCCGATGCTGCTCAACCAAGTGGTGCTCGGCATCCTTCTGCTCCCGCTCGGGAGTCTCACTTTCTACAGCGCGCGGCCGGCCGCTGCCGGCGTGGCTTGGGCGCTCACTGTCAGCCGGACGGTCGCTCTGGCGGTAGTCACGCTACCACCCACGCTGCTCGCCCTGATGGGAACCCGCTATTTAGCGGCCATCCCCTTTCTCGTCGCCGCGGTCATCGTTTGCGTCGCGAGCGTGACCCTCTTGGTGGCCGCGTTCTGGCCTGCGCCGGCGGCTCCCGCAGAAGGCCATCGGACCCCCTCCGTTTGAAGAGTACTTGCAGAGAATTCGGGATGGGACAGGCCCGACGAGTTGCCACCACAGGTGCTCCAGACCGATTGCACGAACCACCTGTCGGAGTGACCTGCGCAAGCACCGCGCGGACGGAGGCAGGTCATCACCACCTCGCGCCCGCACCCTTGGCGTGGAGTTCAAGGACCGGCGCCCAGGACCGCCTTGTCCCCGGCCTACTCGGTTCGGAGCCCGGCGTCGCCGACGGGACCACCGACGCCAGAGCGCAAGATGTGCTGGTAGTGGGATAGCGCGTAGGTGGCGAACGCTGGAACCCCGAGGAGCAGGATGACGGTAACCAAGACGGTCACGAACCCACGCAGATGCGTCTGGCGCGGCATGTTGTCGAGAGGGCCCCCCTCCGGGTCGTTCGGCCAGATGATTTTCGGGGCGACCAACCAGTCCATGAGGTGCCCGAGATAGCGGGCGAGGAATGGCGTACAGGCCAGCCAGACCACCCAGGCGATGACAAGGAGGACACCGGGCGTCATGGCACTCCCAGGACGAACGGACCGTGAATTGGCCACGCACATCAGGTCCGCGAAAAGCCGCCACTGCAGCTGCACGCTACCCGTTGGGCTGAAGCTGTGTCTCCGGGCGCTTGTTACGCCCGACTGCGCGGAGACGTCCGCAGCCCTCCGGGGCGTCCATCCGCTCTACCGAGTTCCTCGACGGCCCCTGTTTTGTCGAATGTTTGGACGCCAGTGGCTGCAGCAAACAAGCCGCGCGACGGGCGCCATGCGTCGGACTGACGCCGGCGCACCGGTGGCCAACTCGCTTCACTCTCGGCTGTCGCCCACGTCGGCGGCGGCGCGTGTCCGCGCCAACCATGCCGCCAGGGCATCCGCGTCACGCACCTTTCCCACCGAGCGAAGAATGGACTCCTCGGTGTCCAACAGGCGAAGCGCCGCCTGCCGAAGACGCGGGGTGGCCAGCACTTCCAGGGCCGCGCGCGCATCCAGCGAGAGCAGCATGCTTCGGGGAATGCCGAAGAGCTCCAGCGTGGCGCGGTGAATCTCCTCGAGGGCCTGCTCCTCCTCGCCCCGCGCCCGGTAGCCGAGGGCGCGCGCGAGGGCCGCAGCCAACTGGGTGAGCAGCCGCTCGAGCCAGTCGGTACGGATGGGACTCATGGGCAGACCCACCCCTCGCTCCCTGCGGAGCGAGGGGCACCGGCCGTCCACTCAGGCTTCCCTAGAAGGGAATGTCGTCTTCGGCGCCAGCGCCGTTGGCGGTGGGCGCCATTTCCTCGGGCGCACCGGTGGCCGCGTACTCCTCGCCATTGCGCGTCCGGGGTCGGCCGCTGGCCGCACCGGCCTCGCCGCGGGGCCCGCCGAGGAACACCACGTTCGAGGCCACCACCTCGGTGGTGTAGTTCTTCTTGTTTTCCTTGTCCGTCCACTCGCGTGTCTGCAGCCGGCCCTCGACGAAGCATTGCCGGCCCTTGGCCAGGTACTCCCCGCAGAGCTCGCCGAGCTTGCCCCACACGACAATGCGGTGCCACTCGGTGCGTTCCTGCTTCTGCCCCGCCTTGTCCGTCCAGTTCTCACTGGTGGCGATGCGGAAGTTGGCAACCGCCTGCCCACTGGGAGTGAAGCGCACCTCGGGGTCCGCACCCAGGTTGCCCACCAGAATGACTTTGTTTACGCCTCCAGCCATGTCGCTTTACCGTCCTTTCGAGCACCGGCCCGTTGCGGCCCGGTGGCAGAAACAGCTCGTAGCAGAGGACGCTGACAGCTGGCTGCTGCCTTTTTGGAGGGACGGCAGACCGGCGCACCCTCCTGGGGGAGCCACGTCCGGCGAGGCTGGAACAGGCCCTTTTGCTAACCGCCCGGCTTTTCGGCCGGGGGCGCGAGCGGGCTGCTCCGGGCCGCCGCGGGCGAGGGGGCGGTTGGCGGCAGGCTGGCCGCCTTGTCCAGGGCGATACGCTGGCTCAGCTCCGACTCCAGCTGGCTGGCGAAGCGGGCCCGCCCGGCGTCCGTGGAACCCATGAGGCCGCGCACGGCGGGCCAGAAGGGGTGGTCCGGGTCCGCCTCGCGCTCCAGGCCCTTCGCCAGAAGGGGGAGCGCGGCGTCGCGGTCGGTGGGGACGGCCGTCTGCAGCGCGTGCACCAGTTCCTCCGGCGCGGTCCGGGCCACCTCGGCGAGGGCGACGGCCAAGTCACTTTTGGCGTGCTCGTCCTGCCCCGAGGCGCGCGACAGCTCCACCAGGCGAGAGAGCGCCTCGGCGTTCCCTTCAGCTGCCAGCGTCACCAGCGAGGAGACGCAGGGCGTCTCGACGCCCAGCGTGCGGGCGAGCAGCCGCAGGCGGAGGTAGACGTCGTCCGAGGCGGTGAAGCTGTCCAGCAGCGCGCGCGTGCCCAGGTAGTCCGACGGGTTGGACTGGTAGACGGCGTCCGCCACCGCGGCGCGCACCGCCGGGTCCTTCTCGTTGCGCCAGGCCGTGCGGAGGAAGGCCACGTTGCGGCGGTCTGCCTGGGCGGCCAGCTGCAGGTACGTCTTCAGCCGCGCGCGGGCTTCCTCGACGGGCGAGGGTTGGGTGGCCGGGGCGGTGAGGGCCGCCACCGCGGCGCCCGGGCCGGCAGCCGTGCCGGCCGCCACCAGGGCCGTGCCCACCGCGTCGATGGTTTGCACCACCGGGCCGGTGCGCCCAGGGAAGTCATTCACCAGGATGCTGAAGGCCAGCATCTCGCCGCCGGCCGTCTGCACCACGCCGCTCAAGGCACAGACGTTTTCCAGCGTCCCCGTCTTGGCGCGCAGCTTGCCGGCAATGTCATTACCCTCGAAGCGCCAGCGCAGCGTCCCGTCCCGTCCGCCAATGGGGACGCTTGAGAGGTACTCGGCGGCGACGGGAAAGCGCTCGGCCATGGTCTTCAACAGCTTCGCCAGCTGGGCCGGCGTGAAGCGGTTGGTGTCATTCATCCCGGAGCCGTTCTTCAGCACGTAGCTGCCCCGCTGGATGCCCACTTCCTTCTCAAGGAATTCCTCGGTGGCCTGGACGCCCTTGGCGGTGGTGCCCGGGGCGCCCTTCACCTCGGCCCCCAGCGTCTTCATCAGCTGCTCGGCGACGAAGTTGTTGGACGTCTTGTTCATCCGCTTCAGGACAAGGTCGAAGGTGTCGCTCTGGGCGAGGTACAGCGGCTTGGCCCGGTCCGGGACGAGGCCCAGCCTCACCTTGCCCCGCACGTGCACGCCGCGCTGCTCGAGCAGCATTTTCAGCGTCTGGCCGTAGTACAGGGGCGGCTGGTTGATGCGCTTCCACGAGACGAATTCCCCGGTGGCCGGCACCGTGCCCCGGACGACAATCCGCTGGTGCTCGCCGTCGACTTCCGAGGACACCGAGGCACGGCGCGCGCGACTGGAAGTCCCCACCGCGGAATTCGCCACGGTGAAGTAGTCGCTGGCCGGGTCCACCTCCACCACCGGCCGTGCGCCCGCGCCCGCCGACCGCACGTAGACGCCCACCGCGTTGGCGTTGAGGCTGAGCGCCCCGGTGGGCGCAGTGTACGGCCGGTCCGTGGTTTCCTGCTCGAAGCCGGGCGCCATGCGCTCGGCGTCGAAGTAGCTGTCGTCCAGGACGATGTCCGAGACCTCGCGCAGCCCGAGGTGCTTCAGCTCGCCCGCCACCTGGTACAGCCGCTCCGTCGTCATGGAAGGGTCGCCCTTGCCCCGCACGTACAGGCGCGGCCTGTCGCTGAGCGCACCCTCCAGGGAGAATTCCGTCTCAAAGCGAAAGTCCGGCCCCAGGCGGGAGAGGGAAGCGGCGGCCGTCACCAGCTTCACGTTGGAGGCGGGGTTGAGGAGTGCGTCCGCGTTGCGCGCAAAGACGACGGAGCCGTCCTGCAGGCTGAGGACTGCAATTCCCACCCGTGCCGCGCCCAGTGGCCCGCGGCCCGCCAAGTCCTCCAGCACCTCGCGCAGCGCCGTGCGGTCCCTTTCCTTGGTGCCCGCGGCCTGTGCCTTCCCGACGCAAACGCCCGCGAGGAGAAGGGCGACGAGAAGCGTGGAGGCACGGCGCTGCACGGGGACAGCTAAGTATGTTGGCGCGCCGGACACACGGGCCGCAAGGCCCTCCCCGTCCAGGCCCTCCCGACCGACGGCGCGGGTGGGTCGCGGCGGCCCTAGCCGGCGGGCGCCGGGACGGCCCGGGCGGGCAGCAGCCGCGACAGCAGCATGCCCAGGTGCCGGACACGCCCGAGCCGACGAGGATGCCCAGCCGCGCTTCGTCCAGCAGGTGGTGCCCCGCTCCGAAGGCTAGGTTGGCGATAGAAGAGGGCGACGGTGAAGCCAATGCCGGCCACCGTGCCCACCCCAAGCAGCTGGCGTGCCTTCGTTTCGGCCTCCGGAGCCGAAGGCCACTGGTTCGAGTCCAGTATCGCGCGCTCCCGCAAAAGGACCCCAAGCCGCCTCGGGAATTGAGTCACCGAGCACCAAGCCCCAAAGGCCCTCCCCATGATCGAGGAGGCGATTGCAAGACCCGCTTGACCATGTAAGGACTATTCCTTACCCTTGGGGCCTTTGGAGGTCTCAGATGCCCGTCCTTGAAGAAGTCAGCACTATCACCGCCAAAGGCCAGACAACTGTTCCGAAGGCCGTGCGCCAGGTACTGGGCGTCGACGTTGGTGACCAGATTGCCTTTCGCGTTGACGGGCAGCAGGTGACAGTCGTGCCCGCTGGCCCGGTCCACGAGGACCCCGTGGTCAAAAAGTTCCTTGAGTTCATCGCCGAGGACATCGCGCAGCATCCCAATGCGGTGAAGGCACTGTCTAAGGACTTCGCGTCGCGTATGGCGAAACTTCTGAAGGGCAAGAAGGTCGATCTCAACGCGCCTATCGACGGCGACGTGGCCCTTTGACCGATGCAGGTCAACGGCTGGGAGCTCTTCGCTCATCCCCTCCTCCTCGACCAACTCGAAAAGCTGATGGGAGCGGTCGAGAGGGAGAAAGCGAAGAAGCCGAAAGATTATCAGAGCAGCGCGAACTTCAAGGTGCTGGCGGCCCTCCACGACCTGATGTTCGCTACCATCCCGGCCGAGCCCGGCCGGCCGGATCATCGGCAGGGGGCCACTTTGGGCGCAGATCGGAAGCACTGGTTTCGAGCGAAGTTCGGCGGACAGCGGTTCCGGCTCTTTTTCCGGTTCGATTCGAAGGCCAGGGTGGTCATCTACGCTTGGGTGAACGACTCGACTACATTGCGCACCTACGGTTCCAGGGCCGACGCGTACGCAGTGTTCAAGAAGATGCTCGACAAGGGCGACCCGCCAGAGGACTGGGAGGCGCTCTTGGAAACGGCCAGGGCCACCGAAGCGGTTGCCCGTCTTGAGAGAGCGAAGGTGGCTAAGCCTCTCGAGTCGAAAGGGAAAGAGTCACTCTGAACGCTCTTGGTCTTGCGACGCCGCGGCAGGCGTCAGCCGCCTCGCAGGTTGCGCTCGGCGTGCGCGAGGATCTCCACCATTCGCTCCAGCAGCTGGTCGGACCCGGGCTGCGCGAAGGACCTCTGCACCAACTCTTTGGCCAGGAGCGTCAACAGATAGCGGACGCGAGACTTCGGCTCGCTGCGGAGTCGAACATAGTCCTCGTGCGCTTCGTTGATCTCCCAGGTGTCAGAGGAGAGGCGACTGCGCCAAAGGCTGGAAGGATCGCTCACCAAGACGGGTTCCGGGATGCCGAATGCCGATCCATCAACATCTTCCGGGGGCGGGCTCACCTGGACCGTTGCCTCCGCCCCGCTTCGGGCGCCGCCCGATCGGACCTCAACGCAGATCCGGCCTGTCGCGCCATGGCGGGCAGTCGGAAGGACGCAAATGGCGGGCCGCGAACCGGCCCCACGGAGTGTAAAATCAGTTCCGTCGACCCACCACAAAAACTCGGCTTCGCCAGCCACGGAACGGCCCTCGGCATCGACCGCCACAGCGCGGATTCTGCGCTCGGTGCCCGGTGCAGCGCGCACGTGCGATGGCTCGATCGTCACGGCGGCGACCGGACCGGGGGGAAACAACTCAACGACCGGAGCGGAGACAGACTCCTCCGTCCCCGCGAAAAGCGGACCGCCTCCATCTTCTGCCGGTCCGACGCTGCCGCCATCGGGGACGTGAGGCAGATCGTATTGCGGCAGGCGCTGCTGGAAGCCCTTCAAGGCGCGCCGCAGTTCCTTGACCACGTCGCGATCCGAGGCCCGCTTCCGTTCACGTTCCAAGCGATGCAGTTCGGCGGTGATGACCTCTGCCAGCCCATCCATTGCCTCCGCGAACGCCCGCGCCGCATCGTCCGGCATCACTCCGCGGCGAGTGCCCGGGGGCACTCGAAACGCCGGGAAGTCGATGAGCCCCGACAGTCCGCACCCCGCCCATGGAGCCCCGTCGAATCCGAGGGCGCCAAGCTCGCGGATGTCGTCGGCAACGAGGGTGCCCGCGCAGCCCACTTGAATCGCAGGCAACTCCCCCCCTGACGACACATGGAGCTCAACGCGAATAGGAGCAAAGCCAGGAACCTCCCATTGGGGAGGAACAGCGAGCTTCTCTCCGACGAAGCGTCGCGGCACAACCGCGAAGGAGCGCTGAGCCGTTCCGCGCGCTTGGCCGTCGTAAACAGTGACTTCGACGTCTCTTGCCAGAAGCTGTCCCCGAAGCTCGGCGGCGAGGTATTCGGCGAGGCGCCTTCCTGAAAGCGCCCGCTGTGCCATCGGGTGAATGTCAAGGACCACGACCTCGGTATAGGTCTCCGCCGCGTCAAGGGGCGGGGCCATTCGGTCAATGGACGCTTGCTGCTCGTCCTCGGTCAGCCTCAGGGCCCACAGGTCCCCGCCGCGCAGGCGCGAGCGAAGCTCCAAGCGGCGCCCAATGGCCCAGAATCCAAGGAGCCCGACGCCGTATTGACCGGCGACGACGCGTTCAGCACGCTGCGTGGGCGTCAGGTTCAGCTTGCGGGAGTGGCCGACGTGAGTGGCGAGGTAGCGTAGTGCCTCTTCACGCTGCATCTCAGGGATGACACCTTCGCCGTCATCCTCGACCGCGAGGATGTGGACCGTCTTCAGCCTGCGGCGGCTGACGCGGATCTTCGTGGCGCCAGCGTCAAGCGAGTTCTGAACCAATTCGGCCACCGCTTTTCGCGGGTCGCTCTGGCTACGGGCCAGCCAGCGAATGAGTTCGAAAGGGTCCGCCGGCCTAAGGCGGACGAGTGTTCCGGTCGCTTTGCGAGCTGCGGGCATCGGTGGGCGAGCGTTTAGCGGAGCGTCAAGACCCAGGTCAACGTCGCGAGAGCTCTGTCAGAGCCAGAAGCGCCCAGCCGTCAACGCCGAAAGTGGTACAGGGCCAGATC
>JADGRA010000075.1 GCA_017881265.1 Myxococcaceae bacterium | reverse complement strand
TGCGCTCCGGCACGGTGTCCAGGACGAATTCCGTCACCACCATTTCCGCGGCTTCCTCCTCCGCCGCCCGCGCCGGGGCGGGCGCGGGCGTCTCCGGCGCTGCGGGCGGGGGCGAAGGAGGCGGCGCCAGCGCCCGGGGACGCCGCGCGACGCCTGGGCCGACGCCGCGCTGCGCGTAGAGGTCCGCCAGGATGCGCTGCATGCGCTGGTGGCCCGGTTCCAGTTCCAGCACCAGCTTGCTCGCGGCGATGGCCCGCGCCAGGAAGCCGTCGGCGGCAAAGCCCTGGGCCGCGGCCAGGTAGGCGTCAATGGCGCGCGCGCGCTCGCCAGCACGGGCCCAGGCGTCCCCCATGCGCAACAGGGACTGCCGGTCGGTCGGCGCGGTCGCGCAGTAAGAGGCGAAGAGCGCCCCGGCCTTAGCGAAGTGCCCGGCCGCGAGCGCTGCGCTGGCGTCGGACTTCAGCTGCGCGGAGTCCATGGGGTGGAGAGAGGTTGTACCACCCTCAAACGACGCGGTGTGGCCTCGCCCCTAGCGGCGCGGGCCCCGCGGCTTTCCGCCGGCGGGTCGCGGCGGACCGCGCCCGCCCCGGGGCGCTCCCCGCGGGGCGCTCCAGCTGCCGCCCCTGGGTGCCGAAGACCGGGAGGCACGGCCGGGCGCTGGGCCCCGCTTTCCTCCAGGCCGACTGGCAGGCGGGCCACGCCGGCCGCCGGAAAAGCTGCCGGCCGCGGGCTTTCCCCGGAAGCCGCCGGCGGCGGGCGCGCCGCGCCCAGGCCCACCGGCGTGCTGGAAGCCGGGACGGCCGCCCTTCGGCCCCCGCCCTCCCCCGCCAAACGGGCCGGAAGGCTTCCCCCGGAAGCCGCCGGCGGTGCCGCGGCCTGAGCTGCTGGCGTTTTGGAAGCCGGGGCGGCCGCCGGGAGGTCCTCGCCGTGCCCCAGCCCACGCCCCGCCGGAGGGCTTGCCCCGGAAGGCGCCGCGCGCCGCGCGGTCAGCCGGTACGCCGCGCGCAGGGCCGCCGGAATGCTGAAGGCCTGGGCGGCCACCGGGAGGTCCCCGCCGTGGTCCGCCAGACGCAGCGCCCGAAGGCTTCCCCCGGAAGCCGCCGGCGGTGCCCCGGCCAGCGTCGCCAGCATGCTGAAAGCCGGGACGGGCGCCGGGAGGTCCCCGCCGTGGTCCGCCCCGTGCGCCGCCCGCAGACTTGCCTCGGAAGCCGCCGCCGCCCTCGGTGCGGCCAGGGGGGCCGCCGCCAGCAGCGGGGTGGGAGGGCTGAAAGCCAGCGCGGGCGCCGGGGTCGCGTCCAGCGGTACCGGCCGGCGCGTTACGGAAGCCACGGCCCGCCTGTGGGCCACGACCAGAAGGGACCCCTCGGCCCGGTGGGCCGCCGCGCTGCACACCGGTGCGGGCCCGCGGCCAGCCGCCGCCTGCCGCCGCCGGACGGCCTTCCCGCGGTGGACCCCGGCCTGGGGAGGCCCCGCGCGCCCCGCCCGTGCGGGGCTTCTGCTGGCCCCCGGCCGGGCGCGGCCGGAAGCCAAGAGCCGCACCGGCGCGGGCGTTGCGCGGGGGGCCCGCCTCGCCGGCTTCCTCCCCACCATCCCCGGCCGTCTCCGCGTCGTCGTTGGCGCGCCCATGGCGCCGGGGGGGCAGGCTGAGCGTCACTGCGGGGACGGGCTGGCCTGCCGCGACGGCCTCCACTACGGCCAACTCCTCCGGACGCAGTGGGCGCAACTCTCCAGGCTGCATGCCGGCCACCGAGATGCCGGCCTGGTGCGGCCGGTAGAGGCGCAGCACCGGGTGGCCAATGGCGGCACACAGCCGCTTCACCAGGTGCGGCCGCCCCTCGCCCACCGTCACCCGCAGCCAGCTGTTGCGTTCCGCGGACGAAAAGCGCTGCACCTCGAGGGCCCGGGCCGGCCCATCCTCCAGGCGGACGCCGGCCAGCAGCCGGGCCAGCCCCTCCTCCGTCGGGACGCCTTTCACCTTGGCCAGGTACGTGCGCGGGACCTGAAAACTCGGATGCAGCAGCCGGTGGGCCGCCGCCCCGTCGTCCGTCAGCAGCAGGGCGCCCTCGGCGTCCCAGTCCAGCCGGCCGATGGGGAACACCCGCGTCGCGACGCTGTCGAGAAAACTCCGTACGGTGGGCCGGCCCTGCGGGTCGTCCAGGGTGGTCACCACGCCTGCGGGCTTGTACAGCACGTACCAGGAGACGGTGTCCGGCGGCATGACCAGCTTGCCGTCGAGGGCCACCAGGTCGCCCGGCTCCACCTTGCTGCCGAGGGTGCTGGTGACCTGGTTGTTCACCGTGACTCGGCCCGCGGTGATGAGCTCCTCGGCGTGGCGCCGCGAGGCGACGCCAGCCCGGGCGAGGTAGCGCTGCAGTCGTTCAGCCATGGAGGCGCTAAGTCTCTTCTCTGTCGGGCGGCTCGGCCGGGGTGGGACTTCCCAGCGTCGCGGCGGCTGAACGGACCTGCCGGTCCGCATGGGCGATGGCGCCCTCCAACTCGGCCAGCGCCGCCTCCGCCGAGGGGCTTGCCGCCTCCAGCTTGCGCCCGAACTCCGGGTCGGTGAGGTCGCGCAGGGTGACCGGCGGCCGCGGCGCCTCATGCTCGAGAATGGCCTGGTTCTCCTCGCTGAGCTCATGAAACTCGTGCAGCGTGGGCAGCGCCGAGAGGTCTTTGAGGGCGAAGAACTCGAGGAACTCGCGCGTCGTACCGTAGAGGATGGGACGACCCACTTCCTCCTTCTTACCGAGGATTTTGATGAGGCGTCGGTCGAGGAGCGCCTTCACCACCGCCGCGGAGTCCACGCCGCGGATTTCCTCAATCTCCGGGCGCGTCACCGGCTGCCGGTAGGCGATGATGGCCAGGGTCTCCACCGCGGCGCGCGTCAGCCGCTGGGGCCGCACGCGGAGAAAGCGCCGGACGTACTCGACGGTGGCGGGGTGGGTGCGCAGCTGCCAGCCGCCCGCCACCTCTACCAGGGACAGCCCGCCGTCTCGCTCAGCAATCTGACCGGCGAGGTCCTTCAGCGCCTCCTGCAGCCGCGGCCGGTCGATGCCCGTCGTCTCGTGCAGCTGCTCCACGCTGGCCGGTCGGTCGGAGACCAGCAGCAGCGCTTCGAGGATGGCGCGCACGCGGCTCTCCGGGAGCCGCCGGCTGCGCAGGACGAGTTTGTCGAATGGCTCGAGCTCCACCACCGACTCGTCGATGTCAGCCGGGGCGACGTCCTCGAGCTCCGGCTCGCCCGCCGGGCCGGTGGTCCGGGCCACCTCGGCTTCGGTGAAGGGGGAAGGCCCGCCCCGCCCCTCGCCACCGGTGCCCTGCCCCTCACTTGTACTCACGTTCGTCGACCTCCGGGACGGGGACGTTCAGCGCCTCGCCCTGTGCAGCCACCAGGATGTCCGAGCCGTCCTCCGCCTGGCGGACCCGGACGCGTCTCAGGCGCACCATCTCCAGCAGCGCGAGGAAGGTCACCACCACCGCACTGCGGGTGCGCTGCCCGTCGAAGAGGGAGAGGAACGTCACCTCGGGCGCGGCGCGAAGGCCGTGCAGAATCCGCTCCATCGCCGCCGAGAGGGTCACCTTCTCGCGCAGCACCTCGTGTCCGGCCTCCGGGACGAGGGACTTGAGGACGTGGTCGAGCGCCTCAATCAACCGGAAGATGGAGAGGTCCGCCACGGGGGCCGGGCCGCGGTGCTCGTCGCTCTCGGACACGTGCTGGCGGGCGAAGACATCCCGGCCCAGCAGGGGCTGGTCGGCCAGCTGGCGCGCTGCCTCGCGGTACTTCTGGTAGTTGAGCAGCCGCCGCACCAGCTCCACCCGCGGGTCGCCTTCGGCTTCGGCCTCCAGCTCACCCGGGGCCACTTCGGAGCGTGGCAGCAGCATGCGGCTCTTGATGTGGGCCAGGGTGGCCGCCATCACCAGGAACTCGCCGGCGACGTCCAGGTTGAGGTCCCGCATCAGCTCGAGCGAGGCGTTGTACTTCTCGGCAATCAACGACACCGGGATGTCGAGGACGTCGACCTTGTGCTCGCGGATGAGGTGCAGCAGCAGGTCGAGCGGGCCCTCGAACGTCGGCAGCGCGACGCGGAAGGCCGCGCCGGCACCCGTCGGGGCCTCCGCCCCGGCCATCTCGGCGGCCAGCCAGGCATCGCTGTCCCGCACGCCGTCTCGGTCTGTGGTGGGATTCAAGGGGACCTGGGGGTGTCCGGGCCTGGGACGGTGAGGGGACTGGCTTCCGCCAACCTCTGGAAGCGGAAGGGGAGGAGTCTCCTACCAGCCGCTGACAAACCGGGTCAACGCAGGGTGGCCCTCCAAACGCCGGGTGGCAGCCCGGGTGCGCCAGAGGGCAGCCTCGGCGCCCACGTCTTTTCACGGGAGCGGAGTTGGCAATTGGTGTCTTCTTCGAATTCCGCAGGGGCGTGGGCAGTCTTCCTTCTGGCGCTCGCCGCCAATCGTCTGGGCGGCCAAGGTGGGCGAGGCCGGCTGGATGGAGGCGGAAGGCCCCCCACACCTGGGAAAGCGTCGGCACCACGACGATGGGCTTCATCCTGGTCGAGGTGAAGTGCGCCCCCGGCGCCGGCACCGCCCCCGAAGAAGTAGTGGCCGCCCCGGGCCCCCCGGGGCGGGCTGGCCGCCGTTAGGCGCGCAGGCGCCGGGCCGCCTCGGCCACCAGCGCCCCGAGCGGGGCGCCGTCGGCCCACGGCCGTTGGGCCCCCTGTTGCACCAGGGCGTCGGCCAGGCGTGAGCGCAGCTGTGCCCGCGCGGCGGCCGTCGTGCTGGCGGCCACCAGCTGGACGGCGCCGCGGTGGAGGAAGCCCAACGGCCCGCCGCCTCCCGGGACGAGTCGCAGGGGACGGCCGGCGGCGTCGAAGGCGTCCACTGCCCTCGGGCCGCCCGGGGCCAGGGCCCGCTCGGCCGCCGAGCGGGACGGGTAGACGCGCAGACCGCCATCGAAGACGAGGATGGGAGGACGCATGGCGCCCGGGGCCTACAGCCCCACCGCCTTCCGGACGCCGGCAATGACTGGCGCCGCCAGAGCCCGGGCCCGGGCCGCACCGTCGGCGAGGATGTGCTCCACCTCGGCCGGCCGCGCCTCCAGCTGCCGGTAGCGTGCTCGGGCCCCGTCGAAGCCAGCGTGAAAGCCCGCCAACAGCGCCTTCTTGAAGTCGCCGTAGCCCCGGCCGCCCGCGCGCCAGGCGCGGTCGACGTCGGCAAAGTCGGCCGGCGGCAGCACCAGCTTCAAAAGCGCGTACAGCGGACTGTCGAGCGGCTTGGGGGCTTCCACCGGCGTGGAGTCGGTGCGGATGCCCATGATGCGGCGCTTCACCTCCGCGTCGTCGGCGAAGAGGTCGATGGTGTTGTTGTAGGACTTGGACATCTTCTCGCCATCCGTCCCCAGCACCACCGCCGTCTCCTGTTCGACGAGGGCCTCGGGCACCTTCAGCAGCCCGGGCCGCCCGGTGCGCGCGCCGGTGGAATCCGCCGCGTCATAGCCGGGGACGTAGGCCAGGTTGAACTTGGTCGCCCAGTCCCGGGTGAATTCCAGGTGCTGCACCTGGTCCTTGCCCACCGGCACGCCGTCCGCGGCGTACAGGAGGATGTCGGCCGCCATCAGCACCGGGTAGGCGAAGAGTCCAAAGTCCGGGGCAATTCCCTTGGCCACCTTGTCCTTGAAGCTGTGGGCGCGCTCGAGGTTGGACTGGGGCACCACCGTGCCGAGAATCCAGTACAACTCCAGCACCTCCGGGATGTCGCTTTGGCGGAAGATGCAGGCCTTGGCCGGGTCCAGCCCCAGGGCCAGAAAGGCCATGGCCGTCTGCTGCGTCAGCGTGCGCGCGGTAGGCCCGTCCTTCACCGTCGTCAGCGCGTGCAGGTTGGCGATGAAGTAGAGCGCTTCCCCCTGGTCTTGGTAACGGACGAACTGGCGGATGGCGCCGTAGTAGTTGCCTAGGTGCTGTTTCCCGGACGACTGGATGCCGGAGAGGATGCGCATGGGGGAGCGCCTTCTACCGCACCGGTGGCCGTTCGCGCACTGGGCCCGAGCGCGGATGGGCCCGGTCATAGACGCCCCGCAGCCGCCGCCCATCCACGTGCGTGTAGATTTGGGTGGTGGCGAGGTCGGCGTGGCCCAGCATGGCCTGCACGCTGCGCAAGTCTGCCCCCCGCTCCACCAGGTGCGTGGCGAAGGAGTGGCGCAGCTTGTGGGGCGAGACGCGCTTGCGGATGCCGGCGGCGCGGGTGTAGCGGCCCACCAGCTTCCAGAAGCCCTGCCGGGTGAAGCCCCGCCCCCGCTGCGTCACGAAGAGGGCCCGGGCCGTCCGGCCCCGCAGCAGCGCCTCCCGCGCGTGCTGAAGGTAGACGCGTACGGCTTCCAGGGCCCGGCTGCCCACCGGCACCAGCCGCTCCTTGTTGCCCTTGCCCCGGGCCAGAAGAAAGCCCGCGTCCAGCCGCAGCGCCTCCACCGGAAGGCCCACCAGCTCGCTCACCCGAAGCCCGGTGGCGTACAGCAGCGACAGCATCGCCCGGTCCCGCACCCCCGACGGGCTACTGTCCTTTGGCGCATCCAACAGCGCCTCCACCTCCTCGAGGCTGAGCACCACCGGCAGGCGCCGGGCCAGCCGCGGCGTGTCGGTGAGGGCCGTCGGGTCTTCCCGGGCGTGCCCCTCCGCGACGAGGAAACGATGAAAGACGCGCAGCGCCGCCAGGTGGCGGGCCTGGCTGCACGCTGACAGCCCGCGCGCGGCAAGCGCGTCCAGGTGCCGGCGGACGTGGGCAGAGGTGATGGCGTCGGGCGACTGCACCCCCTCGGCCTGCATCCCGCGCAGGTACTCGACCAGGTCAGCTGCGTAGGCCTCGACGCTGCGGCCCGCCAGGCCGCGCTCGGCGTGGAGGTAGCCGACGAAGACGTCGAGGAAGGGCGTAAGCGGTGTCACGGAGTGGGGGCGTTGCCGAAACCACCCTACCCCTGCCCGTCCGGCCCGCAACTTCGACGGCGGTGCGGCCGCCGGCGGATGCCCATTCAGTGCAGGGGAAAGGCGGCCCCACCCTGCCGGAGGATTTCTACCTGGTCGTCAAGAAGGGACACCACCGTCGAGGGGTGGCCCTCCTGCAGCCCCGCGTCGAGGACCAGCGCCAGGGCGTGGCCGTACCTCTCCTTGATTTCGCGCGGGTCGGCGAGGGGCTCGCCGGACTCCCCGGTCGCGGTGGTGGTCACCAGCGGGCCCTCCAGGGCCCGGGCCAGGGCGGTGGCCACCGGGGCGGCCGGCACGCGGATGCCCACCTGCTTCTGCTTGTTGAGCAGCAGCTCCGGCACCAGCCTGGTGGCCGGAAGGACGAAGGTGAAGGCCCCAGGCGTGTGCTGACGCAGGACGCGGTAGGCGAAGTTACTCACAATCGCATAGCGGGCCACGTCGCCCAGGTCCGGTACCAGCAGCGCGAAGGGCTTCCGGTGGTCGCGCCCCTTCAGCGTGTAGAGGAGCTCCACGGCGCGCTTGGCCCGGGCGTCGCAGCCCAGTGCGTAGCAGCTGTCGGTGGGGTAGCCGATGAGCTCGCCGTCGGCGAGGGCCCGCACTGCGCGCTCAATGGCCCGCGGCTGCGGGTGCTCTGCGTCTACCGGAGCGAGCGGAGCGGGCACCAGGGGTGCCCTCCTAGCCCGAGCGCTCTGCCGCCGCCAACGCCTGCGCCCCAGTAAGGGGCTGCGGGCTTCAGGCCTTCGAGGGGTGAAGCAGCGCCTGGGCCTCGGCCGCAGCCCGGGCGGCGCGCTTGCCTTCCTCGATGAGCTGCTTCACCTTCTGCCCGCCCTTGCGGCCAATCTCCTCGTAGAAGCTGGAGCCGCGGGTGGCCTTCACCCGGTCGCCGCCCTTCTTCCCAATCTCCTCGTAGAATTTCACGCCCCGCTCGGCCTTGACTGTCTCGCCGCCCTTGCGGCCAATCTCCTCGTAAAAGGCGCGCCCGCGCTCGGCTTTCACCGTCGCGCCGCCCTTGCGGCCAATGGTTTCGTAAAACTCCCGGCCCCGTTCGTTCCGGACCGCCTCCCCACCCTTTCGGCCAGCCTCGGCCACGCTCATCTGTCCCTTGCTGTCCTTCGCCGACATGCCATCTCTCCTGTCTCAGCCTGGCCTCGCCCGCCCTCTGCAGCCCTGCCCCACACCCGGGACCTGGTCGACAGACGACGCACACCCCACTAACCAGCCAAACCCTCGACTTCACGAGAGGTTAGTGGGCAGGGGGGCATCCGCCGTCTCGGGGAGCCTGACGCTCAGGGAGGCAACCCGGGGCGACGGCGTTTCATTCCGCCCCTTGCGGCTCGGCCGCCTGCAGCACCGCCGGCGGCACCGGGGTGGCCAGCACCGCCTCCAGCTTCTCGCGCAGGGTCTCCAGGGCCGCCGGGGCCTCCAGCTTGTGTCCATTCTGGGACACGTAGAAGGAGTCAATGGCGCGGTTGGCCTCGGTGGCCACCTTGGCCAGGGCAATCTCCAGCCCGGCGTCGGTGAAGCAGGCGGCCACTTCGTGCAGCAGGCCGAGCCGGTCCTCCGCCCTGACGTCCACCACGGTGAAGGCCCGCGAGGCGGTGTTGTCGACGCTGACGCGGGTGGCCACACCCGGCAGCCGTCGCGGCAGCGCGGAGGACCGCCGGCGCCGTTCCAGGAGCGCCTGGACGTCCAGCCGGCCCTCCAGCGCCGCCCGGAGGTCGGAGCGCGCCCGGCGCCAGCGCGCGCGTTCCAGGGGGCGGCGCGCCGCGCTGCGGACTTCAAAGACGTCGATGGCCGCCCCGTCCGCCGTCGAGGCGATGCGGGCGCTGAGGATGTCAATGCCGTGGGCGGCCAGCACGCCGCTCCACAGGGACAAAAGGCCCGGGCGGTCCCGGGCGGCGAGGTGCAGCTCGGCGTGGTCCGGCTCCTTCAAGCGGCGCAGCGCCGCGGCGAAGCCGGTCCGCCGGGCGCGGCGCAGCAGCAGCCCGTGTAGGACGGCGGCCGAGGGTGGCGTACTGCCGAGGTAGCGGTCGGCCGAGGCCGCCAGCAGCCGCTCCGCCTCTTCGGCCCCGAAGCGCCGTGTCCACAGCCCCCGGAAGGTCTCGCGCGCCTCGCGCTCGCCGTGCCAGCCCTGCCCGGCCAGCACCGCTGCCGTTTTGCTGACGAGTTCATGCACCAGCCGGGCGCGCCAGTCGGTCCACATGCCCGGGGCCACCGAGGAGATGTCCGCCCAGGTGAGTAGGTCCAGGCAGGTCAGCTTCTCCGAGTCGCCGCACAACCGCGCGAATTCCTCGAGCAGCTGCGGGTCCGAAAGGTCACGGCGCTGGGCGAGGTGACTCAGCGTGAGGTGGTGCAGGACGAGGAATTCCGCAACCTCTTGCTGCCGGGCGGACAGCCCCAGGCGCGCGCCAAGTGAGCGCATCAGGTCGCGTCCGCGCTCGGAATGGTCGCCCCCCATGCCCTTGCCGGCGTCGTGGAGCAGCACGCCCAGCACCAGCGGCAGCACGTCGCCTAGGTCGCGGATGGCGCGGGTGCGTTCCGGCTCCGTCTCGACGAAGTCCCCGGCGCGCAGGGCATACAGCCGCCGAAGCGCCCGCAGGGTGTGCACGTCCACCGTGTACGCGTGGTACAGGTCGAACTGGTGGCGCGCGGTGACGCGGCCAAACTCGGGCACCAGCACGCCGAGGAGGCCCAGCGCGTGCATCGCCTCCAGCGCCTCCCCGCGCGTTCCTGGCCGCGTCAGAAGCGCCCGCAGGGCCTCCACCACCGCCTCGCTGCCCCGCGCCTCGGCCAGCGCCGGTGCCGCCTGCGCCGCCTGGTCCAGGGCCCAGGAGTACACCGGGACGCCCAGTTCATCGGCCGCGTGAAACAGTCGCACCGCCGCCGCCGGCTCGCGCTGAAACAGTTCCGCGTCCCCGTCCACCGTCAGCCGTCCGCGAAACACCTTGAAGGGGCCCACGCGACGCTCGGCCCGAAAGGGCCCCCGGCGGGGCCCGCGCTGCTCCTCGGCACGGGCGATGAGGGCATCGGCCGCGCGCCGGAGAATGCCCGCCGACAGGTAGTAGTCCCGCATGAACTGTTCCACCGGGAGCCCGTCGCCCTGGCCGTACTGGAAGAAGCGCGCCACCGACTCCTGGAGGTCGAAGGTGAGGCGGTCCTCCTTGCGCCCGCGGAGGAAGTGCACCTCGTGCCGTGTCCGCAGAAGGAAGTCCCGGGCCGCCCGCAGCCGCGCCACTTCCGAGGCTGGAAGGATGGCGGCCTCCAGCAGCCCGCCCAGGCCCCGGACGCCAAAGCGCGCCTGGGCCACCCATAGGGCCGTCTCCAGGTCCCGCAGGCCTCCCTCCCCGGACTTGAGTTGCGGCTCGAGGAGAAACACCGAGTCGCCGAATTTTTCCCGGC
>JADGRA010000015.1 GCA_017881265.1 Myxococcaceae bacterium | reverse complement strand
GGTGCTGGACGTCGGCAGCATTCCTGAAGCGTGTCCGCTTGGCCTGGTGCCCACCGCCTCCTCGGCCGCGCTGCATGCCGTCTCGGACGCCCTGGCCATGACCGCGCTGAAGTGCCGGCAGTTCTCCAGCGAGGAGTACGCCGTCCTGCACCCGGGC
This sequence comes from Myxococcaceae bacterium, assembly GCA_017881265.1. GTDB lineage: Bacteria > Myxococcota > Myxococcia > Myxococcales > Myxococcaceae > JADGRA01. The sequence goes on along the minus strand of JADGRA010000015.1, from coordinate 173,586 downwards.
GGCAAAATCGGCCGCAGCGTCATGCGCGTTTTCGAGGTGATGCGGGCCGGGACCTCCAACCCGGTGGTGCAGGCCACCGCACGCCTCTCCGCCGCGGTGGTGGTGATGACGAATACGCCCGGGCGGCCGGGCGCCACCAACGTCGTCGACGCGGCCGGACGGCTGGTGGGGATTTTCACCGACGGCGACTTGCGCCGGCTGGTGGAGCGCGGCGCGTGCGACTTCGAGGTCGAGGTGCGGACGGTGATGGGGCCACACCCGCGCTGCGTCTCTCCGGAGGACCTGGTGCTCACCGCGGCGACGCTGATGCGGGAGGCCCACGTCGACCAGCTTCCCGTGGTGGACGCCGAGGGCCACCCGGTGGGCCTCATCGACGTGCAGGACGTCCTGGCCGCTCGACTCGTGTAAGGCGAGCGCGGTGGCGCAAGGCTGCCGTCGAGGCTGGCTGGTCCTGTGCGTGGCAGCCGGGGGCTAGCTGCCAGCAACACCCGTCGGCGAAGACGAGGTCGTCTGTCGCAACCCAAGCCTACAGGTTAGTTTCCAGCGCGGCGACTGGCCAGCCGTCCAGAAGCTGGTTCCACCCGAGTACCTGGGCCTGGTTCCGGAGGCGCGCTGGGATGTGACCCAGCTGGCGCGGGAGTCTCCCAAAATCAAGCTGCGCGGCTGCCGCGACGAGACACCCACCCTCAAGCGCAGATGCTGGTCAGCCAGGTCACGACGCTGGACGAGACGTACGACGGACGGGACATTTCGGGCCGCTACTGGGGTTTGGGTGCGGCGAGCCGGGCGCTGGCTGCTGCTGGTGGAGCAGGAGGTACCGCTGCCGCCGGAGCCCCACGGAAGGCCACGACCTCATCCGCCCCCACGGGGGGACGAGGACACGCCTGGGCTATTCGAGGTCCATGGTCTGGTAGTTGCCAGTGCGGTCGAGGACGGTGCCCCACACCTTGTGGGACCCCTGGTGCTCCGAGGGTCCAAAGGAGATGGGCGCGCCCAGGCCGAGGTCCAACCCATGGAGGTCCTCCAGTGCCTGCACCAGCCGTGCGGTGGTCAGTGCCCGGCCGGTCCGCCGGAGCGCCTCCACCAGCACCGTGCCGTCGACGTAGCCCTCCAGGGAGATGAAGTCCGGCTTCTCCCCGGGCGCGTAGCGGGCGAGCGCTTCCTGGTAGCGAAGCACCGCGGTGGACCGCGAGGTGGGCAGCGGCACCACTTGGGTGACGATGACGCCCTCGGCGAAGCGTGGCCCGAGCTGCACCAGCTCCTCGGCGAGCGCCTGGCTGCCCACGAAGGAGACGTTGGTGAAAAGCATCGCAGGGCGCACGGTGCGCACCTGCTCGATGAAGCGAGCAGCCGCCCGGTAGGTGGCCACCATCACCACCGCCTTGATGCGGTCCTTGCGCTCGAGGACACGGGCCACCGCGTTGGCTACATCGGTGGTGTTTCTCTCATAGGTGACCTTGAGCAGCACCGTCGGGTCGCGTTTGAGCTGGCGCAGCTTTCGCACCACGCCCTGGTAGCCGGCGTCCCCGTAAGCGTCGTTCTGCGCGAAGACGGCGATTTGGTCCGGTCGCAGCCGACGCACCTCCACCAGGTAGCGGACGATGGCGGCCGTCTCCTCGACATAGCTGGCCCGGTAGTTGAAGACGGTGTGGTCTGGCGGGTCCTTGCGCAACAGCGATGCGCCGGTGAAGGGCGCGAAGAAGAGCATCTGCCGCCCCAACACGTACGGGAGGGCCACCGCGGCGGTGGGCGTCCCCACGTTGCCGACGAAGCCGAAGACAGCGCGCTTCTCCGCGAGCTCCCGCATGACGTCGGCGGTGCGGCTCGGTTCGTACCCGTCATCCAGGGTGACCAGCCGCAGCTGCCGTCCCTGGACACCACCCTCGGCGTTGGCGCCGGCGAAGGCGACTTCCACACCCACCTTCATCTGGCGCCCCAACTCCTTGGCGGTGCCGCTGAAGGGCGCGGCCATGCCGAACAGCACCTCGGTGTCCGAGACGCCCGGGGTCGGCGGCGGCGTCACCGGGATGGGAGCCGCCTGCGGCACGGCGGACGGGCTTGCGGCGGGGGCACCGTCGGCCGGCGTGGGCGTCGTGCGGCGACCGGGGATGCGCGTGGCGACCAGGGCGAGCAGACCACCCACGGCCGAGGCGAGTGCGAGGGGAAGCGCCCAGCGCACCCAGCGCGCGGGACGGGCCTCCCGGCGGATGCGCGAGAAGGGCGCCGTGGGCGGGTTGGGCCGCGGGCCGGAGCCGCCTTCTGTCCCCCGCCGCTCCGGGCCCGACGCCGCCGGGACGGGCGCCGGGGGCGGCGTCGGCGAGCGAGGGGGGGGGGACAGGGCGTGCGGGCCGCTCGCGGGTGCAGGACGGGAGGGCGCAGACGCCGCCTCCCTGGGTGGGGCGCCCTCGGCGGGCGGGCGCTCCATGGACGGGGTGGCCGGCGTCCCGCGCGCAGGCGTGCCCCGCACGGGCGGCCCGCTCGTCGGCGTCCGCGGCAGTCCCGGCGAGCCGCGGGCGGGGGTCGGGGCGGTGGAGGCCGGGCTGGTGCCCGTCACGCGGATGCCGGCGGGAGGCGTCGGGGCGCGGCCCCGCGGCCCCCTGGGCGTGCCGACGGCGGGCGTGGGCGTACCGCGTCCCAGCGCCGCGGCCAGCGCAGGCGCGGCGGACTTCAGCTCGCCAGCGCCCTCGCTGCCTTCCTGCTGACGCAGCTCCTCCAGCACCAGCGCACTCCACGGCTCATGGACGGTGCGGCGCTCGCTGCGGGCGCCGATTTCCACCTGGAAGGCGCCCTGGTTCAGGCGGCGGACAGCGCGGCGCACCGCCTCGGACCCCTCGCGCCCGTCGAAGACGGCGTCCACCAGCACGCCCCCGTCGATGAAGAAGACGCCGGTGGTTTCCTCGCCGCGCTCGCCCGCTGCCCGGACAGACACCGCGGCCGTCTGCCCGCTGAGGCAGTAGAACTGCAGCAAGTCCGCGAAGAGAATGTCCCTGAAGTCCCCGGCCAGCGACACGGTTTGGCACTTCCCCCGACGTGGCAGGCCCTTGCGGCTGACGGTCCGCGCGTCGTGCAGATGAGTCTAGTCTTACCCGGAGGGCCAGCAAATTCCGGCCGACAGGGGTGGAGCCGCGCCTGTTGCGCTTCCTTTAGCGCAGCGGCTGCTTGTGGACGAGGAAGCGTGCCTCCGGACAGCCCAGGTCGAGTGTCTGCACCCGGGCGGGTGACTCCGCAGTGGCGGTGGCGCGCTCGGCGGCCTTGAGGATGACGGACGGGGCGAGCGGCGTATGGCAGAGGACGGCGAGGAAGAGCTCCGGACCGGCGACGCCGTCGAGGTCCTGCTCCCCCACCGACGTCGTCCCGGTCGCCAGCCGGGGCGGGCCGCCCGCACTGGGCACGTAGAGGGTGGACCGCCCCTCGGCGTTGAGGCCGATGAGGACCAGCGAGGCCGGGCGCGCCAGGCGCACGGCGAAGCGCACGCGCGTCCGGGCCGGCACCTCGGCGCCCTCCGGCACACTCACCCACGCGCCGCCCTCCAGGCGTGACAGCACGAGGGCGGACACCTCCGGGCGTCGTCGGGAAAACAGTGCCGGCCCCTGCCACACCAGCGCGTACACCAGCGCAGCGCCGGCCAGGCCCAGCAGGGGAAACCACCGACGCCTTCGTCCTAGGCGCGGCGTCTCTGCTTCCGGAGCCTCTTCTCGCCTGGACATGCGTCCTTCTGGCCCGGGGTGCCTCGCCTGAGCAAGCATTGGAACAATCGCGCTGCAGCGGAGTGACTTCGTCTGGAGCCAAGCCACGGGTAGATTGAGGGCTCTGGTGGACGGCGTCCTTCCTTCTTCCGTGTATGGCCGCCTCGGTCTGCACCGCTTCTCCTCGCTCCGCGCCCTCCGGCACCGGAATTACCGGCGCTTCTGGCTGGGCGCCTTCGTCTCCAACGTCGGCACGTGGATGGAAACCATCGCCGTCGGCGTCTGGGTGACGCAAACCACCGGCCGGGGCGGCTGGACAGCGACGGTGGCAGCCCTCATGTACCTGCCGGCGCTGGTGCTGGGGCCCTTGGGTGGCGCCATTGCCGACCGCAGGGACCGCCGCCAGCTCTTCTCTTGGCTGACCTGGGCCCAGCTGCTTCTGGCCGCCGCCCTGGCAGCGCTCGCGCTGCTGGGCCGGCTGTCGCTGCCGGCCATCTCGGTGCTGGCCTTCCTGGCCGGATGCGCCAATGCGCTGCTGGCGCCCGTCTCCTCGGCCCTCCTCTCGGAGCTGGTGCCAAGGGAGGACCTCCTGTCGGCCGTCAGCCTCTCGTCCGCCCAGTACAACCTCGGTCGCATTGTCGGCCCGGGCCTGGCGGCGCTGGTGATGGCAGTCGGCGGACTCGGGGCGGCCTTCGCTTGCAACGCGCTCAGCTTCGTCGCGGTGATGGTGGCGGTGGCAACGGTGCAGCTGCCGCCGCCCGAGGCGCGCCCCAAGGGACACCTGTGGGCAGAAATCCGCACCGGCTTGCGCGTGGCGCACGAGGACGCGGGCATCCGCACCGTCCTCTTCCTCACCTTCGCGGTGGGCGCCTTGGTGGCGCCCTTCATCGGCCTGTTGCCCGTCTTCGCCATTCAAGGCCTGGCCCGCGGCGCTTCAGGCACGTCGGTTTTGGCCACCGCCCAGGGCGTGGGCGCCGTCGGCGCGGCCCTGGTAGCGGGGTCCCTGGCGGACCACTGGGGGCGGCAGCGGCTGCTGGTGCGCGCCTCGGCAGCGCTCTGCGTGCTGGGCGCCGTCTATTGGCTGGCGCCCAGCTTCGGGGTGGCGGTGGTGGCCATTGCCCTCCTCGGCGCCGCCTACCTCACCACCCTCAGCACCCTCAGCAGCATTTGCCTTTCCCGCGTCTCGCGGCTGCTGCAAGCCCGGGTGGCCAGCCTGTACGGGCTGGTGCTGTCCACCAGCTACGCGCTGGGCCTGCTTGCCCTGGGGTGGGCCGGAGACCGCTTCGGCCTGCGCCAGGTGGGGGTGGCAGCGGCGCTTCTGTGCCTGGCCGCGGTGGTGACCCTCAAGCGCCGCGGGCATTTTTCCGGCGTCGACGGGCCAGCCCGCTTCCTGGGGACGCCGACGCCGCTGATGCGGCTTCCCCACGTGCCAGGGCCAGACCCGGTGGAGGAAGTGCGCGCCTGAGGGCGGGCCTAGTGCAGCTTCTTCTGTAGGTTGGCCTTCTGGGCGTAGGCCGGCGACGTCGTCGCAAGCTTCGCCCACAGCGCCTGCGCCTCCTTGGCGTTCCCCTTCTTCGCCAAAAGGTCTCCCAAGGCGTCCACCGCCTGGGGGTCCGACTCCACGGCGACGCTCCACACGCGGTCCGCCATCGGCTGGCGGTTGAGGCCCACCAGGGCCCAGGCCATGCCGGCCTTGGCCCGGCCATTCTCCGGCTCGAAGGGCACCACCCGGCGGTAGGCCTCGAGCGCCGACTGGTACTGGCCCTTGCTGAGGGCGTCCTCGCCCTGCTCCACCAAGTCCGCCAGCCCCTTCTGCAGCTCCGGCGTGCGCTCGGCGCTGCGGATGGCTTCCACCGTCTCCGGGTTGAGTGCCGGGAGCGAGTCGCCCTGGGCAGGGGGCGCGGCCGCGACTGCCGTCCCGGCCGCGGGCGGTGCGGATTTCGGATGCGCCGCCGTGTACTTGGCGAGGCCACCGGCGCGCAGCAGCTCCTCGGTGCGTGCGAGCAGGGCCCGGGCCTGCGGCGCCTGGGGAATGTTGGGCCACGCTTGAAGCAAGTCCGTGAGGTCCTTCTTCACCGTGCGCAGCGTGGCCATGTCATCCGGCCGCGTCTCGAAGTGCACGCCCGCCCGGCCATACAGGGCGAGGGGCTGCAGCGGGTCCACCTCCAGCACCCAGGCGTAGGCCTGAAGCGCCCCCGGGGCGTCCGAGCCGAGGAAGAGCGCGTTGCCCAGGAAGGCGACGGCCTCCAGGGCAGGAGCGAGTGCCTGCAGCGCGCAGGCCGCGGCGCCGGCATGGTCCTTCGCGTCGGCCTTCGCCTGGGCGGCCGCGGCCACCGCGCCGGGCGCCGCCGTCGCCGCCGGGGGACAGCCGGCCGCGGCGGCGTCCGGCAGCTTCCCCTTCACCTGCCGGCGCTCGGCCAGGTACAGCGAGCGCAGCGCGGAGGCGCCCTGCTGCGCCTGGCGGAAGTACACCTCGGCGTCCTCGTAGCGTCCCTGGCCGAAGTACAGCTTCCCCACGGAGGCGGCCACCTCGAATGGCTTGGGACGCGTCTTGAGGTCCGGCGTGCTGTCCAGCTGCTGGACAATGTCGCGGGCACTCGGGGCGGTGCCCCCGCGGGAGATGTCCGGATGCCCCGGCGGAAGCGGCCCGGTGGGCCGCAGGGCCTGTCCCGCGTCCAGCGCCGGGTGTCCCGGAGGCAGGGGGCCGGCCGACCTGAGCATCGGCCCGGCGTCGCCGATGAGGGGGTGGCCCGGTGGCAGGGCGGGAGCATCGGCGCCGAGGAGGAACAGAAGAGCGAGGGCAGGCGTCACGGTGGAAACCTCAATGCTTGCCCACGGAGGCCGGGGCCTCCGGGACGGGAAGGACGTCGGCTTCTGGAAGGGCGGCCAACAGCTCGCCGACACTGAGGCCGAGGACAGGGTGGCGCGCGTCCGGGGCCAGCTCGGCGAGCGGCTCCAACACGAAGCGCCGCCGATGCATGTCGCCGTGCGGAATCTGGAAGTCTGGCTCGGCAAGGATGCGCTCGCCCCACAACAGGACGTCGAGGTCCACCGTGCGGGGGCGCTGAAGCCCCTTGGCGGTCCGTCCCAGCCGCCGCTCCACCGCCTGGAGGAGGCCGAGCAGCCGGCGCGGCGAGTGTGCGCTGCGCAGTTCCACCACGGCGTTGAGGAAGCGGGGCTGCGGCGGCCCCACCGCCAGGGTGTCGTACAGCCGGGAACGCCGCAGCACGGTCACCCCGTCCAGCGCGCGTAGGCCCGCCACCGCCTCGGCCAGGTGGGCCTCGCGGTCCCCCAGGTTGGAGCCAAGGCCGACGTACACCAGCTCGCCTCCCGGGGAGGCGCTCATAGGCCGAGGACGTCCTGCATGCTGTACAGCCCGGCCTCCTGCGCCGAGGCCCACGCCGCCGCGCGGACGGCGCCGCGGGCAAACTGTTCCCGGCTGGTGGCCCGGTGAGTCAACTCGATGCGCTCGCCGTCGGACAGGAAGAAGAGGGTGTGCTCGCCCACCACGTCCCCGCCCCGCAGCGTCTGCAGTCCAATCTCCCCGGCCGGCCGCGGCCCCACCTCCCCGGCCCGCGCCAGACGAAACACCGAGGCGTCGTGCCCGGCCGCCTTGGCCAGCACCTCGGCCAGCCGGAGTGCCGTCCCGCTTGGTGCGTCCCGCTTGGCCCGGTGGTGCAGTTCCAAGACCTCGACGTCCCAAGCGTCGCCCAGCACGCGCACCAGGTGCGCGGCCACGTCGAAAAGCACGTTGATGCCCACCGACATGTTGGGCGACAGCACCACGGCGGTGGAACGCGACGCCCGGTCCAGCGTCTCGCGCACCGCCGCTGACAGGCCGGTGGTACCCACCACCAGGGCGGCCCCCCGCTGTGCACAGGCCTCGGCGCACGCCGCGGTGGACTCCGGGTGGGAGAAGTCGATGACGACCTCGGGGCGTGCCTTGGCAAAGGCCGCCGTCACCTCCTCGAAGACGGGGGCGCCGAGCGGCCCCACCCCGGCCAGCACCCCCGCGTCCTGCCCGGCCAGCCCGCTTCCCGGGCGCACGGTGCCGCCCACCACGCTGAAGCGCACGTCTCCGCGCACCGCCCGCAGGACGGCGGCGCCCATGCGGCCGGTGACTCCCGTGACCAGGACGCGCCTCGGCATGGGCCTCTAGGTCCGGAGCAGCCCCAGCCGCTTCAGCTCGGCCGCCAGCGCGCTGGCGTGCGGCTCGCCCAACGCAACCAGGGGAAGGCGAATCTCGGCCGAGAAGCGTCCCAGAAGGTGCAGCGCCCACTTCACCGGGATGGGGTTGGGCTCGACGAAGAGCAGCTGGTGCAGCGCATTCAGCTCCACCTGGAGGTCCCGCGCGCGCGTGCGTTCTCCGGCCCGCGCCGCCGCCACCAGGTCGGCCATCTGCTGTGGGACGACGTTGGAGGAGACGGAGATGACGCCCTCTCCCCCCACGGCGATGAAGGGCGCCACCGTGAAGTCGTCTCCGGACAGCAGCGTCAGGCGGTCTCCGCACTTCTCCCGGAGGTCCACCGCGCGCGCCATGCTGCCGGTGGCTTCCTTCAGGGCCACCACCTCCGGCAAGTCGCACAGGCGAAGGCAGGTGTCCGGCAGCAAGTCACACCCGGTGCGTCCCGGCACGTTGTAGGGCACCAGCGGGAAGCCCGGGTGGGCCCGGGCGCAGGCCCGGTAGTGGGCCAGCAGCCCGGCCTGGTTGGGCTTGTTGTAGTAGGGCGTCACCACCAGCGCCGCGTCGGCGCCGACCTCGCGCACCTGGGCAATGCCCGCGATGGTGGCCTCGGTGGAGTTGCTTCCGGCACCCCCCACCACCGGGACGCGCCCCCGGGCCGCCTCCACCGCCACGCGCACCACCCGCGCCCGCTCGGCGCTGCTGAGGGTGACAGCCTCGCCGGTGGTGCCCACCGGCACCAGGCCCGAGGTGCCGTGCGCAAGCTGGTCGGCGATGAGGGCCCGGTAAGCCTCCTCGTCGAAGCGTCCGTCCCGGAAAGGGGTCGCTAGGGCAGTCAGGGAGCCGGAGAGTTGGAGCATGGCGCGCGTCTGTGAGGGGGCACCCTAGCGTCCCGTCGACTCGCCGCGCCAGAGGTCTCGAAGCGTCTCCCGCGTCCGCACCACCTGCCAGCGCCGGCCGGAGACGAGCACCTCGGCCGGCCTGGGCCGCCCGTTGTAGTTGCTGGCCATGCTCATTCCGTAGGCCCCGGCGGTGCGGATGGCGAGCAGCTCTCCCTGCAGCGGCAGCACCAGGTGCCGGCCGGCGGCCAGGGTATCCGTCGACTCGCACACCGGGCCCACCACGTCCAAAAGCACGCGCCTGCCCCGCCGCTGGCGGACGCTGACCACCTCGTGCTCCGCCCCGTAGAGGGCGGGGCGCAGTAAGTCATTCATCCCAGCGTCCACCACGACGAAGCGCCGAGCGTGTCCGGGCTTTCTGTACAGCACGCGGGTGAGCAGCACGCCGGCATTGCCCACCAGCACCCGGCCGGGCTCCACCACCAGGGTGGCCGCGATGTCCGCGGTGGCCGCCCGCAGCACCTTGGCCCAGGCCTCGGGCCCGGGGGGAGCCTCGCTGCGGTAGCGAATGCCGAGTCCTCCGCCGACGTCGAGAAGCCCGAGCGGGTGGCCCTCGGCCGCCAGCTGCCGGTAGAGGGCCGCCACGCGACGGACCGCCTGGGCCAGCGGCCCCACCCGGGTGAGCTGGCTGCCGATATGGCAGTCCACGCCTTTGGCCAGAAGGCCCCGCAGCTGGCGGCTGCGCTGGTACAGGGCGCGGGCCTCGGCCAGCGGGACGCCGAACTTGGACGTCTTCAATCCGGTGGAGATGCTGCGGTGGGTGCGCGCGTCGACGTCCGGGTTGACGCGGATGGCGAAGGGCGCGCGCACCCCGGCCGCGCGCGCCACCTGGTCGAGCAGCTCGAGTTCCTCGGCGCTTTCCACGTTGAAGAGCAGCACGCCACTGCCCAGGGCCTGCTGCAGCTCGCGTTTCGTCTTCCCGACGCCAGCGAAGACGGTGCGCCGGGGCTGACCGCCCGCGCGCTCCACCCGGGCCAGCTCCCCGCCGGACACCACGTCGAAGCCGGCCCCCCACTCGGCGAAGCGCGAGAGCAACGCGAGGTTGGAGTTGGCCTTCACCGAGTAGCACACCAGCGTCGGCCGCCCGGCGAAGGCGTGGGACACCACCTCCCAGTGCCGCCGAAGCGTCGCCTCCGCGTAGACGTAGGTGGGCGTGCCGACCTCGGTCCCGAGGGTGGCGAGCGACACGCCCTCGGCGTGCAGCATGCCTCGCCGGTAGTGGAAGTGGTCCATGGCGGGCTTGGGCGTTTCCTCCTTCGGTCCCGAAGCCTTCGCCGGCCGTCAGCGGCCGGCGTCGGCCGGGGGGGGCGGCGGGTGCATCTCCGGCAGCGGCGGCTTGGGGTTGGCCCGGACGCCGCAGCCGGCAAGAACACCGGACAGGACGAGGAACGTGGCGCCGCGCCGCAAGAAGCGGGCGCGCTTCCCGCCGGCGCTAGAAGCGGATTCCAATCATCCCCCGGAGGCTCTGCGCCACGTGGGTGCCGGGCGTGACGAAGGTGGAGGTGTTTTGCAGACCGCCGAACGGGATGAGGAGGCCGTAGTAGAACCAGACGAAGAGGCCGTCCTCGGTTTGGTAGCGGAGGCCCAGGTCGAACTCGAGCCCGAGCGCGTTGCTGCCGAGTCCGGTCTGCGACGCCGAGGGCGTGGAACTGGTGTAGATGGCCTGCGAATAAATCATCTCGCCATCCAGCGACAGCGAGTCGGTGATGTTCCACGTCGCCTCGGGCCGGATGTACCAGGCGTCGGTGATGGTCCCGATGATGTAGCGCCAGAGAATCTGGTCGATGTGGTAGTCGGGGTTGAAGTCATAGTTGCGGATGTCCGCGTCGGTGCAGGTGACTGCCGGGTTGCCCGGGCAGGGGTAGTGCCGGCCGAACTGCGCGCCGTCGATGTCCCCGGGCTGGGCCGCGGTGCTGGTGGCCCCCGGCGCCTGGGTGGGCCGGGTGACCTTCACGCCGAAGCCCGGAGCTTTGTCGCCGCTCGCGAAGCCGCCCTTGAAGGTGAGCACCAAGCCGCCGTTGAGGAGTTTCATCGCCGCCTCGCCGGCGACGCCGTACTCGACCACGTTGACGTTGGCGGTTTGGCCTCCCGGAAGGATGGGCGCGGAGAAGATGCCCAGGTAGGAGACGGCCTCCAACTCGACGCGGAAGGTGCGGTTCTCGAACTTGAGCCAGATGTCGGGAATGGACAGGTTGCCGAAGCGCGCGACGCGGTTGGCGAGCGTGGGGCTGATGGAGCTGTAGGGCTCGTTCGGATTAACGTTAATCGGCGGCGTTCCGGGCAGCGAGCCGACCTGCTTGTACTCGTACTTCTGCGTCCGGTAGGCGAAGTCGAGCCCGAAGTTGAAGACCGCGCCGCCAGAGTTGATTTTGGCCTTGGCCTGCTGCTCGGTGTCCAGCTTCGCCAGGATGATGCGCAAGGTGGTGGAACCGTCGGTGTTGCCGAGCGGGTAGGACTCGGAGCTGCTGAGCGTCGGGGTGACGACGAAGCCGGCGACGTCCACCTGAATCATCGGGATGACAAAGAAGCCGGGCAACGGCTCGGCGATGAACTGGAAGGCGTCGACGTCCGTCTGCAGGTCACAGTCCAGACAGGTGCCGTCGTTGTAGTTGATGCCCAGGCCGAAATTGGTGGCCATTCGGCCGAACTTGAGCAGGCCGACCGGCGTGGACACCTCCCCGTAGACTTGCTTCACCTGGACGGCGTCCAACGCCGCATTGACGCCCGCCACCGGGGAGACTTGGCCGGTTCCCAGAAACGCCACGCTGGTGCCCTGGTACTGCGAATAGGCGTAGGCCGGCGTGCTGCCCCACACCAGGTTGTCCAGCATGTCGATTTGCGACTTGATGCGCAGCTCCTCCGAGACGTTGATGGTCGGCTCGAGCCGGAACCGCATGTTGACCCCGGTGATGGTGTGGGTGCCTTGGTTGGTGTTGAGGTTGCCGCTGTCCGGCACCGGAAACAGGTAGTAGTAGTTGAACGCCGGCTGGGCCAAGTCGAAGTAGTTGAAGAGGTCGACCCGCGTTCGGAAGTAGCCGTGGGCGACGAAGAGCTGCAGCTTGGTCCGGTTGGTGACGCTCGCGTCCTCCCACCCGGCCTGCGTCGCCGCGTTGGTGGCGGACTGCGCCCGCATCTCGTCCTGCAGCTCCTTCTTCGCCTGTGCCACCTTGGCGTCGATTTCCGCCTGAATGGCGGCATCCAGCTGCACCGTCGAGGCCGGGCCCGCCGCCGACGCCTTGCCCGCGCTGGGCGCGTCGGTGGGCGCCGGCGCAGCCGGCTTCCCCGCCGTCGCAGCTGCCGGGGGCGTGGAGGTGGGAGTCTGTGCGAGGGCGGTGCTGCAGACGAGGAACGCCGCCAGTGCGGGTACCTTCACGTGTCTTCTCCAGAGGCGGCAGAAAGGGCGCGGCAGTAAAGCCACCACCCCCTGGTGTGTCAACGCCGCACCTTGGGCGTTGGTACGGTTTCCGAGTTACGCTGCCAGCCCATGAACCGCACCTTTCGCACCTTCTTGGTCTGCCTGCTCGCCGTCGGCGCAGTCGGGCTGGCGGCCGCCTGCAGCAGCAGCGGCACCGCCCCGGCCAGCTACGGCGAGGCCTGTACGGTGTACGCCACCGGCGCCCCGTGCAGCGGCACCCTGTTGTGCAAGTGCGTCTACCAGGGGCAGGAGGGTTGCTTCTGCACCCACTCCTGTAACTCGGTGGCGGACTGCCCGAATGACGCCGGCTCCTGTCTGTTGGCTGATGACCCCAACAAGGACCCCACGCCAGCGCTGTTCTGCTTCGAATTCCTGCCGGATGGCGGGCCGTTGCATTAGTCCTTCGGGCCCTCGCGCAGCTCGGTGAGGACTCCCCGCGCTCCTCGGGGATGCACGAAGGCCACCCGCGCCCCGCCCGCTCCCGGACGGGGGGATTGGTCGACGAGAGGGGCGCCGGCGGCCCGCAGGGCCCCAAGCGCCGCCTCCAGGTCCTCCACCTCCAGACAGATGTGGTGCAGCCCCTCGCCCCGCTTCTCCAGGAAGCGCGCCACGCCCGAGTCCGCCGTGGTGGGGCAGATGAGCTCCACCCGCCCCATGCCCCGGCCAAAAATGGCCGTGGTGACCTGTTGTTCGGGGACTTCTTCCACTTGGGTCAGCTCCAGCCCCAGCGTGTCCCGGTACAGGCGGATGGCCGCGTCCAGGTCCCGTACGACAATGGCCACGTGGTCCAAGCCCTTGGACTTCACCGTCATGACTTCCTCCTCCCCGGCTGGCACCGGGGACAGAAATAGGTGGAGCGGCCCCCCTGTCGGACGCGGTGCACGGTGCCCCGACAGCGGAAACAGCGCTTCCCTGCCCGTCCGTACACCCGGAAGGGATTCGGCGTGCCGGGCTCCTCGACGTAGGCAATCTCCTCGTCCGTCTCCCGGGACAGCGCGAAGCGGATGGAGGCCTTGATGGCCGTGGCCAGCCGTCGCCACTCGGCGTCCGTCAGCGCGCCGGCCGGGCGGAAGGGCGACAGCTTCGAGCGCCACAGCGCCTCGGCGGCGTGAATGTTGCCCAGCCCGGCCACGCGGGCCTGGTCCAGCAGGGCCACCTTGAGGGGAGCGCGGGAGGTGCCGAAGACGGCCTTCAGCGCCCGGGCGTCCAGGCGGTCCAACAGCGGGTCCACCCCCAGCCGCCGCACGTCCGGCAGATGCTCCAGGGCGTCGGCCGGGGCCGGGTGAATGCGGCCAAACTGGCGCGGGTCGCGGTAGTGCAGCACCGTGCCATTGGCGAGGACGAGTCGCGCCCGGCTGTACGGCTCGCCCTGGCCGGCGGCGCGGCACACCCACTTCCCAGTCATCCCGAGGTGGGAGAGGAAGCCCTGGTTGCCCTCGAAGCCGAGCAGCAACGTCTTGCCCCGGCGACGCGAGAAGGCCAGCCGCCCGCGGAGCCGCTCGAAGGCGGACCGGTCGGCCCCGCGGAACACCCGGGTGCGGTCGGCCTGGGCCGCCGTCACCGCCGTGCCCTGCAGCCAGTGCTCGAGGTTGCGTCGGGCAATCTCCACCTCGGGTAGCTCCGGCATGGGGGTCGCCAACGCGCGGCGAAATGATTAAGCCTGGCCTACCTTCACGGAGGCAACCCCATGGCAGACAAGAAGTACACCCCCAAGACCTTCCCCCACCTCAAGGGCCTCAAAGGCATCAGCGACGGACTTCTGGAGACCCACCTCAAGCTGTACGAGGGCTACGTCAACCGCACCAACAAGCTCACCGAAACCCTCTTCGGCCTGGCCAAGGAAAAGCAGGCCGCCGGCTCCAACCCGGCCTACGCCGAGATGAGTCGCCGGATGGGCTTTGAGTACAACGGGATGGTCCTCCACGAGTACTATTTCTCCAACCTCAAGTCGGGCGCCGGCGACGCGGGCCCGGGCGGCAAGTTGAAGGCGGCGCTGGAAGCCAGCTTCACCAGCTATGACATCTGGCTCGCCGACTTCAAGGCCATCGCCACCATGCCCGGCGTCGGCTGGGCCATCACCTACCAGAACCCGGAGAACGGCTGGCTGTCCAACCACTGGGTCACCCTGCACGAGGAGGGGAACCCCGCCGGCTTCAAGCCGGTGCTGGTGATGGACGCCTGGGAGCACGCCTTCGTCCCCGACTACAAGGCCAACGAGCGGGCCAAGTACGTCGACGCCTACTTCAGCAACATCGACTGGGCGACGGTGGAGAGCCGTCTCAAGTAAGCCGCCCCCCCCTGTGCCCCGGCCCACCCCTCGGCGGCTCGCGACCCCTCCCCTGGAAGGCCTCGCGAGCCGGCCGCTGCCCAGCGTCGACTTCGTGGACGCCTACGCCACCAGGGTCGACCCCACCGCCAGCGTGGAAAGCGTGGCCCGGCTGGTGTTTGGCGGAGCTCCGCCACGGCTGATGCAGCTGCGGGATGCCCTGGTGCGCCCCTTCGGGCTGAAGACGTCCCCTCGCGGTCGCCGGGCGGCCCCCCGCTTTCTTTCGGGCGAGCGAATTGGCCTCTTCACCCTTTTTGCGCGCGCCCCTGGGCAGCTGCTCTTGGGCGCTGACGACCGCCACCTGGACTTTCGCATCTGTCTGTCCGTGCCCGGCAACGGCGAAGCCACGCTCACCACCCTGGTGCACTTCCGCAATGGCTGGGGGCGCGCCTACTTCTTCCTCATTCGCCCCTTTCACGCTCTGGTGGCGAGGGGCCTGCTGCGCCGCGCCGGGGCGCCCCTCAGCGTCGCGCCGCAAGCCGCGCCCTGAGGCGCTCTTGGACCTGTGGCCACTCGCTCGCCAGAAGCGAGTAGAGGGCCGTGTCGCGAATGCCGCCGTCGCTCGCCGGGGTGGCCACGCGCACCACCCCGTCCAGGCGCGCCCCCAGCCGCTCGATGGCGGCGCGCGAGCGCGCGTTGCGGACGTCTGTCTTGATGGTGACCCGGTGCACCTGCCACCTCTCGAAGGCGTGGGCGAGCATCAGTAGCTTGGCCTCGGTGTTGATGGCTGTGCGCTGGGCCTCCGGCGCAAGCCAGCTGTAGCCAATCTCCACCGCGTCCGGCACGCCCTCCGGACGGCGCAGCGGGTGGCCGGCCGGCCAGCTCCAGTACTCGAGGTTCCAGAAGCGGGTGGAACCCACCACCGTGCCATGCGCCCGCTCCAGGGTGGCGAAGGGAAGGCCCGTCTTGGCTTCGGCCTGCGCGAACGCCAATTCGAGGTAGCCCGCCATCCCCTCCGCCTCGGCCGGAACCGAAGTCAGCCGGTACGTCTCACGGTGGCGGGTGGCGATGGCCGACAACGGCTGAAGGTGTTCCCAGGAGAGCGGCTCGAGGCGGACGTGCGTCCCTTCGAGGACGAGCGGGCGAACGGTTTCCATTTGGGGGGCCAAGCTTGCCTCCGCCCGGGCCCCGGGGAGGAGCACAGTCCATCCCCCCCGGTCGGGCGAGGGGTCCCGTGGCCGCGGGTTGGTACACTTTGTTGCCTCAAGGCCATGCCAGCGTCCGCCCAAAAGAAAGTGGGGGTGCCCACGCCGACGCCGGAACTTCGACCGGCGCAGGCGGGCGCCTCGCCCGAGCAGCTGGTGCGTACCTGTCCCAACTGCGGGCGGACCCTCGAGGAGCGCAAGTGCAAGCTGTTCTGCCACTGCGGCTACTACGCCTCTTGCTCGGACTTCTACTGACCGGCCGCCGCCGCTAGGCGGGGCGGCTGGGCGCGCGCTCAACTGGCGCGGGCGTCAGCACCGCGTTCACCAGGCCTCCGAAGAGGAAGGCAAAGGCGGACAGGTAAAACCAGGTGAGCAGCACCATCACCGCGGCGATGGAGCCGTAGGCCAGATTGACGCGCTCGGCATTGGTGGTCCACAGCCCCACGCCCCACGTCACCGCCACCCACAGCACGGCCCCCACCAGCGAGCCCGGGGTGACGAGGTGAAAGTGCGCGTCCACGTCCGGGAGCCGGCTGTAGGCCAGGGCCATCGCCCCCATCATCATCAGCATGGTGATGGGCCAGCGCAGCCAGCCCCAGACGAGGAGGAATTCGGTGCGCAGGCCAAACCAGGTGAAGAGCCACACCCCGAAGCGGCCTCCCATCACCACCGCGCCCAGCCCCAGCACGACGAGGAGCGTCGCCGCCAGCGTCACGGCCACGCTGTTGAGCTGCGCCTTCCACCAGGGGCGCCGCTCGGCGACGTGGTAGGCGTGATTCAGCGTCACCCGCATGGCGTCCACGCCGCGCGAGGCGCTCCACACCGACACCACCAGGCCCAGCCCCAGCAGCTGCGGCCGCGGGGTGCGGACGAGCTGGTGCAAGTGCCCTTCCAGCACCTCGGACACCTCCGGGGGAAGCACGCCGTGCATTTCCCGCAACAGCGCATTCACCGCCGGCTGAAGGGGCAGGTAGGCCGCCAGCGTCACCAGGAAGAAGAGGAAGGCGAAGACGGCGAACAGCAGCGAGAAGGCCAGCTGGGCGGCGGCGTCGGCCAGGGACACCTCCATGTAACGCGCCCAGAGGCGGCCCAGAAAGGCCCGCGGCGATTCGCGCTTCCCGGGCCAGAGGTGCACGGCCCGCATGCTAGGGCCGGGAGGCCCGCGGCGGGAGGCCCTTCTGCACGGGCGCCTGGGTGAGGCGCACCCCGAGGAGGACCAGCGCCCCCCCCACCACCACCTCAGCCCCGATGGGCTCACCCAGCGCCACCCGGGCGGCCAGCGCGGTGGCCACCGGCTGCAGGTTGGAGAAGACGGCCACCTTCGAGGCGTCGGTGCGGCTGAGCGCGGCAAACCAGATGAGGTAGGCCAGCACCGAGCTGCCGAGGCCCAGGTAGAGGAGGGAACCCTTCGCCAGAAGCGACGCACTGGCCAGCACCTCCGGCCGCGCCACCCACGGGCCGAGCGGCAGCAGACACAGGGCACCGGCCATGTTGGACCAGGCACTCGTCCGCAGCGGCCCCTCGGCGGCCACCAGCGTCCGGCCAAGGGTGGTGTAGAACACCCACGCCAACAGCGAGCCGAGCAGCAGGACGTCGCCGAGGAAGAGGCCGGAGAGCGCCGTCAGCCCGGGGGCCAACAGCAGCACCAGCACCCCGGACAGCGCCGTGAGGATGCCCAGGCTGGCCGTCCAGCGCACCCGCTCGCGCCCCCGGGCGACTTCCACCAGGTACACCCCGAGCGGGGTGAGGGAGAAAATGAGCGCCCCGTGGGCCGCGCTGCTGGTGCGCATCCCCAGAAGAAACAGCGCCTGGTTGCCCGGACCGGACAAGACGCCCAGCAGCACCACCCGGCCCCACACGGCCCGGGGCGGCAGGCGCGGACGGGGCAGCAGGGCGAGGACCCCCCCGAAGGTGCTGGCACTGACCAGGAGGCGCCACCACAGCACCGTCAGCGCGGGCAGCTCCGCCAGGGCCCGCTTGGCGGTGAGGTAGGTGAGCGCGCTCAGCAGCACGTGCACCGCCATGAGGGCCACCACCGGACGGGCGGCCGCCTGCGGACTGTCGACGCGCCTCACCGGACGAGCCGTCCGAGGGCCCAGCGCGCCGCCTCCTCCACCAGGGGGCTTCTGTCCGTGCACAGGGCCTCCAGCACGGCGCGGGCCCCGGCGTCCCGGGCGGCGCCCAGCGCATAGGCGGCATTGCGCCGCAACCCATCGAAGCCGGCGCGGGCCAGGGCCGTGCCGGGCACCAGGGCCTCGTACTGGGCGCGGGTGAGTGCGGCCAGCGCCCGGGCGTCGAGGCGGGCCACCGGCCGCGGCAAGAAGCGCGCGTTGGCGGTGGGCACGGGCGCCTGGTTGAGGGGGCACACCGACTGGCAGATGTCGCAGCCAAAGACGGTGCCCTCCAAGGCCGCACGCAGGCCCAACGGCACGGCCTCGGCATTTTCGATGGTTTGGTAGGAGAGGCAAGCCCGCGCGTCCACGCCGCCCAGCCCGTCCAGGGCTGCGGTGGGACAGGCGTCGACGCACAGCCGGCAACCTCCGCAGCGGTCCTCGGCCGGGCCTTCGGCATAGGCCTCGGCGTCCACGGCGCGGTCGAGCACCATGGCCGCCAGCAGCACCCAGGAGCCGTACTGGGGCGTCACCAGGCAGCCGTTGCGCGCCACGTAGCCGAGGCCGGCGCGCGCCGCCCACACCTTCTCCATGAGGGGGGCATGGTCCACCGAGCCGAAGTCGGCCACCCCGGGGTACGCCTCGCGCAGCGTCCGGCGCAGGGCCCGGAGCCGGTCGAGCAGCGTGGCGTGGTAGTCGCGCCCGCGGGCGTAGGCCGCCAGCGGCGAGCGCTCCGCCCAGGGGGCTTCCACGTGGTAGTTGCAGGCGAGGGCCACCACCGTCTCGGCGCCCGGAAGTAGCTGGCGCGGGTCCAGGCGTTCCGCGGCGCGCTCGGCCATCCAGTCCATGTCCGCCGCCATGCCCGCCTCCAGCCAGTCGAGCAGGATGCGCGGCGGCAGCGGCTCGGCGCGGGCGAAGCCCACCAGCTCGAATCCCGCGGCCAGCGCCAGGCTGCGCACCCGGGCCGCGCTGAGCGTGTTCACGGCCTGGCCCGGTGCCTCACGTCGGCTTCTCCGGCATCCACTTCACGTCCGCCACCCCGGCGCGGTGATTCACCGCGCGCGCCATCATGAAGAGCAGGTCCGAGAGGCGGTTGAGGAACTGCAACACCCGGGCGTCGACGGTGCCGTCGCGCACCAGCGCCACCACCGAGCGCTCGGCGCGGCGGCACACCGTCCGCGAAAGGTGCAGCGCGGCGGAGGCGGGGGTGCCGGCCGGGAGGATGAAGTGCGTCATCTTCGGCAACTCCGCATCGAGCGCGTCCATGGCCGTTTCCATGTCCGAAATCCATTCGGGCCGCACGTGCGGAATGTGGGCATCGGCCTTGGTGCCCCGGGGCGTGGCCAGCACCGCGCCCACGGTGAAGAGTTGCTCCTGCATGCTGTGGCACAGCCCGTCCAGCGGCCCCACCCCGGTCGCGCGAACCACGCCGAGGGTGGCGTTGAGTTCATCCACCTCGCCGTAGGCCGTCACCCGCGGGCTGTCCTTGGCGACACGGCCGCCCCCGAAGAGGCCCGTCTCACCCGCATCCCCGGTCTTCGTGTAAATCTTCACGCTCCGAGCGTCTAGCAGGCCTCGGTGGCGAAAGGCACCATGGTTTCCCTCCCGGCGGCCCGGCGACCGAGCGGCCCGCTCCTCATCCTCGCCGCGGCCGCGCTGTGGAGCACCGCCGGCGCGGCCATCAAGCTGTGCAGCCTCAACGCCTGGCAGATTTCCCTGGGCCGCTCGGTGGTGGCGGCCGGCGTCCTGTGGCTGCTCCTGCCGGGGGCCCGGGCCCGCCCCTCCCGGGGTACCTGGGCGGTGGCCGCCGCCTACGCGGTGACGGTGGTGCTGTTCACCGTGGCCAACAAGCTCACCACCTCGGCCAATGCCATCTTCCTGCAGGACACCGCGCCGCTGTACGTGCTGCTCCTCAGCCCGCTCCTCCTCGGCGAGCGCCCCTCGCGCTCGGAGCTGTGGTCGGTGCCCCTCTTCCTTGTGGGCCTCGGCCTCTTCTTCCGCGACAAGCTGACGCCGGGGCAGCTGTCGGGAAACCTGGTGGCGCTGGCCAGCGGCGTCTCCTTCGCCCTGGCCATCCTGGGGCTGCGGCGGCTGGGGGGCAGCAACGCCCCGGCACTGGTCCTCGGAAATCTCCTGGCCACGGCGGCCTCGCTGCCCGGCGCCCTGGGCGGTCCGGCCCCCACCCCGACGGACTGGGCCATCCTCCTCTTCCTGGGCGTCTTCCAGCTGGGCCTCTCCTACGCCCTGTTCGCCCGGGGGCTTCGGCACACGCCGGCCACCGAAGCTTCGCTGCTGGCGCTCTTGGAACCCATCCTCAACCCGGTGTGGACGTTTCTGCTTGCGCATGAGAGGCCCGGGCCGTGGGCGCTGGCCGGCGGGAGCCTGGTGCTGCTCGGCACGCTGTGGCGCACCCTGGCCCCGTGGCTGGAGACAAGGCGCGCCGCCGGCGGACCGGGGGCACCCGCTAAAAGCCCTGGCGAAAGCCCAGGGTGAAGACGACATCCGGGGCTGGGCCGTCGATGGGATTTTCGGTAATCCCCGCCCAGAACTCCCAGTTGGCGTCGGTGCGAAACATCCAGCCGAAGTCGAGCGAGCCGTCGAAGCCGTCCAGGGGGTTGTCCCCGGTGTTGCGGTAGATGGGCGTCTGAAGGAAGAAGTTGGCGTACAGGAAGTTCCGCTGGCTGAGGCGCGCCTTCAGTCCCGTCGAGAAGGAGCCGAAGACGACGTTCTGGTACTGCTGGGGCAGCCCGCCGCCGGCCAGCGGCGTGGCACCAACGCCGAGCGTCCCTTGGAACTGCAGCCAGGACCAGAACAGGGGCGTCTGCCAGGTGAGCATGGCGCCGAATTGGAAGGTGTGCGCGGCGTAACCATCCACCCAGGCGGTGGGCAGCACCACCACCGTGAGCAGCTGCAGCTGCGGGGCGAGCATCCACCCCAGCCCGAGCGTGGTGTCGAGCAGCTCCAGGCCCACCGGTTTGAACGTCAACCGGGTCGCGCCGCTCTGGAAGTCGTAGGCGAATTTGTTCAGCGGCCGGATGTCGCGCGCGTAGTAGTGGACGCCGAGCAGCGCGTGGTAGGCGTTGATGAAGCTGTCCATGAAGCCGGCGTAGGCCCCCTGGACGCCGCCCATGGCGAGGAGAAACACGCTGGGGGACAGCTTCAGGGCACCGGCGAAGGTGAGGTGCCCAACCTCGGCGTCGAACAGCACCGAGTTGGGGTGGTTGGTGTACAGAAGGATGTTGCTCGCGTAGTCGAAGCGGACGGAGAAGGCGAAGCACCCCTTGGGCAGCAGCAGTGGAGGGGAGAAGAGGGCGCTCCGCTCGTACTCGAGCGGGTCCATCGGCGTGAAGATGGGCGGCCCCGGGAAGTCGGACCAGGCCGCCCAGGCGGCGTCCGCCTCCTCCGGCGCAGAGGCCGGAGCAGACGTGGCGAGCGCCAGCAGGACCAGGGGAGAGAGCAGCATTCGCCGTTGGGAGGGAGACGCCGGCGCAGTCTACAGGAGGCGCTGAAACTCCCGGCGCTCCATGCGCCACACGGGAAGGCCGCAGAAGCGCGGCCCCTCCGGGCAGAAGGGCGTGACGGACGCCTGCCGGCGCAGTGTGCACGGCGGCGCCAGGTGCCGGGCGATGAGGGGGTGGACGGCTTCCACCTGCTCCACTTCCTGAAGCGAGGCGCGCCAGATTTCCTCCTGCGCCGTGTAGCAGAGGCGGTGCACCCACTTGTGGTGAAAGTGAAGCAGTTCCCCGGACTCGACGAAGCGGATGGGGAAGGCGTTGGGGAGCAGGTACAGGGCGCCCTCGGCCGGCACGCCCGCGTCCAACAGCCGCTCGATGGCGCCCCAGGCCTGCTGGGCGGTGGCGTGGAAAAGGTCCAGGGCCTCCGGCACCTCCGCCAGCAGGGCGGGGACCACCACGTCCGGCTCGCCGGGGACGAATTGGGCGGCCAGCACCGGGCGGCTGGCCGGCGTCATGCGGTGACGCTGGTCCTGGCTGTCCGCGGTGTGGCTCAGCTTCTTCTGGAAGGTGTAGCTGGCATGGACCAGCGCACGCGTCAGCTTGCCGTGGGTGGTGAGGGTGAGGGCCTCGGACAGGTAGGGGTTGTGCCTCGGCGACAGCACCCGCTCGAGGGCCTCGGCGTCCGAGAGGGCGTCCGCCGGCAGCCCGAGCACGGTGCGGACGCCCTGGGCCACCGCCTGCTCAGCCTTGGCCCCGTAGTCCAGAAGCAGGCTCACCCGACCGGCCAGGGCCCGGTCGAACTCGCTCCGGTGCAGGCGCGCCGCGGCGCTGCCGACGTGGAGGGTCCGGTCGGCCAGCGTGCGCGCCTCGTGCGTCTCCTCGAGCGGCAGGCTGTCCTCGACGTCCCGGAAGAAGAGAGGGTCGAGCTTCTCCACCTCCGCCACCATGGCCTGCACCACAAGGCGCGTCTCGGAGGGGACGTCTGAGGCATTCACCAGCCGGTGGTAGCGGTGCAGGGTGAGGCCGGAGACGGTGTGGTACAGGTGCGCGAAGGTGCCGATGGGCAGCACGTAGCGGGCCACCTCCTGCGCGCGCTTCTGCAGCGTGCTGGCCCACTTCTCCGGCGTGCGCCGGCGTGCCGGGAAAATCCGGTAGAATTCCTGCTCCGCCCTGGGAAGCAGCAGCGTCGACAGGCGTCTGTAGGCCTCCATCTGTGCGCGCACCGTCGAGCGGTACAGCGCCTGAAGGGGCTCCTCCAGCGCCGGCACCAGGACGCGGTCCGGCTTCACCGCCACGTAGCGCTGGCTGACTTGCTCCGAGTTGTAGAAGGGGTGGGCGTGCAGGAAGCTCCAGATGCACTGCCGACTCACGTTTTCCAGCGCGAACTGGAAGGTGGCGTGCTGCAGGGTGGTGTGGTGGCCCGCCTGGTACGTCTCTTTGGCGATGCGGTCGCGGAGCGCGCGGGACTTCTCATCGCGCCGCACGTCCTCCGGCGTCACCACCCGCGGCGCGTAGCAGGTGCGCGCGGTGGCCACGGCATTGTCGAAGGCCTCGACGAAGCCGTTGGTGAGCCGCGCGGTGGGGGCGGGGGAGGCGAAGGCCAGCTCAGGCATGGGGGGCACCCTCTCTACAATGTCCGGCCCACCCGGCGCGGACAGCAGGGCCCCTCGCCAGCCAAGCGTGCAGGCAGCCAGCCATCTCGCAATCGCTTCTCATTCTCAAAATTAGTAAGCTGGGCATACCCTGGTTGCCCAGGGTTTTCGCCCCATGCGCGCCTCCACCACGGCCCTTCTGCTTCTGCTTTTCAGCCCGGCGGCCCCGGTGTGCGCCCAGGCGGCGGAGGACTCCGCTGCCCAGTGGCAGCGCGCAGTGGGCCTTCTTCAATACCTCTCCTCGGACTACCCGGCGGCGGTGCACTCCGGGGACGCGACGGAGCTGGCTGAACAACGGGGGCTGGTGGCCGACGCCCAGGCGGCGCTGGCCGCGTTGGGGCCGGCGTCCAGGCCCTTCTCCCCCCAGCTGGACGCAGTGGCGGCCCGCATTGCCCAGGGGACGGACCCGGAGGGCGTGGCGCGGGACTGCCAGGCGCTGGTGGACGCGCTGGTGCGGGCCGGCGGGCTGCAGCGCAGCCCGCGGACGTCGCCGGACATGGCCCAGGGGGCCCAGCTGTACCGGGAAGGCTGCGCGGTGTGCCACGGCCTGGACGGCAGCGGCGACACGCCCACCGCCGCCACGCTGCAGCCGCGCCCGGCGGACCTGCGGGCCGCGGCCCGCATGGACGGCTACACCCCCTACCGCGCCTACAACGTCCTCTCCCTTGGCGTGGAGGGCACCGCCATGCCGGAATTCCCCGGCCTGTCCGAAGACGAGCGCTGGGCGCTGGCCTTCTACGCGCTGACGCTGCGGCAGCCGGCCTGCACCCACGCCCCGCCCAAGGCCCCGCTGGAGCAGCTGGCCAACGCCACCGATGGGGACTTGGCACGGGCGTTTGGTGCCGCCGAGGTGCCCTGCCTCCGCCGGGTGCCGCCGCGGCAGGACGAGGACCAGGCCCTGGCGGCCACCCTTGCCGGTGTCGACCGGGCGCGCCGGCTGGGAAGCGCCGGCAACTTCGACGCGGCACGCCAGGAGCTCCTCGACACCTACCTCCAGTCCTTTGAACCGGTGGAGCCCGTGCTGCGGGGCCGGCACCCAGCCCTCGTCCAGCGCGTCGAGGAGAGCATGCTGCGGGCGCGCGCGTACGCGGAGGGGCGCGACAGCCGCTTCTTGTCCGAGACGGCCGCGCTGCACAGCCTTCTGGAGGACGCCGCGCGCACGCGGCACGGCGCCCCGGAGACGACGACCGTCTTCTGGCTGGCGCTCCTGGTGGTGGTCCGCGAGGGCTTCGAGGTGGTCATCGTCATCGCCGCCTTGCTCGCGGTGCTGAAGAAGATGGGGCAGCTCGACCAAGCCCGCCTGGTGCACCTGGGGTGGGCCTCGGCGCTCCTGGCCGGAGGACTGTGCTTCCTCTTCGGGCGGCAGCTTCTGGCCGGCGTCAACCGGGAGCTGATGGAAGGCATCGCCGGGCTGCTCGCCAGCGCGATGCTGGTGTACGCGGCGCTGTGGCTCAACGCGAAGAGCAACCTGCGCCGCTACATGGGCGAGCTCCGGGGGCGGATGCAGGGGGCGCTCGGCCGCAGCAGCAGCTTCGGCCTCTTCGCCATCTCCTTCACCGCGCTCTTCCGCGAAAGCTTCGAGACCGCCATCTTCCTGGAAGGGCTGTCCATCGACTCCCCCAAGGGCGCGCTGCTCGGCGCGCTGGTGGGACTCGCCGTCATGCTCGCCCTCGTCCTGCTCATCCGTCGGGTGGGCTACGTGCTGCCGATGAAGCCCCTCTTCAACGTGTCCACCTGGGTGCTGTACGGCACCGCGGTGGCGCTGCTGGGCCAGGGGCTGCACGCCTTCCAGGAAACTGGCTTCTTGCCCCTCGTCCCGGTGCGCGGCCCGCGGCTGGACCTCCTCGGGCTGTACCCAGATGCGCTGACGCTGCTGCCGCAGCTGGCCCTCCTCCTCGTGCCGCTGGCCCTGTTGTGGGGGCGGCGCGGGGGCGACAGCCCCGGCCCGGCGGCGCTCAAGCCCACCGGCCCCGGACGCGCCTAGCCGCCCAGCCGCAGCGTCCTGCCTTGGCCTTCGAGGTCGTTCGGTTTTGAGTCCGAAAAGAACCAGATGCTAAGGGAGATTGACGAAGGCGCTCGACCGCTGGCCAAGTAGCGGAGCAAACATGCACCAGGAGGCGGACATCGTGGGCGTGACCAAGGACGAAGCGATTCGGCTCGATCGCCGGCAGGCCCTCAAGGTTTTTGGAGTCGGAGTCACCTCGGTGGGCGGCATCCTCGCTCTCGCCGGCTGCAGCAAAGCCCCGCAGCAGGCGGCAGCCCCTGCGCCCAAGTCAGTCGCTTCGGGTGGACTGTGCCAGTTCAAGGTTCCCGTGGACGAAGCCGCCCGCCTGATGCAGCGGGCGGTGCAATACAAAGAGACGTCGGACCAGCCCGGCAAGACGTGCAGCAATTGCTCGCAATTCATCCCGAGCAAGTACGGCGACTGCGGCGGCTGCAAGCTTTTCGACGGCGGTGTGAGCCCAGGCGGCTTTTGCCTCAGCTATGCGCCAGTCGGCGAGCCGGCACCGGGAGCTGCGGCGGGCAAGGCGGGCTGACCCTCAGAGGTCCCGCCCACGGACGCTGGCAGAGCTCCGCCACCCGCTCTTCCCAGCACGTAAGCAACGGGTGGGTAGGCGCGCCAGTTCCAGGCTCCCCCGCTGGTTCTCCAAATCCACTGCTTGGTGAGTTCTGCTGGAGGGACGTACGTCACCAAGCACGCCGACACCATCGAGAGCACCCCGGCTGAGACGAACCAGGGTCTCTTGGTCTTGGAGCCGATGGCCGTCCGCGCGGCCATTGCGAGTCCGACTCCAAGGATTGGGAGCGCGTCGGACAGCATCCGCGGCGCCGGTGCGACGGCGCCCGACCAGGCCCACCATTTGGCCATGAGGGCAAGGTGCGCAACGACACCAGCCATGAGCAGGCGGTATTGCCGCGTCCGCAAAGCTTGCTGCTGAGCACGTACCAGCGCGCCGACACCGAAAATGAGAACGGGGTACAGCAGCAGGAGGCCCCGCGTGGGACTCACCAAAAGCCCTGCCAGCCCCTCCGGCCAGAAAGCGGTCCAGCCGTGAGACGCCTCGGTTCCATAGCCGGTGGCCCACGGCGAGCCCAGGGTGACCCAATTGCAGAGTCCGAGGACGACCAGCGGCACCAAGGCGACCAGGCACGCCGTCAGGTGGCGACGGCCCTCCGCGAGGAGGGCGAGCATCAAGCCGACGGCCAAGAAAGCATCCGGCGGCCGACACGCAACGCCTAGACCCGCACCCAAAGCAATGAGGGCACTTCGTCGCGGGCTGTCCCCCATGGTGAGCAAACCCAGCAGGGCCAGCGAGAAGCCGAGACAGGCGCCGGTGTGTTGCCAGAGGCACTGGCCGAGAATTGGCAGAACTGGTGTCGCCATCACGTAGAAGAAAGCGGCCAGCGCCGCTGCCTTGAGGTCGACCAGCTTCTCGAAGGTCAAGAAAAGGAAGACCACGCCGAGGGCGGCGAGAATGGCTGCAGCGATTTTCTCGAGGTCGTTGAAGTCCTTGGAACAGACATCAAACGTGCCGAGAGTGGACGGCAACTCGATGGGCAGGGCGAGGAGCCCCATCATCAGTGGATACTTGGAAACCGTTCTTCCCTCCCATGGCACGAACCAATAGGGCAGCGAGCCGTCCGGCTCGCGCAAGCAACCGCTTTGCTGAATGAGTGTCTCGAAGCTGAGCGAGCGCGTCCGCACGATGGCGAACGGGAGGTAGGCCGCCGGTCGGGTGTCGCCGGACCCCAGAAGCCTGGTGTTGGCGAGCATTGCACTCGCCGCGAGCAACCCCGCCAGCACGGCTCTGCTTGTCGGTGTCAGGGGGCGCTTGCGTGCGAGCAGCGCGGCTGCAAACGCCCCGGCGGTCAGTGCCGCCAAGAGTTGGAGATTGCGCTTGGGCAGTTGAAGGGACGCCAGCCGCAGCCGCGCTGGACCCAGGACGAGCTCAAGCCCCATCACCCCGAACAGGAGCAGGGCAAGCACGGTAAGGGACACGACGAGGGAGCGTCTCATGCTGGCTTCTCAGCCCAACAGAGAGACCTGCGCAATTCGAGGACCACCAGCGGCGAGGGCCCCAGCCTCCTCACTGTCGGCTGGGACGGCGTGGACCTCGTCAACCGAAGTCCCTCGGGTGGAGATCTCCCAGCCCATGCCGCCGGAGCTTCGAGTAGAGACCCTGACGGCTCAGGCCGAGCAGCTGTGCAGCGGAGGCCCGATTGTCACCGCTCACCTTGAGCGCCGCCTCGATGCAGAGGCGCTCAATCATGTCGGTCGACTCCCGCACAATCTCCAGTCGCTTCCAGACCAGGTCCGACCATGGCCGGGTTGCGCGATGCCTTGCGCGCATCGGTAATCATGCGAGCGAGCGGCTCCTTGAGTCCAGACGTGGCCTCCCGAGGCCTCCGGCGGCTTTAGTGGAAAGGGTGAGAGTGAACCAGCCAGACGTCGTCGTCGTGGGAGCCGGGATTGGGGGGCTCGCCGCCGCCGTGGACTTGGCCCAAGCCGGTCTCCCTGTCACCGTCGTCGACCAGGCCGCTAGTCCAGGCGGGAAGGTGCGCGAGCTCGAGGTTGCCGGAGCCCTGGTGGACTCCGGGCCGACGGTGCTGACGATGAAGTGGGTCTTCGATGAATTGTTCGCGTCGGCCGGGGCGCGCTTCGAGGACCGCGTCGGGCTGCACAAGGCAGAGGTGCTGGCCCGACACGCCTGGAGTGAGACGGAACGACTGGACCTCTTCTCGGACTCTGCCCGCACTGCGGATGCCATCGGCGACTTCGCCGGCGCCGGGGCAGCGCGCGGCTTCCTCGCGTTCCGCCGCCGGACCGCCGAGGTCTACCGGACGCTCGAGAACAGCTTCATCCGCGCGGCGCGGCCGACGCCCCTGGGACTGGTCCTCACCGGGGGGTTGGGCGGGCTACTGCGGGCCAAGCCCTTCGAGACGCTTTGGAGCGAGCTCGGCAGCTTCTTCGAGGACCCGCGCCTGCGGCAGCTGTTCGGCCGGTATGCCACCTACTGCGGTTCCTCGCCGTTCCTCGCCCCGGCCACGCTGATGCTGGTGGCACACGTCGAACTCGAAGGCGTCTGGCGGGTGAACGGGGGGATGCAGCGGCTGCCCGAGGCGATGGCCCGCCTCGCAGCCGAGAAGGGGGCCCACTTCCGCCCGTCGGAGCGCGTCACCGCGGTCGAGCTCGCCGGAGGTCGGGCCGCTGCCGTGCTCCTCGAAAGCGGCGAACGGCTTCCGGCGAGCGCGGTGGTGCTGAATACCGACGTGTCGGCGCTGGGCGAGGGCCTGTTGGGCACCGTGGCGCAAGGGGTCGGGCAGAAGCTGAGGCTGCAGGAGCGTTCCCTGTCGGCGCTCACGCTCAGCCTCAACGCCCCCACCCGCGGCTTCCCGCTCAGCCACCACAATGTCTTCTTCTGCGCACACTCCGGAGCCGAGTTCTCCGACGTCTTTGCCCACCGGCGGCTTCCCCGCGAGCCTACCGTCTACGTCTGCGCGCAGGACCGCGGCGACATGGGCCTGGAGCACGGGATGGACAGCGAGGCCGAGCGCCTTTTCTGCATTATCAACGCCCCGGCCACTGGCGACCGGGCCCGCTTCGAGGAACAGGACATCCAGCCCTGTCTTCAGAGCGCCCTGGCACTGCTGAAGCGCTGCGGGCTCGAGCTGGGGCAGACGCCGGACAACTGCCGGGTGACCAGCCCGGCCGACTTCGAGCGACGATTTCCGGGGACGGGCGGGGCGCTCTACGGGAGGGCCACCCACGGGGCGATGGCGACCTTCAAGCGTCCGGCATCCCGCTCGCACATCCCCAGGGTGTACCTGGCCGGGGGCAGCGTGCATCCTGGCCCGGGGGTTCCAATGGTGGCGCTGTCGGGCAGGCTGGCCGCGCGCAGCGTCCTGGAGGACCTGGGTTCGACCGCCCGGTCGCGCCCGCCGGCCACTCCTGCTGGCACGTTGACGCGCTGAGGCAACGCCTCAGAGGCCATCACCCCGCATCGCCTTGGGCGACAGGCGTCTTCTCGCCCTAACTGTGCCCGGGCTGGTCGCCGCGACCCGCTCGACCAGCCGCCGTGCAGGTGGCCCAGTCAAGTTGGGTTGCCACCCAAAGCGCCCGCTGCCTCTTGCCACCAGCGCTTCCCGGGGCCCTGCACCGGGCCGGCGCCTAGTTTTTGTGGCCACCCACCCGCGCTTTCACCAACACTGGTGCCCCCAAAATGAACGACGCCCACCGACGCGCTCCCGACTTGGTGCCCCGCGCCCGCACCGCCATGCTGGCGCGCGGCTTCCTCCCGGACTTCGCGCCCGAGGCGCTGGCCGAACTCTCCCGGGTGCTGGCCGGCCCGCCGGCGGCGGCGCAGGGCACGGACCTGCGCGGGCTGCTGTGGTCTTCCATCGACAACGACGAGTCGCTGGACCTGGACCAGATTGAGGTGGCCGAGGACGCCGGCAACGGTGCCGTCCGCGTCAAGGTCGCCATCGCCGACGTCGATGGAAGCGTCCGCGCCGGCGGAGCGCTCGACGCGCACGCCGCGCACAACACCACCTCGGTGTACGCCGGCGTGACGGTGTTCACCATGCTGCCACCTGGCCTCAGCTACGACGCCACCTCGCTCAAGCAGGACACCGACCGCCAGGCCATCGTCATCTCCTTCCGGGTGCTCCCGGACGGCAACGTCGACGAGGAACGGGTGGAACGGGGGCTGGTCCGCAACAAGGCCAAGCTTGCCTACTCCGGCCTCGCCGAGTGGCTCTCTGGACGCGCCGCCGTTCCGGCGCGCGTCCAGGCCGTCCCGGGACTGAAGGCCCAGCTGGAGTTGCAGGCCCGCGCCACGCAGGCCCTGCGCGACCGCCGCGTCCAGCAGGGCGCCCTGGACCTCGAGACCATCGAAGCCCGCCCCGTCCTGGCCGACGGCGAGGTGGTGGACTTGGAATTGCTCGCGGAAAGCCGTTCTCGGCAGCTGATTGAGGACTTGATGGTGGCCAGCAACGGCGTCATGGCCCGCTTCCTCGCCTCGCACCAGCGCTCCTCCATCGCGCGGGTAGTGAAGGTCCCCAAGCGCTGGGAGCGGATTGTCGAGCTGGCCGGCACGCTGGGGACCCAGCTTCCCGCCACCCCCGAACCGGTGGCCCTCGAACGCTTCTTGCTGAAGCAGCGCGCGGCCGACCCGCTGCACTTCCCGGACCTGTCCCTGGCGGTGGTGAAGCTGCTCGGCCCCGGGGAGTATGACTTGCAGCGCGCGGGGGCCGCGCGGGTGGGCCACTTCGGGCTTGCCGTCCAGGACTACACCCACTCCACCGCTCCCAACCGGCGGTTTGCGGACCTCGTCACCCAGCGGCTGGTGAAGGCGGCGCTGGACGGGGCGCCCTCCCCCTACGCCGAGGGGGCGCTGCAGGCGGTGGCCGAGCGCTGCACGCTGATGGAGGACGGAGCGCGACGGGTGGAGCGCCTGGTGAGGAAGATGGCGGCCGCGGAGCTGCTACAGCGGCGCATCGGACAGCTGTTCGACGCGATTGTGACGGGCGTCTCGGACAAGGGCACCTTCGCGCGGCTGCTGGCGCCCCCGGCGGAGGGCCGGGTGGTGCGAGGCGAGCGGGGAATGGACGTCGGCGACAGGGTGCGGCTGCGGCTGCTGGCCACCGACCCGGAGCGCGGCTTCATCGACTTTGCTCGGGCGTGACGGGGCGGGCCAGCACCCAGTCCGTCTGCACGTCCGCACCCAGCTGAAAGGGCTGCTCTCCCACCCGGGTGAAGCCGTGCTTCCGGTAGAAGCGGATGGCGCGGACGTTGTGTTCCCACACCGCGAGCCAGACGTCGTCGTGCGCGTTGGCCCGCGCATGCTCCAGCGCACCCTCCAACAAGGCGTGGGCGGCGCCCGAGCCATGCCAGGGCCGGTCGACGTAGAAGCGGCAGACTTCCAGCGGCCTCTGCCCGCGCGCGTTGGCCGCCGCCGGCCGAAGCTTCGCGTACCCGGCCAGCTTCCCTCGCGCCAGCAGCAACAGAAAGTGTACCGAGGCGTCCTTCAGCTCGGCGCGCTGCAGGGCCGGGCTGAAGGTGTCCGCCAGGTAGCGGGCCATGTCTTCCTGGGTGTTGTCCTTGGCGAACGTCTCGAAAAACGTCCGCCGGCCGAGCTCGGCCAGGGCCTCGGCATCCTCGGCCGTGGCCGTCCGCAGGCTGAACATGGCAGCGAGTGGCCTCCGTGGGGCTGAAGCGGCGCCCCAAGTTGGCCCAGACCCTGGGCCCCGCGCAAGGACGGCCCCGGGGGGGCGCGTCCCGGGCGCCGTTGTCAGTCGGCGCGGGCCCAGCGCCCGCCCACGCTGCGCGCCTCCGCCTCGGCCGCCAGCTTCTCCAGAATGGCCAACGTGCTGCGCTCGGCCACCGGCGGCCAGGCCCCGGGCGTGTCGGCGTAAGCCTCGCGGGCAATGTCCTCGAGCGAGTGGGGCTCTCGGCTGAGCGCCGCCTTGACGCGTTCCTCCCGCGCCGCGCGGTGGGCCAAATAGCCCTCCAGGGCCAGCGGCCCGTCAGGAAGCGGCGGGCCGTGGGCCGGGTACAAGGCACGCACCGGGAGGTCCCGAAGGCGCCGCAGCTGCCGCAGGTACTCCGCCATGTCGCCTTCCGGCGGGTCGATGAGGATGGTGCCGACGCCCGCCACCATGTCCCCCACCACCGCCGCCCGGCTCGCCTCGTCCAGAAGGCACAGGTGACCGGCGGCATGGCCGGGCGTGTGCAGCACCCGCCAGTGCATGTCCGGGTCCCCCTCCAGCGTCAGCACTTGCCCGTCGGCGAGGACGCGCGCCGGCCGGACGTCGAGGCGGTCGGCGGTGCGGGCATGGCACCACACCGGAAGCTGTAGCCGGGCGGTGAGGGGGCCCACCCCGCCGACGTGGTCCAGGTGGTGGTGGGTGAGGAAGATGGCCCGCGCCGTCAGGCCGGACTGCGCGAACTCGGCGAGGTGGGCAACCAGACGTTCCACCTCGCCTGCGTCGGAGGCGCCCGGGTCCACCACCAGCAGCTCCCCGTTGCCCAAGAGCCAGCAGTTGGTGTGCGTCGCCGGAAGCAGCGTGGGGGTGCGCAGGGCCAGTACGCGGACCCCGCGCTGGAATTGCACCGGGTGGGCGCCGGGCCCCTCCGCCGCGGGGGCGTCGCGCATGGCGGCGCGGGCCCCCTCCAGCGAGGGGGACTGCAGAAGCGCCTGCAGCGCGAAGTGGTTGGGCGGGTGGAGCAGCGCCCGCCCCTCCGCCCAGGCCAGAAGCGCATCCACCGGGCGCACCCAGGCGCCTTCGGCCAGCTCTCCCGGCCACACCTCCGCCGCCGTGCCTGCGTCCACCGCGACGAGGAAGAAGCGTGCGTCGAAGCGGACCGGCATGAAGCTGGGCGTCACCCAGCGCCCCGCATCGAGGAAGTCCTCGGCGTGTATGGACAGCCCAAGGGTGGCCAGCACGTCGGCGAAGGGGCGCGCGCCGGACAGCAGCGCGGCGCGGGCCTCGCGCAGCGCCGCTGCCGCCGGGCCTGGGCCCCGGGCGCGCAGCACCCCCGTCTCCTCAAAAAGCTCCCGGGTCGCCGCCACGCGCAAGGTGGCGGCCTCCCCCTGGGCGCCTTGCACCGGCACGGTGCTGTCGGCTGCGTCCACCCGCCCGCCGGGGAAGGCGTAGAAGCCGGCCGCGAAGGACAGCGTCGTCTCGCGGCGAAGCCAGAAGACTTCCGGCCCGCCCTCGGCCGGGCGCACCAGCACCACCACCGCGGCGTCCCGGGGTGGCCGTGGGGCCGGCGGCTCCGGCATGCCGGGAAGTGCCTCGCTCATCCCGCCCCTTGCACCAGGGAGGCCACCGCCACGCGCGCCACGGCGAGTTGCTCGGGCCGGACGTAAGCACGCGAGAGGTGAACCGCCCCCGCATAGCGCTGGTAGAGTGAGGTGTAGCGCGCCACCGGCGTCAGCCGGCCACTCGACTCGTCCAGAATGTAGAGGCTCGGCCCGGCCGTGCCGTCGAAGTACTTGGAGAGCGCGCTCTCGGACTCCACCTCGAAGTGCTCCACCTGGGCGCGGTCGAGCGCCTCGGCCAGCTTGGCTAAGTCATACCCCTCGTCGCGCTCAGTGAATTGGGCGAGCAGCTTGAAGCCCGCGCGGGCCACGATGCGCTTGGCCCAGCGGTTGGAACTGCGCCGCAGGGCGGACATGAGTGCGACGTCGTCGCAGTAGAGGAAGTCGGCCGGGTCGCACGGAATCTCGAACTCGCCTCGACTCTCCCGGTAGAAGGCCGCCAGCATCCAGTCGAAGGCCACCGCGGTGTGGTGCAGGTACACCGAGAGAAACATGTGGTAGCGGCTGAGGAGAAAGTCCTCGAAGGCGAAGGCCGCGCTGCGGCTGAGCGCGAGTTCCATGCGGCCGTCCACCCGGGCCGCATGGAGGTTGTGGATGAGCCAGTCCAGGTCGAAGCGTCCGTAGTTGACGCCGGTGTAGAAGGAGTCGCGCAGCAGGTAGTCCATGCGGTCGGCATCCAGTTCCCCGGACACCAGCGAGCGGAGCAACGGCGTCCAGTCGGCGCCCTGGTGGGTGAAGTCGAGCCCGCCGGGAGGCGTCCGGCCGCTCACCAGCGCCACCAGCGCCTCCGGCCCGAGTCCCTGCGACGAGAGCCGGGTCCGCACCAGGTCCGCCAGGCTGCTCTGCAAGAGCAGCTGTGCGGTGAAGTCCTCGTGGGTGGCCTGCCCGGTGGGTTCGGCCACCCAGGCGGGCAGGCGCAGGCTGGCCCGGGCCGGGGCAATCCGCTCGGAGGCATGCGACAGCGGCATGTGGCCGAGGTCATGGCAGAGAGTGGCCAGCCGCACCGCGCTGCGAAAGCGCGCCCGGGGGACCTCCGGCAGCCCGGCGCGGGCCGCAATGCCGTCGAAAAGGCGCCCCACCACGTGCATGGCCCCAAGCCCGTGGGCATGCCGGGTGTGCGTTCCGCCAGGGAAGGCCAGCTCGCCGAAGCCCAGCTGCCGCACGTGGCGAAGCCGCTGGTAGTAGGGGCTGTCCACCACCGCCGCCTCGTCCTCCGAGACGGGCAACGTGCCGTGAATGGGGTCGCGAATGCGCATGCTGAAGAAGACGGCTCCGGGAAAACTTCCCTTGGGGGGCGGGGCCGCCCGGCCCCAACGGACTCTCGCACGAGGAGGCGCCGCTGGGCGACGCCGTGCGCTGACGCGTCCGGGCCTGGGCTGCACGCCACGGCGTGCGTGCGACGTCTCGCGGCTGACGGATGACCGTGGTAGCCTCTTCAGTTGCATCCCTCAGCATGCTCATCGCCCTCCTCCACAACGCCGACCACGACGCATTGGAGGACGACCCAGGACGCGAAGCCCGCAAGGACGTGCTGGACGTTGCAGCCGCCCTCGCCCATGCGCTGACGCGGGGCAAGCAGGTGGCGGTGCCAGTGGCGGTGGGCAAGGCCCCACTCGTCGCCTTCCAGTCGCTCGGGCACCACCCGCCGGACTTGGTGGTCAACCTCTGCGAGTCCGTGTCCGGAGACAGCCGAGGGGAGATGGCGGCCAGCGCCCTGCTGGAGCTGCTGGGCCTCGCCTACACCGGCTCCGGCCCGCTGGCGCTGGGCCTCGCCCTGCACAAGGACAAGGCCAAGGAGTTGCTGCTCGCGCGCGGCGTCCCCACCCCGGCCTTCGCGGTGGTGTCTTCGCCGGCGGAGCTGCCAGGCGTGCAGCTGCCCTTTCCACTCATCGTGAAGCCGGTGCGGGAGGACGCCTCGGCGGGCGTCACCTTCGACTCGGTGGTGCACGATGCAGCCGCCCTTGGCGAAGCGGTGGAGCTGGTGCTGCGTACCTTCCACCAGCCGGCGCTGGTGGAGCGCTTCGTCACCGGACGTGAGGTGTACGTCTCCTTCCTCGGCAACTCCCCCCGGCTGGTGCTGCCCTTGAGTGAGATTCATTTCGGGAAAGCCTTCGAGGGGCGACCCTGCATCGTCAGCTACCGGGCGAAGTGGGAGACCACCAGCCCGGAATGCCGGGACAGCCCCTCGGGCCCATGCAGCCTTCCTCCCGCGCTGGAGGCCAAGGTGGTGGGCGCGGCCCAGGCCGCCTTCGAGGCGCTTGGCTGCCGAGACTACGGCCGGGTGGACTTACGACTCTCCCCCGACGGCGAGCCCTACGTCATTGACATCAACCCGAACTGCGATTTGCATCCGCACGCGGGCTACGCGCGCGCCGCCGCCGCCGCGGGGCTGGACTACGCCGCCCTCGGCTCCCGCTTGGTGGAGGTCGCGCTCGAAAGGACCCATGGACATTCGTCCCATCGCGCCGGGCGACCGGGCAGCGCTCGCCGGGTTGCTGGACCGAGTCGAGAACTTCTCGCCCGGAGAGGTGCGGTGCGCGCTCGAGGTCATCGACCTGGCGTTGCAGCCGAGTAGCCCGGACTACCTGTGCTTGGTCGCGCTGATGGATGAGGCCCTGGTGGGCTACGTCGCCTACGGGCCCACGCCGATGACCGAGGGCACCTATGACTTGTACTGGATTGCCTCGGAGCCGGCGCTGCGGGGCAAGGGCATTGGCGCCGGACTCATCGCCTCCATGGAGGCAGACTTGCGCCGGCGCAAGGCACGGCTGGTGCGGGTGGAGACGTCGGCCACCGAGGACTATGGCCCGGCGCGCGGCTTCTACCAGTCCATGCGCTACCTCGAGGAGTCGCGCTTCCAGGACTTCTACCGCGTCGGCGACGACCTCATCCTCCTGAAGAAGAAACTCTGACGTGAAGCGCGTCGGGACGTCGCTGGGCCGAGCCCGGGCCCCCTTCCTGCTCGGCCTGTGGCTGCTCCTCGGCGGCTCAGCCCTCGCCGCCCCGCTCAGCGACGCGCTCCGCGCCCGGCGGCCGGCCGGCGGGGAGTGGTTCGGGGTCTACCTCGTCGACAAGAAGGTGGGCTGGTACTTCACGGACTTGACCCTGGTTCCCGGCACGCCCGGCCATGCCCGCTACAGCGCAGAGCTGGTCTTCAAGGCCAAGGCGGGTCAGGCGGTGGTCGACCGCCAGCACCGGGAGGAGCGCGTCTACGAGGCGCGCCCCGGAGGCCGTCTGTTGTCCTTCGTCTTCGAGGACAAGGGGGACGGCGGTACACAGACGCTATTCGGCAAGGCCACGCCGACTGGCATCGAGGTGCTGCGCCGACGGCCGGGACACGCGGACGAGAAGCTGACGCTTCCACCCAGCACCGAGACGGTGGAGGACGCCGACCAGGTGCGGGTGTCCCTTCTGCGCAACGCGCCCGTCTCCGGCATGGTGCTGGATGCGATGGACCTGGTGCCGGCCAAAGTCACCACCAGCCCGGGGGGCAGCGAGCGCCGCAGTGTGAATGGCGTCCCAGTCACCCTGCACCGCGCCACCACCATCTCCGAGAAGGACAAGGTGCCCGGCGTCTCGGTGGTGACGGAGCGCGGGGACATCCTGGAGACGGCCTTCGGCGGCAATTCCGCCTTCCGCGCTGAGCCGAAGTCGGTCGCCCAGCGGCTGGACCGGGTGGAGATTTTCGGGCTGGCCCGCCTGGTGCTGCCAAAGCCCCTTCCGGACGGAGCGCTCGGGGTGGGCGGGGAGTTGACGCTTCTGGTGGAGGGCCTGGAACCGCAATTCCATCGCTCGCCGGAGCGTCAGAGTTACCGGGCGCTGGACGGCGGCCGGGTCGAAGTCGCCATCCGCGCCAACCCCCCGGCGGCGTCGCAGCTGGGGACGCGGCCCCTCAGTGCACCTGACGGAGGCGACTATTTGAAGGCCACCCTGGCGGTGGAGTCGGAGGCGCCGGAGATTGTCGCCAAGGCGCGGCAGATAGCGGGCGCGGAAACGGACGCCTACGCCGCGGCGAAGAAGGTGGTGGCCTGGGTGGGCGCCCACATGAAGAAGGAGTACGGGGCGAGCGCGGACCGCGCCACCGACGTGCTGAGGCAAATGCGGGGGGACTGCACCGAGCACGCGCTGCTGTCGGTGGCGCTGCTGCGCGCCCTGGGCATCCCCGCCCGGCGCGTGGACGGCGTGGTGTACGTCCACAGCGCCGACGCCGTCCCGGCGCTGTACTGGCATGAGTGGGTGGAGGCCTACGTCGGTTCCACCTGGACGCAGCTCGACCCCACCCTCAACCAGTCCGTGGCCGACGCCACCCACCTCGCCTTGGGCGAGGAGAGCCAGGCGGACATCATGACGTTACTGGGAAAGCTGAAAGTACTGGATGTGCGCAGCAGCCGGTGAGGCGCTAACGGCGCCTGCTGATGATGTAGAGCAGCCCGAGGGAGCCGAGGATGGAGAAAATCCATCCGGCGGGTTGGATAGTGGCGGCAAACAGCCCGCCGCTCAGCATCGAGCCGACGAGGCCGCCCAGAAGGGAACCTCCCATCCCGAGGAGGGCGGTGGCGCCCAGGCCCATCGGCTGCTTGCCGGGGAAGACGGCCCGGGCAATGGCACCGCACACCAAACCGACGATGATGAACGACAAGAGGGAAAAGAGCATGGGGCGTTCCTCCTTCTAGGGGACGGCAGGCGGGCGGCGCGGGACTCTGCCCCTGCCAAAGGCGGCTGTCACCGCGGCTTCGCTGTTGGCTGGCCGACGGCCTGTAGCAGCGCCACCAGGGCCGAGGCGTCCGTCACGGGCGGTGCGCAGGAGAAGTCCCGGCACAGGTAGGCGGTGCCCTGGCCACCGACGCGCTCGCGCCCTTCGGCCAGGCCAGCCAGCACGGCCGGCACCCGGCCCGGCTCCACCTGGGCGAGGGCCACCGTCGGGGCCCAGGTGGCATCCACCGCGCGGCGCAGGCCGTCCACCTCGGCGCGGGTGCCCACCAGAAGGACGTCCGCAGCCCCGTCCAGCGCCGCGTCGGCGGCCAGCCACAAATGGCCGTAGCCGAAGGGGTTGTTCAGCATGGCCTGGCGCATGCGCCGCAGGTAGCGAAGGGCCTGGTCGAGGTAGCGCGCCTGGCCCGTCAACGCCGCGAGCGACACCTGGGCTTCGGTGAGGGTACTCGCGCCCGACGGGAAGGCATTGTCGTGCAGGGCATAGGTGGGGACCGGCAGCGCCACCCGGCCGTGGACGGCCGTCCGGTAGGCTCCCGCCCCCTCGTCCCAGAAGCGCTCCACCGCGGCGTCCACCAACGCGCGGGCCGGCTCGAGCCAGCTTGCGTCAAGCGTCGCCTGGGCCAGCGTCACCAGGCCGGCCGCCAAGTCTCCATAGTCCTCCAGGAAACCCTCCTCGGTGGGCTTGCCCAGAAGCCGCTCCAGCCGGCCGTCCCGCCACTGGGCCGACAGCACCGCGGACGCGGCCCGGGCGGCCAGCTCCGCCCAATCCGGACGGAGGAAGGCGCGGGAGGCCGCGGCCAGGCCGCGAATGAGCAGCCCGTTCCAGCCCGCCAGCACCTTGTCATCGCGGCCAGGCCGCACCCGGCTTTCCCGGGCGGCAAATAGGCGCGCGCGCACCTCGGCCAGCTGCCGCTCCACCTCTTCTGGGGCCTCGTCCAGCCTTGCCGCCAGCTGCGCCGCCGGCACCTGGACCTCCAGGACGTTTCGGCCATGCTCGAAGTTCCCGTCCAGGGTGGCGCCGAAGTGCAGGCCGGCCAGGTCCGCCAGCGGCTGGCCGAGCACCCGGCGGAAGTCCTCCACCGTCCAGGTGAAGAAGCGCCCCTCCTCGCCCTCCGAGTCGGCGTCCTGGGTGGCGTAGAAGGCGCCGGACGGGGCGCGCATCTCGCGCTCGAGCCAGCCCACCGTGCCTTCGGCCACCGAGCGCCAGAGCGGTCGCCCCTCGATGAGTTGGGCCTCCGCGTACAGGTGCAGCAGCTGGGCGTTGTCGTACAGCATCTTCTCGAAGTGGGGCACCCGCCAGGCCGCGTCGACGCTGTAGCGGTGAAAGCCGCCGCCCAGCTGGTCGTAGATGCCTCCCAGCGCCATCCGCTCGAGCGAGAAGAGGGCGCCGTCCCGTAGTTCCGCGGGCCCGCCGCGGCGGGTGGCGCGCAACAGCAGGGCGACATTCATCGGGTTGGGGAACTTCGGCGCGGAGCCGAACCCCCCGCGCACGCGGTCGAGGTCCTCAGCCAGCGCGAGCCCCGCGGTGCGGACGTCCTCCGGGGTGAAGTTCCCGGGGGCCGCCTCCAGGCCCCAAGTGGAGAGGTGGCGCAGCCCGGTGGTGAATTGTTCGGCCTGAGCGCGCACCTCCTCGGGCCGGCTGCGGTAGGCGTCGGCCAGGGCGCGCAGCAGCTTTCGGAAGGCAGGCAGGCCGTGGCGGTCGGTCGGCGGGAAGTAGGTGCCGCCGTAAAAGGGGGCGAGGTCCGGGGTGAGGAAGACGGTGAGGGGCCAGCCGCCCCCGCGCCCCATCAGCTGCACCACCCCCTGGTACAGCTGGTCCAGGTCCGGGCGCTCCTCGCGGTCCACCTTCACGTTGACGAAGGATTCATTCATCAGCCGGGCCGTCTCGGCGTCTTCGAAGGACTCGTGCGCCATGACGTGACACCAGTGGCACGCCGAGTACCCGACGCTGAGCAGCAGCGGCCGGTTCTCCCGCCGCGCCACGGCCAGGGCCTCCTCGCCCCAGGGGTACCAGTCCACCGGGTTGTGGGCATGCTGGCGGAGGTAGGGGGACGTCTCGGCAGCGAGTCGGTTGGACGTTTCCAAGTAGGGGCCTTGCGCCTTCCACTACTGCCGCGCCGCGGGGCGCACAACTTCGGTTTTTTCGGGGTTCTGCCGTGGACGGCGGCCTTGCCGAAGGGGCACGCTCCGCCGCCCCGTCTGGCCATGGCCCTGGACTTAGAGCACTTCGCCCAGCTGCAGCGGCTGCTTCGCCTGGAACGGGCCGCCGCCCGGACGCGCGAGGCAGAGGAGCGCTCGGCCCTGACGCAAGCCGAACGCGAGGCGCGGGGACTGTCCGTCTC
The DNA here is from genome assembly GCA_017881265.1 of Myxococcaceae bacterium. Lineage (GTDB taxonomy): Bacteria > Myxococcota > Myxococcia > Myxococcales > Myxococcaceae > JADGRA01. The sequence continues at coordinate 133,835 of JADGRA010000015.1, read as the reverse complement.
CGGGCTGGACGCAGTCGAGGAGTCGGTGGGCCTGGGAGGGCGCTTCGTGGTGGCGCTGGAGCGCCCGGGCGGCGCCCCGCTTCCGGCCCGGCTGTCGCCCGGCGACGTGGTGCAGGCCCACCCGAGAGTGTCCGAGGGCCTCGTCCCCGAGCGCGGTGTGGTGGTGCGCTGCACGCGCGTCCGGGTGGAGGTGGCCTTCGACCGCCCACCGCAGCCCTTCGTGCGCTCGGGGCGCGTGGTGCTGGACGTGGTGCCCGACGACGTCACCTTTGCCCGGGCCGCCGCCGCGGTGGCGGAGGTGGCCGCCCTGGAGCGGGGCAGCGGCCGCCGGCTCCGGGACTTGCTCCTCGGCAGCCGGCCTCCGGAATTCGAGCGGCCAACGTCCCCCTCGGCGCCGGGTCTCAATCCCGAGCAGGCCGAGGCGGCCGGGCTGGCCCTGGCCGCGCGTGACGTCTTCTGCGTGCAGGGCCCGCCGGGCACCGGGAAAAGCACCATCCTCGCCGCGGTGGCAGCCGAGTCCGTCCGGCTGGGGCACGCCCCGCTGCTGTGCACCGCCGCCAGCAACGCTGCCGTCGACCACCTGTTGTCCCTGTGCCTCGGCCAAGGGCTTCGCGCCGTCCGCATTGGCCATCCGGCGCGGGTCGGGGAGGGACTGCAGCACGCCGTGCTGGACGTCCTGGTGGAGGCGCACCCGGACCGCCAACTCGCCAAGGGGCTGTTCGACGAGGCCTTTGCGCTGCTCGGACACGCGCGCAAGCAACGCACCCGGGGGCGGAGCCGCGAGCGCTTCGCCAATGCGCGCACCGCCCAGGCCGAGGCCCGCGCCCTTTTGTCGGAGGCGCGCGCCCTCGAGCGCAAGGCGGTGGACGCGGTGCTGGGCGGGGCGCAAGTGCTGTGCGCCACGTTGAGCGCGCTGGGCACCCCGCCGCTGTCTCGCATGCGCTTTGTGTTGGCCCTGGTGGACGAGGCCACCCAGGCCATTGAGCCACTCACGCTGCTCGCCTTCCTCCGGGCCGACCGGGTGCTGCTGGCCGGGGACCACCGTCAGCTGCCGCCCACCGTGCTGTCGGAGGAGGCGGTGAAGGGCGGGCTGGGCAGAAGCCTCTTCGAGCGGCTGGTGGACACCCACGGGGCGACGGTGCACCGCATGCTGGCCGAGCAATACCGGATGAACGACGCCCTGCTGTCGCTCATCTCAGCGCCCTTCTACGCCGGCCGGCTCCGCGCCCACCCAAGCGTCGCCAGCCGGACGCTGGCCGAGGTGCTGCGCCCCGGGGCGGACGTCGACGCGCCACCCTTCCTCTTCCTCGACACGGCCGGCAAGGGCTTCGAGGAGGCGCAGGAGGCCCGCTCGGAGAGTTACGACAACCAAGGGGAAGCAGCCTTGGTGGCCGCTCGGGCGCGGACGCTGCTGGACGCAGGGCTGGGGCCTGAGGCGCTGGCCGTCATCACGCCCTACCGCGGACAAGCCAGCGTGCTGCAGTCCGCCCTCGCCGGCACCGGCGTGGAGGTGGACACGGTGGACGCCTTTCAAGGCCGCGAGGCCGACGCCGTGCTGGTGAGCTGCGTGCGCAGTAACCCGGAGGGGCGCCTGGGCTTCCTCCAGGACTTGCGGCGGATGAATGTCGCCCTCAGCCGCGCCCGCCGCCACCTCTTCCTGGTGGGGGACTCGGCCACCCTAGGCCGTCACCCCTTCTACGCCCAGCTGGTGGAGCAGGCGCAGGCAACCGGCGGCTACCGAAGCGCGTGGGAATGGCCGACCTAGCCCCCTCCCCGAAGCCGTGACGATGCAATTGTTGCATAGCAAGGGTTTGCGAGGTCTGCTGCCGGGGCATGCCATCTCCGCGAATTTCCTTGGTTCGACCTCCGCCCTTTTCAGGCATGTCCAGTGCTTACGAAGATGAGGCTCTCCGCTGAGGGACGCCCCTGCACGCCATGGCCAGCGCTCCGGTAGTGATTCGACAGGAAGAGGACGTCTGGGTGCTGCGCATCGAGCAGCCCAACGGCCGCGTGCAGGAATACCGCTGCCTCTCGGAGCTTCAGGCCAAGCAGCTGGCGGCCATGTTGCTCACGCCGCGCGAGCAGCCGAGTCCCTGACCTTCTTCGCGCCCGGCACGACGCTGGCCCGGCCACGGAGCCACTTCGGCTGCTTTGCTGCCGGAAACACCAGGTAGCGCAAGAGGAAGAGTTGGCCGAGGCCGAACACCGCCAGGTCTGCAATCAGCTTCGCCAGCACCACCGGCACGGTGAAGAGGTCCGCCAGCACATGCACCAGCGAGGCGTGTAGCGCCATACCGATGCTGATGGTGGCGATGAAGCGCACCAGCTGCGGAGCCAATTCCGGCTCGCAGTCCGGGAAGGCGAATTTGCGGTTTCCGAAGAAGGCCACCGTGGAACCCACCGCGACACCGACGGCCGCCCCCAGCGGGTTGGGGAAGCCCAGCCAGCGGACGCAGACGAGAAGAACGCCGACGTCCACCAGGGTGGCCACGGCACCCACGGCCACGCTGCGGGTGGCCCAGCCGCGGACGAGGCGGAGGCAGGCTTCGGTGAAGGGTTTGGCTGTCGTCGTCCGCATCGCGAGCGGCTTCCCCCAGGAGGGCGAGGCCAACCCCTGGGTATTCCGGGACTGCGTCATAACAGTAGGGCGCGGTGGATTGCGATGCCGGGGTGGCCCTGGCTAAGTCACCGCCAGTGCGTGGCCGAGGAGTGCCCGGTAGCCCAGCGGGGGAGCGGCGGTGAAGCGGTCGGCCCGGAAGACGTCCCGCAGCAGCGTGGGTCCCTCGGGCAAACTGGCCAGCCCCAAAAGTCCGCGCTGTAGCCGGACGCCGTCGGCGGGCGCGAGCGACGGGGCGGCGACGATGGCGTCCAGCGGCCCGCGGCCGGTGACGAGGAGCGCACGGACTTCCCGCCCACTGCCGGGGGCCACTTCGTCCACGCCGGCGAGCACGTCTTCACCCGTCGGCGGGGCAAACAGCGCCGCGACGTCGGCCTCCCCGGCCAGCAGCGCGTCGAGCGCCGCGCGGAAGCTTCCGTAAAACGTCTGCTGAAAAAACGTGCGCCCGGGCGGGTGGCCCGCAGCCCGCAGCGCTGCTGCCGGAAGGAGGTAGCCGGTGAGGGAAGCCCGGTCCACCCATGCCACGCGGGTGCCGGGCAGGGCGCTGAGTTCCGCCGGCCCCTCGGCGCGCGTGACGAGGACGGCGCGGCTTTCCAGCGCTCCATGGCGCACGGCGCGCGCCACCACGCGCGCCCCCAGGGCCTCCAGCCGCGCGCAGGCGAGCGGAGGTGCCCAGACGGCATCCACGCGGCCGCTGCGCGCCGCCTCCACCAGCCGCTCGTCATCGGGAGCGGCCACCAGTTCCACCGCCCGGCCGAGGGCTCCGGAAAGGACGCGCCGCAGCCGGGCCAGACCGCCGGGCGGCGGCGCCAAGGGCAAGGAGGGGGGCAACCCGAACCGGACATCCGTGCTACGCGAGCCCACCACAGCCAACTCCCCCCGCTTTCTCCCTCAGGCGCTCTCGAGGCGAAGCGTCTCCACCTCATCATCCGCGAGACCGAAGGTGGCCTGCAGCAAATTCAGCATCCGCCCCTCCGCGGCCGACGGCTGGCCCTTGGACTGGGCCACCTTCAGTGCCAGCCGAAAGGCCCGGCGGCGCTGGGCGTGGGTGCTGATGCCCTGGGCCAGCGCGCGGAGCCGTTCAGACAGGCCGTGGCTGGCCAGCGTACTGACTGCCTCGGTGATGAAGAGCTGGGCCCGGTCGGCGCTGACCTCATGGAAGAGCGGGTCACTGGCGAAGCTTTCCACCATCGCCCGCGCTTCCTCCTCCGCCAGCTTCCCGTCGGCCGCCGAGACCAGCACCATGACCTCGGCGTACAGCCGTTCCAGGGGGTCCCCGAGGGCCTCGTCCAGGGAGCCCCCCGCCTCCAGGACGTCGATAATCTGCGCCACCTCGTCCTCGGCAATGCCGAGCGCCGCCTGAAACGTCTTGAGCAGCCCGAGCTCGGCCCGCGTCGCCCGGTGGTCGGCCAGAGCCACCGCCGCCGCCAGGCCGAAAGCCAGCATGCGGTGCTTGTGGGTGGGCAGCCGGCTGCGCAGCGAGCCGAGGATGGCTTCCAGGTCCTCGGCCGAGGCCAGCGTCTTGGCGCTCCGCTGTACCAGCTCCGTCAACTCCTCGGCCTTCGTCCCGTCGAACTCCGGCCGCTCCAGCACCCGTTCCAGGAGGGCCTGCATGCCGATGTCCGAGGGTGGCCCGTCAGCCATGGAGGCGAGCAGCATCACCTCCACCAGCGCGGCGTTGCGTTCGGCGCGGGTTACTGCGGACTGGTCGCGAGCCATTCGCTCTCTCCTGTCCCGCCGTTGGACACTCCAGCCTCCACGTCCCGGACGCGCAGCGACTTGTCGATGAGGTGAGAAGGCCGCACGTTCCCCATCGCCGATAGCACGCTTGCTCGCACGTGCGGGTGTTCACGTTCGAGCTCATCCAGCATCCGCTTCATGCGCTTGCGCTGGAGGTTCTCCTGGCTGCCGCAGAGGTCGCAGGGGATGATGGGAAAGTTGCGCAGCGCCGCGTACGCCGCAATTTCCGACTCGGGCGCGTAGGCCAGCGGACGGATGACGGTGTTACGCCCGTCGTCGCTGTGCAGTCGCGGCGGCATCGTCTTCAGCGAGCCGGCGAAGAAGAGGTTGAGCAAGAGCGTCTCCACCAGGTCGTCCCGGTGGTGCCCGAGCGCAATCTTGTTGCAGCCGAGGTCCACGGCGGCGTTGTACAGAATTCCCCGCCGAAGCCGCGAGCAGACCGCACACTGCGTCTTGCCGGGCGGTGTCTTCTCCAGCACCACCGAGTAGGTGTCCTCCTTGAGAATGCGGAAGTCGTACCCGGTTTGGCGGAAATACGCCTCCAGGCGGTGCGCTGGAAAGCCGGGGTGGCCCTGGTCCAGCGTCACCGCCAGAAGCTGAAAGCGCACGGGCGCCCGGGCCTGCAGAAGGGACAAGAGATGCAGAAGCGTGTGCGAGTCCTTCCCGCCCGAGACGCCGACCAGAATGCGGTCGCCGTCCTCGATGAGGCCAAAGTCGGCAATGGCCCGGCCCATGTGGCCGAGCAGGGACTTCTCCAATCGGGCTTCGTCGGGGCGACGCATCAAGGCGGCGCATCCTAGCGGCGCCCGGGGAAAAAACGACTAGGGTGGCGGGCTTGGTGAGTCCATTTCAGCAGCCCGCCCACGACGTGCGCAGCCCGGCTGACGTGTCAGGGGTGGCCGAGGCCTTGGCCTCGGTGCATACGGTGGCAGTGGACGTCGAGGCCGACGCGCTGCATGCCTTCCGCCCCCGCCTGTGCTTCGTCCAGTTGGGAACAGACCAGGACATCTGGCTTCTGGACACCCTGGAGACGCCCGGTCTCGCCCCGCTGGCGCCCGCGTTTCACGACCCGTCCGTGGTGAAGGTGTTTCATGCCGCGGGGGGAGACTTGCAGTTTCTGGCCGAGGCCGGGGTCCGGGTCCGCGGCCTCTTCGACACGCACCGCGCGGCCACGCTGTTGGGCTGGCCCAAGGTGGGGCTGGCGGACCTGGTGGCCGAGCAGCTGGGGGTGACGTTGAAGAAGGAGCACCAGCAGGCGGACTTCGCGCAGCGCCCGTTGCCGCCGCCCTTGCGCACCTACATCGCCGACGACGTCCGTTACCTGTCCGAGGTGGGACGACGGGTTCGGGCCGCCTGCGAGGCAGCCGACATCCTCGAGGAGGTGCTGCTCGACTGCGAGCGCCTGGCGGACGAGGCGGCGGTGCGGCCTGACGTGGCGCGCTTCGAGCCGAAGGTTCCCCGCACGCTGCCGCCGAATGACCAGGCCTTCCTGGTGGCGGCCGGCGCCGCCCTGCACGCGCTGCGGTTGGCCTGGGCGGAGGGGGCCGACGTGCCGATGGGGAAGATGCTGTCCAACGCCGCCATCTCGGAGCTCATCGGAAAGCCCCCGAAGGACCTCCGCAGCCTGCAGCGCACCCCGGGCGTACGGGGCCAGGTGGTGCGCGAGCACGGCGACGAGGTGCTCGCGCTGCTGGCCCGGCTGCGGGCCCAGGCCGACCGGGGCGAGCTGCCCGTCCCGCCCCCGGCGGTGCGCGACCCGGCGCGCAAGAAGCGAGAGGAGGCCCTCAAGGCCTGGCGCTCCGAGGCCGCCGCCGCGCGCAAGGTGACGCCCTCGGTGGTGCTCACCAACCCGCTGGTGGAGGCGCTGGCCCGCGAGCCACCACCCTCGCGCGAGGCCCTGCTGGCCGTCCCCTACCTCGGCGAGAAGCGAGTGCGCCTGTATGGCGATGCGCTGCTGCGGCTTTTGCGCTAGAGCGAGCGTCCGCTGAGGGCACCGTACTTGCGTCGCAGGTAGGCCACGAAGTCCACGTCCGTCAGGCCGGTGCCCGTCACCTTGCGCACCAGGTCCTCGGCGTCCAACCGCGCCCCTTCGGCGTGGACGTGGGTGCGGAGCCAGCTGCGCAGGGGAAGAAAGTCCCCTGCGGCGATGGCTTCCCACACCCCGGGCACCGCCGCTTCGCAGGCGCGCAAAAGGGAGGCCGCGTAGAGGTTTCCCAGGGCATAGGTGGGGAAGTAGCCGAGCTCTCCCCAGGCCCAGTGGATGTCCTGCAGCACGCCCTTCACGTCGTCCTGTGGCTGAAGGCCCAGCAGCTGCTGACTGGCCGCATTCCAGGCAGCCGGCAGGTCTGCCGCGGCGAGGTTTCCCCGCAACAACTCTAGCTCGAGCTCGGTCCGCAGGACGATGTGCAGGTTGTACGTCACCTCATCCGCCTCGACGCGTATGGGGGAGCGCGCCACCCGGTTGAGCGCGGCGTGGAACGCCTCCAGCGACACGGTGCCAAGCTGGCTGGGAAAGCTGGCCTGGGCCCGTGGGTACAGCGCCTTCCAGAAGGGAAGGCTGCGCCCCACCAGGTTCTCCCACAGCCGCGACTGAGATTCGTGCAGCCCCATGGAGGGCGCCTGAGCCAGCACGCTGCGGTGATCCTCCGGACGAAAGCCCTGCTCGTACAAGCCGTGGCCGCACTCGTGGATGGTGCTGAAGAGGGCCGCGGAAAGGTTCTCCTCGGAAATGCGGGTGGTGAGACGCACGTCCGTCGGGTGGGTGCCGCCGGTGAAGGGATGGACGGCCTTGTCCTGGCGGCCCGCCTCCAGGTCGAAGCCCAACCGGCCGAGCAGTTCCACGGTGAAGCGCCACTGCGCATCGGCCGGGAAGCGCAAGCCCGCCAGGACGTCCGGCCCGGGCGGCCAGCCGTCGAGGGCCTGTACCAATGGGACGAGCTGGTCGCGCAGCGCGTGCAGGACAGGCATCAGCCGCGCGGTGGACAGCCCGGGCTCGAAGCCTGCGAGGAGGGCGTCGTAGCGCTCGCCTTCGTGGCCGATGGCGTCCGCCTGCTCGCGTCGCAGCGAGAGCAGCCGCTGCAGGGCCGGGGCGAAGGCGGCGAAGTCGCGCCCTTCCCGGGCCACACGCCAGGCGGTGAGGGCGGCCCCTTGCGCCTCGGCCAGGGCCCGCACCAAGTCCACCGGCACCCGGACGGCGCGGTCGCGCTCCCGCGAGAGAAGCCGCACCATGGCCCGTTCATCGTCTGACTGAGGCGCGGCCCCAACCCGCGCGAGCCAGTCAGCCACCTCCGGCGCCACCAGGCGCTCGTGGTAGAGGCCCTGCAGCGTCGACAGCTGGGCGGCGCGTGCCGCCTCCGCCTTCGGCGGCAGGTACGTTTCCTGGTCCCAGGTGGCCAGGCCGATGATGCCGGAGAGGTCCTTCAGCTCCCGCATCCGCCCCAGCAGCGCCTCGCGCGACACGTCCATTGCCAGGGGCGGAGCTTACCTCCGTCCGGGGAGGTCCCGGCCTTGCGCCCAGGGTAGGCGTGCGCGCACCCTCTGCCTCCCACATGGCCCACCGCCTCGCCTGCTTCCTGGCCCCCGAAGACGAGCGGGCTTTCCTCCGCTTCCTCGCCCAGCACCGGCTGGAGGTGTACCCGCGGCGCATCCCGCCCGGCTGGACGCCGTTTCTGGCCGGCGCCGAGACACTGGGCCAGCTGCCGCCGGAGGTGTACCTGGCCGCGCCCGCGCTTGGGCCGGTGCTAGTGGACCGGGTGAAGCGGGGGCCGGACAAGGGCGCCTACCGGGTGGATGAAGTTCGCTCGCCGGTCATCTTCTGGGAGCGCTCGGCCCTCAACGAGGAGGGAGAGCTCCTCTCAGGCCAACTGTGGGCCGAGCTGGAAGTCACCCCGCAAACCGGACGGCGCACCGCCGCCCCCGAGCATTTCCGTCAGCTCTTCCAGGCCGTGGAGGGGTGGCTGAAGAAGAATTGCCGCCGCAGCGACCCGGTGGGCTTCTTCGTCGGCCCTGCCGCTGCGCGCGCCTGCAAGGAAGGCCTCGTCCTGCGCGAGGCAGGACACCGCGGGGACACGGTGCGGCCGAGCCGCTAGCCCTTTCCAGGAAGGAATCCCCCAGGGTGGCACTGCAATTGGCCATTGGTGCGGTGGTGCTTCTGCACCTACTCTTCATCGCCACCGTGGTGGCCGGGGGCCTCCTCGTCGTGCGCTGGCCGCGCCTGGCCTGGGTGCAGCTGCCCGTCTTCCTCTGGGGGGCCGCCGTCAACCTCGTCGGCTGGCCCTGCCCCCTCACCACCTTGGAGAAGGCGCTGCGGCGACAGGCCGGCGCGCCGGTGTACGCGGGCAGCTTCGTCGGGCACTACCTCTGGCACCCGGGCGTGGCGGCGCCGGGCGGGTTACGTGCGGACATCGCCGTTGGCATCTTCGTGCTGCTGGTGAATGCGGCGGTGTACGCGTTTCTCCTCCTCAGGCGCAGACGCGCGCAGCGCTGAGGCGGCCCGCCACAGAGAGTTTGCCCGGCTGACACCTGGGCGAGGCCTGCGTCCCCCATGCTGGCTTCCCGACCCAGCTTGTCGCACGCCGTTTTTCCCCTCCCACCGGCGTGCAGGGCAGACGAGGCCGGATGGCGACCATCGGACTGCTGTTGCTCATCGCCGCAGCGCTCGGCGTGGCCCTGGTGGCAGTGATGCTGCTGCTCACCCTGTTGCACCTGCGCCAGGAAACACCGGTGCCCAGCTGCTGGCCGGGTATCTCCGTCCTGAAGCCGCTGTGCGGCGCCGACGACGCGCTGGCCGACAACCTGGCCAGCTTCGTCGCCCTGCCCTACCCCGGCGACTACGAGGTGCTGCTCGGCGTCCGCTCCGTCAAGGACACGGCCTACCCGCTGGCCTGCGAGGCCGTGCGGCGCTGGCCGGAGCGCGTCCGGCTGGTGCTTCAGCAGGGCGAGGCGGGCTTCAATCCCAAGGTGAACCAGCTGGTCTGCCTGGCGCAGGCCGCGCGGCATGACCTCTTCGTCGTGAGCGACTCCAACATCCGCGTCCCGCAGGGCTACCTGTTGGACATCGCCGGGCACCTCGGCCGTCCGGGGGTGGGGTGCGTCACCCACCCGGTGGCGGGCCACGGGCACAAGTCCCTCGGCGCGCTGCTCGACAACCTCCACCTCGGCGGCAGCATCGCGCCCGGCATGGTGTGCGCCCAGCGGGTGCTGAAGAAGGACTTGGTGGTGGGCAAGTCCATGGCGCTCTGGCGTCAGGACCTCGACCTCCTCGGCGGCTTCGCGTCGGTGGCCAACGTCCTGGCCGAGGACCACGTCCTCGGAAACCGGCTGGTGCGGGAACTGGGCGCGGGCGTGGCCGTCAGCAGCCTGCCGGTGTGGAACATCGCCGTCGAAAAGAGTGTCGGTGCCTTCTTCCAGCGCTACCTGCGCTGGAGCGTGACCCATCGCACGGCCATGACGTTTCCGGCCTACCTGGCCGAGTCCCTCCTCAATCCCATCCCCCTGGCCGTCATCGGCTTCGCGCTCCGGCCGGGCCCCGGCGCGGCCGCCACGCTGGCGGCCTGCGCGGTGCTGAAGCCCGCACTGGACTCGGTGGCCTTCAGCCGCCTGCGCAGCCAGTTCTTCTCCTGGCAGGCCTTCGGCGCCGGCTGGGTGAAGGACGGGCTGCTCTTCATCACCTGGGTGCACGGGCTGTTTGCCCGCACCGTGAAGTGGCGTGGCAACCGCCTCCGGGTGCTTCCCGGGGGGACCCTGGCTGCGCCGGCAGGGCAGCAAGCCGCTGAAGTCGCTCAGAGTTTTCCAGCCCTTCATGGGAGCGCCCCGCCAGCCTGGTGGAATGTTCAGGCATGAGTCTACAGACGCTCGCCCACCTCTCGGACTTGCACCTCGGACGCGGCCCGGCCAATGAGGCTGCCGCCCGGGCGCTGGTCGAGGCACTGCAGGAGGCGCAGGTGGACCAGGTGGTGGTCACCGGCGACATCACCCACCGCGGGCGGGACGAGGAGATGTCCCTCTTCTTCGACGTCTTCGCCCCGCTGACGCGTTCCCACCGGCTGACGGTGGTGCCCGGCAACCACGACCGCACGTCGGATGACGCCGGGGGCGCCCTAATGGCCAGCCAGCGCGTCTTGGTGGAGGAAAAGCCAGGTCTCTTCCTCATTCGCATCGACTCGACCGCCCAGCACAACCGTTCCTACCTTGCGTCCCATGGCGAAGTCACAGAGGCCATGGTGGAGGAAGTCGACACCGCGCTGAATCGCTCAGCGTCGGGCTCGCTCCGCGTGCTGCTCTTGCACCACCACCCGTTGGCCCTGCCCGAGGAGACGTGGCTCGAGCGCTGGAGCGAGCGGCTGCGGCTTCCGTACTGCTCGGAGCTGCCCCTCGGGCGCGAGCTGCTGCGCCGGGGCCGCGGCAAGGCGGACCTCGTGCTGCATGGCCACCGGCACGTCCCGCGGGAGATTCACCTCGGCGCCCCCGGCGAGCGTCCCCTCGCCCTGTACAACGCGGGCAGCTCCACCCAACTGCGCCGGGTGCGCCTCTTTTCGCACGCGGACGGGGCCCTGCAGGGGTCGCCGCGCTGGCTCTGGGCGGACCCGACCCGGCTAAAGGACGCCAAGCGGCTGCCGGTGATGGTGGCCGCGCCGCTTCGCGAGGTGGAGCGCGCCGGCCTGGCCTTCACCGCCGGAAGCTGACACTGGGCGAGGGGCCCCGCGCTCCTCTTTCCGGACGTGCTAGGGCGCCAGGCAGCCATGGCCTACCCCTCGCACGCCCTGCCCTTCGTCGGAGCACTGTTTCTCCTCATCACCTGCCTTGCTCTCAACGTCACCCGCGTCCGTCACATCGTCCACGTCTCCTTGGGGGACGGCGGCGACAAACGCCTGGGGTACGCCATCCGGGCCCATGGCAACGCCGTGGAGCACGGCCTGCTGCTGGCGGTGGCACTCCTGCTGGCGGAGGTGGCCGGCCTCCCGGCCCACTGGGTTGTGGGACTCGGCTGGGCCATCCTCGCGGCGCGCCTGGCCCACGCCGCCGGCTTCCTGCGGCTGGGGAGACGCGTCAGCGCGCCCGGGGTGACGGTGACGTACCTCCTCGAGCTGGGCCTCAGCGGCTACCTCTTATCGTTGGCTTTTCGCTAGGGAGCCGCCCCCCCACGCGTTTCCTACCGGAGCGCGCAGGCGGTCCAAGCGCAAACCCCATCCCCCCCCGGGCCGGGCGGGCACAGACTCACCGGGGGCGCCCGTCGGCAGGTGGGTGGGGAGCCTTCCGGCCACGGCACTCCCCTCGCCGGACGACGAGACGACCCAGCCCTCGACTTGCAGCTCATGGTACGCGGCCATCACGGTGTTGCGGCTCACCCCCCCAGCTGCTCGGCCAGCGTGCGGTACCCGTCCCCTGGGGCTGCCGGGGACCCGCGGCCTACCGCGAGCTGCGCTGGTCGGCGCCGCCCCCAAGGGCGGCCGGGAGGGGTGGGGCCGCGGAGAGGAACTTCAATTCGGGGTGCTTCTCCACCGTGTGCTGCAGCGACCAGTCATCGCGGAACAGCACCAGCGGCTGGCCGTCCCGGTCCTGCACCGTCTGGCGGTTCCCACCCCAGTCAAAACTCTTCGGGTCGAAGTTGCCCACCACCCAGCGCGCATGCCCGTACGGCAGCTTGTCCAACAGGATGTCCGCCCCGTACTCGTGCTCAATCCGGTACTGCAGCACCTCCAGCTGCAGCGGCCCGACCACCCCGACGATGGGGTCGCGCATGCCCATCTGAAGCTGCTGAAAAATCTGGATGGTGCCTTCCTCGCTCAGCTGTTCCAGGCCCTTCTCCATCTGCTTGCGCCGCATGGGGTCGCGGGCACGCACCACGGCGAAATGTTCCGGCGAGAAGCGGGGAACGCCCTCGAATTCGAAGGTGTCGCCTTCCAGCAGCGTGTCGCCAATGCGGTACAGCCCCGGGTCGAAGAGGCCGATGACGTCCCCGGGCCACGCCTCCTGAATGGCAGTCCGCTCGGCCGCCATGAATTGCGTGGGGTTGGCCAGCCGCACCGTCTTCTGCAGCCGCACATGAAAGGCGTCCATGCCCTTCCTGTACTGGCCGGACACCACCCGGACGAAGGCCACCCGGTCCCGGTGCGCCGGGTCCATGTTCGCCTGGATTTTGAAGACGAATCCGCTGAATTTGGGGGCCGTCGGCTCCTGGTAGCCGTGGGAAGTGCTGCGGGGCGCCGGTGGCGGGGCGAGGTCCAGGAAGGCGTCCAGAAAAGGCCGCACCCCGAAGTTGGTCATCGCGCTGCCGAAAAACATGGGGGTGATTTGGCCGCGGTCGCTCTTCTCCCGCGCGAAGGCGTCACCGCCGATGTCGAGCAAGTCAATGTCCTCGCGCAGCTGCGCGAGCTCCGCGGCGGTGAGCGCCTCGGCCGCCTCCACTGAATCGAGCGGCACCACCCGCTCGCTGGCGGCGGACTCGCCGTGGCTTCCCTCGGCCGAAAACACGTGCACGGCCCGGGAGGTCCTGTCGTAGACGCCGCGGAACTCCGGCCCCATGCCAATCGGCCAATTCATGGGGTAGGCCCGGATGCCCAGCACCTGCTCGAGTTCGTCCATCAGCTCCAGCGGGGCCCGCCCATAGCGGTCCAGCTTGTTGACGAAGGTGAAGATGGGGATGGCGCGGAGGCGGCACACCTGGAACAGCTTCTTGGTTTGCGCCTCCACGCCCTTGGCGGCGTCGATGAGCATGACCGCGCTGTCCGCGGCCGACAGTGTCCGGTAGGTGTCTTCGGAGAAGTCCTGGTGGCCGGGGGTGTCGAGCAGGTTGACGGCATGGCCCTGGTACTCGAACTGCAACACCGAGGAGGTGACGGAGATGCCGCGCTCCTTCTCGAGCTCCATCCAGTCGCTGGTGGCATGCCGGCGCGCGCGCCGAGCCTTCACGCTGCCGGCCAGGTGAATGGCCCCTCCATAGAGGAGCAGCTTCTCCGTCAGGGTCGTCTTGCCGGCGTCGGGGTGACTGATGATGGCGAAGGTGCGCCGGCGGGCGACTTCGCGCTCGAGCTCCGTGGGCATGGGCGGTGTGGGTGCGGGTGGCCTCCTACCACGAAGCTTCCCAATGGCCAGCACCCCCCTAGCCTCCCGGGTGGGGGACGAGAGCGAGGGCCGAACGCCTGGGCGTTCCCCGGCGGTCGGCCCCGTCCCCGCGTCCCTTCTTGGGACGTCAGGCGTGTCGTCAGGTGGGGTTGTCGAAGCTCGGCATCGCGGTGGGCGGCGCGACGGTGGGGTCCGGAGCGCCCGGCTCCAGGCCGCCACTGGTCCCGTCGGTGGGGGCTTCCGGCCCATTATTCTGCAGGTCGACCGCGCAGGCACTGACGTCGCCCTGTTCGCTCTCGACGGTGCAGGCGCCGGGCCCGGTGCAGGCCCACACCTTCCGCCAGCTCAACGCTTCGCTCTTGTCCCAGCACTCCGCCCCGTAGATGACTTCGCCACTGGGCACGTCTCCTCCGGACACCAGCGCATCCGCCCGGCCACCCACCCCGGGAGTGAAGCGGGCGCGGCCGAGGAGCAGCTCGGCATGGTCAGGGTTGCCCACGAATTGGGGAAGCTCGCCGTAATAGAGGACGCGTGCGTCGCGCACCCCGTCGCGCGTCTTGTGACCGACAAACGCGGCCGAGATGGGCGGGTGGGCCGTCGTGTCGACGGAGAAGTCGTGCAGCACATACACCAGCGTCTTCGCGTCTCCCGCAACCCCGCTCGCGTCGGTGGCGTCGTAGTTACTGTAGGCGCAGTACAGCTTGCCCTGCCCCAGAAAGCCCGGACTCACCGTCTTGAAGGCGTCGAAGTCGAAGCCGATTTGTCCACGGCCCCGGTGCACCACGTCGTTGTCGGCGTGGAACAGCGTGCCCACCGCAAGCTGGGTGAAGGCCACCGTGGCCGCCGCGCCTGTGGGCTTGCCCTCCAGCTTCCAGGCGAAGCGGTGGTTCCCGAAGCGCTTGACGGTCAGCAGGTAGGTGACGCCACCCTGGTCCATCGGCCCGTACTGCTTGGACTGGCCAACGGTGAGGTCCTTGCCCTGCGTCGAAATCAGCTGGGCGATGGGGGCGAAGTCCTGCTGCACCGCCTGGTTGAGGTCATGAATGCCCTGGCGAATGACGGGGAGAAATTCCAGTCCGCTGGGCGCTGCGGCAGCACTGCCCAGCGTCGCCGCGGCCCCCGTGGAAAGCGTCGCGCTCTCGGACGCCGCACCGGTCGCCTCGAGGGAGACACCGGCGAAGTCGGGCACCGCGGCCGCGAGGGCGTCGGGGGTACTGGGACTGGTGCTGCTGCCGCAGGCGGCAGCCAGCAACGTCGCCGCGGCGAGGAATGAAAGCGTCTGAAGTTTCATGGGGAATTCCCTCAGTCGAAACGTGGGTGCCCGTGGAATGCCGGGCCGCAGAAGGACCCGGCACCCACGGCTTGCCCCGGCTTCAACCCAAGGACCCCGGGGTTGGTTGCGGGCTAGCTGCTGGCCGAGGAGTAGCGGGCCAGAGAGCCCAGCCAAACCCTGCGTGAAAGCCACGCGAACGCACCCGCGCCCGCCACCGACCCCACCAGCGCCAGGGGGGACAGCCGACCCAGGAGCGCCTCGGCCGGGTACGTCGTCATGAGGGCGAGCGGCACCACCAGGGTGAAGACCCAGCGCAGCACCCCTCGGAAAATTTGCACCGGCCAGCGCGCGGCGTCGAACACGGAGCCAAACAGGTTGGTGAGGTTGTCCACCTTCACCACGTAGAAGGCCGCGCTCACGGTGAGAATCCACAGCGAGTAGAGCAGCAGGGTGGCGCTGCCGAGCAGCACCAGCGCCGCCAGCACGCCCACCGGCGACGGCCCCCGCCCCAGCCGGACGAAGGCCACCGTCCAGATGGCCAGCGCGGTGAGGACGTTGGTGCTGCGCCAGGGTTCAAAGCGCGCGGTGGAGACGAGAAACTGTGCGTCCGCCGGCTTGAGGAGGACGAAGTCCAGCGTGCCCTTGCGGATGTGCTCCACCACCGCGGTGAGACTGGGGTTGATGGCCCCCTCCAGAATGGCCTCGAGTAACGTGAACCAGCCCACCACCACCAGCGCCTCGGCAAACTTCCACCCGGCGATGACGGGCCGGTCGTGAAAGACGACGAACAGCGGCACCAGTGCCGTCGTCGTCCAGCATAAGGAGATGGCCCCGTCGATGAGGAAGTCGGCGCGGTACTGCAGCCCGAGCAGCACCGAGCTGCGCACCTGCACGCGCAACAGCCGGAGGTAGCGCCCAAGCTTCCGCATCAGCCGCCGTACGCCCCGAAGCGGCGAAGGCCGCGCCGCCACATGGCCAGCGCCAAGAGGAAGAGGCCCAGAACGAAGGCCCACTGCCGCGCCAGCATCTCCAGCGCCGCCGGGAGGGCATAGGCGCCGGTCATCACCTCGACCGGAAAACCAATCTGGTAGCGGAAGGGTAGCCACGCCACCGCCGTCCGGAGTGCGCCGGGAAACAGTTCCACCGGCACCAGGTAGCCACTGAAGACCATGAAGGCCACCAGCCAGACATCCATCACCTTGATGCTGCTGCCAGTCCACAGGGCCAGACAGCCGATGACGAAGTTGGCGAGAAAGGTGATGAGCCACCCCCCCAGCACGGCCAGCAGCCACACCCCCCAGATGAGCAATCGGTGGGGAAGCGACCGGGTGCCCACCAGGACGAGGGCGAGCAGGGCCACCGGCAGGGCCACCACCAGACGCAGCGGCATGGCGGCGATGTTTTCCACCGCGTAGCTCACCATCGGGTGGATGGGCCGGAGCAGCCGCATGGACAGGGTGCCGGTGCGCACCTCGAAACTCATCTGCCAGGCCACCCAGGCACCGGTGAGCTGCCGGACGATGAAGGTAGCCAGGAAGTAGGCCAGGAAGTCGCGCTGACCGAAGCGGCCGACCGGGGCGTCGGCGGCCACCGCCGACCACAGCGCCAGCATGATGAGGGGCATGGTGGTGGACAGCACCCACACCAACATCTCGGCTCGGTACGCCACCGCCTCGGCGAAGCCGACGCGCATGAGGGTGGGCAGCGCCCGCACCGTCGACCGCGTGCTCATGCCGCGGTCTCAGCGCGCACCCGGTTCTGCGCAAAGAGCTCGCTCATCACCTCTTCCAGCGGCGGGTCCTCCACGGTGAGGTCCCGCACGCTCAAGGTGGCCAGGGCGCGTGCCACGGTGAGACTGACGGCGTCCTGGCGAACCTGCAGCACCACCTGGGCCGCGTCCGCCGACACCACCTTGCCGAGCCCCTCCAGGGCCAGGGCCGGTGCCGGGCGGTCCAACCGCAGCACCACGCGCTTCTCCGGGCGCATCCTGCGCACCAGCGCGTCCAGGCCACCGTCGTAGGACAGCGTGCCCTTGTCGATGACGATGACGCGGGGACACAAGGCAGCCACGTCGTCCATGTAGTGACTGGTCAGCAGCAACGTGGCGCCGGTCTCCTCGTTGTAGCGGCGGATGAAGCTGCGGATGGTGGCCTGCATCGACACGTCGAGGCCGATGGTGGGCTCATCCAGGAAGAGAACCTTGGGGCCATGGACGAGGGCCGCCGCCAGCTCGCACTTCATCCGCTCGCCCAAGGAAAGGGACCTTGTCGGCTTGTTCACCAGGTCGCCCAGCTCGAGCAACTCGGTGAGCTCCGCCATCCGGCGGCGGAACTCCGGTTCGGGCACCTCGTAAATGGCCCGGTTGAGGGCGAACGTCTCCGAGGGCGGCAAGTCCCACAGCAGCTGCTGCTTCTGGCCCGTCACCAGCATGATTTTCTTGAGGAAGACGTCTTCCCGGTGCTGGGGGACGTGGCCGTCGACCCGCACTTCGCCGCTCGAGGGGTAGAGCAGCCCGGAGAGGACCTTGAGGGTAGTGGTCTTTCCCGCGCCGTTGGGGCCGAGAAACCCCACCCGCTCCCCCGCCGCAATCTCGAAGGAGATGCCGTCCACGGCCTTCACCAGGGTGGGCACCCGGCGGAAGAGCGAGCGGAACGCCGCCCGCAGCCCGGGGGGACGCTTGTGGACGGTGTAGTGCTTGCGCAAGGCGCGGACGGAAACCATTCGGAGCCCTCCCATCTAACGCCGGGGCCGCAAGAGCGCGAGCCCCAGAAGGACGGAAAATCCCCCCACGGGTCGGGAGTGCTAGCCTTTCGCAGCAGCGTGGCAACTCTCGGCCTCATCCTGACCGGCGGCGGCGCACGCGCCGCGTACCAGGTGGGAGCTCTGCGCGCCATCGCCGAGGTGCTGGGAGCGGGGAACAATCCCTTCCCCGTCATCACGGGCGTGTCGGCGGGCGCCATCAACGGCGCGGCGCTGGCGGCCAGCGCCGACGACTTCGCGGGCGGCGCTCGCCGGCTGTCGGAGACCTGGCTCAGCCTCACCCCGGAGCGGGTGTACCGCACCGACATGCTGAGCGTCGCCTCCATCGGAAGCCGGTGGATTCGCAACCTCACCTCCGGCGGGCTGGTCACCCTGCGGCAGGTGAACCACCTTTTGGACACCACGCCACTGCGGGAGCTGCTCGCCGAACGCATCCCCCTGGACCGCGTCCCGGCCCACATCGCGGCGGGCCGGCTGCGGGGGCTCGGCGTGACGGCCACCAGCTACCTCACCGGCACCGCCGTCACCTTCTTCGACGGGACACAGGACGTGCACCCTTGGGCGCGCAGCCGCCGGCTGGGACGGCGCGAGACGCTCACCATCGAGCACGTCATGGCCTCGGCCGCCATCCCCGTCTTCTTCCCGCCCGTCCGCCTCGGGGACACCTACTATGGGGACGGCCAGGTGCGTCTCACCGAGCCGCTCAGCCCGGCCATCCACCTCGGCGCCGACCGGCTGCTCGCGGTAGGCGTGCGCTACCTGCGCACGGCGGAGGAGACCCAGAGCCTCAACAGCGAGGAAACCAGCATGCGGGTGCTGCCGGTGTCGCAGGTGGCCGGCGTCCTGCTCAACGCCCTCTTCCTGGACCACCTGGACTCCGACACCGAGCGGCTGGAGCGCATCAACCACGCCCTCGGCCGAGGAGCGCCCCCGGGTGGCGAGGAGCGCTTCCGTGTCATTCCCGTGCTGACGTTGCGTCCTTCCCTGGAGCTGGGCGGGCTGGCCGCCGACCAGATGGAGCACTTCCCGCGCATGGTGCGCTACCTGCTGCGGGGCATGGGGGCCGGACGTCGCGGGGGCTCGGACCTGGTCAGCTACCTGGCCTTCGAGCGGAGCTACATCGACCGGCTGCACACCCTCGGCTACGAGGACACCCTCCACCGCCGGGGAGAACTCGAGGACTTCTTCGGAGCAAGCACGCGCCTCAGCGCTTGACGGCCAGCGTCATCCCGTCGCGCACGGTGAGGAGCACCTTGTCCACCCGGGGGTCCTTGGCCACGGCGTCGTTGAAGGCGACGATGGCGTGGTCCGACGGACTCTTGGGGTCGAGCACCCTGCCGCTCCACAGGGTGTTGTCCGCCACCAGCAGCCCTCCCGGGCGCAACAGCGGGAGCACCGCTTCGTAGTACGCGAGGTAGTTCTCCTTGTCCGCGTCGATGAAGACGAAGTCGAGCGGGCCGGAAAGTGTCTTCAGCGTCTGAAGGGCAGGTCCCATTCGGATTTGGATTTTCCGGCCCACCGGACTCCGGGCGAAGGCGCGCCGGGCGATGGCCTCCGCCTTGGGGTCGACGTCACAGGTGATGAGGGTGCCGTCCTCGGGAAGGCCCGAGGCAATCATCAATCCGGAGTAGCCGGTGAACATCCCAATCTCCAGCGCGTGCCGCGCCCCGGACAGCTGTACCAGCAGCCGGAGGAGGTTCCCCTCGAGGCGGCCCACCTGCATCTGCGGGTCGCGCATGGACGCGTACGTCTCTTCCCGGAGGGCGTCGAAGAGGGGGGCCAGCGGCTCCGAGTGCTCGGCGGCATAGGCCTCGATGGCTTCAGGCACGAGGGTCATGGACATGGCCCTCTTCTACCCCTAAGGCTCCCCCGGACGCATGGACCGGTACGCCCAGGACCTGGCGCGGTGGATGCCCCGGCTGGTGGCCGTCTGGCGGCGCTCGCGCAAGCTTCCCGAAGGCCCGCCGACGTTGACGGCCAAGGAAGTGCGGGAAGTGGCCAGCGCCATCCGCACGCTGTCGCTCGGCCTGACGCGGGAGCGCTCGCTCGCCGGGGGCCGGTACATGGACGACCCGCGCCTTCTGGGGGCCTACCTCCTCTTCTACTGGCCGGTGTCCTACGCCCAGGGCCGCCAGGTCCTCGGGGAGCTGCGCACGCGCCCGCGCAGGGTGCTGGACCTGGGGAGCGGCCCGGGCCCCCTCGCTTTCGCCGCCCTGGATGCCGGGGCGGCGGAGGTCACCGCCGCCGACCGAAGCCGGCCCGCGCTGGCGCTGGCGCGGGAGCTCGCCGCCGAGGCCGGCGAGGCGCTCGCCACCCGCGAGTGGGACCCCCAGCGCACGGGCGAGCTACCGGCCTCGGGGCTGGACGCCGTCGTCGTCGGGCACCTCCTCAATGAATTGTTCGGCAAGGGGGAGCCGGCGCTGGGCCGGCGGGCGGCGCTGGTGGAGCGGGCCCTGGCCGCGCTGCGCCCGGCCGGCTCCCTGGTGCTCATCGAGCCGGCGCTGCGCGACACTTCCCGGGAGCTGCTGCAGCTGCGCGACGTGCTGGTCCGCCGCGGGTTCGCCGTGCGCGCCCCGTGTCTGTTTCGCGGCGACTGCCCGGCCCTCGTCAAGTCCAGCGACTGGTGCCACGCCGAGCGCGTCTTCAGCATGCCGCCCCTGCTGGAGGAGCTGGCCCGCGTGGCGGGCCTGCACAAGGAGGCGCTGAAGATGAGCTACCTGGTCCTCGCCCCCAAGGGCGAGCCGTGGCCCGAGCCCCCCCCCGGTCGCACGTTCCGGATTGTGTCGGAGGCCCTGGAGGGCAAGGGGCGGCAGCGCTACATGGGCTGCGGGCCGGAGGGGCGGATGGGGCTCGCGCTCCAGGAGAAGCACCGCACCGCGGCCAATGCCGCCTTCTTCCAGCTGTCCCGGGGCGACGTGGTGGAACTGACGGAAACGGAGCCGCGCGGGGATGGACTGGCCCTGACAGAGCGCTCGGCGGTGCGGGTGGTGGCTGCCGCCGGGCGAAGTGTCTCCTCGCCCCTGTCACACACGGAGAGGGTTGACGTTGGCGCGCCGGTGACCGGAAGGTAACAAGCAAGAACGCTGGATGGAGGGTGCATGCGCAACGTGAGTGCCACAATCGTGTCGCTTTTCGTCTTGGGTAGCTCCCTCGCTTTGGCGCAGGAGGCAGCGCACTCGTGGAGCTACAAGGGCGAGAGCGGGCCCGCCCACTGGGGGGCGCTCAAGCCCGACTACCAGGAATGCAAGCTGGGCAAGCACCAGTCCCCCATCGACATCCGGGGCGCGAAGATGGCGGCCCTGCCTGCCATCCAGTTCAGCTACCAGGCGGCCCCCCTGAAAATCATCAACAACGGGCACACCATCCAGGTGAATGTCCCGGCCGGTAGCTTCATCACCGTGGGTGGCAAGCGGTACGAGTTGCTGCAGTTCCACTTCCACCACCCATCGGAGAACAAGCTGAATGGCCGCGCCTTCTCCCTGGAGCTGCACCTGGTGCACCAGGACGCCGAAGGAAAGTTGGCCGTGGTGGGCGTGCTACTGGCCGACGGCAAGGCCAACCCCGTCATCGCGGAAATCTGGAAGTACCTCCCCAAGGAGAAGGACAAGGAGAGCGCTCCCGACGGGGTGACGGTGGACCCGAGCGGCCTGGTGCCTGCCAACCACGCCTACTACACCTTCGCCGGCTCGCTCACGACGCCGCCCTGCAGCGAGGAAGTGACGTGGTTCCTCCTCCGGACGCCGGGCACTGTCGACAAGCCAGAGGTGAAGGCGTTCGCCGCGGAGTACCCGGACAACGCCCGTCCGCCGCAGCCACTCAACGGGCGCACGGTGCAGATGTCCAAGTAGCCGTCGCAAGAGGCCGACGGCGTCTCCCGGATTCAATAGCGAACGGCGCGCGCCCAGTCGACGTAAGTCGCGCTCCGGCCGCCCCACCGCAGCGTCTTGCTTTGCATCTCGACGCGGTAGCGGGTGGCGCTCGGGTCCACCGCGCGGCCGTCGGGGCTGGTGGGAAGCTGCATGCGCAGGCCGTCGGCTGACGTCGACGTGGTGAGCAGCGTCTCCTCGACGAAGGCCCCCAGCGAGGGGCCAGTCACCAGCGCCTCCTCGAGGACGCGGCCGTCGGCCGCTGGCAGCCGCAGCCCCAGCAACCTGGACATGGTGGGGGCGACGTCGACGTTGCCACTCGGAAGCGTGTCGTGAAAGCCGCGACGGAAGTGCGGGCCGGCGGCCACCAGCGTTGTCTGCACGTCGCGCGGACTGAAGCTGCCGTGCATGCCACGCGCCCCCGGCGTGCTGGAGAACTCCGTCCCGGGCATGCCCAGCACGGTGGCCTCGGCATCCCATGCGAAGGAGACCAGCAAGTCCGGTGTCCGGTCGCCGGAGCGCATCTCCATGTGGACGACGTCCAGCGGCAGCGTCCCCGGCAGCGGGCCGTAGCGTCGCGCCACGAAGATGGGGCCAAACTCCTCGCGGCTCTGCAGCAGCCGCACCAGCGTCTGCACCACGTGGGAGTCGTGGCTTGGCACATAGAGGGAGTCGCTGCCGCCGTTGGGCACCACCACCACGTCGCTGGGCCCGAGGGCGGCCGGCACCGGGGGCACCTGGGTGGTGCCCGGCTTCTCGCCGCAAAGCAGGCCCGGATAGACGGGCACTCCGCTGGCGGTGATGCCGGAGAGCACGGGCGAGAAGACACAGCCGAGGTCGTCGAAGGCGTGCAGCCCGGCGTCCGCGCGGTTGATGAGGTCCGCGGTCCGGACCTCGCCGGACACCGAGAAGCCGCCCGGCTCCTCCCCCGTCACCCCACCGTCGGCCAAACCCCGCAGGGGGAACAGGTCGAGCGGACCCGAGACACTGGAGTGGCCATGGTCGGAGACGACGAGGACGTCCGTCGTGGCGGAGAGGCCGAGGCGCTCGACCGCAGCCCGCAGCTGTCCCAACAGCTGGTCCTGACTGCGCAGGGCGTCGCGGTAGGCGGCGCTTCCCGGGCCATAGGCGTGCTCGGTGGTGTCGGGGTTCCTGAGCCACACCACTGCCAGCTGCGGCCGGAGGCCGGGGAGCAGCACCTGGGTGAAAGCGCTCATCAAGTAGGCATTGTTGGCTGCGTTCGGCGAGCGCAGCCCCCGGGTGGGGTCCCCGCTCGCGCCGTCCGCGACGGTTACCACCTGGCCCGGCTTGGTGGGGTCCAGGCTGCTGGTGTCCACCCGTTTGCCGTAGGCCAGCGGCGCGAACCTGGGGAGGGCCAGGCCAGCGTCCCGCAGGGCGTCCACCAGCGTCGCCGGCCACGCCAGCCGCTCCTCGAGAATCCACCCTCCCCGGCGCCGGTCCTGCAGGTAGGCGGCGCCCACCTTGCCCACCGCCGCCGTGGACAGGCCGGCATCCTGCGCCGCCTCGAAGAGGGTGCCGACGTCGAGGAGACGGCCCCCGTAAAAACGGTCCAGGGTGTCGATGACGCCGTAGTCCTCGGTGAAGATGGGCTGCGCCAGGTCCACCGGTGCGCCGGAGCCACTGTGTCCCGCGTCGGTGGGCCCGTGCACCCAGACGCTGTTGCCGGAAAGGCCGCTGGTGCCGGGGTAGCCTCCCGTGGCGAAGCTGGCCGCATTCGTCATGGTGAACGTCGGCCAGGTGGCGTGCTGGTCGTCGAAGGACACCCCTTCGTCCCGCAGCCGGACGAGATTGGGCGTGTCGTCCGTGCTGATGCTGTCCGGTCGCAGGCCGTCCCAGACGAAGAGGATGACGCGCGTCCGTGCGGGCCCGGGCGGTGGGCCGTCCCCGCTTGGCGGCGCGGTGGTGCAGCCGAGCGCCACCAGAAGCGCGCAGCAGAGGCTGTGCGCCCGCCTGGGCGAAGACGTCCCGAATCCGGGGTAAAGCCTGCGCGTCCACTGGGAACCAGCCGCGGTGCCCGCCCTCCCCGCGGGCTGGACGAACCTTGCGGCGAGGCGGTCCAGCCGCCGCGCGACGGCCACAGACGATGCAGTCATGGAGGCGCGCACGTTGTCAGCCAAGGCCGGGGTGTGTCGACGCCCCCGTTCGCATCCTGCCGTGCCCCCGTCTTTCCAGGGAAGACGCCCGGCCGGCGACCAGTCGTGAGCGCCAGCGTGCGGCGCACCCAAGGGGGGAAAGCCACGCGAAGCAGCCCGGGCAGGCGACGGACTGCGCCAAGGTGCGTCGACGCACAAAGCGTGTGGCACGCAAGGGGCCGCCGCTCGCCCCGCGGTGACGCTATTCGTGCGCAGCAAAACGCGCGGAAACGACAGACTTGCGCAGAAAGCCCGGCCAGGGAAGGAACCACGGCTGGCACTGCTTTCGCATGAGCTGTCTCCCAGCGGAGGCGCTCGTCATGAAGGCAGACAGGCTGATGAGGCTAGAGGTGCTGACTGTCCCCCCGGATTTGCCGCTCGAAGCCGCGCACAAGCTGATGTTGAGACGTGGAGTTCGCCACCTGCCGGTCGTCTCCGGCCACCGGCTCGCGGGCATCCTCTCCGACCGCGACATCCTGCTGGCGAGTGGGCGCCTCAAGAACGGCACCTTCGTGTACCCGAGTCTCTCGGTGGGAGAGGTGATGGCCGTCTCGCCCCTGTCGGCCGAGCCCGGGACTCCCATCAGCGACATCGCCAAGACCATGGTGGCTTCGAAGATTGACTGTGTGCCCATCGTCATGGGCCACAATGACCTGGTGGGCCTGGTCACTTCGACGGACCTGCTGCTCATCGTGACGCAGATGGAGGAAGAGGCGCAGCCGGCCCTCACCTTTCAAATCCGGCGCGCGGGCGACCTCGAAACGCAGGCCTGACGGGCCGTGGCGACTCCGCCAGCCCACCGCGACAGGGCGGCGCTGCACCAGCAGGAGGCGCAGCAGCTGATGCTGCGCTTCGCCGAGCGCACCGGCCTCAGCTCGGAAAGGCCGCAGCAGCGCTATCTGTGGACGGACGCCTTCGCTGTCTGCAACTTGCTGGGCCTGGCGCGTGCCAGCGAGGAGGCGCACCACGGCGAGCTCGCGCTTCAACTGGTCGACCGCGTCCATCGCACCCTCGGCAGGCACCGCCCGGACGATGCGCGAAGCGGATGGATTAGCGGACTTGGCGAGGAGGAGGGAGCCGCTCACCCAACGCGCGGTGGACTGCGCATCGGCAAGCCGCTTGCGGAGCGGCGTCCGGGCGAACCGCTGGACGAGCAGCGGGAGTGGGACCGCGACGGGCAGTACTTCCACTACCTGACCAAGTGGATGCACGCACTCGACCAGGTCTCCCGCTCGACGCGCCAGCCCCGCTACAACCTCTGGGCGCGCGAGCTGGCCGATGCCGCCTACCGCGCCTTCACCTACGCCTCTCCCCAAGGCGGCCAGCTGCGCATGGCGTGGAAGATGAGCATCGACCTCACGCGGCCGCTCGTGCCTTCCATGGGCCACCATGACCCGCTGGACGGCGCGGTCACCTGCACGCAGCTTCAAGCCACCGCCTCCAGCCTCCCGGCCGCTCACGGGGGGCCCGACCTGGCCGAGGCCCTGGGGGGCTTCGCCTCCATGACGCAGGGAGGCCGGTGGGCCACCGCCGACCCGCTCGGCCTGGGCGGCCTGCTCGTGGACGCCTGCCGCGTCCAGCAGCTCCTCGGACGCACGAAGGTCATCACGCACGGCCTGCTGCACACCCTTTTGGCATCTGCACTGGAGGGGCTTCCCCACTACCTGGCGCAAGGGGAGTTACGCCTTCCCGCCTCGCGCCGCCTGGCGTTTCGGGAACTGGGCCTCAGCCTCGGGCTCCATGCCGTTGAGCGGATGAAGCAGTGGCGTGAAGCGCCTCGCACCTCTTCGGCGCCGGGCGAAACCGACGCACTCCTCGACGCCCTGGGCCGGTTTGCGTCCTTGGGCAGGGACATCGAGTCCTTCTGGCGCATTGCCGAGCACCAGGAGTCCGCGACGTGGGCCGCCCACCGCGACATCAACGAAGTGATGCTCGCGAGCAGCCTCTGCCCCGAAGGCTGCCTCGTCCTCTTGGAAGGCGAGCGCTTCTAGCGGCGCTTCAGCGCGAGGTCTTGCCGAGAGCCTCCGCCAGCTCGGCGTACAGATGAATGGCGCTCTTGACGCTCTTCTCCCAGTCGCCCAGGTGCAGGCTCTCGTTCTCCGAGTGGGCGTTGG
Source organism: Myxococcaceae bacterium (assembly GCA_017881265.1). Classification (GTDB taxonomy): domain Bacteria; phylum Myxococcota; class Myxococcia; order Myxococcales; family Myxococcaceae; genus JADGRA01. Next base: position 108,249 of record JADGRA010000015.1, on the reverse strand, counting down.
TGTACGGGTCTTCGACGCCGATGAGAAGGGCCGGGACCCCGCCCAGCTCGCGCGCGAAGGGTTCCACGAAGGGGATGGACCCGCCGGCGCCGATGGCCACCGCCTCCGTCCCGTAGCCCTTCTTCAGCGCCCGGAAGGCCGCCTGGAAAGCCGGGGCGGAGGAGTCGGTGTACCACCAGCCCACGGCCTGGTCGGCGTGCAGGTGCACTTCCAGTCCCCAGGGGACGCCCTTCGTGAGCGCGTCGACCAGCTTCGCCTGCACGTCGAGCGGGTCGAGGTCGGGGACAATCCGGATGCCCACCCGGGCCCAGGCCGACTCGCAAATGATGTTGCGCGCGTCCTTCCGGGAACTGGCCTGGATGGCGTTGACGGCCAGCGACGGATGGCGCCAGTTGGTTTCCCAGGGGTGGCGGCCCCCGAGCAGCTGCACGCCGTCGAGGAGGCCGACCTGCTTGCGGAAATGGGCCTCGTCCCCCGGAAGCGCGGAAATACTCTTCCGCTCGGGGCCGGTGAGAGGCTTCACCTTGTCCAGGATGCCTGGGATGGCGATGGACCCGTCGGCGTGGGTGAGGGCCGCCAGCATCTTACAGAGTCCGCTCACCGGGTCCGGCACCGGACCTCCCCACATGCCCGAGTGCACGCTTTGCTTCAGCGCGCGCACTTCGACGTCCACCGTCACCAGGCCGCGCAGCGCGGTGGTGATGGACGGCAGGCCCGTCTCGAAGTTGGCGGTGTCGGTGAGGATGATGGCGTCCGCCTTGAGGAGCTGCGCATTCTGTTTGAGGAACGCGCTGAGGTGAGCGGAGCCGATTTCCTCCTCGCCCTCGACAATCAGCTTCACGTTCAGCGGGAGTCCCCCGGCCTTCAGCCAGGACTCCACGGCCGAGCTGTGCACGACGATGCCGGCCTTGTCATCGGCGGCGCCCCGGCCGTATAGGCGCGGCGCCTGGTCGGGCGGCCCTTTGCGCTCCACCGGCTCGAACGGGGGGCTCGCCCACGCCGACTCGTCTCCCGCCGGCTGGACGTCGTGGTGGGCGTACAGCAGCACGGTGGGACGGCCGGGCTGGTCGAGAATCTCCCCGTAGACGTACGGGTGGGCGCCCGCCACCTCGAGCAGCTGGACGTTCTTGAAGCCCCGGGACCGCAGCAGTTTGGCCGTCGCCGTGGCGCTGGCACGGACGTTGGCCGCGTCGAAGCCCGGGAAGGACACGGACGGGACGCGAACCAGCGTCTTCAAGTCATCGAGGTAGTCGCCTTGGTGCGCGGCGAAGTGGGCAAGGGCTTTTTCGGTGGACATGGGCGGACACGGGGGCATAGCGCCAAACGGGGCCGTGACTCCAGTGCTCGCCGGCCCCCCAAGGGCAGCAGGGCGGCGCGCGCCGCGCCAAGGCGTGTGGCCCGGCCCCCCCCGGCGCGCCGGTGCTGTTTTTCGTCGGTGGCGATGCGGGCGGCCGTTAAAGTCCGTTCTCCCCCGCGCCTGGGAGCGGTCTGCTCCCGGGGCGCAGGGGACGCCTGCGCCCCTGCAGGCGCCAGCAGGGAGGGACGTGTCCATGAATCGCCGCCGCTTTCTCCGCCTGACGGGTGCTGCTGCCGTCGCGAGTCTTGGTTTTCCCCTGACGAAGCTGGGCCGCGCCGAGGCCTCCACCGCCGCGCGCTGGCGGGTCTTCGAGGTCACGACGCACGTGGAGCTGCTCCGGCCGAAGGGCGTCTCGCGCGTATGGGTCCCGTTGCCGCTCGCGGTGGAGACGGAGTTCCAGAAGCCCCTGGGGAACCGCTGGGAAGCGCCCGGGGGCAAGGCCAGCCTCGCCCACGACGCACGCTACGGCGTCACGCTCGTGTCGGCGGAATGGCCCGAGGGCATCCAGCCGGTCCTCGAGGTCCAGAGCAAGGTCACCACGCGCGACTTTGGCGTGGACCTCGCGACCGCCCCGGGGAGTCAGCACCTCGATGCGGCCAGTCGCGCGCTGTGGACGGCGCCGACCCGGCTAATACCAACCGACGGCCTGGTGCTCGCCACCGCGCGTCGGCTGACGTCCGGCGTGAAGGGCGGCGACCTGGAGAAGGCGCGGGCCCTCTACGCCTGGGTCTGCGACAACAGCTATCGCGACCCCCAGGTGCGCGGCTGCGGGCTGGGCGACATCCAGTCCATGCTGGCAACACAGTCCATGGGCGGTAAGTGCGCCGACATCAACGCACTCTTCGTCGGTCTCGCCCGGGCGGTGGGCATCCCCGCGCGGGACGTCTATGGCGTGCGGGTGGCGGATTCGCAGCGCGGCTACAAAGCCCTGGGGAAGTCGGGCGACATCACCAAGGCCCAGCACTGCCGCGCGGAATTCTTCGCCGACGGCTACGGGTGGATTCCGGTCGACCCGGGCGACGTGCGCAAAGTCATCCTCGAGGAACCTCCAGGCAACCTCTCCGTCGATGACGCACGCGTCCGCGCGGCGCGCTCCTTCCTCTTCGGAAACTGGGAGATGAACTGGGTGGCCTACAACTACGGACATGACGTCGCGCTCCCCGGCTCCCGCCTCGGTCCGTTGCCCTTCCTGATGTACCCGCAAGGGGAGACGGCCGAGGCGCTGCGCGACTGCCTGGACCCGGCCAACTTCCAGTACACCCTCACCTCCCGCGAGGTCACCGTCAGCTAGCGCCCGGGCGGGCGGAAGGTCAGCAGCGTGACCGGGATGCCACCGTTGGTGAGGGGGTGGGCACGGACGAGGGGTAGGCCGACGGCACGCTCCAGCCGGCGTGGCTCGTCGGTGAGGAGGGCAGCGCGCCAGCCCGAAAACCGGCTGCGCAAGGCCTCCCCCACCGCCTCGAAGGTGGCGTCCAGCTCGCCCCGGCGTCCCACCCGCTTGCCGTAGGGAAGGTTCGCCAGCAGCAGGCCTGGCGGGACGCCCCCAGGGCCAAGGGCGCGCACATCCGCGCGGGCGAGCACCAGCGAGTCGAGAACGCCGGCGCGGCGCGCGTTGCGACGCACCGTCCCGAGGGCACCGGCGTTGAGGTCGCTTCCATGGATGGGGCGCGGTGCGGCGGTGGCTGCCTCGGCCGCCGCGCGCGCCCGCCGCGCGGCCCAGGCGGCGCGGTCCGTGCCGGGCCAGCGCTCGAAGGCGAACCTGCGGCCAAGCCCGGGGGCCATGGCCCGGGCCCGCAGCGCCGCTTCGATGACCAGGGTTCCCGAGCCACACATGACGTCCCACAGCGCCTCCTCGGGCTTCCAGTCGGCGAGAAACAGCAGGCCGGCGGCCAGCGTCTCGCGCATCGGCGCGCGGCCCACCTCCTGCCGCCAGCCGCGCCGGTAGAGCAGCTCCCCCGACGCGTCGGCGCTGAGGGTCCCGCCGCCTGGTACCGTCCGCAGGACGAGGCGCGTCCCGGACGAGGCGCGCTCCTCTCCGGCGGCGGCGTGGACGGGCCGTCGCCAGGTGCGTGCCAGCCACGCCCGCAGGGCCGGCGCGGCCGGAGCGCCGGAATGCCGCACCGTCGACTCGAGCCACACCGGCGACCCCTCGGCCGCGACGGCAGAGAGGTCGACCCGGGCCAGGGCCGCCGCGACGGCGGCCCAGTTTCCAGTCGGCAGCACGGCCAGCCGCACTAGCACCCGGTTGGCGGTGCGAAGCCGAAGGCAGGCCTCCTGGTGCAAGCCCGGGGCGCCGGACAACTCCACTCCCCCCGGCACCGGCGTGGCGCGGCCGAGTGCCCCGGCCTCCTCGGCCAGCACGGCCTCCAGGCCCGGGGTGGTGGCGGCAAAACACAGCTGCTCGAAGGGGAGCATCTTCTGGGGGCGGTCTGTTATCAGGAAGCCCCGAGGAGAGCCCGTTCCCGTGACTGAACCGCGTGTCGTGAAGCCCAAAGCCTTCGAGGTGGTCGTCACCGAGGTCATCCAGGAGACCCCGGACTCGGCGACGCTGGTCTTCGGGACGGAGGAGCCGGTGGAGTACCGGGCCGGGCAGTTTCTCACCATCGACCCGCACCAATTCAAAGCGCTGGCCTCGCACACGGCCTACCTGGAGGACCTGAAGGGGAAGAAGGAACTGGTCCGGGCGTACTCGGTGTGCTCGGCCCCCGGTGAGCCACTGGCCATCACCATCAAAGAGGAGCCCTACGTCCGCAAGCACAGCCTGCATGCCCCGCTGCTCTCGCCGTTTCTCACCTACGGCATTCACCCGGGAATGCGGATGAAGGTGGTGGGCCTGACCGGGCCCTACACCCTTCCGCCGGACCTCGCCCAGCGGGCCCAGCACGTGCTGCACGTGGTGGCCGGCTCGGGCGTGGTGCCCAACTTCAGCATGCTGAAGGACGCGCTCAAGCACCACCCGGCCGTGCGGCACACCGTGGTGGACAGCAACAAGACGTGGCAGGACATCATCTTCGGGGAGGCCCTGGCCAAGCTGCAGGCCTCCTTCCCGGACCGCCTGAAGCTGGTGCACTTCCTCACCCGGCAGCCGGACGTCTCCGCGCTTCCCGGCGACGTGCGCCCGGGCCGCATCAGCCGCGAGGCGCTGCTCTCGCTCGTCCCCGACGTGGCGGCAACCATCGCCTACGTGTGCGGTCCCGCCATCACCAGCTATGAACGACGCGCGGCGCTGCAGAAGGGCGTCTCGGCCGAGCCGCGCTTTCTGGAAACCACCATTGGCCACCTGCAGGCCCTGGGCTTCCCCAACGAGCGCATCAAGCGGGAGTCCTTCGGCTGACGGGAGGGCTTCAGCCGCCGAGGGCGCGGCCCTCGCGCAGCACCGCGTCGAGCAGCGCGTCCAGGTCGGCCCGGCGGCTCCGGTGGTTGACGATGGCCAGCCGGATGACGGTGCGGCCGCGCAGCTTGGTCGTGGACGGCACGGCCACGCCGGACTCCTGGACGCGCATGACGATTTCCGCCTGCAGCGCGTCCAGCGCTTCGGGCGAACGTCGCCGGCGGCCGACGTAGCGGAAGGTGACGAGGTTGAGCGGGACGGGCGCTGAAAGCTGCAGCTCCGCCTCCCCCTCCACCCGCTGCTTCACGTGGGCGGCCTGGGCGACGTTCATCTCGATGGCCCGGGCCAGCCGGGAGACGCCATGTTCCTTCCAGGCCATCCAGATGCGCAGTCCGCGGAAGCCGCGCGACAATTCAGGTCCAAGTTCATTGGCCGGGTAGTCCGCGGCGGCCACACCCCGGGGCAAGGGGGACAGGTAGGCAGCCTCGGTTTGAAAGGCCCGGTGGTGCGCCTCGGCATCCCGCACCAGCACCACCCCGACGCCGTAGGGGGCCGAGCCCCACTTGTGCAGGTCAAAGGCCACGGAGTGCGCGCGCTCTAGGCCCCGCACGCGCTCGCGCAGGCTTGGCGAGAGGGCGGCCAGCGCGCCGAAGGCCCCATCCACGTGGAACCACAGCTTGCGGCGCTCCGCCAGGTCGGCCATGGCGTCCAGGGGGTCGATGGCGCCGGTATTCACGGTGCCGCAGCTGCCGACGATGCAGAAGGGGCGCAGCCCCTGTCCGACGTCGTCGTCGATGCGGTCCTCGAGGTCCTCCACCCGCATCCGGAAGTCCGGGCCGGTGGGGACGCGCCGCAGCGCCGTCGAGCCGAGGCCGAGCACCATCAGCGCGCGCTGGACGGCGGAGTGCACCTCGTCCGAGGCGTACGCCACCAGGCGGTAGCGGCTGGCCTGCACGCCTTCCACGTTGACGTCGACGCCGGCGTACTCGTCCCGGGCCACCTGCAGCGCGATGAGGTTGGCAATGCTGCAGCCGGAGGTAAGGAGTCCGCTCGCCGTCTCCGGAAAGCCGAGCAACGCCTTCAGCCAGCGCAGCACCTGAGCCTCGACGTGCACGGCGGAGCTTTCCAGGCCGGAGAGATTGTTGTTCATCGCCGCCGCGGCGAACTCCGCCAGCGCCCCCATCGGCGTCCCGGTGCCCATCACCCGGGCGAAGAAGCGCGGGTGGATGTTGCCCAGCCGGTAGGGAAACACCGTCTCCAAGAATTCGCGGTGGACGGCCTCGGGGCTGCTGCCCTGCATGGGGGCGGGTGTCCGGAAGCCCTGCTTCACCGACTCGGGAATGGGCCGCCAGGCCGGCTGCTCGCGCACCGTGCGCAAGCTATGCAGCAACTCATCCACCAGCCGGTGCCCCACCAGGCGCAGCGCCTCCCAGTCCTCCGGGTCGAGTCCGCGCTCATCGTCGGGGCTATTCATGCGCCTTAAACGTCCCTCGTCGAGGGTGGAAGAAATGCCCCCGGGGGCCGTCAAGCCGCCGGGGTGACAGCGTCCCCCAGCACCCGCACCAGCTTCGGCGCCACCCCGGTCTCGGCCAGAAGCCCCCGCAGCCGCTCACGCGCGTGGGCGTCTTCCCGGCGAATCTTCTTCCCGAGGAGCAGCTCGTTCTTCAGCGAGTGTTCCCAGCCAGTCAGTTCGGTGACGGTGACGGAGTAGCCGTGGGCTTGCAGGGCCAGGGCGCGGATGACGTTGGTGAGGTGCGAGCCAAACTCGCGCCGGTGCCAGGGGTGCTCGGCCAGGACGGCCAGGGCGTCCGTGGGAGGCGAGCGCTGCTTCAGCTGGCGCGCCACCTCCGCCTGGCAGCAGGGCACCACCGCCACGTAGTCCGCCTGGTGGGCGATGGCGCCGAGCAACGCGTCATCGGTGGCCGTGTCGCACGCATGCAGCGCGGCCAAGAGATTGATGCGGTCCGGCCAGGGTGCCTGCTCCAGCGGGGCAGTGGCAAAGCGCATCCGCTGGTAGCCGAGGCGCTGGGCCCGCTGCTCGGCCTGGGCCGTCAACTCCGGGCGAGCGTCGATGCAGAGCACCGTCCCCTTTCCAGCCGCCTTGAGGAAGACTTCATAGAGGATGAAGCCGAGGTAGGCGTTGCCGCTCCCCGCATCCACCACCACCGGGTCCCCGAATCGCGACAGGACGTCTTCGATGGCGGGCCGCAGCAGCCCGACCAGGTGGTTGACCTGCTTCAGCTTCCGCAGCGCGTCGGCGTTGAGGTGGCCGTCGCGGGTGAGCAGGTGAAGCTCTTGCAGGAGGGCCGGGCTCTGCTCGGCAAGCAGCTCCCGCCGCACCTCCGGCGCTTTGACCTGCCGCCTCAGACGGGCATGACCTCGACCACTTCCGGCACCGCTTCCCGGAGGCGGTTCTCGATGCCCATCTTCAGCGTCATGGTCGAGCTCGGACAGCCGCTGCAGGAGCCGCGCATGTGCAGATAGACAATCCCGGCCTCGAAGCGGTCGAGGGTGATGTCCCCGCCGTCCTGCATCACCGCCGGGCGAATCTCCAGGTCGAGAATCTCCTGGATTTTCTTCTCGATGTCGGAGTCGCTGCTGGTGTGGCCGTTGCTGGTCTCGGCCAGCGCGGCCTCGGTGAGGACCGGCTCATTGGCGCCCAGGTGGGTGTCCAGGGTGGACATCACCAAGTCGTTGAGGGAGTCCCATTCCCCGGCCTCGCCCTTGGTGACGGTGACGAAGTTGCTGCCCAGCATGACGCCGGTGACCCCGTCGATGGACATCAGCTTGGAGGCCAGTGGCGAGCGCGCCTCCACCCCGTCCTTGCTGGTGAAATTCATCGCGCCCCGGGACATCAGGGTGCGGTCCACGACGTACTTGAGGGTGCTCGGGTTGGGGGTCCACTCGAGATGGATGTTGACGGACATGGGCAGAACTCCTCTTGCTCCTCACATAAGCGCCCGGCCGGCCAACTTCAAGCGGCCGGCAGGGGGCGAGGTGCGTCCGGGACCTCACCGAAGTCGAGCGCGGCCAGCTCGGCCTCGCTGAAGAAGTCGGCGGGGGAGACGGCCAGGGGCGGCGCCGAGCGCTCGGGTCGCGCCAAAAGCAGGTCGGCGGCGCGCACGTTGCGCACCAGCTGGCGGGCCATCCCCTCCACCAGCTGGAAGGCGAAGCGGTTTCCCGAGGAGAAGAGCTGCTCGAAGTCCACCCGCGCCAGCCGGAAGAGGCGGGTGGGCCCGTCGGTGACGCAGCTCGCCGAGCGGGGGCCCCCGTCCATCAGCGCCACCATCCCAAACACCTCGCCCGCTTCGAGGCGGGCCAGGGGGTAGCCGCCGCGCTGCACCTGCACCGCACCGGAGACGATGAAGTAGGCCGCATCGCCGGCATCCCCCTCCGTGCACACCGTGGTGCCGCCCTCGGCGTCGAGTCGTCCAAGCTTCTGCGCCAGCGCGAGCTTCACCACGCTGGGCAACGTGCGAAAGGTGGCCAGCTCCTCCAGCTCCTCGGGCCGCGTGCGCGCGATGGCCAGGGGCGCTGCGGCCCCCGACTGGCCGAGGGCGGTCGCCGCCAGCCGCTCGGAGCTCCCGCGAAGCCGCGCGCAGAGGTCCAGACAGACTTTTCGCAGCAGCTGGAAGGCGGCCGGGTGGTACGCGTCCCTGAGGGCGTAGAAGTCCTGGGCGGCCAGGACGGAGGCCGGCCCGCCCACCACTACCCGGGCGGTCCCGGAGCGGGGCCCCTCATCGACGAGGGCCATCTCCCCCACCGTGTCGCCCGCGCCTAAGTGTGCCAGCACCACCTGCCCGGGCGCCTCTCCGGCGCGGCTGACGGACACCTCGACGCCCTCGCCCAGCACCCACAGCGCGTCGCAGGGCTTACCCTCCTCGAAGAGGACTCGTCCCGGCTCGAGCAGCACAGTGTGAAAGAGCCGCTCCAGCGCACTTGCCTGTCCGGGATCGACCAGCGAGAGCAAACGTGCGGAGGTCACTGGAGAGGACATTTGCGGCGCTTTGGGATCGGCCGGCTTTCCCGGGCTTCCATTCGGACCGGTTATGCGCTGACCTCGAGCGCGCAAACAACCCCCCTGCGGCCGAGCCGCGAGGGCCTATCCCCCCCGGTGGGAAGAACCAGCCGCACCCAGGGCGTCGGGAGTTACTTGTGCTTCCGGAAGGTGAAATGCTTCTTCACCGTGACCCCAGGGCGCAAATACACCGACCAACCGGTGATGACTTTGGAGTCGGTCGCGGTGACCTCATGCCGGCCCGTCTTGAGGGTAAACAGCTGCGTGCCCTGCACCAACGTCGGCTCCTTTCCATCGATGGAGACAGAGCCTGAGGGCGTCAGGGTGAGTTCCAGGTAGCCCTCGTCGGCGGCAGGCGCCTGCGCAGCCGGGGGAAGGGGCAACGCGGGCGGCGCTTCCACTGGGCCCTTGGCCTCTGGAGCGGGAAGCGGCTCGGGGTTTCCTAGTTCGAGGGCCGCGGGCTTGGGTTCCACCGGGCGCACGGACGGCACTGCGGGCCTGGAGAGCACCACCGCGAGCACGATGGAGACGAGCGTCGAGAGTAAGGCCACGCCCCCCACCACCAGGATTGCCCGGGAAGGTCTGGCGCCGGTGACCTTCGCCACGGCCCCGCCGGCCGCCACCTCCAACGCCCGGAGTCGCTCCGTGACTGCGTCCGCCAGCGCCCAGGCCGCCCTGCGCACGTTCACCGGGGCTCGACGCCGCAGCGTCGGGCCTTCATCCGCCTGCGTCCCTCCCCGCCCGCTCGCTCCCTGGCTGGCCGTTTGCCGCTCGGCCGCAGAAGGCGCGGAGCTGTCGAAGAGACGGGTCCGGCTGCCGCCCGGTCCCTCTTTCGTCAGCAATTCCGCAGGCATGGGGGACCCCATCGGTTCTCGCTTGGACATCGCCTCGGCGTGGAGGACGGTGGCCGCACTCCCGTCTCGTGGGGGCCAGGGGGGTCGTGAAGGCTGCACACCGATGGTCGACTCCCCGCGTTCGGCTTCCACCGGAAAGAGGTCCCGCACGAATGCCCCTACGTCGGTGTCCTCCGGCACCTGGCTGTGGCGCAGCACGTACTGCAACAGCGCTCGCTCGAACTCGGCCGCCGTCTGGTAGCGGTCGGCCGGCGCACGCTGCAGCGCCTTCACCACCACCAGGCTCAGCTCGTCATCGACGTCGGGATTGAGGTCCGCGGGGGCAAGCACCGGACGTTCCTGAACGGCGCGCAAGACAGCGAGGTCCGTGTCGCCGTCGAACAGCCGGCCCCCGGTCAGCAACTCCCACAGTGTAATGCCGAGCGCGAAGAGGTCCGTGCGCGCGTCGACGGGGTCCCCCCGCGCCTGCTCCGGCGCCATGTAGGCGAACTTTCCCTTCAGCATGCCCACCGTCGTCGCCCGCCCGCCGGCCTTCGCAATGCCGAAGTCGGTCAGCTTCACCGCCCCGTCATAGGAGAGAAGGATGTTGTGCGGCGTGACGTCCCGATGGACGAGATTGAGCGGCTTCCCGTGGTCGCTGAGCTTGTGGGCGTAGCCGAGCCCTCGGGCCACTTCCACCCCAATTTGGGCCACCAGCACCGCGGGCACCGGCGTACTCAACTCGCTCGCCCGCTTGTGAGCTTCCACCAACGAGCGGCCGCGGATGTATTCCATGGCCAGGTAGTAAGTGTCTTCGTGGCGATCAAAATCGAAGATGTGAACCAGGTTGGGGTGGCTGAGCCGGCTCGCCAGGTGGGCTTCGGCGATGAACATCTCGACGAATGACGCGTCATGGGCCAGCCCCGAGCGGATGCGCTTGATGACGACGGGCTTCTCGAAGCCCTCGGCGCCCTGGGCCGTCGCGAGGTACACCTCCGCCATGCCGCCTTCGGCGAGCTTTCGCTGGACGATGTACTTGCCAACGAGCGTTCCTGGCGGAAGCGACACGTCTGGGACCCCCTGTGCAGGCCAGCAGCCTAGCCTTGTCCCTGGCGCCCTCGGCAAGGCTCAGCCCACAACGCCCCGGGGGCGCTGGTAGGCTTTGGCTCCCATGGGAATGTCGGCGGTCGACGGGCTGACGGAGCTCTCAGAGCAGCAGCTGACCCACCTCCGCGAGCAGGTGGCCACCCTCGGGTATGGACCCGCGCTTCTCGCGGAGACGGAATCGCTCGCCCCCGGCCAGCCCGACGCCGTGGCCTTACCCCTCGTCCGTTGGGAACTCTTAGAGCGAGGTGACGCAGCGAGTCGGCTTGCGCTCCTTTTCTCCTACGGGGGCGAGGTGGATGCCGCGGTTCTGGCCATGGACTTGGGGACGGAGTTGGTGGCGGCACTGAAGGCGGCTGGGCTGCTGGCCGAGCGCCGCGGCGGGTCCCTTTGGTGTCCGTTTCGACTCGTCCCGTTGGACGGGCTGCTGCTTCTCGGAGATGAACCCTCGGCTGGCCCGGAGGCGGTGATGGGGCCCGGGCCCACGACGCTCGAACTGGCCGCGCAACTGCCCCGGGTGTGCAGCGGCCCGGCGCTCGACATTGGCACCGGCGCAGGCACGCTGGCCCTGCTGCTGGCAGCGCGCGGGGCGGCCCCCGTCATCGGCACGGACGTCAACCCCCGGGCGACTGCCATGGCCAGCTTCAATGCGCGCCTGAATGGCCTCGCGGCGGAGTTCCGAACCGGCGACTTGGATGCTCCGGTTGCTGGCGCCCGCTTCACATGGGTGGTCTCCCAGCCAGCCTATGTCCTTCGGCCGGAGGGGACGGCGGAGGTGACCTTCCTCCATGGCGGCCAACGTGGGGACGAACTCGCCTTTCGACTGCTCTCGCGTCTGCCTGCACTGCTCGCAGAGAGTGGAACGGCCCTTGTGTTGCTCGACACCCCGGTCGAACACGGCCTTCCCCTTTCAGCGCGCATTCGTGCCTCGGTGGGCGAAGCGGCGGTGGATGTCGCGGTTCTCGTGGCGCCGGCGTTGAGCGCGGGGGCTCAGGCGCTCGGGTATGCGGCGCTCGAGGCGCCCGAGTTGGGCGACCGCTATGCCGCGGCAGTGCGCCGCTACCGCCGCCAGCAGGTAGCGCTCGGGGTCTCCGAGTGGTCCCATGCGCTGGTGGTGCTGCGGACGGATGCCCAGACGCCAGCGGGTGGGCGCTACACGGTGCAGCTGCCAGTGCGGAGCCTGTCGCAGGGCGGACCGGAGGCCCTGGTGACGTTGCTTGCGTCGCTGCACATTGCCTCACTGCCGGACGATGCCCTGGTGGAGGTGGCCGTACAGCTCCATCCCCGGGCGACACTGATGGAAGAGCGCGCCGGGCTTCATGCCGAGCCCTTCCGGCGCGTCAGCTTCCCGGGTGGCGCCTTCGCGAGCGAGCAGGCCTTAACAGAGGCCGCGCTCGCGCTGCTCGAGGCCCTGGAGGCCACGCCGGAGGTGACTTCTGCGGTGAGCCAGTACGCAAAGTTGTGCGACGCCGAGCCCAGTGAAGTCCGCAGGACGGTGCTCGATTTTGTGCGGGAGGGCCTCGGCCGAGGGCTGCTGGTTCCTCGGGGCTGAGCGACCCATGACTCACGACGCGCTCGCCTGGGACATCTTCGAGGAACACCTCGACGAGGCCGCCTTTCGCCGCCAGCTGTGGCAGGAAGCGCTTCGCGCTCCCAGCTACAGCCTCGCGGAGATTGCCGCTGGGCCGGAAGAAAGAATGTTGGCGCACCTCGACGGGCTGGTGCGCGGCGGCCTTCGGGTCGCACGGCGACTCCTGCTCCCCGCCCTCGCGAGCGACGAGCCCGGGGTGGCCTTCGCCGCCGCCTTCTCGCTCCTCGCCTCCGAGGAGGGCGACTTCCTCGCCGAGGTGCTGAGGGCGCTCCAGGCGGCGGAGCCGAAGCCGCGGGCAGCACTGCGCCGTGCCCTGGCGGTGGTGCCGGTGCCGACGCTCGGCCCGCGACTGGTGGCGCTGGTGCCAACGCTGCCGGCCGTGCAGGACGACCTGCTCGCGGTGCTTGGCGACCTCCGCCTCGACCCGGGGCTGCGCCTCGAACCGCTCCTCTCCTCGCGAGAACCCCACACCCAAGCGTTGGCGCTCCGGCTGTCAGCCTGGTTTCCGGGCCGCCTGGCGCCGGACGCAGCCGAGCGGGCCCTGCAATCGCCGGAGCCGGAGGTCCGCGCGCGCGCCTTGGAGAGCGCCCTGGTGAACAGAACGCCCGGGGCCTTTTCGGCAGCCGAGGCCACGGTGGCCGGCCAGGGCCGCGCCTTCGCCACGGCGGCACTCCTTCTCGGGCTCTCGGGCGACGACAAGTCCGTCGCCGTCCTGGCGTCCGCGCTAAAGGACGCACAGCGCGGACGAGGTGCGGCCTTCGCACTTGGTTTCAGCGGGCGTGTCTCGGCGGTGGAGGTCCTGCTTCCCGCCTTGGAGGACGAAAAGCTGGGGCCGGCGGCAGCGGAGGCTTTCGCAGCAATCACCGGGCTTTCCGTGACCAAGCGCTTCGTCCGCCAGGGGCGCCCCACGCCCGCCGAGGGCGAGGCCGAGGAGGCCTACGGCCCCGAGGCGGACCTCCCTCGGCCCGACGCCGAGGCCATCCAGCGGTGGTGGACGGAGGCAAAACGGCGTTTCGAGCCGGCCCAGCGCTGGCTCCGGGGAAAACCCTGGAGCCCGGAAGAACTTCTCCGCGAGCTGGAGTCCGGCCCGGCGCGGCGGCGAGAGGCCCTTTGCCTGGAACTCGCCGTGCGCAGCCGCGGGGTGGTGCAGGTGGCTTGGGACGGACTCAGCGCTCGGCAGCGCGCGGAAATGCAAGAGGCGCGAAGCACGCTCGGCCGCGCTGCCCAGGGCTCCTTCCGGGACGCGGCCGGCCCGTCCCCCCGCGGGGCCGTGAAGGCGGCGCCGGTGGTGGCGGTGACACCGCTGCGGCGGAATACTCCGGTGCCCGCCGACGCGCTCGCCGTGACGGGGCTGGGGCTGGTGACGAGCCTCGGCGAGGGGGCCGCTGCCTGTTGCGCAGCGGCCCGAGCCGGCGTCACCCGTCCCAGGCCCTTGGAAGACGTGGAAGTCATCGACGAGGACGAGGGCGAGGCGGCGCCGGTCACCGTCCACTCGGTGGAGGCCAGCGAGGGCTTCGTCGGACTGGGGAAGCTGGTGCGCCTCGGCGGGCTCGGCCTCTCCTCGCTGCTCGCCGACGTCGAGCTTCCCGCCGGGGGGAGGACAGGCCTTTTCATCGCGGTGGGAAGCGACTGGCTTCTTTCCGAGGCTGACCTCGAACGGGAGCTGCCGCTGGACCGCCTCGGGGCACAGCTGGCGGAGCACCTCGAGGTGGCCGGCGGAATTGCCGAGCACCGCGTGTTTCCGGCCGACGCGCCGGGCCTGGTGACGGCCCTGGCCGCCGCCCGCGCAGCGCTGGGCGCTGGGCGCCTCGACCGCTGCATCGTGGGGGGCGTGGACAGCCTCGCCGAGCCTCTCCTCGTGGAAGCGCTTTCCAGGCTCAGTCTGCTCAAGACGCCCGACGAGCCGACGGGGTTGATGCCCGGCGAAGGCGCCGGCTTCCTTCTGGTGGAGACGGCCGAGGCGGCCCGGCGCCGCAAGGCACCGGTGCGGGCGTGGATTGATGCCCTCGCCCTCCGCACCGACGCGCCAACCTCCAACACCGGGGCTGCTATGGAGGGGACGGCACTCGCCGCCGTCCTTAGCGAGGTGCTCGCGGGCCGGGGGGGCGATGTGAAGAAGCTCTGGTTGTGCGACCTCAACGGGACGACGGGACGGGCGCTCGACTGGGGCCATGCCTTGCTGCGGGTACCCCGGGCTGCCCTGGAAGGGGCGTCGCAGTGGATTCCGGCTCTCCACTTCGGCGAGTTGGGGGCGGCCACCGGCCCGGCGGCGGTGGCGTTGGCTGCGGAGGGGTTTGCGCGAGGCCGGTCTCCCTCGCGGGATGCGGTGCTCTGGCTGTGGAGCGACGCCGGGCAACGGGGGGCGTTGCTCGTCCGAGCCCCTTAACTCGGCACCGCTTGCCAAGCCGAGGGCGAGGGGAACACCGCCAAGGTCTGCGTCCAAGTCGCTTCCGGAATGAGGGGAAGGCGGCGCCGGACGCTGAGCCCCCGCAGCCGGGCGAGCCGGCACAGAGCCGCGCCGTCCACGTAGACGTGCGCCTCGGTGGCCAGCATCTCCGGCTCCGCCGATGGCGACTTACGCTCCCGGGAAATTTCCTCACGCCGCCGCTGAACCAGCGCGGCCATGGCCTCCTCGAAGGCCTCGGCGCCGGTGGGCCCTAACAGCAGGGCCCGCCCCACGCTCACCCGTGGGTCTTCTGCGCCCGCGGCTTTCTCCAGACGCTCGAGCCAGCGTCCGGCGTCGGGTGCGGGAGAATCGCCACTGCCGAGGAGGGCCATGACGGTCCGCATCCACCCAAAGTCGTCCTCGTCTTCCTGGCCGGGCGTGAAGTCTGGCGTGCTGCGGGCTGCTATTTCTACGGCGGTGGTGAAGTCGGCTGCGGCCAACGCGTCGAAAAAGCCGTGGGCCCGGCTGGTGCAGAGGTAGTAGCGATCGACCAGCGCCTCCCAACGCACCAGGCTCAACAGGCTGGCGTAGGCGTGCCCGCTGGCATGCAGTGCACGCAGGTAGCCCTGAGCATCCCCCTGCTGCAGCAGCTGGCAGATGCCGAGTCGCCGGTAGAGGGTGCACAGCGCGTCGATGGCGAGCGCCTTCACCTCCACCCGCTTGGCGTCGCGCAGAGCGGCGAGCAGTTGCCCCGCCTCATGGGCGGTGTTCTCGCGGACGATGTCCAGGTCAGTCTCGGTCGGCATGTCCAAAGTTTCTTTAGAGCAGGACTCGGCTGTCGAGCTCGAGAAGCCGATAGCCCGTGGCGCCCGTCTGCTTCAGGCGCTCGACGAGGTCCGAGCGGACGATGGTGACGAGGGGCTTCGTCTTGATGCGAAAGAGCGCTCTGGCCGTTGGGATGCGGCTCGGGTCGAGCACGAGTCGCTTGATGGTATGGGCTCTGGTTGGCTCCATGTTGCTCCACATAATCTCGGAGCGCTTCACATCGACGCAGTCCTCGGGCCCGGTGGGGTGGACGAAGAAGTAGGGAGCGGCCACCGGCTTCTTCTTCCGGTCGAGAATGTGCAAGGGGAGGGTTTCCACGCCGGGCTCCTGGGCGAGGACGGCTCGGACGCGCTCCGACACAATCAGCCACCGTAGGGCGTTGAAGACGAAGTCATCCAGCTTCTGGCCCTTTCGGTCGACGTCCATGGCGCAGGTGAGCCCGGCCTTCGGCGCCAACGCGGCGTAAGGCTCCCCCTTGTCGATGAGCCAGGGTTGCTCCATGTCGGGGGGTTGGCGCAGCTCGGCAAACTCGGGCCGCAGTGGGACAGAGAGGACGTGGTAGGTGGCTCCAGTCATACGTCTTTCTGCGCTAGCCGAGCGAGGCAGCGTAGTCCTTGAGGTTGTTGATGTGGACTCCGCCCTGGTCCTGTCCCAGCTGGTCCAGTTGGTCCCGCAGCACCTTCGAGACGTCGTTCAGCTCCTTCTTGAGGTTTTTCAACTCCTCCTTGCTGAGTGAGTGGGGCAGCTTCTTCTGCGCCAGCCCCTCGAGGAGCGAGTTCCTCATGGGCGCGAGCTGCTCACTGACGTACGCGTCGTAGGTGGAGTGGTTGTTGGGATGGATGGGCCAATGGATGATTTCGCCCACCTGGTGCTGCTTCGGAAGCAGGACGATGTTCTCCCTGTCGTTGATGTTGTAGTCCGCGGCCATCAGCACCTCGAGGAGCGTCGCTGGTTCGAAGTACTTGTTCAGCATTTCGCTCGCGATGAGGTGGTGCCAGCTGTGAAAGTACGGGTAGTGAGCGCCCTGGCCTTTGCGCACCAGCGGCAGGAAGTTCTGGTTGTGCCCATCGGCCGTCTCTTCGACGTCCCACAGGGCCTTCTGCGAGGCCGCGAGAGGCTTGACGGGAGACTTCACCTTCACCTTCTTGCCCCCCTGCTTCCGCGTCAACGTCTTCTGGGTCAGGGCCTCGAAACGCGGGTCGGTCACCGAGTAGCGAGGCGCGTTGTATTGCTTGTGGTGGTTGGACAAGTCATCAAAGCCGTTCTCCACGTACTTGCACCGAGCATGTCGCTGGCTCTCGTGGCGCACGACGCAGCCACCGTCCTGGTGGTACTTGGACTTGAGGAGCTTCTCCAGGTGCTTGTCGCTGGGCATGGCGGCCGTCAGTTAATTTGCACCTTCCCACCACGGATTTTCTGAACCTGCTCGGCTTGCGTCACGACGTTCACGCCCCGCAGGACGACCCGCCCGTCCCGTCGCAGCGTCAGGCTGGCCTTCCCGCACTGCAGGACGACTTCCTCCTGGCCCGAAATCAGCACGCGCTTCTCATCCACCCGCAGCACCTTCGGCCCGGGCGGCAGCGGACCGGACAGCATCCCGTCGACCAGCGGCGACTCGGAGCGCAACAGCGCCACCAGCAACGGCCGCCTAGGGTCGTCGCGGTCGAAGAGGAGGACAGCCTCCTGCTGGTCGCGCGCCGCCGCTCTGAGGGCACCCTCCTCCAGCGTGGAGGAAACCCGTGCCAAGAGCGGCGGGCCTGGGTTGCCCTCGAAATCCACCCGGACGCGGCCGTCCTCGAAGGCAACGACACGCCCCACGCGCGAGCTCTCGACCGACCGGGTCTCGCGCAGTTGGAGAAGCTCCTCCTTCTTCGGTCTCGGTCGCATAAACGCTAGATGTCGTCGTCACAGACCAGGCACTTCCCCGAGCCCGCGCCCTTTCCGAGCGAGAGGACTGGCGCCTGCAGCACGGGGAAAGGTGGCGTGTTCTTGTCGTTGTGCAGCATCAGGTCGAACGAGCGCGGCACGTTCTTCCCCTCGAACTGGACGTCGAAAGAGAAATTAACGAATTCGGCCTTGCCTTTGATTTTGCTGGACAGCATCCCGCCACCCGCGCTGCCCGCTTCATCCCCACTGGAGAGGGAGAAGTTTGAGTCCTGCACACAGATGGGGTTTCCTCCGGCCGTCACCTGCTTCGTGCCCTGGGCCATGTCGCTCGACTGCGCAATGTTTGGGTAGGGAATGGGCACGAAGGGCGCCGGCGGTGCGGGCGTCTTGCAGACGTCCGGGAACGCGATGCTCACGCCGTTCGAATCGGCGTTGACGATGGACAGCTTGTTGACACCCACCGTGGTGGCCATGGCCTAATCCTTCCCGTCGCTACCTCGCTCGAGCAACGGCGGTCATCGCGGCGCCGGCCAACACCCGCATCGAGCGAACCTCCAGAGGCTCCCGGTGCAGCACCAGCTGCCCCCGCCAAAAGAGGAACACCTTCGCCGCGTCGGTGTCCACCACCACCGTGTCGAGCTGCAGAGGAATCGTGCTGTCTGCTCTCTGCAGGCGCCCCACCTGCACCGTCGGCGAGGCCAGCCCGGGCAGACGGAACGTCACGCCACCAACTCGCGTGACGCCGGTGACGACGACCGTCTCGTCCCCGCGCAGGAAGCCGGGCGCGACCAGGCCGGGCGCGGCCGCGTTGAGGAAGCGCCGGTCAAAGTTCTTGGGCAAGAGGGGCTTGCGACTCTTCTCCCAGCTCGCATCGTAGGTACCGGCCAGTTTGCGTCGGGGCTCCCAATCCGGGGAAACGAAACCCACCCCCGCCGGCGGGACGCGGTGGCTCCAGCCCTTGAAGGGCTGCGCCGGGTCCTCCAGGTTAGGCCCGCGCAGGCCTTCCTCGAATCGAGTACCAGCCCCGCGGAACCCCACTCCCACCGGATTCTGTGGCTCACAGCGGTGCTGGCCCGGGTCGGGATGGGAGCGGTCCCACCCGCCAAAGGCGCGCTCCCACCGCAACGGCACGCGGTCAAAGGGAACAGGTTTGGTGAGCTCGACGGTGCCCAGACTCTTGAAGAACACCCGGTCTCCGAGGACACGCACCGCTTTCTTCACCGGCCCGAGTTGAAAGGCCACCAACAGCTCGGTGGTGCCGGACCTCGGCGCCAGGGCGCTCCCCACTAGAACGACGTCCGTCGCCGGCTTGGGCCAACTACCCTCCGGCTCATAGCGGTAGCTCGATTCTCCTGGCTCCCCGAAGGGCTGGCCGGCGACCTCCAGGGGCAGCTGTTGCTCGGCCAGTCCGAGGCCCGCCGCCTGGATGTCGTAGGTCGCCTTGACGACCGGGACCAGCAAAGGGCGCCCATCCTCGTCGGCGAGGAAGAGCGGCTCGAAGACGAACGGCGTCGCGTTTTCGACGTCCGGATGACCCATCCCGGGCGTCACCGTACCAGGTGTGGGCCGTGCAAGGCCGGCCCTTCGCCCTGGCACGCCACTGCGGCGGGCGACTATTCTCGTTCGACAACCCGTGGTTTGGGGCGGGGGCGCGCGCTCTGTGGTTGAGAAGCATGGCCGGACTGTCCTCGAGTTGCGCGCGGGCTCGCTGTCCGAGTCCGACGTCTTTGTCGAGCGCCTCACCGGCCACGAGGCACTCTCCACTCCGTTTCGCTTCGAGCTGGCGTTTCGGCCAGCCGGCCCAGATGCCTTGGCCCCGGCGGACCTCCTCGGGCAGGAGGCCCTGCTCCGCCTCCGACGCCCTGACGCCGACGAACGGCTGGTCCACGGGGTGCTGGCGTCGCTCGCTCTGACTGGATTCAGCGCCGGCAAGCCGTCCTACGCCGCCCAGCTGGTCCCGCGGCTGGCCCTGCTCGAGCACACTCGGAACAGCCGCGTCTTCCAAAACAAGACGGTCCTGGACATCGTCAAAGAAGTTCTGGACGCGCACCACGTCCGCTGGCGACTGGCGTTGTCCGCGAGCTACCTCACGCGCGAGTTTTGCGTCCAATACCAGGAGTCGGACCTGGCCTTCGTCTCACGGTTGCTCGAGCACGAAGGCATTTTCTATTTCTTCGAGCACGCCGACGACCACGAGACGCTCGTTCTGGCCGACGCCGGCAACGCCTGCGCTGCCATCGTCGGCGACACGTCGGTTCCCTACCGGGCCCCCCAGATGGCTCGGGATGAACAAGCCGCCGAGCACGTCACCGCGCTGGAGCGTCTGCATCGCGAGCGACCGGACCAGGCGACCCTGCGGGACTTCGACTTTCTTCGACCGGACCTCGACCTCACCGCCACCGCCGACGTCGCCGGTCAGGCCGGGCGCGAGGTCTACGAGTACCCCGGGGGCTACTCCGGGCCCATGGTCGGCAAGCGCCTCGCCAAGGTCCGCCTCGAAGCGCTGCGCTATGGGACCGACGGATTCTCCGGCGAGTCAACTTGCTTGCGGCTCATCTCCGGCTCCACCTTCGACGTCTCCGAGCACCCCGATTCCGACTACAGCCCGTCCTTGCTGCTCGTCCGCATCGAGCACGAGGCTGAGCAGGAGGTGCGCGCGGGGTCCGGAACGCCCTCCCAGAGCGGCTACCACAATCGCTTCGTGGCCATCGCCGCCTCCGCTCCCTACCGCCCGCTGCGCCGCACGCCGCGACCGAGGATGGTGGGCGCCCAGACGGCCATCGTCGTCGGGCCCGGCGGTGAGGAGATTCATCCCGACGCGTACGGACGCATCAAGGTCCAATTCCACTGGGACCGAAAGGGCAAGGACGACGACCACTCCAGCTGCTTCATCCGTCTGGCGCAAGCATGGGCTGGCTCGGGGTTTGGCCAAGCCATCCTCCCGCGACTGGGGCAGGAGGTGGTGGTGCGTTTCCTCGACGGGGACCCGGACCGGCCCCTCGTGGTGGGAGCCGTCTACAACGGGGCGCATGCCCCCCCCGTGGACCTGCCGGCAGAGCGCACCCAGGCCCTCACCCGGACCGACAGCTCGCCGGGCGGTGGGGGCTTCAACGAGGTGCGCTTCGACGACACCAAAGGGACGGAGGACTTCTTCCGTCACGCCCAGAAGGACCAGCGCCTCACCGTCCTGAACGACAGGACCGAGCGCGTGGGCAACGACCAGACAGTGGTAGTGGGCAACGAACGCACCGAGCACGTCGACGGCAGCCAGACCCTGCGCGTCGGCGCCGACGACCGTACCGAAGTCGTTGGAAGCGAGGTCCTCGTCATCCAGGGGCATCGGGCGACGACTGTGTTCGGAGCGGCCTCCCTCACCGTCGGTCCCTCCCAGGTGGTCACCGTTGGCGGCGCGGCGATGCAGGTCACGGGCACCATCCACGACGTTGCCATCCGGGCCGCCTCCGCCGTGACCGTCGGCGGCGTCCACGCCCTCAACGTCGCGGGCGCGGCGGAGATGGTGGTCGACGGCAATCTCAACCGAACGGTCGCCGACGCGTGCACCGAGCTGGTTGCCGGGCTTCGCGACGAGGCGGTGTCGAAGAACGCGCAGGGCACGACGGGCGGGGACTTCGAAGAGCAGGTGGAAGGCGTGGTGACGCTGACCGGGGGCAAGGACGTCGAGGAGTCCCTGGGGGCCAAGGCCGAGGTGGCCATCGACGGACCGCTGGGAGTGGTCGCCAAGTCCATCGAGCTCGAGGCAGACACGCTGAGCATCGTCGTCGACGGAAAGGTGCTGTGGCAGATGACCCAGTCCGGCACGGTGACCTTCGCCGGCAGCAGCGTGACGGTGGAAGCCGATTCCGACATTGTGCTGAAGGGAACCACCGTCAAGAAGGACGCCTCTGAGTCGGCTGCTCAGAAGAGCGTGCAACTCAAGGCGTTGGAGGACCTCCGAAAGTCGAGGGCCTCCCTCACGTTGACGGCGAAGGCCTCCGATGGCGCTCCTCTGGCCAACGTCCGCTACAAGGCCGAGTTGCCGGACGGGACAGTGCGTGAGGGGACGACAGACGAGGCTGGAGGGGCCACCATCCCGGCAGCGAAGGAGGGGGACGTCAAGCTATCCTTCCCCGACCTCGACGCCGGCACTTGGAAATCGGAGTGAGGAAACGTGCCTCGAAAAGTCAAAGCAGCCGAGGGCGACTCGCTGTGCGGACTCGCCGTCCGGGCTGGTTTTCCCAACTGCGATGCGCTGCGGGCGCTCACTGAAAACGCCGACTTCAAGTCACGGCCACTGCAAGCCGGCGACGTGGTGACGCTCCCCGACCGAAAGTCCAAAACGGCCAGTACCAAGACCGGCGCCTCGACCAAGCTCACCATCAACGCCGCCCCTGTGCCGCGGGTCCGCTTTGTCCATGGCTCTCCCAACCTCCCGTTTGACAAGGACCCCACCCTGCATTGCCTCGACGTCTCGAACTTTGTGACCAACCTGGGAGGGGCCACACAGGGCGCTGCGTTCCCGAAGGCCTTCGGCTTCTCCCCAGACGGGCACGGCGACCCGGACGCCTTCAAGGTCGAGGTGGTGATGGGCGGCGGCAGTCAGAGCCTGACCGTCCAGTTGGAGGCCTTACGACCGGTGTCCCGAGGCGACGGCAGTGTCGTCCGACACGAGCCCTTCACTGGCTCGGAGCACGATGCGCGGAAATTGGACGTCGAATGTCAGCCCGGGCCGCACAGCCCGAGCGTCTACCGTTCCCGCTACCTTCGCTTGGTGACGGACGACGTGGACCAGGCTGCGGCGCCTTCGCAAACCCTCCTGGTGACGGACCTGGCCGATGGGGAGGATGGCGAGGCCGACCAGCTGGAGATACTCGACCAGCGGGTCCGCGCCTCCATCGATGTGCCCGGCTGCAAGGCCCCGCCGGCGGACCGCTGCCGGGCCCGGGCAGAGTTGCCGGTGGGCAAGAGCCACCGCCGGGTCCGCCTGTGTGTGCACGTCTACCGCTCGACACCTGACGGCGCGCCAGTCGGGGGATTGAACCAGGCCGCCGTGCGACTGCGGGTGAGGAGATGGTTTCGCCGCCTCTACGCTCAGGCCGGAATCGCTCCGCGACTGGTCGACCCTGCCGTGGAATTCATCAATCCGCCGCCGGCGGACATGCTCGTCATCAGCGAGGTGAGCGGACTGCGCACCAGCGGAGTCGACGGGTCGGGGGCCGCCTCCACCCTCAGCTTTTCCCTCGATTCCCCTCCGGGAAGCTCAGCTCCGGGCGCCACCGTGCCGGCGGTCAGCATCCAGCTGGTGCCAGGAATGACGGCGCGGATGGTGGCCGCGGCCGTGGTGGGAGCTCTGCCGAGTGGCTACAGCGCACGAGTCTTCCCAAATCCCAGGATGTTGACCGCGGCCGACGCCTCTTGCGACGTCTTGATTTCCAAGGACGACGGTTCGCGGGTGATGATTCGCGACGAGGCGACCACCGACACCCGACTGCCGATCCTGGTGTCACGGGTGAACCTCGACGACGTGGACCGTACCCCCAACGGAGCCGCCTCGAACCCGGACCTGCGGCGTGTCTTGCGCGGTGCGGAAACAAAGGATGACCGTTTGGATTACTTCATCATCGGCCAGTTCCGGAACCCGGCCCTGCGCGGTCGGGCCTTCCCGGTCCAGAGGGATTTGGCGCTTCCGTTTCGCCCGACGCCGTCCTTGCGCCTGGCGGTGGTCATCGCCGCTTCCTCTGCCAGCGGCCCAGTCATGGACCACAGCGACAACGTCCCCTTCGCCTTTCCCCACGAAGCAGGCCACGTGTTGATGGACGCCTTCCACGCCTTTGGCGCCAACTCCATCACCGAGATGATGACCGGCGAAGGCACCAACAAGAAGAACGCGGTCGATGCGAGCAAGCGCATCTGCGATAGCGTCAAGGTCCGCTACGACATGTTAGACCCAGCGCAGCCCACCCCCGGCGCACAGAAGCCCTCGGCCATCTCCGCTGTCCATCGCATGCGCTCGCACGGAGCGGCGGTGATGGAAGACTGGTAGACCATGGACGCCAGAGTCACCCAGGTCCGGTACGACGCGGCGACCAGCCAGAGCCTGCTCGAGGCCTACATTTTCGGCGATAGCTACGGCCCGGTGCGCGTTCCACGGGGGATTGCGCCAGAGCGAGTGCTCCAGTTTGTCGACCAGCGAGTGCTCCCCCTCGCTCCCGTGGAAGCCTTCTCGAAGTGCCTCGAGACGCTTCGCTTCTACGAGTTGCCAGAAGCCCTGCCCGGGCTGTCCCGGTGCCTGGAGCGGCTGGAAGACGCAGACGCGTTGGGCAGAGCAGCCTACGTCGTCCAGGCCATTGGGGACCTCGGTGACTCAGGAGACGTCGACCGGGCAGCGCTGACATTCGACGACCGCCTGGTGCCGCACCAGGCGGCGCCCCGCGAATTCGTCCTGCTCTTGGCGACGCGCTTGGCGTTGGCTCCTCATGGTTCAGACGCGGCGCTGGCACGCCGAATCCGCGGCGAGGTGGAACACGCCAAGGCCGACGAGAGAAAGAGCGAGGAGGCCATGATGCATGCTGACCGCCTCGTCGCCGTGGAGCGCAATGAGCTGCCCAGGACGCGGGCGCTCAGCGAGGCCAAGCGGCGGCTCAGCGAGGCGAGCGCTCCTCCGGTGCCGGCGTGGGTGGACACCTACCTCGGGAGGAGCGCTGCTGCAGGGCCCTACCTCGAGACGTGGGCCGCCCGAATGCTCCGGCGCGCCGCCTTCTCCCAGGCGCTCGAGCCGGTGGTGGAGTCTTTCGGCACCGTCATCGACTTGGCGAACCCCAAGCAGCACGGCGCACTGGCCGACTTCCACGTCGTCCGCTCGGCCCAGGCCATCCTCTACCTTGGCGGGACGCTCACCCCGGGGAGGGCAGAGGCGTACCAAAAGGCCCTGCCGACGGGAGCGGCGATGAACTTCCTCTGGGACGACCCTTGAGGTCGTTGCCGGCTCCGCTCTGTGCCGCTCTCCTCCTCGCCGCGTCGGCGCGTGCCGACTCGACGGATGGCGGCACACCGCAACCGCAGGCTTCTCCGTCACCCCAGAGCATGGCCTCGCTCAAGACTGCCGGCAGCGCTCGGGCGCGCTTTCAACGGTTCGCCGAGGAGCAGCTGCTCGCGGATGCCGGCACGGCGGACCGCGCTGAGCTCCAGGGGCTCCTTCGACAGCGGCCCTCGGCCACCAAGAGCGCCTGCCGAAGCCAGCGACAGCGGCTTGTGGAGAGGGTGGGCTCGGCGGCCGGGTCGGGCCTTCTCTACGGCTCGACCGCCGCCCTCGACCGGCCCGGCGCCTGCTGGGCGCTGGTGTACGCTGGACAGCTGAGTTTGGGGCTCGGTGCCAGCCTGGACCTCGAGAGTGGTGAAGTCCTTGTGGTGTGGTGGATTCCCGAGGGCTAAGCAAAGATGCACGGCGCCCGCCCCTGGGCGCGTCGGCGTGTGGTCTAATCTCGAGGCACCATGGCGGCTTCAGCGGCAGCGGGCGCCCCTCAGCAGGCCGAATTCGAATTCGAAGTCGGCCAGCACGGCGTGGACGACTTCCTCTTGCTCGGATTCGAGGCGGAAGAGGAAGTCTCCCGGCCCTTCAGCGTCGAGGTGACCGTCGCGCTGAAGGAAGACGTGGAACTCGACGCCGACGCCTTGGTGGGGGAGAGCGCCCAGCTGAAGCTGCATCTCGCCGAGGGCACTCGGTTTTTCCACGGCGTGGTCGCGTCGGTGAAACGCTGGAAGGTGGGCACCCGCACATTCTCGCGCCACTTTCGCTTTCGTGTCGTCCCTCGCCTGTGGACGCTGAGCCAAATTCGCCAGAGCCGCATCTTCCAAGGGCTCAGCGTTCCTGACGTGGTGAAGAAAGTGCTGGACGCAAGCAACGTCGAGTTCAAGCTCAAGCTCTCCGGCACCTATAAGCCGCGCGACTATTGCGTCCAGTACGGCGAGTCTGACTTGGACTTCGTCTGCCGCCTTCTCGAAGAGGAAGGCATCTTCTTCCTCTTCGAGCACGAGGACGGCCGAGAGGTGATGTTGCTGCTGGACGCGAACACGGCCTGCGATCCCATCCCCGGTGAGGCACGACTCATCTTCCGGGAGCCGTCCATTCGCACCTCGGCGGTCGACTACTTCGATGCCTTCTCGGCCCGACTGGAGGTGAAACCCTCGGCCGTGGCCCTACGGGATTTCGACTACACCCGACCATCGGTCGACCTCACGGCGGAGGCCTCCACCCAGGGCCTCGCCCTGGAGGTCTATGAGTTCCCGGGCGGCTACCAGGAGCTTTCCGCCGGGACTCGCCTCGCCAAGCTGCGACTGGAGGAACAGCGGGCCTTGGCCGAGCGTTTCGAAGGTTCGAGCGTCGCCCGGCAGCTGAGCTCCGGGTTCACCTTCAGCCTCGACGAGCACCCTCTGGACGCGTTGAACCAGAAGTACCTCGTCCTTGGCGTGTCGCACCACGGGCACCGCCCTGAGGTGGCCGACTTCCAGGCGGCGGGGGCCCACACGGACCGAGACGTCTACCGGAACGAGGCCTGGGCCATCCGGGCCTCGGTGCCCTTCCGACCGCCACGACGGACCCCCCAGCCGATGGTCTTCGGCCCTCAGACAGCCGTCGTCGTTGGACCAGCCGGCGAGGAGATTTACACCGACGCGCAAGGGCGCATCAAAGTCCAGTTCCATTGGGACCGGCAGGGGAAAAAGGACCAAAACTCAAGCTGTTGGCTGCGTGTCAGCCAGGCCTGGGCTGGCGCCGGCTGGGGCGCGCTCTACCTGCCGCGCATCGGTCACGAGGTGGTGGTCGAATTCCTTGAGGGAGACCCGGACCGCCCGGTGGTGACGGGCAGTGTGTACAACGGCCTCAACGTCCCGCCGGTGTCTCTGCCGTCGGAGAAGACGAAGAGCACCCTGCGTTCGGCCAGCTCCCCCGGAAGCGATGGTGCCAACGAATTGCGCTTCGACGATGCCAAGGGCGATGAGGAGGTGTACCTGCACGCGCAGCGGGACTTGAACGTCGTCGTCGAGCACGACGAGATACAGAACGTCGGCCACAACGACAGCCTGCAGGTCGGCGGCAATCGCAGCTGTCAGGTGGGCGCCAACCAGACGCTCGAGGTCGGCGGGGACGAGCAGTCCACCATCGCTGGCAACCAGTCGACGCAGGTCGGGGCCAACCGGAGCGCCAGCATCGGCGGCAGCGACGTCACCACCGTGGGAGGCGACCTCAACGCGGCGGTCGCCGGCGCCTATGCACTCTCGGTAGCACTGGCTTCGGTGGAAACCATCGGTGCTGCGAAGTCGGTCAACGTGGGCGGGGCCTATCAGCTCTCCGTGGCGGGGGCGATGAATGAGGCGGTCGGGGGGCTCAAGTCCGAGGAGGTCGGGGGGGCCAAGACCGAGAGCATCGGCGGAGCCAAGACGGAGAGCGTCGGGGGGGCGCGGACGCGCACCATTGGCGGTGACTTGACCGAGCAAATTGCCGGCAAGCGAACGCTGAAAATCGGCAAAGACTTCACCCTCAACGTCGCGGGCAAGCTGTCCACCATCGTAGAGGGCGCCTACCAGCTGAAAGCCAAGGAAATCACGCTCTCCGTCGACGAGCGCTTCAGCATCAAGGTGGGTTCGGCCACGCTGGAGCTGAAGAAGAACGGCGACGTGGTCATCAAAGGTGCCAAGGTGGAGGTCAAGGCAGACGGGGACATCGTCCTCAAGGGCTCCAAAATCTCAGAGAACTGAAGCCGCCAGCCAACGCGGGCTGTCCCGGGCGACCCAGCGGCTGCGCCGCTTGTCACCCCGCAGCCTACTGTGGCACGGTTTCTTCGGTTTCGAGGCTCAAGCGGGAAGCGGGGGAGCATGGCCGGTGGAAAGACGTCACGCGGTGCCCTCGAAGTCGGATTCCGCTGCCTTTGGAGTGCGGCGCTGGCCCTCGGCTGCGCCCACGCACCCCGGCCGCCGTGTGACAACCCGCCGCCGGTCTACCTGCTCCTCAAGGGCTCGGACCGGCTGAACCCCGACGAAAAGGGCCGTGCGCTGGTGACTCAGGTCCTCGTCCTGCAGATGAAAGGCACCGCCAAGTTGGAGGGTGCCGACTTCACCGAGCTGTCGAGCAAGCCCAAGGAAGTTCTCGGAGACGAGCTCATCAGCCTCAACGAGACCTCCGTCGAACCCTCGGGCAGCACAGCCGTCGGCTACCGGCGCGACCCCAAGGCGACCGCCATCGTGGTGGTGGCCAACTTTCGCCAGCCGTCGGGCACCAGCTGGCGCGCGGTGGCCAAGCTTCCGCCGGTGGACGTCGAAAAGTGCCCCGACCAGCCAGTGCCTCCCAAGGATGCGCCGGGTCCGCTGGACACCGTCCTCGTGTTCTCGCTGGAGGACGTGCGTGTGGTGAACCAGACACCCGCTCCGAAGGACGCCGCCAAATGAGGCCGCCTCAGCGGGTAGTCTGGAAGGAGGGGATGTTCATGTCCCCTCAGCATCTTCAGGCCCAGGATGCCTTCCACGACGCGCTTCTGACGGCAAGGCTCTGGGCCCTCGCCCCTTACCCCTGGGGTGTCCTTCACCTCGAGGTGGATCAGGAGGCCCTGCGCGCCGGCCAGTTTCAGCTCCTGTCCTTCTCCGGAATCCTTCCCGACGGCGTCCCACTCCACTTCGAGAAAGGGCATGCCGAGGCCCCCCCGGTGCGGCCCATCGCTGAGCAGCTGCGGCCTGGCGTCAAGAGCGTCGAGGTGTACCTCGGCATTCCCAAGGAACGCGACGGGCTGCAGAGCTACGGCCCGGAGGGGAACCGCGCCAGTGCCGCTCGCTTCCTGGTGAGCGAGCAGCCGGTGGCAGACCGGATGGCCGTCGCATCGGTCGTCCCGGTTGGCTTTGCGCTGCACAACACGCGGCTGTTGTTCGGCAACGAGCCACGCGACGATTTTGAGTCGATGCAGATTGCCGAGGTCACGCGGGATGCGCTCGGCGCCTTGGTGCTCGAGGGCGGCTTCGTGCCGCCGTGTCTTCGCATCGACGCCTCGCCCTTCCTGATGGAGGGCCTGCGCAAGACGTTGCAACTGATGCTCGGCAAGGCCGAGCAGCTCTCCGATGCTCGGCGACACCGGGACGCCACTACGCTCGAATTCACCCCATCGGACGTGACTCGCTTCCTTCAGCTGAGCGCTCTCAACGGGGTAATCCCCGTGCTCAACCACCTCGCCGAGACCGGAGAGGCGCATCCGCACGCCCTCTATCTGCACCTGCTCGGTGCCGCTGGCCGGCTGTCGACGTTTGCCGTGGGTGTCGACCTGCTGGCGCTGGCCAAGTTCCAGTACACCCGCCTGGGGCCCACCTTCGCTGACCTCTTCGCCAAGCTGGAGGGGATGCTGGTCGCGGTGGCGCGCGGCGGGACGTTCAGTATCCCCTTGGAGATGCGCCCGGGGGGCCTGTACGTGGGCAAGCTAGACGACGAGCGCGTCGGCCATGCCGTCCAATTCCTCCTTGCGGTCAAGACCGAGGTTCCCGAGCAGCAAGTGACCGAGCAGCTCCCGCGGCTGTCGAAAATCGCTTCCACTACCGAGATTGCCCGCATCGTCCAGGCGGCCGCGCCCGGAGTTCCGCTGCAGGTGACTCATCGCCCGCCCCCGGAGGTTTCGGTCAAGGCCGGCATCGTCTACTTCAACCTGGCCACCGACGATCCCTACTGGAAGAATGCCCTCCGGGACCGGGCGGTTGCCATCTACTTGCCACAGCCGTTCGACCCGAGCCGCACCAAGGTCGAGTTGCTCGCCATTCCCGGCCACTGAGCGGGAACGCGAGGAGACCATGGACGCCGTTCACGCTGCGACCCAGGATTGCTTCGGAGCGATCCAACAACTCCGACACGCCGATCCGGCGATGCTGCCGGCACCGGAGGTGCTCCAGCGCCGACTCCGAGGCTTCGTCGACCGGATGCAGTCCCAGCTCGCCGATGCTGGGCTCGCGCACCAAGACGTCGAGGACATCACCTACGCCATCATCGCCCTGGCCGACGAGGTGGCCCTCAACGCCGGGGAACCGGTGGCCAGTGGCTGGATGGGCCAACTCCTGCAGATGCACTATTTTCGGGAGAACACCGCGGGCGACGGGTTCTTTCAGCGACTCGAGAACATTCGCCACGACCCGCGGCGCCACGACGCGCTCCGGGTGTACGCGCTGTGCCTCTGGTTCGGCTTTCAAGGAAAGTACCGTGTGCGTGGGGGCGAATTGGAGCTGTTGACCCTGAGCGAATCGCTCCAGCGCGAAGTCGCTCCACGCTCCGCCGACGTAGAGCAGCTCTCCCCCAGCGGCGACCGCCCCACCGAGACCCTGTCCCGGGCGCGCGCCAACACGCCGCTTCTGCTGGTGGCGGCCGGGGCCCTGGTGTTCGCGTTGCTGCTCTTCGTCGGGCTCCGACTGGCGCTGTCCGGAAGCCTGTCCTCTTTGACGGACGAGATGGCAGCGGTCAAAGCGAAGTAGCGAGGAAACCGACCGGATGATCATCGGCATCATCTTCCTCATCGTCCTCTTGTCCACGCTGTGGACCGTGGCGCTGGTGTTTCACGTCACGCTGGTCCTGGCCATCGTCCCCACCGTGGCGGTGGTGGTGGCGGTGGCGGCGATTGTGGTCATCAAGCGCCTGCAGGCCCGAGCTGCTGCGCAGGCCATCGAAAAGACCCTCCAGTCTCAAGGCGATGCCTTCGCGGCGCAGGTGCGGCCCGACCAACAGCCAGAGGTCCAGGCTCTGCAGTCCGAATTCGCCAAGGCGGTGGGCGCGCTCAAGTCGAGCAAGCTTGCCCGCGGGGGAAGCGATGCGCTGGGTGTCCTCCCCTGGTACCTCATCATCGGTCCACCTGGGGCGGGCAAGAGCACGGCCCTCAGCAAATCTGGCCTGCAATTCCCCTACCTGTCGGCTGGGGGCCGTGGGGTGAAGGGCGTCGCCGGGACGCGCAACTGCGAGTGGTGGCTGACCAACGAGGCCGTGATTCTCGACACGGCAGGCCGCTACACCACCGAGGACAACGACCGTGACGAGTGGCTGAGCTTTCTCGACATGCTGGTTCGCAACCGGCCGAAGCGCCCACTCAACGGACTGTTGGTGGCCGTCAGCGTGGGCGACTTCATCGATCTCGACGAGGAGGGTGCCGCCGCGCTCGGTCAGCGGATCCGCGAGCGCATCGACGAGGTCATGTCCCGGCTCAAGCTGGTGCTGCCGGTGTACGTCCTGTTTACCAAGTGCGACCTCCTCGCCGGTTTCGTGGAGACCTTCGGCGAGCTGAACAAGAACGAGCGAGGCGAGATTTGGGGCTTCACCTTGCCGACCGAGCGCGCGGGGACGCCGGCTGAAGTATTCAGCGGCTACTTCGACGAGCTGTCCACCCAAGTCAGCGCCTGGTCCATGGCGCGCCTGGGCAAGGCGCGACGGGTGGAGGAGCGGGAGCTCATCTTTCAGTTCCCCGCGCAGTTCGAGGGTTTGAAGTCGAGCCTGGCCGAGTTCCTCCAGACGGTGTTTGTCGAAAACGTCTACCAGGACACGCCGGTGATGCGGGGCATGTACTTCACCAGCGGCACGCAGGAGGGTCGCCCCATCGACCGGGTGATGCGTGCCATGGCCACGGCCTTCGGCATGCAGAGCGCGCTTCCCGAAGGCGAGGCGCCGCCCCAGGACCCCAAGAGCTACTTCCTGCGAGACGTCTTCTCCCGCGTCATCTTCAAGGACCAGAGCCTAGCCATCAGGACATCGAGCGCGACGCGCAGGGCGCTGATGCTCCAGCGGGCCTACACCGTCGCCGCGCTCGCCGTAGCAGCCTTGCTGTTGATTTTTCCCTCCATCTCCTTCTTCAAGAACTTGGGCTTGATTCGCAGCACCCGGGAGATGGTGGCCGCACTCAAGGGGGAGCTGGATACCGGCTCGATTC
This sequence comes from Myxococcaceae bacterium, assembly GCA_017881265.1. Taxonomy (GTDB): domain Bacteria; phylum Myxococcota; class Myxococcia; order Myxococcales; family Myxococcaceae; genus JADGRA01. The sequence goes on along the minus strand of JADGRA010000015.1, from coordinate 76,992 downwards.
GGGCTCTGCGGGCGCTCAACCCCCTGCAGCGCCGGCTCGACGAGTTGGTGGACTGGGACAAGAATGGCGCTCCCTGGTCGATGCGCTTCGGCATGTACCAGGGCGACGCATTGCTCGAGCGCACCCAGGGGTTTTACGGCACCACGGTCCGGGACCTGCTGGTGAAGCAGGTGCTCGACCGACGGGACCGCTCCCTGGCAGCCTTCGTCAAGGAACAGGAGCGTCTCCCCACGAAGCTCACCGCCCGCGACCACCTCACCTACTGGGACGCGTTGAAGCTCCACCTGCTGCTTACCACACCCAAGGGGAAGCTCGAGCCTCCGCTCGATGCTGCGGCCGAAGCGTGGCTTTTGCCTCGGCTCACCGAACCGTGGCTCGACCGGCTGGGCGCCAATAGCGAGGACGGAAAGGCGGTCAAGGCCCACACCGCGCTATACCTTCGCTTGCTGGGCGCCGACGCAACGCTGGCGTTGCCGCGGGACGAGGCGCTGGTGAGGCGCGCCCGGGAGGAGTTGAAGCGGCTTCCCTTGACCGACTTGGCGCTCGAGCGGCTCATCGCCGATGTCGCCCGCGAGGACGCCGACCTCTCGCTTGGCTCCATTCTCGGTGGCACCGTGCCGGAGCTGAGCTCCAACCGCCGAGTCCGCGGCGCCTTCACCAAGAAGGCCTACGACGAGAAGGCCTCCGACCTGTTGAAGGCCGGGCTGCAAGGGGGCGACGGCTGGGTGCTCTCTGACGTCGCCGATGAGGGGGGCAAAGGCGCCAGTGACCTCCAGAGTGCGTACTTCCGCGCCTACGCCGCAGAATGGCGCAACTTCCTGGAGTCCATCACCCTGGCCTCCCTCGGCGGGGACCGCTCGGCCGTCCAAGTCCTTCTGGAGAACCTGACCAGCGGAGCCCAACCCCCCCTCGCCCGACTCTTCTCGACGGTGGGCTACAACACCCGCCTCACTGGCAAGGTGGAGGAGATGGGCCTGGACCTCAAAGAGAAGCTCGGGGCGAAGCTCGAGCAGGCAACCAAGGGCAACGTGCAGATTCCGAGCTGGGGGGCGGACGACCCGGACCGTCCATTCACCGCCACCGACTTGCGCCAAACCTTCGAAGGATTTGTCAGCTTCGGGGCCGGTTCGGGGCGCAAGCCGGCGGACGGAGCGCCCAAAGAGGCAGTCCCCCTGGATGGCTACCAGGAGCAGTTGATTCTGGTGCGAGATGCACTGCGGTCCGAGACCCAGGATTCCGCGTCGCTCGGCCAGCGCTTTCAGGCGGCGAGGGCGCGGGTGGAGGGACTCGTCAACGGGCAGGGCCCGGGCTGGTGGCGGCCTCTTCTGACCAACCTGCTGGTGCCTCCGGTGGACCAAGCCTACCAGTCGGTGATGAAGGGAGCGCGGGTCGACGCGCTGGCCAAGTTTTGCAGTGCGGTGGGCGAGCCCTTCAAACGACTCGTCGGCCGCTACCCCTTCACCCCCGCCGGGCAAGATGCGCCCATGGCCGACGTGGCCGACTTCTTCAAGCCCAAGACCGGCCAGCTGTGGGGACAGTACGAGTCGGACATGCGCTCCCACGTGCTCCAGGCCGGGGACCGCTTCATCTATCCACCTGGCAGTTCCCACGTGTACCCGACCTCGGTGCTGGCCTACTTGGCCCGGGCCAACCAGGTGACACGCGCCCTGTTTCCGCCCTCCAGCAACGAGCCCCTGGTGGCGTTCGCGTTGCACATTCAGCCCTCGCCGAAGTTGGCCAGCGTCGCCTTCACCGTGGACGGGCAGAGCATCGACTACCGGAACGGTCCGGAGGAGTGGGCCCAATTCAAGTGGCCCCAAGCGGGCAAGACGCCCGGTGCGTCGATTCGCGTGCGCGATTCCCGAGGGCGGACAGAAACGATTCAACAGGATGGGGAGTGGGGACTGCTCCGGCTCCTCGAGCTCGGCACTGTCCGCTCGGTCGGCGCCACCACCTTCACCCTGGCCTGGCGGGTGCCGACGCTGGACGCGGAGGTGGTGGTGGATGTCCGCCCGGCGCGCGCCGACACGCCCTTCTTCGGCTCGGTGAAGACCGGCCGCAAGCCCCAGCTGTTGCAGCCCTTCCGGGCGCCAGGACTGGTCCCGCCCACGTTTCCTGTCTGTCGGCCTACCGGGTGACCTGGTGACCCCGGCTCCCACTCCGCAGGCGCCCGGCCTCTACGGCAAAATCCCGGCCCAGGGCGACTTCATCCGCTCCAACGTGGCGGACCCAGCGGCGTTGGAATTCACCCGCTGGCTGGAGGAGGCCCAAGAGGGGCTGTACCGCACCGGCGCGGCGCTGCCGGACCTCCCGGTGTGCTTCCTTTACGCGTCGGGCGGGGCCAAGAATGCGGTGGTCGGAGCCCTGGTGCCCAGCCGCGACTCGGTGGGCCGGGTATTTCCTCTGGCCATCTTCGTCCCGGTCGACGCCGTGGGCCTGGCCCGCCGCTTCGCCCGCCTGCCGTTGGCCTACGCCGGCTTTCTCGGCGAGGTGGCACGGCTGTTGGGCGAGGCCTCGACGCTGTCGGCGGCCGAGTTGACGGCGCGGGTCCGCGCGCTGAGCGCGCCGGGGGCGCCGGAATGGGACTTTGCCGAGGGGATGGCGCAGCTGCTGCTGGACCGCGCAGCGGACGGCCTATTGGCCAGCGTCTCTACCGGCGAGGGCGGAGCCGCCTACGGCTTCCGGACTTTTCTCTCGGCCTGCGCCACCGACCGCGCCGAACCCCCCGCCCGGACCCGGGTGGTTCTCGAGTGCCCCCTCGCCGGCGAGGGCCCGGCCCCTTGGCTGGATTTGGCCACCCGGGCCCTGGCCTGGCGCCAGCAACCCCCGGCTTTCCTGTGGACGGAAGCGGCGCCTCCCCGCCTGCTCCTGTCGCTGGGTGCCCCTCCACCGGCGCTACTGAGCCACCTGGCGCGCCCGGATTCACGCCTCTCTGTCGTCTGGCCCTTGCGGACAGCGCAGGTTGTTGCCCAACAGGCCGCGGCACAGGCGCTGTCGGCAGCCCAGCGGGAAGCGCTCTCCTCCCCCGAGTGGTCCATCTCGCGCGTTTTTTCCGCACTGACTGCCTGAGCCCCCATGGCCCTGCCTGCCGAGGAACTGCTGAAGCGGGTGCAGGCATGGCTTGAGCCGGTGTCCGCCACGGCTCCCACCGGTACCAACGCGCGCTACGACCCGGACTACGAGAAGCTCCTCGGCGAGGTGGCCAAGCTCGACGCTCCCACCGGAGGCACGGTCGACTGGGTCCAAGTGACGAAGCTGGGAGGCGGCATTCTCCAGAAGAAGTCCAAGGACCTACTCGTCGCCGCCTATACCGGCTACGCCTTCTTCGGAACCAAGCGCGCGGTGGGGGGGCTCCTCGATGCCCTGGTGCTCCTGAGCGAGTTGCTGGACCGGCACTGGGAAACGCTGTTTCCGGACGTGACACGCACCAAAGCGCGAGCGAACGCGCTGGGCTGGTTTCTGCAGCGCGCCACCATCGCCCTCGGCGGAGTGCGGGTCTCCGCCGCAGACCGCGAGACGGTCGAGGCGATGCTGCCTACGGCTCAGCGGCTGGCCGAGCTCGCCCGGGCGAAATTCAGCGGCGCGGGTCCCGCCTTTGGGCCGCTCCTGGAGGCGCTCGACCGGCTCAAGCTGCAACTGCCGGAGGAAGCCCCACCGAGTCCGCCGCCCGCGGCCGCGCCGGAACCCCAAGCCGCCGCCACCTCGGCTGCGACTCCGGCGCCGGCCTCGGCGGCAAGTCCGGCGCCGGAGGCCCCTCCTCCGTTGCCCGCGGCATCGGCGGACGCCGGCGCGTACCTCGGTGCCGTGGGCGACGCGCTCACCTCCCTGGCCGGTAACCTGCGACGCGCCAACCTCGCCGATCCGCTGGCCTACCGGCTGTTGCGTACCGGGCTCTGGCTGCCCCTTGCCCAGCCTCCCCCGAAGGGACCGGACGGCCGTTCCGCGTTTGAGGCCCCGCGGCCCACGCTGCGGCAACAGTTGGACGCCATGGCCGCCAATGCCAAGGCGGCTGAGCTCATCGAGGAAGCCGAGTCGGCCCTGCTTCAGCACCGATTCAGCCTCGATTTGAGTCGCTACACTGCCCGGGCGCTCGCCTCCCTCGGCCCGACGTACGAAACGGCGCGCAAGGCCCTGGAGTCAGAAGTCGCCGGCTGGCTTCGGCGATTTCCGGAAGCGGCGGAACTGGTGGCCAACGACGGCACCCCGGTGGCCGACGGCCAGACCCGCGCCTGGCTGGAACTGGAGGTGGCCGTCGGCGGGGCCGGGGCCGCTCGCGCGGCGGGGGTCGCTGATGACACGGGTGAGGCTGTCCGCGACGCCAAGTCGCTGTTCGCTGCTGGCAAATCGGCGGACGGGCTGGCGCTGTTGCAGAGTCGCGTCCAAACCGCAAACAGTGGACATTCACGTTTTCGTTTGCGGCTGGAATTGGCCAAGTTGTGCATTGCAGCAACCCAGCCGGCGTTGGCGCGCGCGCTCTACTCGGCGTTGGCCAAGGAGTGCACGGTACACGACCTCGATACCTGGGAGCCCCAGCTGACGGTGGAGTGCCTCGAAGGCCTGTTGTCTTGCAGGCCCGCCGGCGCCCTTTCAGAAGAGGACAATGGGTACTACCAGCGCCTGTGTCGAATCTCTCCGGCGGCTGCAATGCGGATTCAGACGTGATTGAGTAATCTCGTTCAGGCCCTACGGCCGGCGGACCAGCCCGGGGGGGCCCAACCAGGGGAGTGTGTACGCCATGGCCAAGGACAGCACTGTCGCTCCCAAGGAGCGGGTCAATATTCTGTACAAGACCGAGGTGGGGGGCGCGCAGGAGGAAGTCGAGCTCCCGCTCAACGTCCTGGTGATGGGGGAGTACAACGAGAATGTTCCCGACGACGAAAAGACGCTCGAGGACCGCAAGACCATCAGCATCGACAAAGACAACTTCAACGACGTCCTCGCCAAGCAGAACTTGAAGGTGAACCTGTCGGTGCCGGACAAGCTGTCCGGGACGAAGGATGCGTCGCTCAGTGTTGAGCTGAACATCAAGACCCTGAATGACTTTGGGCCAGAAGCCGTCGTTCAGCAGGTTCCGGAGCTGAAGAAACTGCTCGAACTGCGCTCGACGTTGACGGCGCTCAAAGGACCGCTCGGCAACGTGCCGGCCTTCCGCAAGAAGTTACAGACGCTGCTCGCCGACGAGGGCACGCGCGCCCAATTGATGGCGGAACTCGGCCTCGGGACCGAGGAAAAGAAGTAGGAGCCCAAAAACCATGGCTGACCCGAAGACCGAAGCAGTTGGCAAAGAAGCGAAGGCCCAGGCGGAGGGTTCCCTCCTCGAGGACATCCTTGCCGAAACACGGCTGAAACCGTCCGATGACGCCTACGCCGTGGCCAAGCAGGGGGTCACCGCGTTCATCACCGAGTTACTCGCTCCCGGCCGGAATCTGGAGCGGGTCGACAAGGCGCTGGTCGACGCGATGATTGCCGAGCTCGACGCGCGGATGAGCGCGCAGGTGAACGAGATTCTCCACCAGCCATCCTTCCAAAAGCTGGAGTCTGCCTGGCGAGGCTTGCGCTTCCTCATCGAGCGCACGGACTTTCGGGAGAACATCCGAGTCCAGCTGCTCAACGTTTCCAAGGACGAGCTGATTCAGGACTTCGACAACGAGCCGGACCTTCCCAACACCGGCTTGTACAACATCGTCTACAAGCGCGAGTACGGCGTACTCGGTGGCAAGCCGTACGGGGCGATTTGCGCCAATTACGAGTTCGGGCACGGGCCCCAGGACATGGCGCTCCTTCAGAAATGCGCTGCCGTGGCCGCGATGGCGCACGCCCCCATCATCACCAACGCCGCCCCGGAATTCTTCGGCCCGGACAAGACGTTCCTCAACCTGCCGAACCTGAAGGACCTCAAAGCCCTGTTCGAGGGGCCCCAATACGCGCGCTGGCACAGCTTCCGCGACAGCGAGGACGCGCGCTATGTCGGGCTCTGCATGCCGCGCTTTCTGCTACGGCTTCCCTACGGGGAGAACCAAATCCCGGTGAAGGCCTTCAACTTCACTGAGGACGTGGCGGGGAGCCACGACAAGTACCTGTGGGGACCGGCCTCACTGGCCCTCACCAGCCGGGTGGTGGACAGCTTCGCGAAGTTCCGCTGGGGTCCCAACATCATCGGACCGCAATCCGGCGGAACGGTGGAGAACCTGCCCTTGCACCAGTACCAGGCGATGGGGGCAGTGCAGACGAAAATTCCCACCGAAATCAGCCTCACCGAGCGTCGCGAGTACGAGCTGTCGGAGGAAGGCTTCATCGGCCTCACCTACCGCAAGGACTCCGACAACGCGGCCTTCTTCTCGGCCAACTCCTCGCAGAAGCCGAAGATGTTCGGCAACAACCCAGACGGCAAGGCGGCGGAAACTAACTTCCGGCTCGGCACGCAGCTGCCTTACATGTTCATCATGACGCGGCTGGCGCACTACATCAAAGTGCTCCAGCGCGAGCAGATTGGAAGCTGGAAAGAGCGCGGCGACCTCGAGCGCGAGCTGAACGTCTGGATTAATCAGTACGTCGCAGACATGGAGGACCCGGCGCCCTCGGTGCGCAGTGCCCGCCCGCTCCGCTCGGCCAAGGTGACCGTAAGCGACGTGGAAGGCCAGCCGGGATGGTACCGGTGCGGCATTCAGGTGCGTCCGCATTTCAAATACATGGGGGCGTCCTTCACGCTCTCCCTGGTGGGGAAGCTAGACAAGGAGTGAAAGCACTATGGCTGAAACCGTACACTTGTTCCTGAAGGCAAATGGCAAAGACATCAAGGGGCAGAGCTTTCAGTCCAGCATGGGTCGAGCCGACTCCATCGAGTGCGTCTACTTCGAGTCGAGTATGGAGAGTGCGCGCGAAGCGGCCTCGGGCCTGGCGACTGGGCGTCGACAGCACGACCCCATCATCGTCCACAAGCGCATCGACAAGGCGACGCCTCTGCTGTCCAAGGCCCTCGTGAACAACGAGGGCTGCGAGGGGCAGTTCAAGTTCTACCGTCCCAACCAGAAGGGAGATGGCACCACCGAGCAGTTCTTCACGGTGGCCTTCAAGGGCGGCCGGGTGTTCAGCCAGAAGCTCGTGGTCTCGAACACGCTCGACAAGGAGGCGGTCAACCACCCTCCGCTGGAAGAGGTGAGCTTCGTCTTTCACACCATCAACTGGACGTACACCGATGGTGGCATCACCCACGAAGACAGCTGGGCCGGCAAGGAATAGCGACCTGCAGGTTGGGAGGCTCACGGAGCAATGCCACGGGGATTGCTCGGACGGCTGGCGACCAGCGGCGCTTCCTCGCAGCCCGGAGGCGACCTGTCCGGCGACATCGCGGCCCATCTCCATGCGCTGCTCAACACGAGGATAGGCTCGGCGCCCACCGCCCCTGCCTATGGGGTGGTGGACTTCACGGACTTGGTGCATGCCTTTCCGAAGTCCATCCCCGCGCTGGCGCTCTCCATCCGCTCGACCATCCTCGCCTTCGAGCCACGCCTAAAGAATGTGAACGTCCGTCACCTGCCGGACGAGGACCCGTGGCTGTTGAAGTTCGAGATTTCGGGGCAGCTGGCCGCAGGGAAGGAGCGGGGAACCTTACGCTTCCGAACCGAGGTTTCCTCGTCGGGGCAAGTCACCGTGGTGTGAAGGCCTCTCGCGCCTCATGTTCAGCAAATACTACGAAGCGGAACTCGCCTACCTGAGGGAGCTGGGCCGCGGCTTTTCCCAAGCCCATCCCGGGACGGCGGGGCTGCTTGCGGAGCGGAGCGGAGACCCGGACGTCGAGCGGCTGCTGGAGGGCTTCGCGTTCGTCGCGGCGCGCATCCGAGAGCGCACGGACGATGCAGTTCCCGAGGTGGTCCACGGGGTGGCGGACCTGCTCTTGCCGCACTACCTCCGCCCCATTCCTGCCTGCACCATCGTCGAGTTCCTCATCCAGGCCCGGGCGCTGCGTTCAGCCGTGAAGCTGCCGCGCGGGGCCGAGGTCGCCAGCACGCCCGTCGACGGAACTTCCTGCGTCTTCCGGACCACCCAGGAGGTGACGCTCCTTCCGGTGGCCCTCGGCGACTCGGTGCTCGAGATGCCGTCAGCCACCGCCCCGCTGCTGCGCGTCCTGGTCAACGCCCCGGGGCAAGGCCGCGAGGAAATGCTGGCCGCCGGCTCGCTGCGCTTCTTCCTCCATGGCGAGTACCCGCTGGTGTCGACGCTGTTCCTGTGGATGTTCCGCCACTGCCGCGCCATCTCCGTAGGAGAGCCCGGCTCGGCCGCTCCGGGACTGCTGCTGCCTGCGGACAGCATTCGACCGGTGGCCTTCGCCTCCGACGCGGCGCTGTTCCCCTGGCCACGCATGGCCTCCGAGGGCTACCGCGTGGTGCAGGAGTACCTCACCCTCCCGCAGAAGTTTCTCTTCTTCGACCTGGTCAACCTCGCCGAAGCCGCTCCGGCCATCCGGGAGCGCTTCGAGCTGCGCTTCGAATTTGAGCGGCCACCGGCGCTTCAGCAGCGCGTCCCCCGCGACGTCCTCCGGCTGCATTGCACGCCGGTCATCAACCTGTTTCGTGCCGAAGGGGAGCCGGTGCGGGTGGAGGCGCCCGGCCAAGAACAGCTTCTTCGGGCCTCGGGCGTCGAGCCGAGGGCGATGGAGGTGTACTCGGTGGACGAGGTGGTCTCCAGCCGCCCGGGCCAGGCTGAGCGCGAGCGCATCCGTCCCTTCACCGACTTCGCACACGTCGGGACGACGGAGGTCTTCTACCACCTGCGCCGCAGCCTCTCCCCCATCGACGACGGGGTGGACACCTACATCGCGCTCGGCTCGCCGCGCGACGCGCCGCTGCGCCTGGAGGAGCGGACCCTGTCGGTGGAGCTCACCTGCACCAACCGGGCGCTGCCGGGCAAGCTTCGCATCGGCGAGGTCAGCCTCCCCACCCCCGCCTCTCCGACGCTGGCGCGCTTCACCAACCTCTTGCCGGTGAGCCAGCCCATCCGTCCGCCCTTAGGTAGCGAATTGCTGTGGCGCGTCATCGCCCACTTGGCGCTGGTGAAGCGGTCGCTGGCCGAGCCGGACCTGCTGGCGTCGGTGCTGGGCCTCTACAACTTCCAGGCCTTCGGGGATGAGCCTGTGGGCCGGGCCAACACCCGGCGCATCGAGGCCGTGCGCGCCGTCGAGGTGGAGCCGTCTCGACAACTGTTCCAGGGCGCCATCGTCCGCGGGCAGCGCACGCTGGTGGAACTCGAGGAGTCCGGGTTCGTCGGACCCGGGGACCTCTTCCTCTTCGGCTGGGTGCTCGACGAGTTGTTCGCCGCCAACCTCACCCTCAATGCCTTCCACGCCCTCCGGGTGAGGCAAAACCCGTCGAAAACGGAGTACGCATGGACGCCGAGGACCGGCAGCCAGCCCCTGCTCTAGGCGCCGACACCTCGCCCGAGCGGCTGGGCGCGTTGCCGCTGAGCTTCGTGGCGCTGGTGCGCCTTCTGGAACGGCTGACGCCCGACACGGTGCGAGTCGGCGAGCTGGGACCACCCGCCGCAGAAGGCTTGCGCTTCCACCATGACCCGTCCTTGAGCTTTCACACGAGCGATGTGGTGTCTCTCACCCGGGTGGAGTCGGCACGCAACCCCGAAGACGTCCTCGCCCCCACCCATCCCGTCTACCACGTCACCACGTCCTTCCTCGGGTTATCGGGCACGGTCTCGCCGCTTCCGGCCTATTTCGGTGAGGAGGTGGTCTTCGAGGATGCCGACGAACCCGTCCGCCGCGACTTCTTCGACGTCTTTCACCATCGACTGCTCTCGCTGTTCTATCGGTCGGTGGCCCGCTACCGGTTGTCGGCCGAGCAAAATGCCCACCTCAATGACGCCTGGAGCCAGCGGGCGCTCTCCTTGTTGGGCTTTGACGTCTACCAGCACCCTCCGGCGGGCAACCTCGGGCCGGCGCGGCTGCTTCAGCTGGCGCCGCTGTTCGCCCACCGCAGCCGCGGCCCCCGGGCCCTGGAGGTGGGCCTTCAGCAGGTCCTCGAGGACCATCTGGACGGCGCCCGCGTGCAGGTGCAGGAGTGTGCCGGCAGACTGACCGAGGTGGACCCGCCCAACTGGACTCGCCTCGGGCGCGAGCGCACCCGCCTGGGTCAGGATTTACTCCTTGGCCACCGCATCTATGACCGGGCGGGCTCCTTTGCCATCCACATCGGGGCGGTGACGTGGCATCTGTATGAGCGGCTGCGCCCCGGTGGCGACCTCCTGCCGCTGGTGGAGGAGTTGGTGGGATGGCTGGTGCGCGACCCGCTCGACTACTTGCTCCACATCACCTTGCGCCCCGGGGAGGCGCCCGGGTTGCAGCTCGGCGTCGCCGGGGGCTCCAGGCTGGGGCGCAACAGCTGGTTGAGCCTGCCGCGGGAGTCAACAGTGCTGGTGGTCGATCCGCGTCAGCCGGCACACTGAAGAGATGTTGCAGACATCGGGACGGCTTCACTAGCGTCCCGCTCAGGCAGTCCAGGGGTGAGCCTTGCTCGTCGAGCCGAAAGCACTCGTTCGCCGCCTGACACCGACGGCCACCCGCCTGCTGGAGGAGGCCGTGTCCCGTGCGGCCAGCACGCGGTGTTACGAAATCATCGTCGAGCACCTGCTGAGCGTCATGCTTGAGCAGGAACACGGCGACAGCGACCTGTTCCTGCAGCACCACGGTCTGGACCGGCTGAAGCTGAAGGCCCACGTCGACCGCGTCCTCGGCAGCCTGCGCACGGGTAATGCGACGCGTCCCGTCTTCTCGGAAAGTCTCTTCCAGTGGATGGAAGACGCCTGGGTCGTGGCCTCGTTGGAAACCGGTGCCGTTCGGCTCCGCTCTGGAGCCCTGTTGGCGCAGCTGGTGCTGCGGCCCGGCCGCTACACCTCGGAGAGTTACCCCGAGCTGGAGGGGCTCTCCAAGGACGTGGTGAAGAGCTCGCTGCAGGAGGCCCTGGCCACCTCGCCGGAGGCAGTGGACGTCGTGCCGGCCACCACACAGGCCTCCTCGGGGGGTGCGGCTCCGCCGGCCGCCAGCGCCGTCGGGACCGAGGCGCTCCGCAAGTACGCCACCAACTTCACCGAGCGGGCTCGCGCGGGAAGAATCGACCCCATTTTTGGCCGCCACCGCGAAATCCGGCAGATGGTCGATATTCTCGCCCGGCGGCGGAAGAACAACCCCATCCTGGTGGGTGAACCGGGCGTGGGGAAGACGGCGCTGGTGGAGGGGCTGGCCCGAGCCATCGCCTTGGGCGACGTCCCCGACTCCCTGAAGACGACGGAGTTGTATGGGCTGGACCTCGGCCTCTTGCAGGCCGGCGCCGGCGTGCGGGGGGAGTTCGAGAACCGGCTCAAGGCCGTCATCGAGGAGGTGAAGGCCTCTCCCACGCCCATCATCCTCTTCATCGACGAGGCCCACACCCTCATCGGCGCCGGGGGCGCCGCCGGCGGCGGGGATGCGGCCAACCTGCTCAAGCCGGCACTGGCCCGGGGCGAGCTTCGGACTGTCGCCGCCACCACCTGGAGCGAGTACAAGAAATACTTTGAGAAGGACGCGGCGCTGGAACGTCGCTTCCAGCCGGTCAAGGTGGACGAGCCCTCGGAGGCCGATGCCGTCACCATGCTGCGCGGGCTGGCGCCCATTTACGAGAAGGCCCACGGCGTCACCATCCGCGATGAGGCGGTGGTGGCGGCGGTGGCCCTCTCCCATCGCTACCTGTCCGGACGGCAGCTTCCGGACAAAGCGGTGGACCTGCTCGACACGGCCGCCGCCCGGGTGAAGATGGAGCTCGCGACGCGGCCGGACGCCCTGGTGGCGCTCGAGACGGAGGTCGCCGCGCTGCAGGACGCGCAAGCCCGGTTGGCCCGGGACAAGGCCGAGGGCCACCCCACCGAGGAGGGCGCGCTGGACGAGCTCGCGGCCAAGCTGGAGAACGCAGCGGCCCGAACGACGGAGCTGAAGACTACCTGGGAACGAGAGCAGGCGGGCGTGAGGCGCTTCCAGGAGGCCCAGAAGGCGCTGGTCGGGCAATCGAATCCCGCAGACCACGAACGGCTTGCCACCAGTGTCGCGGAGGCCCGCGCCGCGCTCCAAGCCGTCCGAGGCGAGCAGCCGCTGGTCCATGCCGACGTCGACAGCGACGCGGTGGCGCAAGTCATCTCCAGCTGGACTGGGATTCCGGCCGGCAAAATGCGCAGCGACCTCGCCGAGCGGGTGCTGCACCTCGAGGAACAGCTGGCTCGGCGCATTCGCGGGCAGCCGGCGGCCATCCAGTCGGTGGCGGAAGTCATCCGCATGGCGCACGCCGGGATTCGCAACCCTGACACGCCGGTGGGGGTGCTGCTCTTCGTCGGCCCGTCCGGGGTGGGGAAGACCGAGACAGCCATCGCGCTGGCCGATGCGCTCTATGGCGGTGAGCGCTTCATGACGACCATCAACATGTCCGAGTTCCAGGAGAAGCACTCGGTGTCGCGGCTGGTGGGCTCGCCGCCGGGCTACGTCGGTTACGGGGAGGGGGGCGTGCTGACCGAGGCGGTCCGTCAGCGGCCCTACTCGGTGGTGCTCCTGGATGAGTGCGAGAAGGCCGACCTGGAGGTGATGAACCTCTTCTACCAGGTGTTCGACAAGGGCATCCTGAACGACGGCGAGGGGCGCAGCATCGACTTCCGGAATACGGTGCTGGTCCTGACCAGCAATCTGGCCTCCGAGCGGGTGGTGGCACTCTTCGCCGACGGAGCCCAGCCATCGGCGGAGGAGGTGGTGGCTGCCATCCGCCCGACGCTCAGCAAGCATTTCAAGCCGGCGCTTCTGGCACGGATGACCATCGTCCCCTATGGGCCCATCGGGCCCGAGGTGATGCAGGAGATTGTTCGCCTCAAACTAGGCACTCTGGCGCGGCGTCTGGACGCAGCGCACGGCATCGAGGCCGTCTTCGCGCCGGAGCTGGTGCAGCTGCTCGCCGCCCGCTGCACCGAGAGCGAGACCGGGGCCCGTGCCGTCGACCAGACCCTGCGCAATTCGCTGCTGCCGGAGCTGGCGCGCGAGCTCCTCGGGCGCATGGCCAGCGGCACCCTTCCCCGAAAGCTCGACGTCAAGCTCACTGACAAGGGCGCCTGGAACTTCGCCTTCGCGTGAGCCCCTCGGTTTCCACGGCGTTTCCGCTCATCGTCCGCGTCGAGGACCTCGAGACGGGCACGTCGAGCGAGCACGTCTTCCGCCGTTCGCCGGTGCGAGTCGGTCGAAACGCCCTCAACGAGCTGACACTGCAGTCGCCGTTCGTTTCGCTCTCGCATGCCGTGCTGCGCTTCGACGCTGAGCGCACCGAAGTCATCGACCTCGGCTCCACCAACGGCGTGCTGGTGGAGGGCAAGCGGGTGGAGGCCAACGTCCCGGTGCCCGTGACGCCCCAGTCCGACGTTCGGATTGGCTCCCTTCGCTTTCACTTCGGCCGCGGACCGAGTGCGGCCGCTCCTCCAGCTCGGGAACAGACGCAATTCCGGCGAGCCACCGAGGAGATTCGGCTCACCCCGGCACCCCACGGCATCCGTCTGCCGCCCGAGCTCCGCAGTCCTGCTCCCCGGACCTCTCTTTCTCCGGCCGCCGGCACCTTCACCTTGGCCAGCCCGGAGGCATCTCCGGCCGGGCCCACTGTCGCCCCTTCTGCGCCAACACCGATGCGGGCGGGGGCCGGGGCCCCCGGGGCCAAGGTGGAGGTCCTGAATTTAAGCGGGTCGCCGGCGGCGGCCGGCGCCGAGGCGGCCCTGGCGCCGAGGGACGCCGAGCTCAAGGCTGCCGTCGACCTGGTGTTTCCTCTCTACGTCGAGTACCGCCAGAGCTGGCGGCGGGTCCATGACACGATTCTCTCCAAGTCCAACGGGCTTGGCCGGGCCGAGAGACTGCAGCTCGCTTCCCTCTTGGACGCTCGGATGCCGGCGCTGTACCAGGAGGAGCAGTTCCGCGCCTTCACCGGCATGCCCCCGGAGGCACCGGACTCCTCCCCCACGGAGCTGGAAGTCCAAGCCGCACCCACCGCTGCGGCGGTCGTCCCCCCCTCTGCCGAGCAACGGAGCCTGCTTCAGGTGTTTGCCCGTACCTACGCGGGAGGCACCGAGGTGACCTCGGACGCCGAGTTGGAGCGCCTCTTGGAGCGGGTGTCTGAGGTGCTGGAAGCCTTCGGCACGGCGTTCCTAGAGTTGCGCAAGGGCCAGGCGGAATTCGGCGAGGGCATCGCCGTCCGCACCGTGACGGCCGACACGCCTCTGCGCCGAGCGCGCTCGCCGCAGGAACTCTTGCGGTGGCTGCTCGACCCGGCAGCGGACGGCGGAGCACGGATTGACGACCTGACGGGGGGCTTCGGCGAAGTGATGATTCACCAGGTGGCCATGCTGGGAGCGACCCGGCGCGGCATCCGGGCCCTGCTGGACCGGCTCGACCCGAAGAAGCTTCAGAGTCCGCTGCGCTGGCCTGCTCGCCTCTGGCTGCGCTGGCAGCGCTTCGAGAGCGCCTGGAACGCCCTGGCCGAGGAAGAGCGCGCGGTGCAGGTGGTCTTCGGCCCAGAATTCGCCCGGAGTTACGCCATGGTGATGGGAGGCCATGGCGCCACGGCCACCGGGAGCGGCGGCGTCCCGGGGCGCATTTCCGGGAAAACGTCCAAACCTCGCGGGGAGCCGCCATGAGGCCAGTCTGGCGGGCGGTCGGGCTTCTTCTCTGCGCGGCATGCGCAAGCGCACCTCCAGCGCCCGAGGGTGTGTGCCGCCTCGAGCGTGCGCGCGGTGCCGAAGAGGACATCCCAGCGGACGCTTGGCTCAGGTTGCTCCTCCACGGCTACGACGCCAAGAGCGGGCAAGTGCTGGGGGCGCCGCTCGACTGCACCGGGACGCCGGTGGCTTGGACAGAGCTCGACGAGCACTGCGTGGCGCGCACGGAGACCGCGCCTCCAGCGAGTAAACTGGGTCCGAGCGCGGTGGTGGTGGCCAGCCTGGCTGACTCCACCCGTCTGGTGTGGGTGCAGGCACTGCGGTACCCGGACGGGGACGCCGTCGGTCCGGTGGCGCGGGTCCAGGTGCGGGAGAACGCCCTGGTGGTGCTGGCGACGGGCTCGGCCCGGGCGCCAGCCGAACACAGCCGGCTGAGGCTCGAGCCCCTCAACGGCGTGGAGGTGGCAGTCCTCGAAGGCGACCGGTGCGAGGGTGCCAATTGTGAGCGCTTCGCCCGGCTCGTCCCCCAACGAGGTCGCCGCTTCATCCCGGAGCCGTTGCGTCTCCCCGACGGCAGCTGCGCCGGACCGGCCGCGTTCGCCATCAAACGACAGAAGGAGCAGCCACTGCCCTCCGGCCTGCGGCGCATCTTCGAGTTGGAGAGCACGCTCGCGTTCTCTCCGCTCGGACTCACGGTCCACGAGCAGCTTTTCGTCCGGGACCGCGACCCCCGCCAGCCGGCGGCGCCGGCACGCCTGTACCGAAGCGCTCAGGATGACAGGCTCGTCACCGCCAGCGCGCAGGCGCTGGCCGTCGACAAGCCGTCCCTGTGGGCCCGGCTGTCGGAGTTCTCGGACGCCCGCTGAGGGCCAGCCCTTCCCCTCGGCCGTCGGGATAGACTGCTGCCACCATGCCGCCCCCGTCGAGCGTCACGGTAGCGCTGTCGGCCGAGGAGAGTCGCTCGCTGCGCGAAGCGGCCGACGTCCTCGCGCTGCCCCCGGAGAAGGTCGTGGCCGCCGCCGCGGTGGCCTTCGCCCGACTGTGTGGCTTCCGAAAGATGGCCAGTTCCTCGGTGCGGCGTGAGCCGGGCTGGGGCCCTCGGCCGGAGTCCGAATTCCCGGCCGAGATTCTAGAGATTGCGCTCGACCCGGAAACGATGGACCAGGTGACGGCCGCCGCGGCGTACGTGCGCTGGGAGCAGCCCGAGGGCCCCGTGGAGGTGACGCTTCCCGAGTATGTGGTGGGCGCTGCGATTCGCCTCATACAGGAGACGCGCGACGCGGGCCCTCCGCCCTCTTTTCGTGGGCTGGCCGATCAACTGTTTGCCCCCACCCGGGGCCGCGGCGAGTCCGCCTTCCGCGCTTCGCTCGGCACCCCTGGGCTTCCCGTCGTGCCGCCGCCAGCCGAGGTTCCCCTCGCCTCCCCACCTGCTGCAGGGCGCCCGACACCGCCCGCCCCCCGCCCAGAACGCCCGGCGTACACCTTGCCGCGTCCGGAACGCCGTCCCCCGGAGGCCAGGCGACCGCCGCCCGGGCGGCGCAACGGCAGCTCGGCGAAGCCAGCGCCCCCACCGGCGGACCGGACAAAGGGGAAGCCCCAACATGGCGCTCCGCCATCCCAGCAGAGCAATGACGCGGCTCCTCCCAGCGCCAAGGAGAGCGCCACCGCGGGTGCCACGGCAGCCGCAATCGCCTGGCTGCGCCGGCGGCCGATGGTGCTCGCCGGAGCCGCCGCCGGAGTGCTGCTGGTGGTGGTGGTGGTGTCGGCCTACCTCGCCGCGACGGCGCCCCCGGACACCGCACGCCGTCCACCGCCACAGCCGACCTTCGACCGGGCAACTCTGGACCGGCCGGCGGTCGACACCAAGGGACCAGCCGTGGACGTGCTTCGGCTCGACGCGCCGCCCGCCGACGGCGAGACGGCCGCGCTGGCGCTCAAACGATGGGAAGCCATCGCGCCGGCCGGCGCCGACGTGCCGGCGTCCACCAAGAACCATGGGAAGAACATCGACGCGCTTCTGGCGGAACGCTACGGAAGGCCGCGCCTGTTGGCCGACGCCTCGCTCAAGCCGGAGGCGTACGACGCAGACATCGCCAGCGCCGTGGCAGACGTCGCCCGCATCTACCCGGTGCCGCCGGCGCTGGTGAAGGCCGTCATTCGCCGCGAGTCCAACTACAACCCCAACGCCCTCTCGCAGGTGGGTGCAATTGGGCTGATGCAGCTGATGCCCTACACGGCGAAGAAGGTCGGCCTGCGGGTCTCCGACCTCTGGGTGCCCAAGAAGAACATCCTCGGGGGGACGCGGCTGCTCTCAGCGCTCCTCCAGTACTACGACGGGGATGTCATCAGCGCGCTAACGGCTTACAATGCTCGGCCGCGGGAGCCCCTCGCTCCCTTGCCCAAGAATGGGGAAACCCCCGAGTACGTCGCCGCCGTGCTGCGCTTCTTCGAGGAGTACAACGGCGGGCCCCTGCATCCCGCGGCCGAGCCGAACCCCCTCGACGCCCCGCTCAGGCCCGGACGCTAGCAAAGGTTCACCCGTCACCTCGGGTGCTGGGCGCGCTCAGCGGGCGTCTAGAGCACGTCGCAAGGAGTTCCTAGCGGCTCGCCGGCGTAGACGCCGAGCTCCGAATAAATGAGGCGCACGTTGTCTTCCAACGGCAACAGCCGGAGCGGGGTGCGCTGGTTGCCCTTCACCCAGACGCTCTCCTTCTTGTCCAGCACGAGGCGCAGCTCGCCCGAGCGCGTCGCAAAGACGTCTCCCTCCGAGTCGCTCACCACGTTTGTCATGTGCAGGGGCTTGAGCTGGCCCCTCGGTCCTGCCCAGAGGCGGAAATCCAACACCGTCTCCTCCCGTGCCCGGTCCACGTAGTAGTAGATTCCTGACTCGTCCCGGGCGAGGGCGTAGGCGCGTCGCGTCCAGCGCGGTGGCTTGAAGCTGGCCGAGTCCAGCAGGGCGTGGGCTCGCTCGTCCGCCGTGGGGTGAAAGAGGGTCATCCGCTCGCCACAATCCAGCTTGTACACGCCGTCCTTGAGACGGAAGCCGGCCTGTCCCCGCGGGACGCGCGGCTCCCAGAATAGCTTGCTGAACGCAACGTTCTCCTCGCTGAGGCCGCCGTACACGCGCTGCGCCCAGAAGGTTTTGCCATCTCCCCAGTAGAAGTGGTTCCACACGTCGCCGCCGAAGGGAATGAGCACCAGGTAATGGCCTTTGCCATCATCGAAGACGCGCAACTCTGCCTTGACTGCCGTGACGTCGACCAGACTGTCAGCCGGCGTCGCGGCCGCCAGGAGGGACAGCAGAGTGAGGACGGCCGGGGACGTCGCGAGGGTCAAACTGCCTCCGAGCAGGGAGATTCAGTATAGCCCGCTCGGCCGGCGCTCAAGGGGTCCGGGGCCGCCCGTCGCGAGCATCAAGCTCTTGGAAAGCACCAGGCTTCTTTTGCGGGCGCCGCTGCCTGCTAAACTCTCTGCCTCCATGACGAGCCAGGACGCCCTTTCCGTCGGTGGTGTCGTTGCGGAGACGTACCGTGTCACCCACCTGCTTGGACGCGGGGGCATGGGCGCCGTGTGGGCGGCCGACCATCTGCGGCTGCCAGGGCGCCAGGTGGCAGTCAAGGTCCTGCTGACCCCGGGCGTGGCGTCCGGAGAGGCGCTGGCCCGCTTCCGCCGCGAGGCCGAGATTGCCTCCCGACTGGGCCACCCGCACATTGTCCAGGTCCTCGACTTCCACACCCTGCCCACGGGCGAGCCGTACATTGTGCTGGAGCTGCTGCGCGGCGAGACGCTCGCCCAGCGGCTGCAGCGCGGGCCCTTGCCCGTGGAGGAGGCGCTCACCATTGCGCGGCAGGTGGGCTCCGCGCTGCAGGCGGCCCACCGGGCCGGGGTGGTCCACCGGGACCTCAAGCCGGACAACGTCTTCCTCTGCGCGCCGCAGGAGGAGATGCCAGGCCCCAACGTTAAGGTGCTGGATTTCGGCATTTCCAAAATCCGCGGCTCGCAAACCGTGGCCACCCAGGATGCAGTGCTGATGGGGACGCCCCAGTACATGGCCCCTGAGCAGGCCCTCGGAAGAAACACGGCCATCGACGCCCGCACGGACGTCTTCGCCCTGGGGGCCATTGTCTATGAAATGCTGGGCGGGGCGCCGGCCTTCGGCGGGAGCTCCCTGGCCGAGGTGGTGTACAAGGTGGTGCACGCCCAGCCCCAGCCGCTGGCGCAGTTGCGCGCCGGCCTCCCCCTCAACATTCTTTCCGCCGTGGACCGCGCCCTGCAGAAGGACCCGAAACTGCGGCCCGGGGACGTCAGCGCCTTCGTCGCCGAACTGACGGGGCGGCCGCTGACGGTGCCGGCCTCCGCGCCCCAGCCGGGCGGCCTGGACGCGACGTTGGCCAGCCCGGCGGGGCAGCCCATTCCCTTGAGTCAGCTGGACACCGCAGCCACCTTCACCCCGGCGACGCCGGTGCCCATGCCCCGCCGCACGGAAGCGGTGGCCCCGTCCACCCCGGCCCACCCCTGGCCGACGCCGGCGCCGGCGGCCCCTGCCCCCTCGGCCTGGCCGGCCCCCTTCAGCAGCCAGAGCGCCCCACGGGCTGAGTTGCTGGCGCCAGCGACCGGCGGTCCGTTGGTGCCCCGTCCACCCGGGCCGGCGCGCCAGGTGCGGCGCGGTCTCATCCTGGCCGTGGTGGTGCTGTCCGCCATCGGCGTCTTCCGCCGCGCCGTCCGCCACACAGACGTCGGCAGTGTCCGCCCGGACCTGGCCGGCGTGGTGAAGGGCCTTCCCGTGCCCCCCGCCCCGCCGGCCCCCCCAGCGGCGGACGAGACGGCCGCGGAGGTGAAGCAGCAGCTGAGGCAGGGCCTCGCGGAAGTGAAGAAGGGCATCCGCGAGGCGCTCAACGCCCAGAGCGACGGCGTGGAGACGGCCAAGGCCGCGGTGGAGAAGGCCCAGCAGCTGAAGGCTGCCGCCGAGGCACAGGCCGCCAGAGCGGAGGGCCTCCCGGCCGCGACGCCTCCCGAGGTGGCGGAGTTGCTGTCCGACGCCGATGACGCGCTGGCCGACGACGACCCGAAGCTGGCCCTGCGGCTGGCCGACCAGAGCTTCTTCACGAAGAAGACAAGTGCCGGCTGGGCCATCAAGGCCCGGGCGCACTGCCAGCTGAGGGACTTGGGCAATGCCCGCGCCGCGCTGACCAACGTCACCGGCAAGGCGGCGCGCGCCGAGGTGGTGACGGACTGCAAGAAGCACGGCGTCGACCTGCGCTAGGGTGTCCTTGCCCATGCGCTACCCGCCCCGCCTCGCGCACCTGGCCACCCGCGCGGTGGTGGTGGCCAAGCTGCTGCCCACCTACGCCAGTGCGCACAGCATCGACGACGAGGAGGCGCGGACCCGTCTGGACGCGGCCCTCTCCGGGAGCCTCCTCGAGGAGCTGCTGGCCTCCACCTGGGTGGCGCTGCAGGGGGGCACCAGGCGCCTCACCGACGACGGCCTCCTCGAGAAGGTCGCCAAGTCGTTGCAGGACAGGCCCTTGCGTCCCGGCCGCACGGTGGAACCCACCCCTGGCTGGAGCGCCTTCCTGGTGCTGGCGGACCTATCGGCGGGAACGGCGAGCGAGTCCGCCCGCCGGCTGATGGAGAGCGACGCCGGCCAGGTGCGGGCCCGCGCCGGCCTGGCCGAGGTGGGCGCCTTCCTCGCCCGCGAGCTGACGCGCTAGCGGCGGCCTCTCCCCCCCGCCCCGGCACCTCGGCGCGCGCTGGCAGGGACCCCCCCGCACCGTTATACCGTTGCGCTTTCGCCCTGCCGCAGCGTGCTGTCGATGTCCGGAACACTCCCCACCCAGGTCAAGCTGCTCGAGTCCATCGCCGACGTGCCCCAGAGCGCCTGGGACGCGCTGGTGGACGCGGAGGCGGCGCCCTTTCTGGAGTGGAGGTGGCTGGAGGCACTCGAGTCCAGTGGCAGCGTGCAGGCGGCAACCGGCTGGCGGCCGCGCCACCTCACCCTGTGGCGAGGAAACCACCTGGTGGCTGCCGCGCCGGCCTACCTGAAGGAGGACAGCCACGGGGAATTCGTCTTCGACTGGTCCTGGGCGACGGCCGCCGAACGGGTGGGGTTGCGCTACTACCCGAAGTTCGTCCTGGCCGCTCCGCTGACCCCGGCCACCGGGCGCCGCGTGCTGGTGGCCGAGGGCGAGGACCGACCGGCGCGCACCCGGGAGTTGATGCGGGCCGCCCTGGAATACGCCCGCAGCGAGGGCCTCTCCTCGCTGCACGTGCTGTTTCCCACCGCGGAGGAGGCGCTGCTGCTGGAGGAGGAGGGCTTCGGCATCCGCCACGGAGTGCAGTACCACTTCCTCAACCAGGGCTACTCCAGCTTCGAGGACGTGCTGGCGCGCTTCACCAGCAAGCGCCGGAACCAAATCCGGCGTGAACGTCGCGCCACGGCGGAACACCACCTGCAGCTGCGGACGGTGCGGGGTGAGGCCCTGGCGGACGTCGATGCGGAGGAAGTGTACCGGCTGTATGCCAGTACCGTGGACAAGTTCGCCTGGGGGCGCCGGTACCTGACGCCCGACTTCTTCGCCCGGGTGCTGAAGCATTTCCGCCACCGGGTGGAACTGGTGCAGGCGGTGCGAGGCGGGCAAGTGGTGGCCGGCGCCTTCAACGTCGCCGGGCCCGCTGCCCTGTACGGCCGCTACTGGGGGTGCTTCGAGGAGGTGCCCTTCCTGCACTTCGACGTCTGTGTCTACCAGGGCATGGAGGAGACGGTGAGGCGAGGGCTGGCGCGGTTTGAACCGGGCGCCGGCGGCGAACACAAGCTGGTGCGCGGCTTCTTGCCGGCCGTCACCTACAGCGCCCACTGGATTTTCCACGGCCCACTCGACCGGGCGGTGCGCGAGTTTCTCGGGCACGAGCGGGCAGCCATCGCCCAGGGCCTACCCGCCTGGCGGGCCGAGACGGGTTTCAAGAAGGCCGAGGTGGACGGTGGCTGAGCGCGCACCGGGGACACTGGCCGTTCCGGAGGTGAAGACCGAGCGCCGGGTGAAGCGGCCGCAGCTGTACCGGGTCCTTTTTCACAACGACAACTACACCACCCGGGACTTCGTGGTGGCGGTGCTGCGCGAGGTGTTCCACAAGAGCGAGTCGGATGCCGTGGCCATCATGCTGCACGTGCATCACCAAGGCATTGGCGTGGCCGGCGTATATACCTATGACGTGGCCCGAACGAAAATCGAGATGGTGGAGAAACTGGCCCGGGAGAACGAGTTTCCCCTGCGTCTGACGATGGAACCGACTGAAACCTCCGAGGAGACTTGACGTGGCCACCCCCCTAATCGCCAAGGAGCTGCAAGCCAGCTTTCGCCAGGCACTGCAGGATGCCAAGGCGATGCGCCACGAGTACCTGACGCTCGAGCACCTGCTGCTCGCCCTCAGTAAGGAAGCGAAGACGCAGAAGGTCCTGGCGGCCTGCGGCGCCTCGGTGAAGCGGCTGCGCCAGCGGCTGGAGACGTTCCTCAAGGACACCGTGGAAAAGCTTCCCGAGGGCGTCAGCGCCGAGCCCCAGCAGACCATCGGCATCGAGCGGGTGCTGCAGCGCGCCGCCATCCACGCGCTGTCGGCCGACCAGAAGGTCATCGAAGGCGGGGACGTCCTGGTGGCCATGTTCCGCGAGGAGGAGAGCCACGCCCTGTACCTGTTGCAGCAGGAGGGCGTCACCCGGCTCGACCTGCTCAACTACCTCTCGCACGGCATCACCAAGAGCGGCGAGGGGGAGGAGGAGGCCGAGGCGCAGCCGAGCGGGCCGGAGGAGGAGGGAGCCCCAGTGCGGGACCCCCTCAAGTCCTTCGCCGTCAACCTCATGGTGGAGGCCGAGGAGGGCCGCATCGACCCCCTCATCGGCCGGCAGCGCGAGCTGGAGCGGACGCTGCAGGTGCTCTGCCGGCGCCGGAAGAACAACCCCATCTACGTCGGCGACTCGGGCGTCGGAAAGACGGCCATCGCTGAGGGTTTGGCCCTGCGTATCCACGAGGGGAACGTCCCGGACGCGCTCAAGGGAGCCGTCATCTACTCGCTGGACATGGGGGCGGTCCTTGCCGGCACGAAGTTCCGCGGCCAATTCGAGGAGCGCCTGAAGGGCGTGCTGAAGGCGCTGCAGAAGCAGCCCAACGCCATCCTCTTCATCGACGAAATCCACACCATCGTCGGCGCCGGGGCCACCACCGGCGGTGGCAGCATCGAGGCCTCCAACATCCTGAAGCCGGTGCTGGCCTCCGGGCGGCTGCGCTGCATCGGGAGCACCACCTACCAGGAGTACAAGGCCAGCTTTGAAAGAGACCGCGCGCTGGGCCGGCGCTTCCAGAAGATTGAGGTCGGCGAGCCCTCGGTGGAGGACAGCGTCCTGATTCTTCAGGGCCTGAAGTCCCGCTACGAGGAGCACCACTCGGTGGTCTACGACGACGCGGCCATCCGCGGCGCGGTGGAGCTGGCGGCCAAGTACATCAACGAGCGCTTCCTGCCGGACAAGGCCATCGACGTCATCGACGAGGCCGGCGCCGCCGACCGCCTCCGCCCGGTGGAGCAGCGCACCGGGCGCGTCACCCTGCACGACGTGGAGGCGGTGGTGGCGAAGATGGCCAAGGTGCCGGAGAAGAGCGTCTCGGCCAGCGAGCGCGACTCCCTCGCCAGCTTGGAACCCCAGCTGCGCTCGGTCATCTTCGGGCAGGACCCGGCCATTCATGAGTTGGTGGCGGCCATCAAGCTCGCCCGCTCCGGGCTGCGCAGCCCGGAGAAGCCCATCGGCAGCTTCCTCTTCTCGGGCCCCACCGGCGTCGGGAAGACGGAGCTGGCCAAGCAGCTGGCCAAGGTGCTGGGCGTGGAGTTCCTCCGCTTCGACATGAGCGAGTACTCCGAGCAGCACACGGTGAGCCGGCTGATTGGGGCACCGCCGGGGTACGTGGGCTTCGACCAGGGGGGGCTGTTGACGGACGCCATCCGCAAGCACCCCTACTCGGTGCTGCTGCTGGACGAGATTGAGAAGGCCCACCCGGAGCTCTTCAACGTCCTGCTCCAAGTGATGGACCACGCCACCCTCACCGACAACAACGGGCGGAAGGCGGACTTCCGCAACGTGGTGCTCATCCTCACCACCAACGCCGGCGCTCGGGAGATGAGTGCCAAGACGGTGGGCTTCAGCGACTCAGTCGCCGGCCCCGACGCGAGCAAGGCCAAGAAGGCCATTGAACGGACCTTCACGCCGGAGTTCCGAAACCGGCTGGACGGGTGGATTCTCTTCGCGGGCCTCAGCCCAGAGGTCATCCTCCAGGTGGTGGACAAGGAGATCCGGCTGCTGCAGGACCAGCTTTTGGAGAAGAAGGTGACGCTGGAGCTGTCCGCCGCCGCACGCGGGTGGCTGGCCGAGCACGGCTATGACCCGCACTTCGGCGCACGGCCCATGGGGCGGCTGGTGGACCAGCAGCTGAAGAAGGCGCTGGCCGAGGCACTTCTCTTCGGGGAGCTCCGCGCGGGCGGCGTCGCACGCTTCGACCTCAACGAGACGAAGGACGGCCTTCACTTCCAGGGGCTCCCGCTGCCGGCTGCCTGACGGGCGTCCGCCGCTCCTCGAGCGGCTCGTCCGGCCCGGCCTCGCGCGGGCCAAAGGGCTCATCGGACTCCGGCCCCGCCGGCTGCTGGGTGGGCCAGGGGTCCAGCGGCGCTCGGTGAGGAGGAGGCATGCGGGGCAGCTGCTCGGCCATGGTGCCCTCCAGGACGGGAGCCAGCCCCCCGCCAAAGGCGACACTGCCCCGGTGTTTACACGGACCCACCCATATCTGTCAACAGGTCGAGCATAAATTTTCGTCCTGGACAGAAGTGACGGCCAGGCAACAGTCCTCCTGGCCCGGGGAAGCCGCGCCGCGCATGGCTTTGGGGTTGGGAGAAAGGACGGAGGGCCGGGGCTAGAAGTGCCCGGCGAGGGCGAAGGCCATCCCGCCATGGGGCGTGGGGCCGACGCCGGCCACCAGGTCCGTGTAGCGGTTGGGGTCCTTGCCGCTCACCCACAGCCAGACGGCGACGCCGGTGGCGGCAAGGCCGACGACGGCCGTGCCGGCGGCAATCCACTGCAGGGTTTGGATGCTGTTCTTGGAGTTGTTCGCCTGCGTTGTGCAGTACTTCACGCCGTTGGCGGTGCAGGCGTCCCAGTTGGCGCTGGCAGTGGGGTTGTTGGCGACGTTGGGCGGTTTGGTTTGGGTGCCGCCGGCGGCCCCCACCAGCCACTGCTGGTACGGGTAGAACTCGTTGTTGTACTGGTTGTGGATGTCCACCTCGAGCCAGATGGTGGCGCCGATGGCCAGCACGGCCACGCCGGTGAAGACCCACGCGCCGATGCGCAGCCGCGAATTCTTGTCCCGGTAGGCGGCCGCGTAGTCCGGCGACGGGACGAGGTCCACGTCCTCGACGCGCGTCTGGTTCGGTTCAATGCGGACGGAGCGGGTCTGGGCGATGAAGCCGTCTTTGCGAATCTGCACGCGGTGCAGCCCGCGGGACAGCGCCACCGCCGTCTTCTGCGGCGTCGAACCGATGAGGGTGTCGTCGACCAGGACCTCGGCCCCCTCCTCGCGGGTGCGCACCAAAAGGTAGCCCTGCTGGTCCTTCAGCAGCGGCGCCACCAATTCCTGGGACAGGCCCGGTAGCGCCGAGGCAATCTCCGTGACGCTGCTCACCGGACCCAGCGTCTTCTGGTTGAGCACCCTCTGGGTGGAGGCGTCGAGGAGGCGGATTTCCACCTGGTACTTGCCGCCGGCGCGCGTGACGCTGCCCACCACCGCGTTGTTGGCACCGAGGGCCTTGCCCAGCTCCCCGAGGGCGCTCTCGCCCTTGGTGCCGGACAGCTGCCGCGTGCGCTCGAGTGCGAGCAGCTGCCGGACGTCGTCGGCGCTGAGCACCTGGAAGACGTCCAGGTCCCGGAGGCCGCGGACGACGTTGATGGTGGCGGCCTGGGCTTCGGGGACGCCGCCCCCCCGGGCCTCGAGGTCCAGCACCAACAGGGGCGGACGGGCCTGGGCGGCCTGGGCGGCGGCGTCATAGGAGGTGATGCCGGCCGCGGCGGACTTGGTCGGCGCACTCACCGTCGCCGGGGTGACGTTGGTGGAGGCGGGAGGCGGCGCGGGCGGGGGCGGGGCCTTCGGGGTCCCCTGGGCGTGAGCGGCGCCTGCAGTCAGGAGCGTCACGGCGAGGACGACTCGGAACGCATCCACGGCTTCCCCCTTCCCCGTCCGCATCTTGCCCAGAAAACGCGTCAGGCCACAGCGCAGCTTTCGCGCCGCCGGACTCTACCCTCACGCCCCTCGGCCGTGCCACGCCAGAAGCGCACGCCGCACGGCAGTCGCTTTCGCCGGCCCACGGCCCGGGCGGGTCACCCACGCCCCCAAGGTGGGCGGCGCTTTTCAGTCCGCGGAGGGGTCCACCGGCGGGGCACCGAGGGCATGGTAGCCCCCGTCGACGTGCACCATCTCGCCGGTGGTGGAGGGAAACCAGTCCGAAAGCAGCGCCACGGCCGTCTTGGCGACGGCGGCGTGGTCGTCCTTCGAGGACCAACCGAGCGGGGCCTGCGTCCCCCAGCCCCGCTCCAGCTGCTTGAAGCCGGGAATTCCCTTGGCGGCGACGGTGGCCAGCGGGCCGGCGGCGAGCGCATTCACCCGGATGCGCTTGGGCCCGAGGTCCCGTGCCAAGTACCGGACACAAGCTTCGAGGCCCGCCTTGCAGACGCCCATCCAGTCGTAGATGGGCCAGGCCACGCGGTTGTCGAAGTCCAAGGTGAGGATGCTGCCGCCCTCCGTCATGAGGGGGGCGACGGCCACGGCCAGTTCCTTCAAGGAGAAGGTGGAGATGCGGAAGGCCGTCTGGACGCTTTCCCAGGGCGTGTTGAGGAAATTCCCGCCAAGGGCGTCGGCGGGCGCGTAGGCCACCGCATGCAGCGCGCCGTGCACCACGCCCCACTTCCTTCGCAGCGTCTCGGTGAGGGACGAGAAGTGCGCCGGGTTGGTGACGTCGAGCTCCACCACGTCCGGGACGGGCGACAGCCGCCGGGCGCTGCGCTCGGTGAGCGAGAGAGCTCGCCCGAAGCCGGTCAGCAGCACTTCGGCGCCTTGCGACTGGGCGAGCTCGGCAATGCCGAAGGCGAGGGATTGCGGCGTCAGCACCCCGGTCACCACCAACCGCTTGCCTTGTAGGAGCATGAGGGTGGGGGCTGCTTTACCACTGCCCAGGCCTCTGTAGGGGCGTCTAGGGCAGCGTGGCAGCCGCCCCCCCCCGCCGTGCTGGCCGCCCGGGGGAGCCTCTGGCGCTGCGCGGCCAGCGGTGGTGAATTCGCCTTCTCGGGGCAGCCTGGGGCACGTGACGGCGCGGCATGGCAGCCATGCGCCGGAAAACTGGCCCTCGTCCCGAGTTTGGGCGTTAAGACTTCAGCAAACCCTCTTCTATGGCTACCCAGGACACCTTCCTCACCGGGGCAAACATCGACTTCATCGAGGGCCTGTACGCCCGATGGCTCGAGGACCCCCACAGCGTGGACGCGAGCTGGCGCGAGCTTTTCCAGCGCTCGGGCGGCGGGCGTCCTTTGACGTCGGACACCCCCCGCACCAACGGCCACGACACGACGGCCGGCGCCAAGCGGAATGGAAACGGCGCGGCGGCGATGGCCCCCGCCGTCGAGGCCCCGGCGCCGGCCATGTCCAGCGCCGACATGGGGCTGCAGGCGCGGGTGGACCAGACGCTGTACGCCTTCCGGCTGCGCGGCCACCTCCTGGCGCAGCTCGACCCCTTGGGCCGGCCCCGCCCGCGGCTGGAACACGCCGCGGACCTGGCCATGGTGAGCGACCGGGCCTTCACGTCGGAGGAGCTGGAGCAGGTAGTGGACGGCAACGGCGTCTTCGCCGAGGGGCGGCGGGTCCGCCTGCGCGACCTCCTGGACCGGCTGCGCCGCACCTACTGCGGGCGGATTGGTGTCGAGTTCATGACGCTGCTCGACAGTGACCGGCGGCGCTGGCTGATGCCGCGCATGGAACATACGGAAAACCGCGCCACCCTCTCCGCCGCCGAGCAGCGCATCATCCTCGAGAAGCTGACCATCGCGGAGACCTTCGAGGCCTTCATCCACACCAAGTACCAAGGCGCCAAGCGCTTCAGCATCGACGGCGGAGAGAGCCTCATCCCCATGCTGGACACCCTGCTCGACGTGGGGGGACAGCTTGGCCTGACCGAGGTCGTCATCGGGATGGCGCACCGCGGCCGGCTCAACGTGCTGGCCAACATCCTCGGGAAGAGTCCGGACCAGATTTTCAGCGAATTCAACGGCCCGGCCGACCCGCAGAGCTACGTCAGCCGGGGCGACGTGAAGTACCACATGGGCTTCTCCTCGGACTTCACCACCCGGGCCGGCAACCGCATCCACCTGAGCCTGGCCTTCAACCCGAGCCACCTGGAATTCGTGCACCCGGTGGTGGAGGGCCGGGTGCGGGCCAAGCAGACGCGCCTCGGCACCGACGACCGACGCCGCCAGGTGCTGCCCCTGGTCATTCACGGGGACGCCTCCATGGCCGGCCAGGGCGTGGTGGCCGAGACGCTCAACCTCTCACGGCTGCGCGGCTATGACACCGGCGGCACGGTGCACCTCGTCGTCAACAACCAGCTCGGCTACACCACCACCCCGGAGGAAGGGCGCAGCAGCATCTACTGCACGGCGGTGGCGCAGATGCTGGACATCCCCATCTTCCATGTGAACGGCGACGACCCGGAGGCATGTGTCCACGTCATGCGGCTGGCCACCGAGTACCGCCAGCAGTTCCAGAGCGACGTGGTGGTGGACCTCGTCTGCTACCGGCGCTACGGCCACAACGAAGGGGACGAGCCGAGCTACACCCAGCCGCTGATGTACGAGCAAATCAGGAGCCACCCCCCGGTGGGACAGCTGTACGCCAAGGCCCTGGAGCAGAAGCAGCGCCTCTCGGCCGAGGACGCCGAGGCCATCCGGGAGGGGGCGAAGAATCACTTCCAGAGCGCCTACCTGCGGGCCAAGGAGAAGTCGCAGCTGGCCGACCCCTCGGCCAACGAGGGGTGGTGGAAGGGCTTCCGCGGGGGGCCGGAGAAGGGCGTGCAGGAAGTCCCGACGGCCATCTCGGCGGAGCGCGCGCGCTCGCTGCTGCAGCACCTGTCGCGGGTGCCGGAGGGCTTCACCCCGCTTCGGCAGATGGCGAAAATCCTCGAGCGCCGGGGGCAGATGGCCCGCGGCGAGCTGCCGCTCGACTGGGGAAGCGCCGAGAACCTCGCCTACGCCTCGCTGCTCACCCAGAAGGTGCACGTCCGGCTGACCGGACAGGACACCGAGCGCGGCACCTTCGGGCACCGCAACGCCGTCCTCCATGACGCCCGCACCGGCGCCACCTTCACGGCGCTTTCCGCCATTGAGACTGGGCAGGCCGTCTTCGAGGTCTTCAACAGCCCCCTGTCCGAGACCGGCTGCATGGGCTTCGAGTTCGGCTACTCCCTCGACTACCCGGACGCGCTGGTGCTGTGGGAGGCGCAGTTTGGCGACTTCGCCAACGGCGCCCAGGTCATCATCGACCAATTCATCGTGGCGGCCGAGCAGAAGTGGCGCCGGCTGTCGGGCCTGGTGCTGCTGCTGCCCCACGGCTACGAGGGCGCGGGGCCGGAGCATTCGAGCGCACGGCTGGAGCGCTTCCTTGACATGTCGGCCGAGGACAACATCCAGGTCTGCTACCCCACCACCGCGGCGCAGCTCTTCCACCTGCTGCGCCGCCAGGCGCTGCTGCCGTGGCGCAAGCCGCTGGTGGTAATGACGCCGAAGAGCCTCTTGCGGCGGGAGGAGGCGTCCAGTCTGCTCCAGGCCTTCACGGGCGGCGACTGGCAGCGCGTGCTGCCGGACCCGGTGGACACCAACCCGGCCGCCGTCAGCCGCCTGCTTCTGTGCAGCGGCAAGGTGGCCTTCGACCTGATGGCGCACCGCGCCCTGGCCTCTGACACCAGCGTCGGCATCGGCCGCATCGAGCAGCTGTACCCGGTGCCCCGGGCAGAGCTCGAGGCGCTGGTACAGCGCTACCCGTCCCTGCGGGAGCTCATCTGGGTGCAGGAGGAGCCCCGCAACATGGGCGCTTGGCGCTTCATGCGGTCTCACCTCGCGGAGCTAGCGGCCACCGCCCGGCAGCCGGTGAGCGTAAGCTACGTCGGCCGGGTGGAGAGCCCGAGCCCGGCGACTGGCTTCCTCAAGACGCACGAGCTCGAGCAGCACCAGCTGGTGCAAGAGGCGTTTGCACGGGGGACTTCCGATGGCAGTTGAGCTCACCGTCCCGGCACTGGGCGAATCCATCACCGAGGCGGTGGTGGGCAAATGGCACAAGAAGGTTGGCGACGCGGTGAAGATGGACGAGCCGGTGGTGGTGCTCGAGACGGACAAGGTGACCATCGATGTCGCCGCACCGGCGGCCGGCGCCCTCTCCGCCATCACCCACGCCGAGGGCGACCGGGTGAAAATCGGCGACGTGCTCGGCACCATCGCCAGCGGCGCGGGCGCCGAAGTTCCCCGGGCCGCGGTCGCCTCCGCCGCCCCGCCCCCGGCTCCGGCTCCGGCTCCGGCTCCGGCCAGCGTCCGCCCGGCTGTGGAGATGGCCCCCGCGGCGTCGCCGTCAGGCAATGGAAGGCAGCCCCCGCTGTCCCCGGTGGCGCGGAAGATGGTCGAGGACGCCGGGCTGGACCCGGGCAGCCTGCGCGGCAGCGGCGCCTCCGGCCGCGTGACGAAGGACGACGTCCTCACCGTGCTGGAGGGCGGCAAGTCCTCCACACCGGCGCCGGTGGCCCCGGCCCCGGCCCCGGCCGGCCCGCGGACGAATGCCGCCCGCGAGGAGCGGGTGAAGATGACGCCCTTGCGCAAGCGCGTCGCCGAGCGCCTCCTTCAGGCGCAGTCCAGCGCCGCCATCCTCACCACCTTCAACGAGGTGGACATGGGCGCCGTCGGGGCACTCCGCAAGACGTACGGTGAGCGCTTCCTCGCCCGACACGGCACCAAGCTCGGCTTCATGGGCTTCTTCGTCCGGGCCGTGGTGGACGCGCTGAAGGCCTTCCCGCTGGTGAATTCGGAAATTGACGGGGACGAGGTCGTCTTCAAGCGCTACTACGACATCGGCGTGGCCGTCTCCGGCACCCGCGGACTGGTGGTGCCCGTCCTCCGCGACGCCGACACCCTCAGCATGGGCGACATCGAGAAGCGCATCGCCGAGCTCGGTGCCCGCGCCCGCTCCGACAAGCTCACCCTGGCCGAGCTGCAGGGGGGCACCTTCACCATAAGCAACGGAGGCATCTTCGGCTCCATGCTGAGCACGCCCATCCTCAACCCCCCGCAGACGGCCATCCTCGGCATGCACAACATTGTCGACCGGCCCGTAGCGCGGGACGGCCAGGTGGTCATCCGGCCCGTCATGTACCTGGCGCTGTCCTACGACCACCGCCTCATCGACGGCCGGGAAGCGGTGCAGTTCCTCGTCCGCATCAAGGAGTGCATCGAGGACCCGGAGCGGCTCCTGCTCGAGGTGTAGCGCTGTTGCGAGGGCGCCCGATAAGTCCGCTGCACTCAAAGGTCGAGGTCGTAGATGCGCTGCTGCTTACTCAGTCGAAAGCCCAGGCCTTCGTAGAAGCCAGAGGTCCGTTCTCGCTCGGTCCGAGTCCGGACCCTGAGCCGGGCCAGCCCCTGGCTGCGCGCCCAAGCGCGGGCCTCCAGGACAAGCGCCCTGCCCACGCCCTTGCCCTGGTGGGAGGGGTGCACCACGAGGCCCGAGATTTCGGCCCAGGTGCCACTCTCCAGCGCGGCCCGCAGGGCGACCTCGAGCCACCCCACCGCCGCTCCCTCCAGCAGGGCGACGAGGAGGCAGTGCCCGGCCTCCGGGCCATGGCGTTCGAGGTGCTGGTGGACTTGCGCGAGCGTCACCTGGTAGCCAAGGTGGCAGCACAACTCGACGAGGACGGGCGCGTCCTGCGCTTCAGCCCTGCGAATGTGGATGGCAGGTCCCAAGCCACCTCCTCGACTCGGCTGGCCGCGAGGCGTTGTCACGACGCACCGCGCTGTGCGGGGGTCGGACACCGGTCGAGCGCACGTGTGCACGGACGGACGTCGAGAGAGCTTTACTTCAACCTTTCGTCTCCATAGAAAAGCGCGTCCTCCGACCGTGGAGACCACGCGCGGCGCTTCCAGCCGTGGTGTTGAGAAGGAATAAGAGACACGAGATGGCAACTGGTACTGTGAAGTGGTTCAACGATGCGAAGGGGTTTGGTTTCATCACGCAGGATGGGGGCGGGGAGGACGTTTTCTGCCACCACACTGCCATCCAGTCAGAGGGCTTCCGCACCCTGGCTGAGGGTCAGAAGGTGGAGTTCGACGTCGCCCGTGGCCCGAAGGGGCTGCAGGCGCAGAACGTCAAGCCCATTTAAGGAGCCGTCTAGCGGTCTTTAGAAGGTCTGACGCCCCGGCTCCGCGAGCTGCAGGGTGGAGCCGGGGCGTCGTCTTGTGCCCCGCCGCTGCCGTCGCGCCCTTCTGGCCTCCCGGCAAAAGGGACGGCACGGGGGCGGCGCCGGTGGCTGGAGGCGTTCCCCAGCCCCGCCCCTGTCAGGCAACTAACCCTCGCCTCCTGCGGTGTGGTGGCGTGTCGTCTCTGCGGCCCCCCGCCCGGAGCCTGGGCGCCCTGCCCGCAACCCGTGCGCCCTTCCCCGATTCCTTCGGGGAAGAAGGAGCACGCACTGCTATGCGGAAGCTGAGACTCGCTGTCCTCGCCGTCACGGTGGCCACCACCCTGGGGTGCGCGACGCAGGAAGCCGTCGTCGTCCGGGCCCCGCCCTGTCCGGGTGGGACGTGGGTGCAGGGGCACTACGGCCCCTACGGCCACTGGCATGCCGGGCACTGGGTGTGCCCGGAGGTGGTGGTTCCACCGCGGCCGCCGCCGGCCGTCGTCGTCACCGGACAGTAAGCCCTGGGTGGGGGGCGTCAGCGCTGCCCGAACAGCAGGACGGACGCAGGGCACGCCCGCGGCGCGTCCGCCAGCGGGCCACAGGCTTCCAGCTGGGAGACGGGGACAGGCGGGGCCTTCGGCTGGACGAAGGCCCGACACGCCGCCGTCCGCTAGTAGCCCACCACGGCGGAGGTGGTGAAGAGAGCGACCAGGGCCGCTCCCACTGCCATACCGAGCACGCCGGCGGCACCCTCCAATCCGCTTTCGCAGTTGTCGACGCAAGGTGTGGGGGGCGCGCTTTTGGCACTGCCGTCCACCACGGCCGCCATGCCGAGTCCCAAAAGGCCAAGCGACAGGACGGCGAGAATGGTGTCCATCGCCGGCGCGTCATTGGTGGTGGTGCACGGGGGCGCGGGGTGCACCTCGGGTTCGGGCCCCTTGGTGAAGATGAATGAGCACCCGGAGTTCGTCACTCCCAAAAAGGAGCGCCATTGCTGTGCAGAGCGACTTCACGAAAAGCGGCCCCCCCCCGAGCGGCGGCACCCCGGACCGCAGGTGCCAATTCACGCCAACCCCTGACGAAAACAGACTAGCGCGCGGACGTCGGAATGACACGGCCACGGCCGCCCCCCGGCGTCAGCGGGCTGTGACGGGCGCTGGCACCCCAGGGGCGGGCGCGGCCAGGTGGGCCTTCAGGAAGTCCACCACCAGGCGCTGCACGCGCTCCGTCACCGCCGGGTCGGCCACCATGTGGGTGAAGCCGGACAGCGGCACGAAGTCGAACTGCTGCCGCCCGGCGCGGAAGAAGGCGTTGATGAGCTTCAGCGAGTGGAAGAAGTACACGTTGTCGTCCGACGTGCCGTGCAGCACCAGCAGCGGACGCTGCAGCTTGGCCGCCTCGCCGAGCAGCCCATTGCGCGCGTAGACGGCGTCCGCGGCGGGCGGAATGCCCAGGTAGCGCTCGGTGTAGTTGGAGTCGTAGTCCAGCCAGTCCACCACCGGCGCCCCGGCCACCGAGGCGTGGAAGACGTCGGGACGCTTCAGGACGGCCAGCGCGGCGAGGTAACCGCCGAAGGACCAGCCGGCGATGCCCACCCGGGAGAGGTCCATCTCCGGGACGATGGCTGCCAGGGCCTGCAGCGCCGCCACTTGGTCATCGAGGATGACGCCCGAGAAGTCGTCCTTGATGGCCCGCTCCCATGCCCGGCCGCGCCGCGGCGTCCCCCGCCCATCGAAGCTCACCACCAGGAACCCCTGGTCCGCGTGCCACTGGGCGAGCAGGTAGCGCAGCGGCATGGCCTGCACCACGTTGGCATGGGGCCCGCCGTAGCAGTCGACCAGCACCGGCAGCTTCTGGCCAGGCACGGCCGTGCGCGGCCGGACGACAGTCGTCCAGAAGCCCCGCTCTCCCACCTGGCGGTACTCGACGCGCGGCACGAAGGGAGGGGCCAGGGCCACCGAGGGAAGCACGCCCAGCGTCTTGCCGCTGCGGTCCTTCACCTCGGTGCGCATGCTGCCCGTTGCCTCGTAAGTGGTCAGCAGCCGCAGGCTGCCGTCGTCTGACAGTTTGAGAGACTGTGCGATGCGCTCGCTCGTTCCCGGGACCAGCCGCTCGGCGCTCCCCCCGGCCCGCACCCGCATCACCACCGTGTCCGGTGCCTGCGGGGCTGCCAGGAAGTACAGCGCCTTCTCGACAGCGTCGTAGCCCACGAGGGACACCAGGTGGTCCGTCCCCTTCAGCCAGGTGCCCACAAGGGCCCCGTCCGGGGCGTGAAACTCGACTTCCCAGTTTCCGCTGCGCTCGGTGAGCCAGAAGAAGCCGGAGCCGTCCTCCAGCCAGGTGGGCACCTGCTCGGCCGGCGGAAGGTTGAGCCAGGCCGCGTCGGTCTCTCTCAACAGCACGCGCGTCGCACCCGTCTGCGCCTCGACGGCCAGCAGCAGCTCCTCCGTCTGGGGGCGGTTCTGCACCAACAGGGTGAGCGGCCCGTGCTTCGGCCACACCACCCGGGCCAGGTAGGGGTACTTCTCAGTGTCCCACGCCACCCAGGTGGTGGGGCCGCCCGCGGTGGAGACGAGGCCCAGGCGCACCTTGGCGTTGGCCTTGCCGGGGCGCGGGTAGGGGAAGGCGTTGGCCGGCTCTTCGGGACGGGCCGGGTCCTGGATGGTGAACGTCTCCACCTTTCGGGTGTCCGACTCTTCGAAGGCCAGCTGCTTGCCGTCGGGCGACCACCAGAAGCCCTCGAAGCGGTGCATCTCCTCCTGGGCCACGAATTCTGCCAGCCCGTGGCTCAGCCGCTCCGTCCCACCGGTGGTGAGCTGGCGCGAGGTCCCGCGCGCCACGTCCAGGACGTGAAGGTCATCGCCCTTGACGTAGGCGAGCTGCGCACCGTCCGCCGACAGGGTGGGGCTGAGGACCCCCTCCACCGGCAGGGGCCGGGAAGAAGTTGCCGCCGGCTTCCCGGCGGTGAGGGCCCCGACGTCGACTTGGTAGACGCGGCCCGACAGCACCGTCACCAGCGTCTTGCCGTCCCGCGACAATTCGAAGCCGGTGAAGCCCCGCGCGCTGATGCGCTTGCGCTCGAGCTCCGCCCGTTCCGCGACGCTGAGCTGCTGCGCGGCCCCCTTCAGCAACGCCTCGGCCGTCAGCACCTGCTCCGTCTTCCCGGTGGAGACGTCGAAGGCGTACAGCGACTGCACCGGGGAGGTGGCCTCCGAACGGAGGAAGAGGACCCAGCGGCCGTCGGGCGTGGGCCGTGCCTGCTTGGGCGTGCCGTTGGTGAAGGACCGGGTTTGGGCGTACTGGCGGAGAAAACCGTCGTCCGCAGGCACGGGGGAGGAGGCGAGGAGACTCAGGAGCATGGGGGCGAGCATGGGGGCCCCGGTGGGAATAGCCTGGTCCTGTAGGGGCATGCCAGCCCCGAACAGGAGCCTCGCCTAGCGTGCGCAATTCGACGGCCGCCGTGGTGCTGGTGGTGTCGGCCGTCCTCGGCTCCGCGGTGGGCGTCCTGGGCGTGCGCCGGCAACGCATGCACGAGGCGGCAGCGGCGCGGGAGCGCGGCGCCGCGGCGCGGCTGGCCGACGTGGCCGGCTGCCTCACCCTGCTCGACTGGACACTGCTGCCCGCCACCGAGGGCGGGGCGGTGGTCCACGCCAACGTCCTGCCGGGCCGCGACGGACGGGTGGCGCTGGACGCCCGCGGGGGGCGGGGGGCCGAGGACGTTCTGGTGCCGGAACTGCAGACGGAGCGGCTGGTGCCGGCGGTGGTGCACGCCGGCGTGCCCGTCCTTTTGGAACGCCGGCTGCGCCGCGTCCGGACGGGAGAGGTGGAGGAACTCGCCCTCCGCTTCAGCTGCCGGCCCCCGGGGCCGCAGGGCAGCTTCGGCGTCATCGAGTACAACAGCACCACGGTGGCCGAAGCCCCCGATGGCTTCGGGGGCCTGGTGCGGCCACTTCCGCCGGTGGCGCACTGAGGCTGGACCGGGACTGGGCTGCCCCGTCCTAGGGCACGACGAGGGCCCGCAGCGCGGGGGCGCCCCCAGGGGCCAGCGTGCGCACCAGGACGGTGCGGCCGGGATGGGCTGACTTGAGCGCCAAGGCCGCGTCGCGCGCACTGCGCACCGGCGCGCCGGCGACTTCGATGATGACGGCGCCCGGAAGGAAGCCTGCGGCATCCGCGGCCCCACCCAGCGCGACGCTCACCACCACGGCGCCCGGGCTGTGGATTTGCAGACGCGCCGCCACGTCCCGGGTGAGGTCGGCGAGCTGCAGTCCGAGGCCGGATTCATCCGGCGCCGGCCGCTCGTCGGCCAGCGGGCGGGGGAGGGGGCCGGTGCCGTCGAGGTCCGTCCGCACGCCCAGCGTCACCTGGACGTCCTGGGGCTTGCCGCTCCGGACGAATGTCAGCTTCACCTGGGAGGCGGGCGAGTGCAGCGCCACGCGGTGGATGAGCTCCCGCTGGGAGGCCACCGGCTGGCCGTCGAGGGCCACCACGACGTCATCCCGCTGCAGGCCGGCCCGGCGCGCGGCCGAGTCTTCGGTGAAGCTACCTAACAGCGCCCCCTGGCCGGACTCCACCCCCAGCGCCCGACCGAGCGCCGGCGTCATGTCCTGGAAGAAGGCGCCCAGGGCGCCCCGCGTCACGCCGCCCTCCCGCTCCAGCTGGGGCAGCAGCTCCAGCACAACGGAGGACGGCACGGCGAAGCCGATGCCAGCCGCCACCGGCACGGCGGTGGCGATGCCCACCACCTCGCCGCGCAAGTCGAAGAGGGGGCCGCCGGAGTTGCCCGGGTTAATGGCCGCGTCTGTCTGCAGAAAGTCGTCGTAGGGGCCGCCGAGATGGCGGGCGAGCGCGCTGATGATGCCCAGCGAGACGCTGGAGGACAGGCCAAAGGGGTTCCCCACCGCCAGCACCCAGTCCCCGGCGCGCAGCCGCCGCGAGTCGCCGAGCCGGGCCACCGGGAGGCTTTTCGGCGCATTGCGCAGCCGCAACAGGGCGAGGTCCGTGGGGGCGTCGCGGCCCACCAGTTCGGCCTCGTAGGCGCGGCCGTCGGCCAGGTGCACCAGGAGGCCGGAGGCGTCCCTGAGGAAGTGGAAGCTGGTGAGGACCAGGCCGCGCCCGCCAAGGAGGACGCCCGCGCCGGCGCGCTCGCGCGGGCCGCCCCCGTGCGGCACCGGTGGGTGTCCCTCCGGAAGGGGAGGCGTGGCGGTCTCCGGGTCCCCTTCGTCCTCCTCGTCGGCGGACAGCGGCGCTTGGCCGGGGTCCACCTCGACGCTGACCACCGTGGCCAGAAGGCGCTCGACCAGCGGGGCGAGGGACGGCACCTCCACCGGCACCGGAGGGCCCGGGGGCGGGGTGGGGGCCGCACGCGCCTCGCCGGCCGGCTCCGCGGAGGCGGCCCGCGCAGGGCTTTCCCGGCAGGCCGGCAGGGCCACCAGAAGCGCTGCGCCCAGACAGGTTAGGGCTGGCCGCACGAGGGACATACGTACCAACGACATAGCGAATTGCCCGCCCCGCGCACGGCAAAGCGACATGCCCAAGGGGAGGCAGTTGCAGAAGACAGACCCCCGAGCAGCCGGAAAGGTTTCCCTCCGGGACGGCAAACTCCGCTGGCAAGCTTGACACACCGCCTGGCTTTCCTGACAGTCCCGGGGGCCCCCCACGTGGACCCCGACTCCTTCAGACACCGCGTCCAGGCGTGCCGGACGCAGGCCGGGCACCGGCCGGTGCGGCGGGTTGGCTGAGGTGCCATGAGAGGCTGGAGCCGCCGCGTGCAGGTGGTCCTGCCGGTGCTGGCGGCCGGCGTTCTGCTCGCCTTCCTGCTGGCGCCGCTTGTGGCCCTCGTCCTGTCCACCGGCGTCGGGGAGGCGCTGGCCGGCCTACGCCACCCCCTGGCCGTGGCGGCGCTCGGCCTGAGCCTCCTCACCACCAGCTGCTCGCTCGCGCTGGTGTTGCTCCTCGGCACGCCGCTGGCCTGGCTTCTGGCACGTCGCACAGGGCGCCTGCCGCGGGCCGTGGACACGCTGGTGCAGCTGCCCATCGTCATCCCCCCGGCCGTCTCGGGGCTGGCGCTGCTGCTGGCCTTCGGACGCCGCGGGCTGCTGGGGCCGTGGCTCGAGCGCGTCGGCATCGGCCTGCCCTTCACCACCGCGGCGGTGGTGCTGGCCGAGGTCTTCGTGTCTGCGCCCTTTTATGTCCAGGCGGCCGCGGCCGCCTTCCGGCGACTCGACCCGGCACTGCTGCTCGTGGCCCGCTCGCTGGGTGCCGGGCCGGCGCGCACCTTTTTCCGCGTGGCCCTGCCCCTGTCCCTGCCCGGGCTTGCCACCGGCGCCGCGCTCAGCTGGTCGCGGGCCCTGGGGGAGTTTGGAGCCACGTTGATGTTTGCCGGCAACCTCACCGGGCGCACCCAGACCCTGCCGCTGGCCATCTACACCGCCCTGGAGACGGACGTCCGCGCCGCCAAGGCCATGGCGCTGGTGCTGGTGGTGGTGGCCTTCGGCCTGCTCCTGCTGGTGGGCCGGCGGGCGCACGGCTTCCTCGGAGGTGAGGGTGCTCGACGCGCGACTTGAGCTCCGGCGGGGCACCTTTCACCTGTCGGTGGCGTTTGCCGCGGGCCCCGGGCCGCTGCTCGTCACCGGGCCCAACGGCGCCGGGAAGACGACGCTGCTGCTGGCGGTGCTGGGGGCCCTGCGTCCAAGCGCGGGGCGGCTGGTGCTCGGCCGGGCCATCCTCTTCGACGCAGCCTCGGGCCTGTGTCTGCCGGTGGAGGAGCGCCGCGTGGCCTACGTGCCACAGGACTCCGGCCTCTTCCCCCACCTCTCGGTGCGGGACAATGTCGGTTTCGCCCTGCACCGGCTGGACCGGGCGGCTCGCGCGGCCCGTGTGGAGGCGGCCTTAAGCCAGCTGGGCGCTTCTGCGCTGGCAGACCGGCTACCAAGCGGCCTCTCCGGCGGCGAGCGACAGCGCGTCGCCCTGGCCCGGGCGCTGGCCATGGAGCCGCATGCCCTGCTTTTGGACGAGCCGCTGGCGGCGCTGGACACCCCCAGCCGGGTCCGCTTCCGCGGCTTTCTGGCCGAGCACCTGCGGCGTCTGGCCGTCCCCGCGCTCGTCGTCACCCACGAGGCGGAGGACGCGCGCGCTCTGGGGGGACAGATGCTGGTGCTGGAGGGCGGCCGTGTGACGGAGCGCGGGCAGGTGGATGCGCTGCGCGTCGCACCGGCTTCGGCCTTTGCCCGCGCCTTCTGGACCAACGGATAGCGGCCCCAGGGCAAGTCACAGCAGGCTGTCGACTTGCCGGCCCAGCCGCGCCAGGATTTCCTCCCCGGCGCGGATGCCGTGGTACTGCGCCTCCTCCATCAGCGACAGCGCGGAGAGGTCGGTGTGGGCGAAGTGGACATCTCCCAGGGCCTGGGAGGCCCGACGCCGCTCCGGGGAGAAGACGAAGCCGGGGCGAGGGCGAATCATGGCGTGTCCCCAGCGCCACACGTCGAGCCGCTCGATGCAGGACTCGATGTCCGGGTGGGCCCGCCGCAGGTCGGCCACCACCAACTCGGCCGCGTCGCGCCAGGACAGGGCGTACAGCCAGCGGTGCGCCTCCGCGGGGTCGGCGTGCGTCAGCGACAGGTACCAGGTGAAGACGGTGGCGCCGGGTGGACCGCCGTGGCGGTCGGACTGGTGGGTGGCCACCACGTAGCCCAGGCTGCCGGAACCGTAGAGGACGTTGTCCCAGGCCTCCGGGAAGCCGCGGGAGAGAGGGCGCCGGCGCAGGGTGGCGTTGGCCACCAGCCAGGCGCCGGCGTGAAAGCCGCTGGCCTCGGCGACCAGCCGGGGGTGGGGAAAGACGCGGGCTGCTGCCACGCGCGGGATGGCCAGCACCACGTGGTCGGTAAGCACCCGCTCGCAGCGGCCCGTGTCGGCATGGAAGGCCACCACTTCGGCGCCTCGCTCCAGGGGCCGAACCTCCGTGACCACCACCCCCGTTTCCAGACGCCGGCCGGCCCGGCGCGCCAGGTGCGAGACGATGTGCCCGTTCCCCTCGGGCCAGGTGAGCAGGTCCTCCGGGCCGCCGTGGTCGGTGCGTGAGGCGTGGTAGTGCAGTCCCGCCCAGGCACTCGTGCCCTGAAGCGTCGTTCCATAGTCGTCGCGGCAGCCGTACTCGACGAACCACCGGATGCGTTCGCCGCGCAGGCCCTGGGCTTCGAGCCAATCGGACATGGAGAGACGGTCGAGGGCGACGATGTCGGCGTCGTCCGAACCGTGCTCCATGGGAACGGCGAAGGCGCGCCGGCCCTGGCCATCGCGCAGGGCCGAGAAGCGCCGGACTTCGGCCTGAAAGCGTGCGAATTCGTCGAGGTCGCGCAGCGTGGCGCCGGCGCGCGGGTAGAGCCCTTCGTACCAGCGGTCGGCGATGAACAGCCGTTCCTGCGGCGCACGGCAGAGCTGCGCCTCGTCGAAGACGAGCTGCCCGTCGCTGCGCCGCTCGGCCGCGCCCATCTCCAACGCCAGCAGCTCGACGGAGCGGGCGTGCGGCTGGGGACACGGCAGGTAGTGCGCGCCCCAGGGGAAGGGGGTAACGGCGTTGCTGCCGGCCCGGGACGTGCCGCCGGGCTCCGCGTCCAGCTCGAGGATGCGGTAGTCCTCCACCCCGGCACGCGACAAGCGCCAGGCGGCAGACAGGCCGGCGATGCCGCCGCCGATGATGAGGACGGCCGTCCGCGTCTGCACCTGGGGCGTGGGCTTGAAACCCGCCCGCAGCAGGTGGCCGCGACTGTCGTTGGCGCCGAGGATGGCGCCTTCGAAGGCCAGCGCGGGCGGCTTTCCGCCGTGACAGGCGGTCGCCACCGCTGGGCCCAGAAACGCGAGGAGGAGGTCGCGCCGAGTGAAGCGCGTCATTCGAAGCGCCTCCACTCGGCCTCGTAGTACTGGACCAGGATTTGATTATCCAAGCGGTTCACCTCGGCGGGGACACGGGCCAGGTCTGGGCCGAACACGAAGAGGCCGGGCAAAAGCGCGTCGGAGAGAAAGCGCAGCCCGGGCGGCACGTGGCCGGGAATCTCGAAGGGCTGGGCTTCAGCCAGCGCGAAGCCCCATTCTCCGAAGGAAGGGACGGCCACGTGCAGGGGGCGGACGAAGAGGCCCGCGGCCTCCATGGTGGTGGCGATGCACCAGAAGGAGGTGCGTGCCAGCAAAGGAGAGGTGCTCTGCACGGCGGTCGCCCCCCCGGGGGCGAGGTGGGCCCGGAGGAGACGGTAGAAGCGGGTGGTGTACAGCTTCCCCAGCGAGAAGTTGTTCGGGTCGGGAAAGTCCACAATGGCCACGTCGAAGCGTGCCTCCGGGGGGAGGTCAGCGAGCCAGGCCAACGCATCCTCGTGCACCAGCCGCACCCGGCGGTCGAGGAGGGAACTGCGGTTGAGCTCCCGCACCATGGGCAGGTCCACCGCCAGCGCCGTCATTGCCGGGTCGATGTCCACCAGCGTCACCCGGTGCACGTCCGGGTAGCGCAGAATCTCCCGGACGGCGAGGCCGTCGCCGCCCCCCAGCACCAGCACGTTCTCGTGCCGGGCGGCGGCGGCGAAGGCCGGGTGCACCAGCCCCTCGTGGTAGCGGTACTCGTCGACCGACGAGAACTGGAGGTTCCCGTCGAGGAAGAGCTGAAAGCTGCCGCGCCCGGCGGTGATGACGATGCGCTGGTAGGCCGACTGGCGCGAGTAGATGATGGGGTCCGAGAAAAGCGCCTCCTCGGCCAGCGACGTCATCCAGTTGGCGCCCGCGAGGCCGGCCGCGCAGGCCAGGATGACGCCCGCACACCGCACCCGCAGCCACCCAAGCGCCGGCAGTTCCTCGGCGAGCAGCCAGGTGCTCCACAGGCCCACCAGGCCATTCACCAGTCCCATCGCCAAAGACGTGCGCACCAGGCCGAGGCGCGGCACCAGCAGCAACGGGAAGAGGAGCGAGGCGAGCAGCGCGCCCAGGTAGTCCACCGAGAGCACGTTGGCGACGAGGTCCTTGAAGTCGAGGCGCCGCCGCAGGATGCGCAGAAACAGCGGAATCTCCACCCCCACCAGCGTGCCCACCAGGGCCACCACGGCGTAGAGGATGGGTCGAAAGTGGGCGACCCGTCCGAAGCAGAGGAAGAGCACCGGCACCGAGAAGCCGCCCACCAGCGCCACGGCCAGTTCCAGGTCGACGAAGCGCCTCGCCAGCCCCCGCTCGAGATAGCGGGAGAAGTGGGCGCCGAGGCCCATGGCGGAGAGGTAGATGCCAATGACCAGGGAGAACTGGGTCACCGAGTCGCCGAGCACGTACGAGGCGAGCGCCCCGGCGCCCAATTCATAGACGAGGCCGCACGTCGAGACGAGCAGCACCGCCACGAACAGGGCGGTCGTCCGCGCCGTCGCTGCGCGGGCGCCGGCCGCCTCGCGTGGGCCACGGGCCATCCTAGTGAATGGCGGCGGCGATGATGATGGCGAGGCCAATCATCACCGAGCCCACGACGATTCCCACCGCCGTGTTTTGGTCCTCGGCCAGCTCCTTGTCGACGTTGAAAGGCATGAAGCGCTCGAGCAGCTTGAAGGCGATGAGGAAGATGACCACCCCGAGCGCCGAGTAGATGATGCTCGCCAGCAGCGACTTGACGTTGAACAGGTCCATCACTTGCCTCCCCTGAATCCGCCGCCTCCCCAGCTGCGGTACGTTCGGTAGCCACCCGGCGCGCCGCGCACCGACGACGGAACACTGATGTGGCGCGACTCGGGAAGCAGGTTCACGCCGCGGGCCTCCATCGCCAGAAAGGCGATGGAGACGACGGCGCAAAATACGGCATAGGGCCCCGTCCTCATCCGCTGTCCCTTCCGGCGCGGCCACTCACGCGTTGCTCCAGGGGTGGTCGCTGTCTTGCCAGCGCCGCCGCTCGAAGGCCACGAATCGCAGGACGACGAGCAGCGGCCACGCTGCCACCAAGACGAGGGCCAGCACCAGGGGCGTCGCCAGAAAGACGCCCCGCACCACACGCACGTGGGCGGTTGCAGGCACCTGGCCTTGACCGCGCTCGACTTGCGGCTCGACGCGCAGCACGTAGCGTCCGCTGTGGACCGAGCCGACCGTGGCGCTCCCGTGCCGCGAACCCTCCGCCCACCGCTCGCCGGCCTCCACGCCGGAGAAGGAGGACAGCTCGAAGCCCACCAGCTCGCTCTCGCCCGTCTCCTCCTCGATGAGGGCCACGTCCAGCCCCACCCAGGCCTGCTCCACCGCGGCCTCGGCGGTGATTTCGAGGGCCTGCGGTCCACCGCCGACGTCGAACGGCTCGGACAGGGTGACGTCCCCGGGTGCAAGCGGGACGTCCAGCGCCATCAGTTCTTGCCGCGGCGCGCGTGCAGCGAAGAGGGCCGCCAGCAGAAACAGGGTGGTCAGGGCTGCGCCGGCCAGCTTCCACGCCGGGGCCAGGCGGGCC
Source organism: Myxococcaceae bacterium (assembly GCA_017881265.1). Classification (GTDB taxonomy): domain Bacteria; phylum Myxococcota; class Myxococcia; order Myxococcales; family Myxococcaceae; genus JADGRA01. Next base: position 33,341 of record JADGRA010000015.1, on the reverse strand, counting down.
CGGAAGGGGTTCGGCTCGGCCTCGCCGACGCCCACCGCGGGCGGAGGGGCGCCGGGAAGCTTGAAGGCTTTCCAGACGTCCGCGCCCGTCACCGACTGGCCCAGGCTCCAGGAGCTCTCCGTCTGGGTGCTCTCGGACGAGAGCAGCCCGGGTGGCGCCACGTAGTCATTCGTCAGGACCGTCTCGCCGCCCCGAATCTCCCAGTAAAATTCCCCCTGGATTTCGTCGTACCGCGCCGGGCCCCCCTGGAAGTGCTTGAAGCCGCGACCCGCGTAGGTGGCCAGGCGGCCAGTCAGGCCGGACACCACCTTGCCCGCGGGAATGGGGCGCAGGTACAGCCAGTGGCCGTTGTAGACGGAGAGCCAGCGGTAGCCGCCCGGTCCGTGCAGGAGCAGCTCCTTCCAGGCAAACCGCTCGCCGTCCACGGTGATGCTGCGCACGAGAAAGCCGAGGACTTCCAGCGTCTCGCCCAGCAGCGTCCCTTGCGTCCCGAGCGGGATGGGCGGCTTGGAGCGGGCGTCGAGAATTCCCAGGACTTGAAATTGTCCTCGGCTCACGTCGAGAAGGCCGCCGCAGCTTGGGCAGGCGAAGGCCTTGGTGTCGGGCCGACGCAACTCAATGGGCCCGCCGCAATTGGGGCAGCGCAGCCCCCGCGCCGCGACTTGGGCGGGGGCAGCCACCGGGGCACAGTCGGCCAGCCCGGCCTCGGCGTAAGTCAGCTCGCGCCCGGCGTAGAGGACGCCATCGCCGCCGGAGCCGTAGTCCAGCGTGACAAAGCCGCCGCTGTCGGTGCTGCAGTCGGCGTAGCGCCACGTCTCGCCGAGGTCGGGCCGGACGGGCAGCTCCCCCTCGAACGAGACCAGCCGCGCTTCGTTCACCTCGTCCACGACCGCGCGCCCCACCCCGGGCAGGCGGACTTCCATCCCCGGCTTGAGCGCGCCCCGCGGCGGGAGCCCCGAGGGCGCTGCCTTGGGAAAGGTGACGTAGAGACGCCCCTGCGCCTCCGCCACCCAGCCCCAGCTGCCGTCGTCGAAGCAGGCGTACCACTCGTTCCACACGGCCTCGCCCTGGGACAGCTGGAGCCGGCCAAGCAAGGTGAAGGTGCGAGCGTCCACCTTTCCCGCCGTGCCAGTGGACAGTCGCGTGTCGGTGGCGACCAGGTCCGGCACTTTCCCGGCAGCGTCCAGCCTGGCGCCCGTCCTCAGCGAGGCGAAGCGGCAGTAGGCACAGACGGCGGCCAGGCTGGCGGCTCCGCCGAAGCGCAGCGGAGCGCCACACTGGGGGCAGGCGGAGGCGACGCCGGTGGTCACCCGGCGTCCCTCGGCAGCCCACCGCGCCGCACTTCCATCACCACGGTCCGTTCGGCACCGAGGAACTCGCGGCAGTGGGCGGCGAAGTCCCAGCGCTGGCGCAGGCGACAGCAGTACAGGTTCAGTGCGGCATACCCCCTCTCCGGGAAGGTGTGGCAGGTGAGGTGCGACTCCGAAAGCACGAGCACGCCGGTGATGCCGCCGGGCGGTGGGAAGAGATGGAAGCTGGCCGGGGCAAGTGGGCGCAGGGAAAGTTCTCGAACGGCCCGCTCGAACAGGGAGCGCAAGGACACTTCGGAGCGCAGCGCCTCTGGCTGGCAGCCAAAGGCTTCCACAATCCACTCGACGCCGCTCGCGTCGTCCTGCGCGCTCACGCGGCCCTGGTCCCGGACGTCGCGGTGTCCCGGCACGCGAGTCGCCCGAAGTGGCGGTCGTCCCTCCCACACCACCGTGCACTCATGGGCCCGGAAGCTAGGTCCAGCCTCCGGGCAATGTCGACCCCGTCGGCGCTGGGGGCGGAGATTCAGCTGGAGGAGGGCTACGTCGAGGCCCGGGCCACGCGCCATCAGCAACCAGACGGCCGGGGGCTAGGGTGGGTCAGGCGGTCGGGCCGTTCCCTTCGTGCGATGAGCGCAAGTGGAGTAATTCTGCGGCGGACGCCCAACGCCTCGGGCCCGGCCGGCGGGGGCCGGGGAAACCCCCACTGGGGGGAATGGACCCCGCGAGGGAGAAAGCGTGCACACCACCCGAAGACTTTCTGGACGTCGCCTGTTGCCGCTGTTGCTGCTGGGGGTCAGCCTGAACGGCCCAGCGGCCGAGGCCACCAGCCCGGCGGCCCCGACGGAGCTGGTCGTGTTTGCCGCAGCCTCGCTCCGCGAGGCCTGCACCGCGCTCCAGGCCCCCTTCGAAGAGGCCCACCCGGGGGTGCACCTCCGCTTCAACTTCGCCGGAAGCCAGGAGCTGCGGACGCAACTCGAGCAGGGGGCACCAGCCGACGTCTTTCTGTCCGCGGACCGCCGCCAGATGGAATTGGCACAGAAGGCCTCGGTGGTGGGGCGGGAGCAGCTGTTCCTGAGCAACGTGCCGGTCCTGGTCGTCCCCCGCACCAACCCGGGCCACTTGCAGCGCTTCGCCGACTTGCCCACCGCGCAGCGGCTCGTCATCGGCACGCCGGAGGTGCCCATCGGGCGCTACACGCTGGAACTGCTGGAGCGGGCCAACCAGGTGCTGGGCGCGGACTTCAGCGCCCGCGTCCAGGCCCGGGTGGTGTCCCGGGAACTCAACGTGAAGCAAGTGCTGACCAAGGTCGTCCTGGGCGAGGCCGACGCGGGGATTGTGTACCAGAGCGACGCCCAGAGCGTCCTTGGCCAGGTGCAGCTGGTGCCCATCCCTGCTGACATCAACGTCGTCGCCCAGTACCCCATGGCGGCGGTGCTGCGCTCGGCGCAGCCTGCGCTGGCGGCGGCCTACCTGCGATTCCTCCTCTCCCCGCCGGCGCAGGCCGCCTTCGCGCGCTTCGGGTTTGGGCCGCCCTAGGGCCAGCGCGGAGGCATTGCCGCCGTCGCGGCTTTGGGCTAGCGCTGCTCGCGTCTTGAAGCGCCATCCCCTCCTCCCCATCTTTCTCATCGTCGTGGTCGACGTCCTGGGGCTCACCATCGTGCTGCCCCTGCTACCTTTCTACGCGCAGCGGCTGGGCGCCTCGCCCACCCAGGTCGGGCTCCTCATCTCCGTCTTCGCCCTCTGCTCGCTCTTCTCTGGACCGCTGCTCGGCCGGCTGAGCGACCGCGTCGGCCGCAAGCCACTGCTGTTGTTCAGCCAGGTGGGGACCCTGGCCGGCTTTCTCATCCTGGGCGGGGCCCAGGTGCTGTGGGTGGCCTTCCTGGGGCGCATCATCGATGGGCTTACCGCCGGGAACCTCTCGCTGGCGCAGGCCTACATCGCCGACGTCACCCTGCCGAAAAACCGCGCCCGGGCGTTTGCCATCATCGGCATAGCCTTCGGCTTCGGCTTCCTGGTGGGCCCGGCCATGTCCGGCTTCCTGTCCAAGTACGGCTACCACGTGCCCTTCCTGGTGGCCGCCGGACTGTCGCTCACCAGCATTCTGGCAACCGCGTTTCTGCTGCCGGGTGGCAAGCCGCCCCAGCCTGCCGGCGCCGCTGCGGACGGCCCCGGCCCCGGCCCCGGGGGACGGCGCCTGTCGCTGCTGGCGTGGGGGGAATACGCCCAGTACTTCCGCCGGCCGGGGCTGACGCCGCTTTTGCTGCAATTCTTCTTCTTCAGCTTCGCCTTCGCCGCCTTCACCGGCGGGCTGGCCCTCTTCTGCGAGCGCCGGCTGTCCTGGCACGGCCGGCCCTTCGGGCCGGAGCAGGTGGGCTACGTCTTCGCCTACGCCGGGCTGCTCGGCGTCATTCTCCAGGGCGGTTTCATCGGCCGGCTGGTGCGACGCTTCGGCGAGACGGCGCTGGTGACGTCCGGCTTCCTCACCGTCACGGCGGGCTACGCGGTGCTGTCGGCCACCTTCGGCATTCCCGTGCTGCTGGTGGCGGGCAGCCTCTCCTCCTTCGGAAACGGCGTCCTGCGCCCCACCCTCACCAGCCTCATCACCCAGCAAGTGCAAAACAACGAGCAGGGCGTGGTGCTGGGACTCAACCAGTCCCTCTTCTCCGTCGCGCAAATCCTCGGGCCGGCGTCAGCCGGTTTCCTCATCGACCAGGGACAACTCAGCCTGTGGGCGCTGCTGTCGGCGGTGGCGGCCGGGCTGGGCCTTGCCATCAACCGGGCGGTGCCTCGGCCCCGCAGCGCCACCGCCCCGCGCCCCGCCCCGGGCGCTACGCCCTGACGGGCCTGCGGCGTCAGCTGAAGCCCATCACCCCCCAGGTGAGGAGGTGGGCGAGGGCGCTCGGGAGGAGACCTTGGCGAAGGAGGGCCAAAAGCCCGAAGACGAGGCCCAACAGGGTTTTGCCGAGCAGCGCCATGGGCGCGAAGTTGCCATGGTACAGCGCGAAGACCAGGGCCCCCAAAAGGATGCCCGCGGCCGGACCCAGACGCGCCACCAGCCCCGGTTGCAGGTAGCCGCGGAAGAGGGACTCCTCGTTGAAGGAGGCCAGTAGCCCAATGCACAGGGCAATGCCCCTGGCGCCCAGTGGCTGGTGCAGCCACAGGCCGAGGGTTTCCGGCACCGGCCCGCCCTCGGCCGCCCGTAGGCCGAGCACCACCGCGGCCACGGCAAGGAAGCCCAGAAGTCCGGCGGCGCAGTCCCGGCGCGGGCTGGTGCTGTGCCAGCCCAGCGCCCGAAGCGGCAGGCGCCCCCAGCGCACGAGGCCCAGTCCCACCACGGCCCCGGCCTGCACCAGGACGGCCAGCGCCAGCAGCGCGAAAAGTCCGACGGAGGGGACGTCCATGTCGACGTCTGGGCCCAGCACCAGCACCGCCAGTCCCCGCAGCGCGGCAAACACCGCGGTGAGGAGCACCACCAACAGCACCGCGTGGGCCAGCTGGGCGCGGCTGCCGAAAGCCCAGCGCGGCGCCGGAGGTTTATTCATGTCGAGCGGGTGAACAGCTGCCGCTGGGTGGCGGCGTAGGCCTGGCTGCGGATGAGCTCGCGGGTGCCCCGCGGGTCCTTCACGCCCAGAAGCTGCAGGCGGGGGCTAGTCCTGTCCGAGGACACGACGCTGATGGTGCCAATGCTGAGGAGGCGGTCCACCAGGCCCTGGCGGTAGACCAGGTCGTCGACGGTGCGCAGGTCGACCTCCAGCATGCCGCGGGACAGAAGCCCGCTCTCCACCAGCAGGCGCTGGTTGGTGAGGCGGTAGCGGGTGCTGCGCAGCCGTGCGGCACGCACCGCCATGCGGCTTCCCCGCAGCGCGAGGTAGATGGCCAGCACCACGGTGAGGACGAGCGGCGCCTTGTGCGGGTCCACCCAGGTGCTGCGGCCGCCGTCCGGCAGCGCGGACAGCACCGCCGGGAGCCCCAGCGCCACCAGGAGGATGACGGCCAGCACCACCAGGATGGTGGCCAGTGTCTCTCCAAGAAGCAGAAGGAGCGAGGGGCTCGCCTCCCACAGGGTCTGCTCGGCGAGGGGTGCTGCTGGGGGCGCGGCGCCGAGGCCGCGGGGGGCCGCGGCACCAGCGAGGGAAATGCCGCAGTGCGGGCACGTGGCCGCCTGGGAGGAGATTTGCTTGCCGCACTCTGGACAGGCGACCAGGGCCATGGCCGTCACAGCGTCCAGACGGCCGTGCCGTCGGCGCCGACGGAGAGGACGGACGTCGGGCCAAAGTGCAGCGTCTGGGCGGGGACGCCCTTCTTCCCTAGCTGGAAGCGCACCTCGATGAGCCCGCGCACGCCCGGGGCCACCGGGATGAGCGTCAGCGTCATTCCCCCACCGGAGGCGATGCGCCTCGCCCCGTCCGGGCGCACGGTCCAGCCGTACACCTCGAGTTCCTTGACGAAGCGCTCCATCTCCTTGTCCGCGAGGGCCACCGTTGCGCCGATGATGTCCTTCACCAGCCGGTCCTTCTGCTGAAAGCGCGCGGCGAGCTGCGCGCGGCTGATGCCGTCCTTGCCGGGCTCGACGGTGCGCAGGAAATCCTTCTGGTACTCCATCACCCAGCGGCTGGTGTTGGACGGCGGGTCCGTCCGGTAGAAGGCGCGCAGCTGGTAAAACCAGGGGACCTGGGCGCCAGTCGGGCCCTGGGCCGTGCGCAGCACGATGGTGGCCTCGGCCCCGGCGTCGGCGAGCGGCAGCACCAGACGCGTCACATCCCCGGGATGTTCCACGGCGAGGGCGATGCCGCTGCTGCCAGGCTCTCCCTGCGCGGGGCCCGCCTCGTACACCTCGAGGTATGTCCGCTCGCCGTAGAGGTAGGTCCCGGTCCATCGCTTGCCGTCATTGGAGACGTTGGCCTTCTGAAACACCGTGGCGAAGCTGTCCTTGAGAAAGGCATTCGCCGCGAGGTCCCGCACGGTGGCCGCATCCAGCACCACCGAGAGGTGGTTGAGGGACACCTCGGGCCGTCCCGCGGCGGGGGCGGCGGACGACACCGCAGCGAGCAACAGAAACGGGAGCGCCGCGCCGGTGGCACCTGCCCTGGGTTGAGAGGACATCCGCACGCTGGAGCGGGACGCTAGCGTCCCGGGCCGGGCAGCCGCAAACGGGAGCGACGTCCCTTGGGGGGGGGACCCGGCCGCACCGCGCGTGAGGGGGGGAATAGATGGAGCCCTCCTTGAATCTCGTCCGCGCAAGCCGTCGCCCATGACGGCCCCAGCACACCCCGGAGACACCCCATGCGCCTTCAGGACGTCACCCACTTCTTCACCCACCCGCCGACGTCCGGCCCCCGGGCGACGCTCGCCATCCGCCTGCTTGCGGGTGGCGTCTTCTTCTCGGAGGGCATCCTGAAGTTCGTCTACGTCAACCAGGGCGTCGGCCGCTTCACCAAGCTGGGCATGCCCATGCCCGACGTGCTGGCGCCGGCCATCGCCCTCCTGGAGATTGGGGGAGGGCTGTTACTCATCAGCGGTCTTCTGACGCGCTTCATCAGCGTGCCCTTCATCATCGAGATGGTGGTGGCCATCCTCTCCACAAAGATTGGCCTCTATTACGGCACCTCGCCGCTGGCCAAGCCGGCAGCGCCGCCCACGATGGGCTGGTGGGCGGTGCTGCACGAGACCCGCTCGGACTATTCACAGCTGCTGTCGTGCATCTTCCTGTTGGCCGCTGGCCCCGGGCCCTGGTCCCTCGACGCCGTGCTGCAGCGGCGCCGGGCCGCGGCGCCGCGTACCAGTGGTCCGGCGAGCGCCGTCGCCGCGACGCGGACGTGAGCAGCCGCCCTGGGGGGGGCTGCGCTTCTCGCGCGACCGCTCCCCGGGCCCAGGGGCTTCGAGGGCCCATGCGGTGAAGCTGGTCCACGGCGCTAGCGGCAGGGGCAAGTGTTTCCACCTGCCCCCGCTCGCTCGACACCCTGCGCAACCTGGGCCCGCTGGCGGCACTCGCCGGCGTCTGGGAAGGCCAGGGGCGCGACACGCACCCGGTGGTCGACGGCGGCCTGGAGGAGCCCTACCGCGAGCGGATGGTGCTTGACCCCATCGACCTGCAAACCAATGGGCCCCAGTTGCTGTATGGCCTGCGCTACCACACCCACATCAACAAGCTGGACGAGGTGCTGACCTTCCACGACCAGGTGGGCTACTGGCTGTGGGAGCCGGCGACGCGGACGCTGCTGCAGACATTGGCCATCCCCCGCGGCCAGGTGGCGATGGCGACGGGGACGGCCGAGCCGGACGCGCGACGCTTCACGGTGAAGGCCACCTTGGGCTCGCCCACCGCCGGCATCGTCTCCGCGCCTTTCCTGCACGAGAATTTCAAGACGTTGTCCTACACCCTCACCATCACCCTGGAGGGCGCGGACACGCTTCACTACGAAGAGGACACGGTGCTGCAGATTGCCGACCGGCCGGAGCCCTTCCACCACACGGACAGCAACACGCTGAAGCGGGTGGCGGCGGCAAAGCCCAACCCGGCGGCGCTGGCCGCGGCGGCGACGCCGGGCTGAACCCTGCAGACGCCTCAGCCTTCTCGCCCCAGGGGCGACGGTCCCCGCGGGCGGGTGGAGGGCGCGGCGGCGCCTCGCGCCAGCATGGCCTCCACGCCGAAGGCTGACCTCCCTGATGTCGAGAGCGCCCAGGGGGGAGCCGAAGCTGCCCTGCCGCGTCACGAGAGGGACCTCGCCCTGGTTCACCTCATGCAGCAAACGCGAGGCGCGCAGAGGGCAGCAGGCCCCTGCAGTCTTCGCTCGAACTGACGGGGGTGAAACCGGGCTCGCCGAGCTTGACCGTCCGCCAGCCGGCTGACAGCCTTGCGCTCCCTGCTCGGCGCATCGCCCATAGGAGGGACGCAGAAATGCCCTGGACTTCGTTCTGCCGTCCGCCTTTCGCACCGCTGCCAAGTCTCGTCCGCCCCAAACTTGTCCGCGGGCTGGCCGCCGCGGTGTGGATTGCCTCGGCTGGCGCGTCGGCGGCCGACGCCCCGTGGATTCAACGCGTGGGCGAGCCGGTGCACGTCGAGAAGGCGGACGACGGCATCAGCGCTCTCGCCGCTGCCAGCGACGGCCAGCGGCTCTTCGTCGACAGCGGAGCCACTGTGCTGATCCTCGACGCCAACACCTTCCAGCCCCTGAGCGCACCGGTCACTGGCCTGCTCGCCGACTCTGCCGTCGAAGTCCCCCTGTCGCGCGGCGCTAGTCTGATGGCCGCCACCTGGGGCACCGTCCCCGGCAGCAACAAGTCCGGCAGCCGGGAGCCGCAGTTGGCCGGTGAGCTTCTGCTGGCGGATTGGCCGTCGAAGAAGACCCGCCGCGTCGCGACTCTTTCGAACGAGCCCAGCTTTCTGGCCGTCAGCGCCGACGGAACCCGGGCCGCCGTCGGCTACAAAGACGGCGGCGTGCAGGTTTTCGACGTCAGGAGTGGCAAGTCTTTGCTCGGCCCGCTCAAGGTGGTGAAGGGCGAGGTCATCATGGGCGAGCGTAGCGGAGACAGGGTATCGGCCCTCGCCCTGTCACCGGACGGCGTCCGGCTGGCAGTGGCTGGCCAGGATACCTCGGTGCATCTCATCGACGCCGCCACCGGCGCGCATCCACTGCTGCTGAGCCGAGGCGCCTTCCACGGTGTCAGCTTCGTGCACGGGACCGTCAGACAACTGGCCTTCACTCCCGACAGTCGGCGGGTCGTGAGCGCCGAGCAGGGCGGCAATCTCGCGCTGCACGACGCTGCCACCGGTAATCCGCTGGGCGCGCTGGTCCAGGTCCGCACCAGCATCGCGGCCCTGGCCATCAGCGCCGACGGCAAGCGGGTCTTCATCGCCTCTCAAGATGAACATCTTGAGAGCTGGGCGTTGCAGGCGCAGTGAGGCGAAGCGCGCCCTCGCAGTTGTGAGCCGGGAGTCACGGCGGCCGGCGCGGGCATGGAACGGCTAGGGAGTCAAGGCATGGCTCGCCCTCGAAGCGCGCTCACAAAACAGGCGCTGCTGCTCGCTGTCGCCTGCGCCGCGACCGCGACGCCGGCGGCAAGCGGAGCTCCCGCGACCACGGGTGCCAGCCCGGCGTTCCTCCTGCAGCTCTCCGCGCTTGAGGCGGCAGTGGCCAAAGGGGAGCTCAAGAAGATTGGCAGCGTCCTGGTGGCCCGACACGGACAGCTGCTGTACGAGAAGTACTTCGCGGGCGACGCGGAGACGCCGCGCGACACCCGCTCGGCGACCAAGAGTGTCACCAGCATGCTGGTGGGCCTGGCCATCGCCGACCATGCACTGTCGGGGGTCTCCGCCCGGGTGCTGCCGCTGCTCACCCCCGAGCACCGGCGCGCCCTCGCTGCAGTGGAGCCGCGCAAGGCCGCCATCACGGTGGAGGAACTCCTCACCATGTCCTCGCCGCTCGAGTGCGACGACTGGAACGACGCCTCCCGGGGAAACGAGGAGCGGATGTACCTCATCGAGGACTGGAGCCGCTTCTTCTTCGAGCTGCCGCTTCGCGGCCGGATGCACCTGGGGGAGAAACCCGAGGAGCCGCGCTACGGCCGATTCTTCAGCTACTGCACAGCCGGGGTCTCCCTGCTGGCCGAGGTGCTGCAGCAAGCCACCGGCAAGCGGGTAGACCTTTACGCGCAGGAGCGGCTCTTCGCCCCGCTGGGCATTGCCGGCGAGCAGTGGGTCTTCTCTCCTCAGGGCCTCCCGCAGACGGGCGGCGGCCTGCGCCTGCGCAGCCGCGACCTTCTCGCCCTCGCCCAGCTTGCCCTCGACGGCGGCCGCTTCCGCGGCCAGCAGCTCCTCGAGGCGGCCTGGGTGCGCGCCTCCACCCAGCCCCGCGCCCGCATCGACGACACGACGGAGTACGGCTACCTGTGGTGGCTAAAGTCGTTCGCCGGCCACCCGGCCTTCTTCATGTCCGGCAACGGCGGCAACAAGGTGGTGGTGCTGCCCGACCTCGATGCGGCTGTCGTCATCACCAGCACCAACTACGGCACGCGGGGGATGCACGAGCAGACCGAGGCCCTCCTAGTCGAACATGTGATTCCGGCCCTGGCCCGCTGATGTGCGCTCGCAGCGGAGGGTGCCCCAACACGACACCCGCGCAATGCCGTTGCCCGCCGGCGGACAGCACCGCTACCAGGCGAGGCCGGCGCGCCGCAGGGCCTTTCCCAGGAGCCACGCCGGGCCCACCAGCAAGTAGGACAGGTCCGTCAGGAATGAGGGCCGCTTGCCCTCGAACTTGTGGCCGATGAATTGCCCCACCCAGGCCACGACGAAGACGGCGGCGGCGACCCCGAGGAGGCGCGTCGGCCCGAGTCCTGCGAAGAGGACTTGGGTGGCGGCGCCGAAAACGACGAAGACCGCGAGCATCCCGACGCCGATGACCTTGGACATGCGCCCGTAGAAGACGAGGGCCGCGGCCATCGCCAAAAGGCACCAGGCGCCAGGGACGCCGACGGCGCTCGGGACGGGCACCGTCCACAGCGCGGCGATGGCGGCCCACAGGATGAGGGGGACGCAGACCCAGTGGATGGTGCGGTTGGTGGCGTTCTGGTGGTCGCGGCCGTAGCTGCTGAACCACGCCTCTGCGGTGCGCATGCCGTTGCTCCTTTGCAAAGCAGTCGTTGGGGGGTGGACGACGCTGCGGCCCTCAGCCGGCCGAGCGCAAGTCCCCTGGTTTCGGGTTGCCCAACCGCTGTCCCCGGGCGACGGCCGCCACAATCCGCGCCAGCTGCTCCGCCCCCTCGGTGAGGGCGGCCGGCCCCGGCTGAAGAATCAGGGGACTCTTCACCTCATACAGCTGGTCGTCCAGCACCGCCCGTACCCGGTCCCAGCCCGGCCGGGCGCGAATCTTCTCCGGCTTGGCCTTGCGGCCGCACCAGCTCGCCACCACGCCCTCCGGGTCGCGCCGGGCAACTTCCTCGGGGGCGAAAATCCGGCCCTGGGCACCCTGGCTGGCCCGGGACTCGACGCACACGTCCTCTCCACCGACCAGCTCCAGCAGCTCCGAGCACCAGCGAATGCCGGAGATGAGCGGCTCGTGCCACTCCTCGAAAAACATCCGCGGGCGCCGGGGAAGCCGCGTGGCCTGGTCCGCCAGCCGCTCGAGGTTGCCCTGAAGCTGCCGGGCGAGGCGGTCCGCCGCCTCGGCCAGGCCCACCAGGGCGCCGATGAGGCGGATGGCCTGAAGAATCTCCGCCAGGCTGCGCTGGTTGAAGAGAAATACCGGGACCCCGCGCTTGCAGAGCTCCCGGCCGAGGTCCGCCTGCAGGTCACTGAAGCCGAGTACCAGGTGCGGGCGGAGGGCCAGAATCTTCTCGAAGTCCGCGTCCAGAAAGGAGCTCACCCGCGGCTTGCGCCGTGCCTCCGGCGGCCGGACGGTGAAGCCACTGACGCCCACCACCTTCTCCCCGGCCCCGAGAAGGTACAGCGTCTCCGTCGTCTCCTCGGTGAGGCACACCACCCGGGTGGGCCAGGGAGGGGCCGAGGAGAGCAGCGCCTGCGCACAGCCCGGGGCGACGTCCACAGTGTCCGGCAGTCTAGGGCGTGGCTGCGCGGAATTCCCCCGGAGGCCCGACGACGCGCCTCAGGAGGTGTAGGCCGCCTCGCCGTGCTGGGTGGCGTCCAGGCCCTCGCGCTCGTCATCCTCGGAGACGCGCAGGCCCATGGTCTTATCCACCACGAAGAGGATGGCCAGGGTGACCACCACCGTCCACGCGCCGGCCGCCAGCAGCCCCACCGCCTGCTTCACCAGAAGCGAGGGGTCGCCGGCGAGCAACCCGTCCGCTCCGCCGCTTGGGTTCAGCACCTTGCGCGAGAAGACGCCCACCAGCAGCGCGCCGAGCATGCCGCCCACCCCGTGAATGCCGAAGGCGTCGAGCGAGTCGTCGTAGTGGAAGCGCTTCTCCTTGAGCACCACCGCCGCGTAGCAGACGAGGCCCGCAGCGGCGCCGATGAGCAGCGAGGCTCCGGGCGAGACGAAGCCGGCTGCCGGCGTGATGGCCACCAGCCCGGCCACCAGGCCCGAGGCGAAGCCGAGCATGGTGGGCTTGCCGCGGCTCGCCCACTCACCGAACACCCACGCCATGGCCCCGGTTGCGGCGGCGATGGTGGTGGTGACGAAGGCGAGGGCGGCGGTCTGTCCAGCCGAGAGCGCACTGCCGGCGTTGAAGCCGAACCAGCCGAACCACAACAGGCCCGCGCCGGTGATGGTCATCGGCAAGTCATGCGGGATGAAGCGCTCCTTGCCGAAGCCGAGCCGCTTGCCGATGAAGAGCGCGCACACCAGGGCGGACAGCCCCGCCGTCCAGTGGACCACCGTGCCGCCGGCGAAGTCCAAGGCGCCGTAGGTGCCAATCCAGCCGCCGTCGCCCCACACCCAGTGGGCCACCGGGTCATAGACGAGGGTGGTCCAGAGCAGCGTGAAGACCATGTAGGCGGAGAACTTCATGCGCTCGACGAAGGCCCCGGAGATGAGCGCCGGGGTGATGATGGCGAACTTCAGCTGGAACACCATGAACGCCAGCTCGGGCACGCTGCCCTTCAGCTTGCCCACCATGTTGTCCAGCATGAGGTAGTTGGTGCCGCCGATGAGGCCGTGGAAGTCCTTCCCGAAGGTGATGGAGTAGCCGAAGACGACCCACTGCACTGTCACCAGGGCCAGGGCGAAATGCGAGTACATGAGGGTGGCGAGCACGTTTTTGCGCCGCACCATGCCGCCGTAGAAGAGCGCCAGCCCCGGCGTCATGAGCAGCACGAGGGCCGCCGAGATGAGAAGCCACGCCGTGTCGCCGGTGTCGGCGTGCACCTCGCTGGCTTGCGCCAGTGCCGACAGGGGAAGGAGTGCCACTGCGACAGCTGCCCACAAGAAACGCCCGGCGGAAGGCATCATGGACGCCAACTGTTGCATTGACGCGGCGCGTTTCGCCACTGCTGCGGGGCCGGTGAGGCAAACTTTTGGCCCCGACCGGGGTTTCTCCCCAGCAGCCATGCCGCGTCCCTACGCCCTCCTCGCCGCGTGCCTGGCCTTTGCCAGCGCGCCCACTCCTTCGGCCGCCTCTGCGGCTCCGCCCGTGCACCTTCCGCCGTCCGGCTGGAGCCAGGAGAAGCAGGCCGTGCACGTCCTCAACCGCCTCGCCTACGGGCCCTCCCCGGCCTCGCTGGCCGAGGTGCAGGCGATGGGCGTTCAGGCGTGGATTTGGGCCCAGCTGCACCCGGACACCCTGGAGGACGCCGCGGTGCTGGCGAAGCTTTCCAACTTCCGCTCGCTGCAGATGACCACCGCGGAGCGGCTGTCCGCCTACCAGCCGGAGGCAAAGCTGGCCAAGGAGCGCGGGGTGGACCTGACGGACCCCGAGGCCCGGGCGAAGCTTCTCGAGGAAATGCCGCTCGGCGCGATGCCCCGGCAGATGGGGTTGGAACTGGTGGCCGCCAAGCTTATCCGCGCCACGGAGAGCCGCCGGCAGCTGCAGGAGGTGCTGCTGGACTTCTGGTTCAACCACTTCAACGTGGCGGCGCAGAAGGGGGCGGTGCGCTGGATGCTGGCCTCCTATGAGCGGGAGGCGCTTCGCCCGCATCTTTTTGGCAGCTTCCGCGCGCTGCTCGGCGCGGTGGCGCACCACCCGGCGATGCTCTTCTATTTGGACAACTGGATGTCCACCCGGGACGGCCTCGACCTGGCCGCCCTCCGCCGCTCCAACGTCCCGGTGCCGAAGAAGCTGGCCGAGGGGGGCAAGCTCGGCCTCAATGAGAACTACGCCCGGGAGCTGCTCGAGCTGCACACGCTGGGCGTCGACGGCGGCTACACGCAGGCCGACGTGCGCGAAGTGGCCCGCTGCTTCACCGGCTGGGGCATCGACCGGCCGCGCCAGGTGGGCACCTTCGCCTTCCACCCGCTGGCACACGACGGTGGCGAGAAGCAGGTGCTGGGCACCACCGTGCCCGCCGGCGGCGGCATGGACGACGGCGAGCGCGTGCTGGACCTTCTGGCCGCCAGCCCCGCCACGGCCCACTTCCTGGCGCGGAAGCTGGCGCAGAAGTTCGTCGCCGATGCGCCGCCCCCGGCCCTGGTGGAGCGCCTGGCCCGCACCTACCTCGACACGCACGGGGACTTGTCCAGCGTCTACCTGGCCCTCTTCGCAAGTCCGGAATTCTGGAGCGAGCAGGCCTTCGACGGGAAGACGAAGACGCCCCTAGAATTCGCCGTCTCGGCCGTGCGGGCCCTCGGCGGCAGCACCTACGGGGATGCGCCCCTGGTGAAGGCGGTGGACGCCATGGGCGAGCCGCTGTACCGCGCGCAGCCGCCCACCGGTTGGCCGGAGGTGGCCACGCCGTGGGTGAATGCCGGGGCCCTGGTGACGCGCATCAACTTCGCCCTCGCGCTCACCGCAGGACGCATTTCAGGGACGCAAGTCGTCCTGCCGTCGGAAGCCGCCGGCAGCAGCCCGGGCGCCCAGGTGGACAGCTTGGCGCTCCGGGTGCTGCACACGCCGCTCAGCGAGACGACGCGGGCCACGCTGCTGCGCGCGGTGGGCCAGGGCGAGAACGACGCCATGCCCGACGGCGAACGCCGGCCCCTCGACTCGGCCAAGGTGGCCGGGCTGCTTCTGGGAAGCCCGGAGTTTCAAAAGCAATGAGGCCCGCCTTGTCCTTCGACCGCCGCCTCTTCCTCAAGTCCACCGGGCTGGCCTTCCTCGGGCTGGGCTTCGCCCCCGGCTTTCTCGCCCGCGCGGTGGCGCAGACGACGCGCCATCGCCGCGCCCTCGTCCTGGTCTTTCTGCGCGGGGGGGCCGACGGCCTCTCCTTCGTCCCCCCGGTGGGGGACCCGGCCTACTACGCGGCCCGGCCCACCCTGGCGCTCGGCCGGCCGGGCGCGGAAGGGGCCGCCCTCCGGCTGGACGACACCTTTGGGCTTCACCCGGCGCTCGGCCCGCTGTTGCCGCTGTGGCAGGACGGCGCGCTGGCGGTGGTGCAGGCCGCCGGCCTGCAGGGCGCCACCCGTTCCCACTTCGACGCCCAGGACTTCTGCGAAACCGGCACGCCCGGTCTCAAGACGACGGCGGATGGCTGGCTCAACCGCTCGCTCCAGCAGCTTCCGGAGCCGGGCGCGGGCGCCTTCCGCGCCGTGGCACTGCAGGGCACGCTGCCCCGCTCGCTGCAGGGCGCGGCCCCGGCGGTGGCCCTGGACGGACTCAGCAGCTTCCACCTCTCCGGAAAGGGCGGGCTGGACAGCTTCGAGGCCCTGTACGCCGGAGCGGTCGACCAGGCCCTGCGCACCACCGGCCAGGAAGCGTTCGAGGCGCTGCGCGCCACCGCTTCGGCAGACCTCGGCAACAGTCCGCCGGACAATGGCGCTGTCTACGGCAAGACGCCGCTTGCCCGGCGCCTGCAGGACACGGCGCGGCTGCTGCGGGCGGGCGTGGGCCTGGAGGTGGTGGCCACCGAGATGGGCGGCTGGGACACCCATGTCGGCGAAGGCGGCGCCACCGGACAACTCGCCGCGCGGTTGCGGGAGCTGGCCGAGGCCCTCTCCGCCTTCGCCCGTGACTTGGGGCCGCGGCTGGCCGACGTGACGGTGGTGGTGATGACGGAGTTCGGCCGCACCGTGCGCGAGAATGGAAACCGCGGCACGGACCACGGGACGGCCTCCGTCATGCTGGCCCTGGGCGGCGGCGTCCGGGGAGGCCGCGTCTATGGCGGCTGGCGCGGCCTCGACGGGCCGGGCCTGTTCGAGGACCGGGATTTGGCCATCCGTGTCGACGTGCGCTCGGTGCTGGGCGAGGCCCTGCAGGCGAGCCTCGCCCCGCCGGACCTCTCCAGCGTCTTCCCCGGGTTCTCCGGCTCGCGGGTTGGCCTCTTCGGCTGACCCCCCTATTCGTTCCTGGTGCATCCACCGACCCACTGAACGGCCGTTCGAGGCGTCAGCCCGGTGGGGCAGACTGCCTCACTGTCGACAACGCGACTCGGGAGAGAGGTGCGCCATGTCCACGGTGGAAATTGCGTGCGTAGAGTCTCCGCTCGGCCCGCTTCTGCTCGCGGCAGAGGACGGGGCGCTGGTGGCCCTCTCCTTCGCGGAGTCGGCGGCGCACGTGCGAGGCTGGATTGAGCGCCACCTCGGGCCGAGCACCTTCGTCGCCACCTCCAACCCGGCCGGCGCGGCGCAGGCCTTGGAGCGCTACTGGGCGGGCCAGCTGGACGCCCTTTCGCTGGTGCCGGTGAAGCTGCGCGGGACGGGTTTCCAGGTGCGCGTTTGGGAGACGCTGCGCCGCATTCCCAGCGGGTCCAGCTGGAGCTACGCCACGCTGGCGCGTGCCGTCGGGGCCCCCACCGCGGTGCGCGCCGTCGGGCACGCCAACGGACAAAACCCAGTCGCCATCATCGTCCCCTGCCACCGCGTCATCGGTTCCGACGGCGCCCTCACCGGCTACGGCGGGGGGCTGTCGCGCAAGGCCTGGCTGCTGGCGCACGAAGGCGTGCTGGAGCCGGAACTCCCGCTGTCGCCTCCGGGCGCGGACGAGGCCCGTCCCTCTCTGTCCTGACCTCAGCCGTCCTTCAGCACGGCGCGCGCCGCGGCGTAGCCGCTGGCGCCAAAGACGCCTCCCCCCGGGTGGGTGCTGGCGCCGGTGAGGTACAGCCCAGCGATGGGCGTCCGGTAGCGCGACAGGGCCGGCGTGGGGCGGAAGGCAAACATCTGGTCGAGCGACATCTCCAGATGCATGACGTTGCCGCGCAGAAGGCCGAAGCGCCGTTCGAGGTCCAGCGGCGACTGGATGTGCCGATGCAGCAGCTTCCCCCGCATGTTGGGCGCAAAGCGGTACAGCTGCTCGCAGATGCGGTCTGCCTCTCGCTCCCGAATGTCGTCCCACCGCTCGCCGTCAGCCAGCGCGTAGGGGTGGTACTGACTCCACAGGTAGATGACGTGCTTGCCCGGCGGGGCAAGTTCGCCGTCGATGGCGCTGAAGGTCATGGCGATGACTTGCGGCTGTGACGCGCTCTGGCCGAGGAGAAATTCCGCGTGCGCGCGTCGCACGGCGTCCTCCGACGTGACGAGGAGCTGCAGGCCCGCATGCATGTCGCCGGGTTCGCCGGTGGGGGCACCCCGGTAGCGCGGAAGCTCCTCGGCGGCACACCGCAGGGCCATGCCGAAGCCGTTCCCCACCCGCGTGGCGGCCACCGCCTCGCGCAGGGCGGCGGGAAGGTGCTCTGGCGCGAGCAGTTCGAGCAGCGTGGTGCGCACGTGCGCCCCGGAAACGACGCGACTGCACGGCAAGCGTTCGCCGCTGGCCAGCACCACGGCGCGCACCCGGGCCTCGGCCACCTCGATGGACGCCACCTCTGCCTCGGTGCGGAGGACGCCGCCGTCGGCAAGAAGGCGCTGCGCCAGTGCCTGCGTCAGCATGCCCGAGCCGCCGCGCGGGTGCTTGGCACCCACGCGGTGCACCACGGCGTGCCAGCCGATGAAGGGCGCCGAGCCGCGCTCGTCCGGGCCCGGGCCGGACTGGGCGCCCAGCCACAGCAGGGCGGCGCGCACCGGGGCCGAGCGAAAGCGGCGCTGGATGACGTCGCCGTAACTCTGCAAAATCTCCTGCAGCCCGGCCGCCACCGGCTGGCGCGGCCCCGGCACCCCCACCATGCGCCGCAACAGGGCGAGCGGGGTGGGCGCCTCCTGGAAGAGGGCGAAGACGGCCTCGGTGAGCGGCCCCCAGTCCTTGATGAAGCGCCGGTAAGCGTCGGCGTCCTCCGGGCTGACCTGCGCGATGGAGGCGCACGTCCTGTCCAGGTCCCGGTAGAAGGCCAAGTGGGGCCCCTCCGGCGTCGGGTAGTAGGCCCAGGGGTCCAGGTCCAGGTAGACGAGGCCGAAGCGGTGCAGCTCCAGCTCCTGCACCACCGGGGTGGTGTGAATCATGATGTGGGCGCTGGAACCGACGTCGTAGCGGAAGCCCGGGTACAGCTCTTCGGTGCACACCGCGCCGCCCACTTGCCGAGAACGCTCGAAGACGGTGACGCGGTGTCCGGCGCGCTGCAGGTAGCACGCGCAGATGAGGGCGTTGTGGCCGCTGCCCACCACCGCCACGTCGTGTCGCCGACTCGTCACTGGGGGGCCGAGGGTTTGGCAGACGCGCCGCCACAGGGGCAAGGGCCCCGTGCAGGCCGGGCCCGCTTCAGCGGCGGGGGACGGGAACGTCGGAACCCCGTCCAAGCCGGGTGACCGACTCGACCTCCAGCCACGCGCTGCGGCAACTCAGGCAGACGACTTTGCGCCCGCCGGGAAACGTCCGCTCGGTGGTGAGCTCGCCGTCGGCGGCGGCGCGCGGCCCGCATGCCGGGCACGGCGCCCCAGTGGGGCGCACCGGGTAGGCCTTCTGGTAGGGCGGAAGGCGGAGCAGCTTGAACCACTCCACCACCGTCTCCTCGGACAGCGTCAGGTGTAGGGCGTGCGCGTCGTCCTGCACCAGGCCATGGCGCAGGGCGAGCCAGTAGATGCGCAGGGGCGCCAGGTGCGTCCGCATGTCGCGGCTGCGGAACTCCTCCCCCAGCCGGTGCACCATGGCGAGCAGGGCGTCGCGGTCCATACGGGCCGCGGACTGTACACCTGTTCAGACTGCCGCGCCTGCGGGAAGGCCCTCGGTTGGCCCCCCGGCCCTCGAGGAAGGTACCGGGGCCCGGGCCCCTGGCCCGCCTCAGCCACGCAGCCGCCGCCCTCGCCCCCAGCCGGCCAGGCCCCAAAGCGCAACGGTGGCGAGCAGAAAGCCCCGGGAGGCGGCCGCCGTGGGAGAGAGGAAGTCCAACAGCGGCATCGCGTTGACGGGCCCCAGGTACCAGACCAGCAGGTACGTCACTTCGAAGAGGCGGGGGCCTCGGCTCAGCACGCCACAGGCCAGCGCGAGCGCCGGGATGAAGAGGCTGGCCACAGAGAAGGCCAGCAGCTCGGGCCAGGCCCGGGCGGCCAGGAAGCGCAGGGCCGCGCCGGAACCGGCCGCGACGGTAACGAGCACGCCGGCCGCGTAGGCCGCCGGAAGCTGCCGGCGCAGCGGGTGCGGACAGACGAAGACGAGGGCCTCCGTCCGGTGGCGAGCCTCCTGGCTGCCCATGCCGGCCCACGCCGCCAGCGGCCACAGCCACGCCGCCGGAAGCAGGAAGTGCCGCACCACCTCGGTGGGCGCGAGCAGGCAGCCCACCCACAGCCCAGCGGCGACGAGGGCCCAGCCGCGCCGCCGCTCGCGCACCAACAGCGCGAGCTCCGCCCACAGCACGGTGGCCCCGCGCGAATGGCCGACGAGACGCTGGACAGCGGACGCCAGCGGCCACGGGCGGCGCGGCGTGCGCCCCGTCTGTACGCGCGCGTCTGCGGAGCGGCGCGGCAGCTTCTCCGGGTCAAACCGGTGGAAGGGCAGCGCGGCGAGGGCCGCCAGCGCCAGCGCCACCGCCGCCCACAACAGCCGCCAGCCCGCCACCCTGCCCCAGTCCATCCCCGGCCAGAGGAAGGTGTGCAGCGGCGTGTCGGTGACGGTGACGCCGACGTTGACGGCGCCCCGGTAGTCCGGGAAATGTGCCGCCACCGCGGCCTTCATGGCCAGCAGGGGCGCCGCCCAACCCAGCGGGTCCAGCCACGGCCGCGGGCGGGCAGCATCGGCGGTCTGCGCCGTCGGCAGCATGAGGAGGCCAATCCACAGGAAGAAATACAGGACGCTTCCGCGCGCCCCACGCAGTGGGCGGAACGTCTCGAAGAGGAGGGCCACGCTGGCCACCAGTGCCACCCCGGGCAGCACCAGAAGCAGAAAGGGCAAGAGCAGCTGCAGCGGCTCGAGGGTCGTCACCTCCGCGCGGAGCTCCTGCATCACCGCCGCCATAACCAGCGTCACACCGCCCACGCAGCCCAGCAGCAGCGTGTGACTGCAGAACTTGCCCAGCGTGTACTGCACCCGCGTCATGGGGGTGGTGGCCAGAATCTGCCCCACCCCGGTTCTCTCATCGCGCTCCACCGCGTCGCGGACGACGTAGAAGCCGACCAGCGACAGCACCACCATGTCCAGCACCGCCACCAGCGACCCAATCCACGCCGAGTTGTAGAGGCCGCCGGCGTGGCCAAAACTCATCGTGACGTAGCCGGCCGAGCGCGCCGGGACGAAGCCGTAAGCCGCGGCCACCGTTCCCGCTAGAAGGACGAGGAAGCTCGCGCGCCGCACCCGTTCCAGGAAGTCCGCCCGGGCAATGGCCACAACGGTGCGCATGGGGGGGCCTTCAGGCGGCGCTACCCGCCTGGCCTCCGGCGGCGAGTTCCAGGTAGGCGTCCTCGAGGCTGGGCGCGACCGCGCGCGCCTCAGGACTGGGGGCCGCGTTGCTCACCACCCGCAGCTGAACGCCCTGGGCGCGGCGCAGGGTGCTGGTGACGAGGAGGCGGGTGCGCAGTCGCGCCGCCTCCTCGGCCGGCACCACCCACTCGAAGACGCGGCCCTGCACCGCCTCGAGCAGCACGTCCGGGGTGGCCGCCGCCACGAGCTTCCCGCGGTGGAGGATGGCAATGCGCTCGGCGGTGGCCTCCACGTCGGAGACGATGTGCGTGGACAAAAGGACAATCCGGTTTCCGGCGAGCTCGGCGATGAGGGTGCGGAAGCGGGCGCGCTCCTCCGGGTCCAGGCCCACCGTCGGCTCGTCGATGATGAGGAGGCGCGGGTCATTCAGCAGCGCCTGGGCGATGCCCACCCGCTGGCGCATGCCGCCCGAATACTCAGCGAGGGGCACCGCGCGCGCTTCCCACAGGTTGAGGGCATTGAGAAGCTCATCGATGCGCCGCCGCGCCGCTGGCGGCGGCAGTCCCTTGAGGGCCGCCAGGTAGCCGAGGAATTCCACCGCCGACAGGTGCGGGTACACGCCGAAGTCCTGCGGCAGGTACCCCAGCACGGCGCGCAGCCCCTCCGGGGCGGTGGCCACGTCCACGCCGTCCCACAGCACCCGGCCTGCCGAGGGCCGCGTGAGGGTGGCGAGAATGCGCATCAACGTGGACTTGCCCGCGCCGTTCGGGCCCAACAGCCCGAGGACGCCCGGGGAGAGTTCCAGGCTGAAGGCGTCGAGCGCGAGCCCGCGCCCCGGGTAGGACTTGCAGACGCCTTGGATGGAGAGGTGCAACCGGGGAAGCCGTCCTTCCGAAAGAGAAGCCCTGGGCCGGTAGCGTCCTCCCCTTCCACGGGCAAGACGCGCCGGCACCGGCAGCGATTGCCGGTCGGGGCGTGCGGGGGACTGTAGCCGGGCGCCCCCCCCGCCGCGCGCTGGGGGCTATGCGGCGGAGGCGGAGGTCTGCCGCTGCGCCTTGGCCCGCCGGGTGCGGACGGCGTCCACCACCCGGACGAGGAGGAGGGCCCCCAGGACGAGGGCGTAGAGGAGGGGCTGGCGGATGTCGAGCTTCACCCGCCACAGGAAGTGCACCGCGGCCAGCACGCCGGCGAGGTAGGCCAGCCGGTGGAGCGCCTTCCAGCGCCGCAAGCCGAGGCGGCGCACCGAGGCGTCGGTGGACGTCAGCGCCAGGGGCAGCAGCAGCAGGAAGGCGGCGAAGCCCACCACCATGAATTTGCGCTTGGTGACGTCTGCCCACAGCACGGGCCAGTCGAAGCGCTGGTCGACCGCGACGTAGGTGGCGAAGTGCACGCAGGCGTAGAAGAAGGCGAACAGGCCCAGCATGCGCCGAAGGCGCAGGGGCCACGTCCAGCCGAGGAGCAGCTTGGCCGGCGTGGCCGCCAGCGACGCGAGCAGGAAGATGAGCGCCAGAAGCCCGAAGCGGTTGAGGGCGATGGCCACCGGGTCCGCGCCAAGCGTTCCGTTCAGCCCCTGCCAGGCCAGGGCGACCAGCGGCACCAGGGCACCGGCGAAGACGCCGGGCTTCAGCCAGGGGACGGGGAGGCGGCGCGGCGGGGCCATGGGCTAGTACAGCTTCTTCGGGTCCATGCCGGCGTACAGCGAGGCGACCTCGTCGGCGTAGCCATTGAAGGGCAGCGT
Organism: Myxococcaceae bacterium; assembly: GCA_017881265.1. Classification (GTDB taxonomy): domain Bacteria; phylum Myxococcota; class Myxococcia; order Myxococcales; family Myxococcaceae; genus JADGRA01. Next base: position 11,024 of record JADGRA010000015.1, on the reverse strand, counting down.
CTTGCGCCGGCTGAACTCGCCAATGCGCCGCTCGGTGGCCTGGCTCCAGCGCGGGTGGTCCACCGCCGGGTTGACGTTGGCGTAGAAGCCGTACTCGCTGGGGCCCGTCAGGGCCCAGGTAGTCTGCGGCTGCGCTTCGACGAAGCGGATTTTGACGATGCTCTTGATGCCCTTGAAGCCGTACTTCCACGGCACCACCAGGCGCAGTGGTGCGCCATTCTGGTTGGGCAGTGTCTTGCCGTAGAGGCCGACGGCGATGAGGGACAGCGGGTGGAGCGCCTCGTCCATGCGCAGCCCCTCCACGTACGGCCAGTCCAGCAGGTGGGTGCGCTCCTCGGGCATCTGCGTCGGGTCCATCAACGTCTGAAAGGCGACGTACTTCGCGCTGCCGAGCGGCTCGCACCGCTTCACCAGCTCCGCCAGCGGGAAGCCGTTCCAGGGGATGACCATCGACCAGGCCTCGACGCAGCGCATGCGGTAGATGCGCTCCTCCAGCGGGAACCACTTGAGCAGCGTGTCCACGTCGACGCTGAAGGGCTTCTTCACCAGCCCCTCCACTGACAGCGTCCACGGCCGCGGCTTCAGCGTGCCGGCGTTGCGGGCCGGGTCGCTCTTGTCCGTGCCGAATTCATAGAAGTTGTTGTAGTGCGTGACGTCCGCGTAGCCGGTGGGCGTCTCGTCCGTGCTGTAGCGGCCAAGCACCTTGAGGGGCGCGGGCTCCGGGGCCGGGACGGCTGCCTTCTCGGGCGCCGCGCCGGTGAGGGCCAGGAGCGCCCCCCCGCTGCCCGCGGCGGTCAGGGTGAAGAGCCCGGCATTCCTGAGGAATTCTCGGCGTCCCCGGAAGAGTGGCTCGGGGGTGATTTCAGAGCTGGGGAGTAGGCGACTCATGACTCGTGTCCTTGGCAGGAAGACGCTCCGGCACCCCTTCTCGTTACCGCCGGCGTTGCCGGCCCGCCACCCACATGCCGGGGAAGGCCCTTTGGGGGGAGACCAAGCGCGCCAGGCCCCCGGCGGGGGCCGGCGGCTTGCGCCTTGACGCAGGGCGGGGACTTCGTGCGTCGTGCGGCGCTGCTTTGCCAGCGCCCCCCACGTATGGCAGGGGCGCTGCCACGGAGGGACCCCTGCCGATGCGATTTTCTTGTGCCGCCCTGCTTGTCTGCTTCGGCTGGCTGGGCTGCTCGTCCAGTTCCTCCACCCCGGGGAGGGATGCCGGCTCCCTGCTCACCATCAACGCGCCCATCCCGGGCAGCGGTACCACCAACGCCGCCTGCAGCTGGGCGCAATTCGGTCAGAATGCAGCGCATACCGGGACGGCCTGCGCGCCGGCCCAGGGCTTCGCCTCGGTGCTGGCCACCCTCACCGTCGACCCCTTCGTCGAGCAAGAGGTGCTCGACGGCAAGGCACAGAATGGGGAGGCGGCCCTCTTCGCGCACTACCAGACGGCACTCGTCAGCGGCGATGACGTCTACTTGGAGCTGAAGGGCGGCACCTACACCCGCTGCGCCAAATTCATCACCGGCCCGTTTGGCAACGTCACCGCGACTTCGGCCAGCGGCGGCCCGTGCGGCTACCAGGCCTGGGACAGCCAAGTATGGAGCGAGGCCTATTACCACTGGCAGTCGGGCGCCCTGGTGCAGGTGGCCATCTTCGAGAGCGACTGGAAGCCGGAACCGGGAGACCTCGCCTACTGGGAGCCCGTCTTCCACGCCGCGCTGGACGGCAAGGTGCTGTGGGTGCCTGGCGCGGGCGGCACGGTGTACCGGGTGGACCGTCTCAGCATGCAGAAGCTTTCCCAGGTCAACCCCTTCGGCGCCGTAGTCGACCCGAATGCCTACGTTTCGGGCCCGCTCACCGTCGCCCCGGATGGCACGGTCTTCTACAACGTCCTGCGCGTGCTCCCGGACCTGTCGGACGCAAGCGGAGTCCTGGTCCGCATCGAGCCGGATGGCGTGACGGTGCACGCGGTCGACTACTCCGCGCTGATGGTGAATCCGCCGAGCCCAACCGGCAGCTGCCTCGGCACGTACCAGGACGACGGGACGCCGCTGCCGTGGCCGCCGCCCGACCACCACCGCGTCAGCGTGACCTGCGGCTCGCTCCGTCCCGGCATCAACCTCGCGCCGGCGGTGGGCGCCGACGGCACGGTGTACACCGCCGCGTTCCCGCACAATGCGCCCAACGCCAGCGTGATGATTGCCGCGCACGCAGACCTGAGCCCGAAGTGGAGCACCTCCATGCAGGAAATCCTGAACGACGGCTGCGGCGTCACCGTCCCGTCCGACGCCTCCGCCACGGGCCCCTACAGCCACTGCCGGCGGGGTGCGCCCCAGGGCGTTGACCCGCAGACGGGCCAGATGCCGTCGGCGCTGGTGAGCGACCAGTCCACGTCGTCCCCCGTCGCGCTTCCCGATGGAAGCGTCCTCTACGGCGCCCTCAACGACTACAACAGCGCCCGCGGGCACCTGCTCAAGTTCGACGCCACCGGCCGCTTCGTCGCCAGCTACGACGACGGGTGGGACCAGACGCCCGCGGTGTGGGTTAACGGCGGCAGCTACGCCGCCATCGTGAAGGACAACCACTACTTCAACTACGTCAATGCGCAGACGGGCCCGTTCGACATCACCCAGGTGGACGCCACCATGGTGAAGCAGTGGAGCTTCACCTCCACCAACACCCAGTCCTGCATTCCCGGCGCGGGAGGAGCGCTTGCTTGCGAGCCCGACCACCCAACCGGCTTCGAGTGGTGCGTCAACGCCGCCGCCGTCGACGCCAACGGGACGGTGTATGCCAACAGCGAGGATGGGCGCGTGTACGCCATCCTCCAGGGCGCCACGCTGGCGCAGAGTCGCTTCCTCCAGCAGTCGCTGGGGGCGGCCTACACCCCCGTCACCGTCGACGGCCAAGGGCGCACCTACACCCAGAATGGCGGAGTGCTGACGGTGTTGGGCCAGTAGGCCAGCCGGGGAGGCCGGGCAGGGACGCGAGTTTGCGCCGTGCGCCGGGGGACTGCCGGAACGGCCCCATCCCCCGGGCGGGTGGCTGTAGGACAAACAGCGCCTTGACGGCAGGCCGCCACTTCGGGCCTTGTGGACTTCCTCGTGCGACTTCCAAGACTTGCGTCGAGCCCGGACTCGGGACGACTGCGCATCCGCCTGTCCACGGCTGTCCTTTTCGGTGTCCTCGGTGGCCTCGGCTGCGCGTCTACCTCCACCCCCGCCGACGCCGGCCCGCCGGACAGCGGCCCGGGCCTCGTCGTCAACGCCCCCATTCCCGGCAGCGGCACGACACACGCCGACTGCAGCTGGACGCAGCTGGGACAGAACGCCGCGCACACCGGGACGGCGTGTGCCCCGGCCCAGGGCTTCACCTCGGTGCTGGCCAGCCTCACCGTCGACCCTTTCGTCAGCGAGGAAATCCTCGACGCGAAGGCGCAGAGCGGCCGGGGGGACCTCAACGTGCACTACCAGGCGCCGCTCGTCACTGGCGATGACGTCTACGTGGAGACGAAGGGCGGCACCTATACCCGCTGCACCAACATCACCACCGACAGCAACGGCAACGTCGTCTCGGCCACGTCGCCCGACGGTGGCCCCTGCGGCTACCAGGCCTGGGACACCCAGGTATGGGCGGAGACGTACTACCGCTGGCAGGCCGGCGCATTGGTGCAGGTGGCCAGCTTCGAGAGCGACTGGACGCCGGTGCCCGGAAACTTCGCCTTCTGGGAGCCCGTCTTCCACGCCGCGCTGGACGGCAACGTGGTGTGGGTGCCGGGCGCGGGCGGCACGGTGTACCAGGTGGACCGGCACAGCATGGCCAAGCTGGCGCAATTCAACCCCTTTGGTTCCACGGTGGATGGCAACACCTTCGTCGCCGGCCCCCTCACCGTCGCCGCGGACGGCACGCTTCTGTACAACGTCGTCCACGTCGCGCCGGACCTCTCGGACGTGAAGGGCGTGCTGGTGCGCATCACGCCGGCCGGCGCGGTGGACTTCGTGGACTACCCGGCGCTGATGCAGAACCCGCCGGCAGCGGACGGCGGCTGCCTCGGCGGCTATTACGACGAGGGCTCGAGCGGGTCGCCCTTCCCGTGGCCGCCGGCGGACGACCACCGCGTCACCGTCACCTGCGGCTCGCTCCGGCCCGGCCTCAACGTGGCCCCGGCGGTGGGCCCGGACGGCACCATCTTCACCGTGGCCTTCCCCCACAACGCCCCCAACGCCGGGGTGCTGCTGGCGCTGCAGCCGAACCTGACGCCCAAGTGGAGCGCCTCGCTGCAGGAGATTCTCGACGACGGCTGCGGAGTCCTCATCCCCGCCGACAGCGCGCCCAACGGGGCGCTGCCGGACGGCGGCGCCGACTACAACCACTGCCGGGTGGGCGCTCCGCGCGGCGTCGACCCGTACACCGGGCAGCGGCCCTCGGTGGAGGTGAGCGACCAGTCGACGTCCTCGCCGGTGGTGCTCCCGGACGGGGCCGTCCTCTACGGCGGCTTCAACTACTACAACAACTACCGGGGACACCTGGTGAAGTTCGACGCCACCGGCAAGCTGGTGGCCACCTTCGACGACGGCTGGGACCAGACGCCGGCGGTGTGGCCCAACGCGGGCAGCTACAGCATCCTCGTCAAGGACAACCACTACGGCAGCTGGTACAGCAACGCCGTCGGCCCCTACGCGCTGACGCAGCTGGGCAGCAACCTGCAGAAGCAGTGGAGCTACACCGCCACCAACACCTTCTCCTGCACGCGCGACGCGGGCGGCAACCTGGCGTGCGTCTCGGACCACCCTAGCGGCTTCGAGTGGTGCGTCAACGCGGCGGCCGTCGATGAGAATGGGACGGTGTACGCCAACAGTGAGGACGGGCGCGCCTACGCCATTCTGCAGGGGGGCACGCTGGCGCAGAGTCGCTTCCTGCTGAAGTCCCTGGGGGCTGCCTACACGCCCGTCACCGTGGACGGCCAGGGGCGCACCTACACCATGAATGGCGGCGTGCTGACGGTGGTGGGGAAGTAGCTCCACCGCCGTCCGGGGGTAGCATTCCCGGCCAAGCCCCCGTGCCCCGCCGCACCTTCCACCTGCGTTGGTTGCCTACTGTGGTGGCCTGGCTTGCGCTGGGCCCAGGGTGCACGCAGAAGGAGGCCCCGTCGCCGGCAGAACGTGCGGTGGCCCCGTACGTCCAGTGGTGCGAGGCGCAAGGGGCCGCCCGCAACAGCTGCCTCGTCTCCGCGGCGCGCGTCACCGGCAACGCCGCCGCCTGCGCCAAGCTGAAGGGGGCGGGCGCCGACCGCAACGCGTGCCTGCAGGCCGCCGCCAGGACGGCTGGCCGCGTGGAGGCGTGCCGGCCCCTGGCCGACCGCGAGTTGGTGCAGTGCGTGCTGGCTGTGGCCGCCGAGACGGGACGACTTTCCGCATGCGAAGCGCTGGACGACGTGCACTGGCAGGGCGGGGCCACAAGGGCCGTGTGCGAGGCGGTGGCGCGCGGCCAGCCGGACGCCTGCCCCCGGCTGGAGGTGGGGGAGCTCGCCAGCTGGTGCCTGGGTGACGTGGCGCTGCGCCAAAGGGACGCAGCGCTGTGCACCCGGCTGGGCAAGGACGTCCCAGCCGTCCAGCGTTGCGGTGTGGCCGTGGCGGTCGCCCGCCGCGCCCCGCTGGAATGCGCCGCCATTTTCTCCGCCACCCCGGACGCCTCCGCCCAGCACCGCTGCGAGGTGGACGCGGCGGTGGCCGCCGGACACTTCCCCCCCTGCTTCGGGGACGTCGCGCTCTGCGAACGCTTCCTGTGGGTGCCCCGTCCCTGCGAGGGCACCAAGGGCGCCTGGGTGGACGACTGCCTCATGCACCAGGCCGTCTTCAGCACCGGCCCCTTCGGCTGCGGTGCGGTGCAGGACGCGCACCGGCGCAGCCTGTGTGCGCAGCTGCGCGACGCCCAGGAGGGCTACCTGCTGCGCGCGCAGCGCGCCGACGCCGGGGCGTCCGCGTCACCCGCCCGATGACGGCGGCCCCGCGCCCGGGGCCTCCTCCCCTAGCTTCGCCTCCAGGGCACGTCGGGCGGCCCGGCTGACAAGCACCACCACCGCCGCGGTGGCGACGAGGCCCGCGGCGAAAAGCAGCCTCCCCGCCCAGCCGGCGGAGGGACGCCCCGCGAGGGCTTCCGTGGCGGTGGTGAGGAGGCTACCAAGGTAGACGTACAGCACCGCCCCGGGAAGCACGCCCAGCGCCGTCCCGAGCAGGTAGGTACGGAGGCTGACCCCCGTCACCCCGAGGCCATAGTTGAGGAGGTTGAAGGGGAAGACGGGCGAGAGGCGCAACAGCAGCACCACCCGGAAAGCCTCGGCCGAGATGGCCTGGTCCACCGCGCGGAAGCGCCGGTGGCGCTGAATCAGGCGCAAGACCGGCGCGCGGGCCACGGTGCGGCCGAGGAGGAACGCCAACAGGGCCCCGAGGAGGCTGCTGGGCACCACCACGGCCAGGCCTCCGGCGAGCCCATAAAGGAAGCCCGCGAGTAGCGTCAGCACAGAGCCCGGAACAAACAGCAACGTCCCGAGCACGTAGCCAAGGCCGTAGACGGCCGCGCCGGCCGGCCCGGCCTGCCTCGCCCACGCCACCAGGGACAGTAACCAGTGTGCCACGCGGTGGGCCCCCTGTAGTCCGTGTCCTACACCTTTTGGACTTACGATTGTCCCAGACACCCTTCAAAGACGTTCCGGGGAACCTCATTGCCATGCACCGTCGCGACGCATTCCCTCTCATCTTGCTTTTGACCGATGCCGTGGCGCTCGTGGCATCTGGCATTCATCCGAAGGATCGGCTCACTTGGTGGCTCGAGGTTGCTCCTTTTCTCGTCGCTCTGCCCGTGCTGCTCCTTACCTACCGGCGAATGCGTCTCACCAACCTTGCATATGGACTCATTGCATTACACGCCTGCGTGCTTTTCGTAGGAGGCCACTACACATACGCCGAGGTCCCGTTGGGCTTCTGGGCTCAAAGCGCCTTTGGATGGACACGCAACAACTATGACCGCCTCGGCCACTTTTTCCAGGGATTCGTTCCCGCGCTGGTGACGCGGGAAGTCCTCCTCCGAGCTACTCCGCTGCGGCGGGGCGGATGGCTCTTCTTCCTGACGGTCTGTGTCTGTCTTGCCGGAAGCGCGATGTATGAGCTTCTGGAATGGCGAGCCGCGGTCGGGCTAGGGCAGAGTGCCGATGCCTTCTTAGGGACACAGGGCGACCCCTGGGATACTCAAGAAGATATGGCGACAGCCCTGGTGGGGGCCATCCTGGCACTCGTTCTTTTTTCAGGTGTTCAGGACCGGGCAATGATTCGGCTCAACAGCACGCAGCCCACCACAGACTTTGGCCGTCTCACGCCAACCTGAACCGTGGACGACCGCTGAACTCCCTGTAGGCGGCGGCGCAAACGGGCAATGCGCGAGACTGGAGTCGAACCAATGGGCTTCGGCTTCGGAGGTGCGCTAAGTCGTGGCAATACGGCAATGGCGCGCCAACCGCAGACCGGTGGCATTACTGCTCGATGAACGGTGGCCAGGCTTCCTTCGCCTCGAGAGCTGCGTGGACGCCTACCGGCGTTTCACCTTTAGCCTGCCACCTAGTCGAGACGGCGCCCGTCGGAGGTCGCGCCAGCTTCCGAAGCGACGGCCTCTGGCTCCGTCCCGATTCGTTTGACCAGCCGCTCGACACGGAGCCGATCCAACTTCGCCAATGGGAGAGAGGTCAGGATTTGAATTCGGCGGTACGCCTCGAGAGCGACCCTATTGAAAAGGCGTTCCTTTGCCTCCGCCGGCCCTACAAAGGCGGCTGGGTCTTCCAGCCCCCAGTGCGCGATAATCGGCTGACCAGGCCAAACCGGGCACGACTCACGCGCGTTGTCGCAGACCGTGATGACGAAATCGAACTCCACGCCCTTGAACTCGTCCCAGGACTTGCTGCGGGCGTCCGAGGCGTCGATGTGGAATTTCTCCTGGAGTGTCTTGAGTGTGAGCGGGTGGACGACGCCCTTCGGCTGAGCACCGGCGCTGTACACCTCGAACGCGCCGCGACCCAGCCGTCTCAGGAAGTACTCTGCCATCACGCTGCGAGCCGAGTTGCCTGTGCACAAGAAGAGAACCTTGAAGGGCTTGGCTGAATTCACTCTCTCACCTCGGAACTAGACCAGCGGGTTACGGGCACGCGTCAGCACGCGATTGGCCGGCATCCCCTCTGTCACCTCGGGGAAGAGTCGTGCCTTCAACCAGAGGGAGAGGTACACGAGCGCGATGAGCGCCGGGACTTCAACGAGTGGGCCAACCACGCCGGCAAGCGCCTCTCCTGATGAGATGCCAAATGTCCCGATGGCTACGGCAATGGCGAGTTCGAAGTTGTTCCCAGCCGCCGTAAACGACAGCGAGGCCGTATCCTCGTACGAGAACCCGAGGCGCCAAGCGAGGAGGAACGAACCGCCGAACATGAGCGCGAAGTAGAGGACGAGGGGCAGCGCAATTCGGACGACGTCCACGGGAAGCCTGGTGAGGCGGTCCCCCTGCATCGTGAACATCAGGACGATGGTGTAGAGCAACGCGAGCAGCGCGGTTGGCCCGAGCCGGGGCAGGAACTTCTGCTCGTACCAAATTCGTCCACGCGCGCGCTCGCCGAGAGTGCGAGTTAGCGCGCCAGCGAGTAGGGGCAGGCCGAGGAAGAGGAGCACGCTTTTGGCGATGGTCCAAACGCTCACGTGAAACGCTGCGCCGTTCGCACCTAGCCACGTCGGCACGACGCTGATGAAGAGCCACCCGAGGAGCGAATAGAAAGCGATTTGGAAGAGCGCGTTGAGCGCGACGAGCACGGCTGCCACCTCCCCGCTGCCGCGGGCAAGCATGTTCCAGACAAGGACCATTGCAATGCACCGCGCGAGGCCAATCAGGATGAGTCCTGTGCGGTAGTGCGGCAGGTCTGGCAGGAGAAGCCACGCCAAGGCAAACATCAGGACGGGCCCGACGAACCAGTTGAGCACGAGCGACGTGGCGAGGAGACCCCCGCGCTTTCTAAAATGGGACAGCTCGCCGTACCGGACACGCGCGAGCACCGGGTACATCATCCAGAAGAGCCCAATCGCAATTGGGATCGACACCCCGCCGACCTTGAACGCGTCGAGGGCTTGGGGGAGCCCCGGAAGCATTCGACCGAGGACAAGCCCTAACCCGATGGCTGCGAGAATCCACAGCGGGAGGAATCGGTCGACGAGAGACAGCCGTACGAGTGGATTGCCCTTGGGACGGGTCTTCATTGACTGAGTCCTCAGCTGGTGGTGGCGTTAACGCCCGACCGGTTCCGCGGGAGCAGCGGTTGGCAGTCGGCCGAGTTCAGGCGTGCAACACGCACCCTCGCTCTTCGATGTCGTCACGGAATCCTCTCCATACGTTGTATTCTCGCCCCTCGTCAGGAGGTCCCCCAGGCGATGCCTGAGGGGTCCTGAATCCACGCTTTCTCGCTCTTGGCGTAGCAGCACGTCGTGGCCCCCTGTCGAGCACGGGGCACTCGGCCGCCTTGAGCCGTCCATACGCGTCCGACAGCTCGGCCGAGTCCTCAACCTGAATGCCGAGATGGTCGAGGCCCGCCTTCCTGCCGCGAGACGAAATCGCGAAATTGACGCGGGGGTCATCTAGCATCCACTTCGCGTAGTCGTTCTTGAGCACGCTCGGCGATGCCCCGAAAAGGATGGTGTAGAAGCGGACGGACTGTTCGATTTGCTCAACGGCGACGTGGACGTGAAGAAGCTTCACGGGTGACTCCTTGTGGCTGGGTCTGCCTCGGGGCGCAAGCCGCAGCCCCAAGACCACAGCAGTTCTCGGTGAGGTAGCCGACGAGGGCGTTCATCTGGTCGAAGTTCGCGGCGTAAAACAGCTGCCGACTCTCGCGCGCTTGGTTGATGAGTCCCGCGTGCATCAGTTGGTGCAGGTGAAACGAAAGTGATGAGGCGGGGACGTCGAGCTTCTGTCCGATGACGCCGGCCGAGAGCCCTTCGGGTCCCGTCTGAACAAGCAACCGGTAGATTGCGAGCCGCGTGTCCTGAGCGAGAGCACCGAGTGCGTTGATGGCTTGCTGTGTCTTCAATGTTTCTATCCTTCTAGCAATATCGAAATGTTGAATCAAGCCTCTCCGGCTACTTGGGCACAAGACAGGCCATCGCCCGCTACTCATGCACGCGATCTCCAGGCCGGTGAACAGCGACCAGCTCCGCCCGGAGGTCAGCCGAATGCACTTCGAAGCTCGGGCTTCGTCCCCCTAAATGTGGACAGAACTGTGGACGGGGCCTGGCGGAGGTGATTCCGCTGCGCAACCCCTCGGAATTGCGCGCGATACTGGACTCGAACCAGTGGACTTCGGCTCCGGAGGCAGCCCCATCGACTGTCCACCATCGTCCGCACTCGTCCAACCATTCACAGGTACAGGGAGTGAGGCAGGGCCCCCCGGACAAACTGGACGCTCAAAGACTCCCCGGACGACCTTTCTGTTCACCCGGTGTTCACTGCGGTCGGGGGAACGTACGAGCGAGGGCGGAGCTCGCCCCAAGGGCAGAAGGCGTCTCAGGGTTGTCGTTCCAGACGACCGGGCTCGACTCTTGAGCGTTCGCGAAGCCGCGCAGCTACTGCGGGGGTGGCGCCCTTCACCGTCTACGGCCTCTGTCGGCGAGGCCAACTCGCTCATGTGCGCGTGAGCAACGCGATCCGTATCCGACTCAACGAAGTCGAGGCCTTCACTCGAGGTCAGAGATCAGACCGCTGAGGCACATTGCGGCCGGCTGCGGCGCCTTTGCGGTCGTGATGACCCATCACGACATCGCCGGGGGCACTAGTACCGGCTGCTGTCGGCGAAAACCCTCCGAGACTCCGGTGTGCCAGGGGAACCGGTGCTCGCGGTCTGGCCAGACTACCTGGAGAGCTGCGAAGTCGGGGCCCTGGTGATACCAGACAGCGGTGCCCAGGTAGCCATTCAGGATTGGGAAGGGTCGGAAGGTACAGACGTAACCCTC
>JADGRA010000074.1 GCA_017881265.1 Myxococcaceae bacterium | reverse complement strand
GCCGAGGCGCAGCAGATGAAGGCGCTGGAGAAGACGTCGCCGCTTCAGCGGATGCTGGACGAGGAGGACGCCGCTGCAGCGGACGCCGGGCCACCGGCCAGGGCGCGTTCCCGCTAGCGGCCCTGGGCCGCGCGCCTGCCCTAGTGTCCGCGGCCGGCGACGACGGTGGGCACCGTCTTCAGCAGAAGACTCAAGTCCTGCCCGAGGCTCCAGTGGTCGATGTACCGGAGGTCCAGGAACATCCAGTCTTTGAAGGCGATTTCATTCCGGCCGCTCACCTGCCAGATGCAGGTGAGGCCCGGCACCACGGAGAGGCGACGCAGCTGCCACGGCTCATACTGGGCGACTTCCTTGGGCACCGGGGGGCGCGGGCCCACCAGCGTCATGTCGCCGCGCAGCACGTTCACCAGCTGCGGCAGCTCATCAATGCTGAACTTCCGGAGAAGGCGGCCGAGCGGGGTAATCCGCGGGTCATGCCGCATCTTGAAGACGGGGCCACTCTGTTCATTGTGCTCCTCGAGGGCCTTTTGCAGGCCCTCGGCCCCCGGCACCATCGAGCGGAACTTGAGGATGTGGAAGAGGCGGCCGTGCTGGCCGACGCGCAGCTGCCGGAAGAAGGCCGGCCCGGGCGACGTCAGCTTCACCAGCACTGTCACCACGCTGAGCAGCGGCGCCAGCACCCACAGGGCCGACGCCGAGGCGACGACGTCCAGCATGCGCTTCAGCACCCGGGCCCTGGGCTGGGCCTTGACGCTGGTGAAGTGCAGGTAGCCGTCGGAGACAGTGCGCCGGTCGACGGGCTGGGCGCGGTGCAGGTTCACCGAGTAGGCCGGCAGCGCGAAGGGGATGCCAAACGTCTCGCACACCTTGGTGGCGGCCTGCACGGCCTCGCCCTGAAGCAGGGCATTGCCGGCGATGTACACCTCGTTGACGTGCAGCATGCGCAGGCACATCTCGAGGTCCGCCACGCTGCCCAGGTGAAGCGGCTTGAGGCTGTTGGGGACTGGGTCCCCAGCGAAGCTCAGGTAGCCGTGGACGCGCTGCCGCTGCTTGCGGCGGCGGGCGATGTCCTCCCCGGTGAGACGGCCCAGCGGGCCGGTGCCGATGACGAGGACGCGGTCCGGCTCCCGCTCGCGCGCCTGCAGCGGCGCAAACAGGACGAGGCGCAGGAGGAGGACCACCGGCATTGCAAACTCAACAAAGCGTAGCGGCAGCGGGACGGCGGCATGCAGGACGTGCCACCAACTGAAGGGCAACAGCACGCTCGCCACGGAAAGAATCAGCAGCGCGCCGAGGACAGCGTCTTCGGGCGCCGAGCGCTCGGCATGCGGGGAGTAGTGACGGATGGTGGAACTGGTGACAACCCAGACACCGAGGCACATGAGCACGGCGAAGGCCGTAATCCACGCCGTGTGCCACGACAGTTTCGGCGTCGCCCAGACGAGGAGAGCGCCCACCACCGTGAGGTCCGAAGCGAGGCTGAACCTCGCTGCCCTTCCTGGAACAAATCTCCGCAACCAATTCATTGGTACCTGCCCTGGGAAACAATCCCCCCCGAAAAACCGCCCGACAGCGACAACCAGCCTGTAGCGCGGTGCGAAACGCGAGCACTCTCGCCGAGCACCTACAGGTATTCAAGACGGGTAGGCAATGACCCCACACGTGCGAAAAATGACCCAGTTCCCAAGGACTTGGCGTGACCAGCTGAGTTCATTTTCATTTAAGTCTCTTGTGAGTTCTTAGTAAGTTGTTTGTAACTTCCAGGTGAGACTCCGAAACTGACGGCTTTCGCCGGTGTTCCAGAGACGGGGCGACGGAGAGCCCCGGGACCTCACAAGCGTTCAAAAGAGGACTTCAGCCCGCGGAATTTCCGCCCCGGGCGGTCGTCCGGCGGTCCGGGGTTCGGCTTCCTCGGCCGCCTGCAGCGCTGGCCCGGGGAAGGCCCTGCGCACTTCGCCATTCCAAGTTCCCTGGGTCCCGTGCGTCCCAGCCCACGGACGTCGGCGCCCGGTCTCCCGTGGCGCGCCCTGCTGCACCCCCGCAGTTGCCCCATGGCCGCTGGGCAGCGCCTCGACGTGTCTCGCGCTTGTTTGCGTGCGCAGGACGACGGGGCGACCCGCAAAAACGGCCCTGGGTGGGTCGTGTTTGGCCCGCGTTGCCGCTTGCGAGCACGGTGTGTTAGCCAAGCCGTCCCCGTATGTATTTGGGGGGCAGGGGAGCAGGTCCATCCGTATGGTGCGTCAGGTCCGTCCGAGGTCAGTCGCACGCTCGTTGCGTGTCGCTTTCTTGGTGCTGGCTGCCTGCGCCACCACGGGCGAGTACACCTGGGTGAATGACTATCCCGAGCCGCCGCCAGTCCCGGACAAGGGGATTGTGCTGGCGCCGGGCGACGTCATCACCATTCGCGTCTACGGACAGCCGGACATGTCCACCAAGACGCGCGTCCGCAACGACGGGAAGGTGACGCTGCCCTTCCTCAACGACGTCGAGGCGGCTGGCCAGACGCCGGTGTCCCTGGCCGCCTCGCTGCAGAAGCGGCTGAAGGAATACCTGAGCGCGCCGAACGTCACTGTCTCGCTGGATGAACCGCGGCCCAACACCATTCCCGTCACCGGCGAAGTCAACAAGCCGGGCATCATCCCGCTCGAGCCGGGGGCTGGCCTGCTGGCGGCAATCGCCGCTGCCGGCGGCCTCACGCCCTTCGCCAGCACGGACCGGATTTTCGTCATCCGCCAGCTGCCAGCGCCGGCGCGCATCCGCTTCAGCTACAAGGAATTGCAGAACGGTGACCGGAAGTCGGTCAGTTTCCAGCTGCGCCAGGGCGATGCAGTCGTCGTCGAGTAGCCGGCATGGGGGCGCTTGGCCTGTGCCTAGTCCTCCTCACCGCGGGCGCGGACACGGGCGCCGGCCCGGCCCCGACCTCCAAGGAGGAGGAAATCGCAGCGCCGAAGCTGCCGGTCGAGGAACGGTACACCTTCAACCTGGGCGCGAAGCTGGAGAGCCTGGTGGGGACGGAGCTCCAGGGCTCAACCAGTCAATACCAGGTGACCTCCAACTTCATTCTCGAGCCTGGGGTGCTCTTTCGGGAGCGCTCGAGCACCGGCCAGGTGACGCTGAGCTACGTGCCGTGGCTGCTGTACACGCCGGTCGCACCCAACCAGACGCTTTTCTTCAACCGCCTCTTGGTGGACGCCCAGCAGAAGCTCAGTCGGACTACCGGCATGTCCCTGGTGTGGCGCTTCTGGCTGGGGGACCAGTCGTTCTCCCCCGTCGTCAACCTCGGCACGGCCCCGGCCGGCGGCGCCGGCCAGCCCCCAGGCACCACCATTCCGCAGGTGCCACAGGTGGCCACGCTTCCGCTGCTGGACACCTCGGTCCGCCTGGGCTTCTACGTCTTCACCAGCGCCGCGGTTCGCCTCGACTTCGATGTGGGCTTCATCTGGTCCGAGGGGACCACCGCCGTCGCGCGGCTGTCGTTGCCGCTGCAGCGCGGGCCCTTCCTCGATGCCATCGGCACCTGGAAGCAGGGCCCCCACGACTCCTTCATCGGCACGTTCAGGTCGGGCCTGCTCGCCTACGGGCCGGTGTACCGCCCCGGCGGCTCTAACAACGAGAATGGAAGCACCGTGCTCCTGCCCCACTTCAACACCGGCCTCAGCATCCTCGGTAGCGAGTTGGGCGTGAAATGGCAGCATGCGGTGAGCACCAACCTCAGCACCGAATTCGGCGGCGGGATTGGCATCGCGTGGCAGAGTTCTTCGTATGACATTCCCAGCCTGACCGACCAGGACCTGCTGTGGCTGCACCGCACCCCGGTGCCAGCCTCCACCACTGCGTACCCGCTCCTCGGGGCAACCATCCGCGACAAGGTGCCGCTCAGCGGCCAGTCGCTAGTCTTCAGCGGGACGCTGGCCCTGCTTCCCATCGTCAACCAGTTTTCCGGGACCGTCATTGAACGGCTGGACATCTCGGCGTCCGCCATCTGGGGGGTGGGCCGCCAGTGGCAATTCGTGGCGTCCGCCGGCGCGGCGGCGTCCCAAAAGCCCCGGGAGGTTGACGTGCGCGCCGAGTTGCGCGCGGTGGCCCAGTCGACCGACCACCTGGTCTTCGCGGCCGGCCTCCGACTGGCGTACTTAAATTACGCCGTCCCGGGCGCACTCAATGGGACGTCCTGGGTCCTCTTCATCGACATCACCGGTGCCTCGGGAAAGCTCGGCTCGGCAGCTGGAGCGTCGAGCAGCCAGGGAGGGCAGGGCTGGCTCCAATGAAGACCCCGCGTCCGGCTAATTTCGTGCGACAGCGCCGCAACTTCCGTCGTGGAAGGCGTGGTCCCGTCGCCATGTGTTTGTGTTGAAGGTAGGAGTTTCCTCCAGAAGGGCAGACCCCGTGGCACGAATTCAAGACCAAGCTTTCCGTAAACTCCGCACCGCGCTGGTGGTGGAGGATGACCCCGACCTCCGGGGCCTCGTCCGCACTCACCTCGAGGCGATGGGCATGCAAGTCACCGAGG
>JADGRA010000014.1 GCA_017881265.1 Myxococcaceae bacterium | reverse complement strand
TCCGCGCCTTCGGCGATGCGCTCCGGCCCATGGCCCCAGGCGATGCCGTCCCGCTCGGTGGCGTGGAGGCCCGGGCCGTTCACACCCCCGGCCACACGCCCGGCTCGCAGTGTCTTCTGGCGGGGGACGCGCTGGTGGCCGGGGACACCCTCTTCGTCAACGGATGCGGGCGGTGTGACCTGCAAGGGGGAGACCCGGCGCAGATGTTTCACTCGCTGACGGGCGTCCTCAGCAAGCTGCCAAGGGCCACCCGGCTGTTTCCGGGGCACGACTACGGCGACGTCCCGGTTTCCTCGCTACAGCGGGAGGCCACGCAAAACCCGTACTTCCAGTTTGCGGAGGTGGCGTCGTTCGTGAAGTACCGGATGCGGCCGCGCCACTGAGGCGCCCGCGCTCGCCCCTTGGGCTGGGCCGAGCGCCGCCCTGGCCCACAGCCTCGCGCTAGGGAGACGGCGTCGGCAGCGTGCGCCCGGAGGCGGCGGAGCTTGCGGCCATGGGCTTCTTGAGCGGCTGGCCCTCGGCGTCCCGCAGCTGGGGGGGCGGAAGCTTCAACCCGGTCTCGGCCTTCAGTTGGGGGAGGACGGCGGCCGCGTCGCCAGCGATGGCTAGCGTCATCTGGTCGGGGTGCAGGGTGCGCCGGACCGCGTCCTGAACGGTGGCCGGGGTGAGCGCCTCGAGGCGGCTGACGTAGGTGCGGTATTCGTCCAGCCGCAGGTCGAAGAGGAAGATGTCGCCCACCGCCCGCGCCGTCGCCTCCACACTCTGGAGGCTCTCCACCAGCTGGAAGGCAAGCAGGGCCTTGCCCTTGTTCGACTCCTCGGCGGAGAGAGGCTCGGCCACCAGGCGGTTCAGCTCATTGAAGACCTCGGTGACGGCCTTCCCGGTGACGTCGGTCTGGACGCTGGTGCTGGCGGCGAAGGGCCCGGGTCCTCGACCGAAGGCGAACCGGCTGCCGGCGCCGTAGCTGTAGCCGTGCAGCTCGCGCAGGTTCTGGTTCAGCCGGCTGGTGAAGCTTCCGCCGACGATGCTGTTGGCCAACTCCAGGGTGAGCACGTCCGGAGACGAGCGCGGCACCCCAGGCTCCCCCACCAGCAACACCGACTGGGGCTTGGCTGGGAAGTCCACCAGCACGAAGCGCGGCCGGGCGACGCTTTGGGCGGCGGGCCGGGCTTTGGCCATGGACGGCTTCGCCGCCTTCCAGCCGCCGAAGGCCGCTTCCAGGGCCGAGCGCACCGCATCCGCCGGGACACCGCCCACCGCGACGATGGCCGAATCGGTCGGGGAGACGGAGGCCACAAAGGCCCGGACGTCAGCCAGCCGCAGGCGCTTCACCGAGGCGAGCGTGCCTTCCGGCAGGTGCGCGAGCGGCCCGTTGCCGTAGAGCGCTGCGCGGAAGGCCGCCCGGGCAGCCACCGGGGGTTGGCTCTCCTCCGCGGTGAGCTCGCCAATTCGCTGCGCCTGCGCCTTCTTCCAGTCGGCGGGCAGCAGGTTGGGCCGCAGCACCACGTCCGCCAGCAGCTTCGACATGTCGGCCAGCCGGGGCGTCAGCGCGGAGAGCGACACGCTGAGAGCATCCGTCGAGGCAGAGACGGCAAGGTCCGCGCCCAGGGCGTCGGCAGCGGCGGCCACCTCCGCCTGGGACTTCCCGGCGCTTCCTGCCTGCAGCATTTCTGCCGTCAACGAGGCCAGTCCTTCCTTGCCGACGGGGTCCGCGGCGGCGCCCTGTCGGGTGACGAAGGCCAGCGCCTCGAGTCCGGCGCTCGGCCGTTCCACGACGTACAGCCGCAGCCCGTTGGGCAGGGTGACGACGGCTGGCACCGGGGCGTCGAAGGGCCGGAGCGGCGCGATGAGGGGCCGCTGGGCGAGGACGGCCTCGCTGGGCAACGTGGCCGCCGGGCCAGCGTCGGCCTGGGCCTTTTCCGGCGGCAACGGCAGCTGCATGTCCGGCTTGGCCGGCGCGAAGCTGCACGCGCAGAGGAGGAGGACAAAAGCCGCGGGGAGGGCACGCATCACTTGGCCTCCTTCGCGGTGGCCACCTTGGGTTCGGGCCGGACTTCCACCACCACCCGCCCCGTGCCGAGGACTTGGCGGGCCGTCTCCTGGACGCTGGCCGCCGTGAGGGGCTGGTAGCGGTCCAGGTCACGCTGGACGGTGGCTCCGACACCGTAGGTGAGCTCGAGGTGGTTGAGGTATGTGGCGCGGCTCACCAGGGACTCGAGGCGGCGTGCGGCGGCCGTGTAGATGAGCGTCCGCGCTGCATCGAGCTCTCCTGGGGTCGGCCCCTCCGCCCGAAGCCGCTGGAGCTCCTCGTCGATGGCTTTCTCGAGCGCGTGGACCTCCACGCCCGGCCGGGCCAGCGCCGAAACGTAAAGGACACTCTGCAGCGTGCGTGACTCCTGCTGGACTTCCACCTCGGTGGCCAGCTGGTCGCGGTACACAAGGCGCTGGTAGAGGCGCGAGGCCTTCCCCCGGCCGAGCAGGACCGAGAGGACGTCGCAGGCCGCATCCCCGGCGCTCCCGTCGGGGGGGCTGAGCCAGGCGATGACGACCTTGTCGAGCTCCACCTTGTCGGTGAGCTGGAGCCGCACCTCGGAGGTCAGGTTCGCTGGCGGGGCGGTGACTTGCTGGGGCACCGGCCTCTTCGGCAGGAAGCCGAAGTACTTGTTCACCAGCGCCATCGCCTGGGCCGGCTCGACGTCTCCGGCGATGACCAGTGTGGCGTTGGACGGGACATACCAGGTGGCGAAGAAGGCCTTGACGTCCTGCAGCGTCGCGGCGCGCAGGTCCGCCGCCGAGCCGATGACGGGCCAGCTATAGGGGTGCCCCTTCGGGAAGAGCGCCGGTGGAAGCACGTCCTCCACTTTCCCGTAGGGGACATTCTCATAGGACTGACGCCGCTCGTTGAGGACGACTTTGCGTTGCGTCTCGAGCTTCTCCTGCGTCATCTCCTGCCCAAGGGTGAGCAGCCGGTCCGACTCCATCCACAGGAAGGTTTCGAGGAGATTGGAGGGACCCACCGAGTAGTAGTCGGTAATGTCGTTGCTGGTGAAGGCGTTGTTCACGCCCCCGGCGGCCTCCATCAGCGTGTCGAACTGGGGGTAGGGCACGTAGCGCGCCCCCATGAACATGAGGTGCTCGAAGAGGTGGGCAAAGCCCGTTCGCCCCGGCTGTTCGTCCTTGCTGCCGACGTCGTACAGGACGTTGATGGTGACCCCGGGAACAGTCTTGTCGGGCGCGATGAGGACCTTGAGTCCGTTGGGAAGCACAGCCCGCGTGACCGGGACAGCCAGCACCGGAGCGGCGGCGAGCAGCAGGGAAAGCGGAAGCGCGAGCACCATGACAACCTTCCTCGAAGAGGCGGTGGTTTGCGGCGAGGGGTCGCGTCTAGGACGGGCCCGTCGTAGGAGCAAGCCCGGACTGCGTCGCAGGCCGCGACTTGAGCGCCACCATGGCCCCCCAGCCGAGGATGACGACGCTGAGCAGCGTCCACAGGCCCGCCCACAGAAGCGCTGGAATGGGCGTGTGCGCGGCCAGCAGCGCGGCGTCGCTTTGGGCACGGACGGCCGAATTCCACAAGTCGTCGCGCAGGTCGAAGAGCGCGTACAGCCCGGTGAAGGTGGCCAGAAACAGCACCAGCAGCCGCACACCGAGCAGCGGGAGCCAGCGCGCCGCAGCGCCGAGGACCGCCGCCGTGCCCAGGCAGAAGGCGACGGTGAAGAGGCTGCCGGCCACCAGCAGGGCGACGCCGGCCAGCCACACGGCATAGGCCGCCAGGACCCCGCGGGCCATCTGGAAGCGGAAGGCCAAGAGCAGCAGCACGGCACCGGCGATGGCGCTTCCGACGTAGCCAGCCGAGTAGACGAGGATGGTTCTCCAAGTGCCCGGTGGCAGGGCAGACAGACAGGCTCCGGATTGGTCGGCAGACAACACCACCCGCTGGACTTGGCCGCCGGCCAAAAGGGTAGCCACGGCGTGTCCGCTCTCATGTCCCATCACCACCAGCAGCTTCACCGGGGTGAGGAGGGGCGACCCCCAGAAGACGAGGCCAATGGCGAGGAAAGCTAGCAGCAGCAGGACCCTTCCCAGGTCAAGCCGGGCGGGCGGTCGGGCTTCCACGGGGGCCATTGGACCCAGAGTCGCCGAGCGTACGGGGGCTGTCCACGAGGCCATTCCGCTGCTGTACGGACGGCGGGGGTGGGGATTTCCCAAGGGCCAGACGCAGCCCTCCCGGCCGGGGAGACCAAACAACGCCGGGCTGGGCCGCGCCGTCAGGCCGCCGGCGAGACGCCCGAAGGCGGCTCGGGTTCTCCGTGCCTTGTGAGGCCCCAGTCCTTGAGGCGCTTGAATAGCGTTGAGCGGGCGACGCCCAGCTCCCGGGCGACGCGCTCGCGGTTGTTGTCGAAGCGCCGCAGGGCGCTCTCCACAATCTCACGCTCCCGCTCGCGCAGCATCTGGTCGAGTGTCAGGCCGGGGACGAAGCCCCGCGCCGGGGGCAGTGCCTCGCCGAAGGCGACTTCGAAGCGCAGGTCCGCGACGTCAATCCGCTCGCCATGGCGCAGAAGGAGCGCGCGGCGGATGACGTTCTGGAGCTCGCGGATGTTGCCGGGCCACCAGTAGCGAGACAGTCGGGTCTGGGCCTCGGAGGTGAGACGCACCAGCTGCCCGTGGGGACTGAAGCGCCGGAGGAAGTGCTCGGCGAGGGCGGGGACGTCGCCCGGCCGGCGACGCAGCGGCGCCAGGACTATTGGGGCCAGACACAGCCGGTCGTACAAGTCCTCGCGAAACAGCCCGGCCCGTGTGGCAGAGAGGAGGTCCTGGCTGCTCGCCACCACCACCCGCCCCTCGTCCGGCCGTGCCTCCCGCAAGGCGACTCGCCGGAGAAAACGCGCCTGGACTTCTGGTGACAGGTCCCCCACCTCGTCCAGAAACAGCGTCCCGCCGCGCGCCTCGCTGAAGGCGCCGGAACCGGACGCACCCTCGCCGTCCGGCTCGCCCGGTGGACCGAAGAGCTCGACGGCCAGGTTCTCTCTGCCCACGGCCCGGCAGCTCACTCGGATGAAGGGCCGCTCGCCGCGGAAGCTGCGCGTGTGGATGGCGCGCGCAACCAGCTCCCGGCCGGAACCCGCCTCCCCGAAGATGGCCACCAGCGCTGGAGATGGGGCGACCCACTCGATGAAGTGTGAGAGCTGACGGATGCTGGGGTCAGCGCCGATGATGGGTTGAGCGTTTGTCGGCGGCCCCGCGGGCGGAACGACCGCGGCAAACGGCGAGGCGAGGGAGGCCGGCGCCGGCAGCGCGTGCGCCGAAAAAATGCGCACCGTGCCGAGGCCGCTGCAAACCCGTGGCTCGGACGTCCAGGAAGAGCCCGCCTCGCGCAACACGGCTTGCCAGGGGCCCAGCGCAATGTCGGCCCCGACGGGGAGGGAGGCCCGGCGCGTCTTGGCGCCGGACACCACCGTGCCCTTGCCCGAGAGGTCCTCCACGACGAGGTCTCGCCCGTCGAAGAGCACAGCCGCCTGCTGAGCGCTCACCTCTGGATGGGGAATGACGACGTCGCTCGTCTCCCCCCGCCCGAGCACTGTTCGCGAGCGGTCCAGCGCAATACGCAGCAGTTCCTCACCCCGCCGCAGAAACACCAATTCTGGCATGTCGGCCCCCCCGGAGACGAACCAGCAATTCCTTAGCACGCCCGCTTTCCGGGTTTCAAACCTCAGCGCCCAGGCGCGAAGGTGGGCTGACCCAAGTACCCGCTTACCCGGGCATCCCGGAAGCCCGGCAGCTCGCCGTCCATCGGCAGCGCCGTGAACCCGGCACCGACCATCCCCAGCCGTTTGAGAAACTCGGCCTCCAGCCGCAGGCGCAGGCCGAGCGCCAATTCCACATATTCGGGTTTGCGGGCGAGCTTCACCGTGCCGGTAGCAAGGGACTCGAGGTCGTCCCCCTTGAGGTGCATCCGCTGCACGGTGCCCGCTCCTCGCTCGAAGGTCACCTCGCCGTCGAGTGCCCCGAGCGCGGCCCGGGGGAGGTCCACCGGCGTCGGGGTGCCAAACAGCGGGACGGTCACAGTTCCTCCTCGCACCACCAGCTCCGTGCCGTTAAGGCGCAGCACGCCGCTGGCCTGGGAGAGGTCCGGGTCTCCCCGGACGACGGGCATGTCCAGGGCGAGCTCTCCATCCAGCTTCCCCTCGGCGTCGATGCCGGTCAGCGCCTTCAGGTTCGCCCGGGAGAGGTCGACGCCGAACAGCCTTATCCGCAGGGACTGGCCGGACCTCGGGAAGGACGCCGTGGCGTTTCCGCCCAACAGGACGGCCCGGAGGGCCAGGCCCGGTGGGAAAAGGGTCGGCCGGAGGGTCACTTGGTCCACCACCAGGGGCACGGCGTCCGTGTCCGAGGCCCGACTCACCCGGACCCGCCGGGCGGTCACGCCGAAGGGGCCCGAGGAGAGGTTGTCCATGCGCAGCACCAGCCCGGCGCGCTCGGCCTCGGCCTGAAGCCGCGCCCGTGCGGCGTCGACCGGGAAGGTGAGAGGCAAAAAGAGGAGGAAACAGAGGGAGCCAAAGACCGCGAAACCGACCCTGCGGTGCCAGAGTTTCAGCTTGAGCTTGATGCGCCAGCGTGGCGTGGTGTCAGTCACGGGGCTTCCTTCAGCTTGTAAGTCGCGACCGTCGCCCAGGCCGTGATGACATTGTCCTTGGGCCGTGGCTCCAGGCGCAGCGACTTCACCCGCACCATGCCGGGCCCGCGCTCCACCGCCGTGAGGAAGGCCAGCAGCTTGGAGAGGGACACGTCGGTGAGGGTCAGTTCGACAGTGCTCTCGATGATGCGGCCGTCTCCAACCGGGGCATCGGCCTTGGGGGTGAGCGCGGGGATGTCGAGCCCGGCTTGCGCTCCCCGCTCCTCGAGGTAGGTGATGAGGCTGACGCCGCTCTTCGACAGCTGCGCCTCGTCCGCCTTTCTTGCCCGCTCGGCCTCAGCGTAACTCTGTGACAAGGCCTGGGCCTCGGCCAGCTGGGTGAGCTTGGACGCCGTTCGTCGGCGAGTGTCGTCGGCGGCATTCGCCAGCGCGAACAGCGCAACGAAGAGCACGAAGGACACCACCGCCCCACTCGCCGCGGTGACGAGCACCTTCTCCCGTCGGGAGAGCCCGCTCCACCACGTCTGCGCGTCCGCCCAGAGCTGTCTCAGCTGGTCCATCGCCTCACCCTGCGGGCGGCGTCGTCTCGCCGCAGTCGACCAGGACGTCGAGTTGGAAGCTGACGCGAGCGCCGTCCTTGGTGCGCTCGACCTTGCCCTCCTTCACGTCGCGAAAGCAGTGGAAGGCCTTCAGCGCGGCACTCAGCCGGTCGATGCTCTTCGAGCTGTCGGTCTCCCCCCGCATCTGCACGCGGTCGAGGTCCACCACCACCTGGTCCAGCTTGAGCGTCATGTCCGGGGGCACCCGCGCGGCCACCTCGGCGAGCAATCCGGCGGCAGACACCTTGGGCAACGCGGTCGCCGGGCTCTCCTTGCCCCGCAGCAGGTTGAGGGCTCGGTCGTAGTTCTTCTCGCACGTCCCGAGGACCCGACGGCTCAGCTCGCACAGCTGCGCATCCACCGCGACTTCCCGGCGGCCGAGCATCGCGCTGCGCACCACGCCAAAGGTCACCAGCAGCGCCACCAGCACCCCGGCGAAGACGGCCAGCTGCGGAAGCCGTCCGCGCAACCAGTCGAGCTGCCCGGAGTAGGCCTGGTCCCCGCGCCGGAAGTTGAACCGGTCGGCCCGGCTGCCGCCGCACAGCGCCAGCGCCCAGGCTTGGGCCCCGCGTGCCCGCT
The DNA here is from genome assembly GCA_017881265.1 of Myxococcaceae bacterium. Taxonomy (GTDB): domain Bacteria; phylum Myxococcota; class Myxococcia; order Myxococcales; family Myxococcaceae; genus JADGRA01. The sequence continues at coordinate 218,337 of JADGRA010000014.1, read as the reverse complement.
GCTCCGGGGCGAGATCGGCATGCCCGCTCGCCGCCAAGGGCTTGACCGGGAGGCCGAGCTCGCCGGCCCAGGCCTCGCTGAGGCCGGCCAGCTGCGAGGTGCCCCCACAGAGGAGGAGTTGACCCACCGGACGGCGGTCGCGGGTGGTGGCGGCCTTCAGCGTGGCGCGGACCTCGCGCAGCAGAGGCTGCAGGGCCCTCCGGATGGCCTCCTGGGCGCGCGCATGTTCCGGGCCCCCCACCGGCGCGAGCGAGCCGTCCTGCTCCTTCCACCGTTCGGCATCCACCGCAGAGACGCCGAATTCGCGCTCGAGTGCAGCGGTGACGTCCCGGCCGCCGCCGGGCAAGACGCGCGCGTAGCTGAGTCCCTGGCCCGGTGTGCCGATGGCCACCGCGGTCCGCAGGTGGCCGAGGTCGACCAACGCCGTCAGGCTGCCCCCCTCGGCACCCAGCACCTCCGGTCGACCGACGAAGAGTGACCGGTAGACGAGCGCCGGATGCGTCACCACGCGCGGCTCGTAACCGCTCGCCACCAGCAGCTCGAGCAGCGAGCGAAGCTCTTCCTTTCGAACGACGCCCACCAGCAGCTCCGTGCCCTGCTCTGTGCGCGTCCCCGGCTGGTAGTCGAAGAGGACGTCCTCGAGCTCCACCGGAAGTTGGCTCTCGACCTCGAAGGGCAGGGCCGCCTCGATGCGCTTGGCGTCCTTGAAGGGAAGTACCAGGGCGTGGGTGGCCACCGCCGCGCCGGGCATGGCCACCACCACGTGGTCGACTTGCCAGGGGTGTTCGGCACGCAGCGTGGCCAGCGCCACCCGGAGCGACTCCTCGGGGCTTCCGTCGCCCCGGCGGACCTCCGTCCAGCCGGCCAGCACCGTGCTTCGCCCAACGTCAAGCAACACCGCCTTGAGCGCGTGGCTGCCTAGGTCAAGACCGAGAATTCGCGGCATGCGCTGTTCAGTCCGCCTTCCAGTACAGCAGCCGGCCCAGGCCATCCTGGGCTTGCGTGATGCGAACCACCGCAGTGACGGTGCGCTGCACGTCGCCGACTTCCCCGGTGGCCGTCACCCTGAACGTCTTGGTGTGGTCGCCGAGAAAGGAGTTCCCCACCAGGTTGCTGGTGATTTGGGGGTTCACGGCAATACCTGCTTGGACCAGGACGTTGACGAAGGCCGACACCGTCATCCCCATGGGGTTGAGCATTCGGGCAGCGGCCAGCTTCTGCACCAGGGCGTCCAGGAAGACCGGGTCGGACAGCCGCCCGTCGGGCTTGGCCGGGTCAGCGGCCGTCCGCACGGCCAGCGCCAGCACCATCGGGTCATCGGTGTTGACATTCAGCCGGGCGTTGACGTCGGGGTAGACGGTGAGCCGGTCTCCGAATGCCGCCATGAACCGGTCTCCGACGCCATGGACGAAGTACATCTCGTCCAGGGAGTCCATGGATGCGTTCTTCGGGCGGTAGCGGGGCAGGTACCGGCCGTACACGCCCGGCTCATCCGCGAAGCCCGCGCTCACCTGGGCGCCTGCCTGGTTGACGGTGAGCGTCGAGACCAGGTCGTCCGAGTCTGCCCAGTCTTTGATGTTGATGAGCGTGTCTGCCGGAGTGACTTTCACCTTGTTGGCGTCCTCGCGGTCGAAGACGAATTCGAAGCGCTTGTCGGTCAGAAGCAGGTACAGGCGCTGCACGGCGGCACCGCCAGCGCCCGCGGTGAGCAGGCTGTCGAGCTGGTTGACGTTCAGCTTGGCCTCCTCGTCCTCGATGGTGCTGCCGTAGCAGCCGCGGAAGCTTCCGTAGTCGATGAAGGCGGTGCCAAGCCCGGACAGCTGCCCCTCCGGGAGGCGGCCGTCGACGCCCTGCTTTTTCGGTCCAGCGAAGCCCGCGTCCGCGGCATCCGGGAGGAAGCGGCCCAGGGTTTGACAGTCGATGTGCGCCATGCGCCACAGCTGCAGGTTGAAGCTGCCTCCGAGGCCGCCGGGAAGGGCGGCGGTCAGGCTCTGCAGCGAGGTGTCGAGCTGCTTCTGGAATTGCAGCAGCAGTCGGGCCATGCCGAGCCCGCTGCGGGCGAGGTACTCGGCCCGCAGGGCGTCGCGCTGGTGCGTTGCCAGCTGCAGGTCCACCCGGGAGCTGTAGGCGAACTCGGCCGCCACCGCCGCCAGGATGGCGATGGACACCACCACCAGGAGCAGCGCCACTCCACGCTGATTCTTTGGCCGCCTGGAGGGCATCAGAATCTCGGAATCTCCGTGTTGAGCATGATGCGCGTCTCGGTGCTGTAGCGCTGCTCGTGGCCACCTTCGTCGGCACGGACCAGGGTGATGCGGACGCGGGTGGGGAGAATGGACTTCCTGTCCAGCTTGCGCGTGTCCCACTCGTTGACCCAGTCCTTCTTATCCGAGTCCCAATAGGAGAATTCCAGCCGCTTCACGTCCTCCAGAAGGACGTCCTCGATGCCGCCGCGGTCCATCTTGTCCTCGCCGTAGAGATTGGGATTCTCGCGGCGCATGAGGTCCTGCTGCCCCTTGGCTCCCTTCTTGGTCGAGGCGCGGACGCCGTACTCCACCACCATCTGGTCCGACTCCTTGGCGTCGGCGTACAGCCGCTGGTGGGCCATGGAGGTGAAGAGCAGCTTGTCGCGCGTCCCGATGAAGTTGGTGGGCCGGTCGTTCTGGTCGCGGTAGCGGCGCTGGTCGTAGCGGTCGCTGACGAAGGCCGCGCCAATCTCACGCACCATCCGGTCCAGGGTGGTGCGCAGGCCCCGGTACTGCTCGGCCTCCGCTTCCACCAATTCTTTGGCCCGGAAGCCGCTGGTGAAGGCGGCCGCGATGGTGATGCCAATCATCGCCGTGATGGCGACCGCCACCATGATTTCCAGAAGCGTGAAGCCGCGCCGGACCATCCCGTCAGCCCCCGTTCCCGGTCCAGGCGCGTCGTGGGAGGATGGGAAATGGAGGAGCAACGCCGGGCGGACTTGCCGGATTCACGGCCGGCGCGGTGGCGCCCGGGGCTGCAGGCACCGCACCCGTGCCGCCCAGCCCCAAAGCGACCCCGGGGGCACCGTTTCGGTCCGAGCCCTGCTGCAGGGACACCACGTGCGTCACGACGTCCAGAGACTCGGTGCGTATCCCCTCCTTCCAGGAGACAGAGAGACGCACCTCGCGCACGCCGCGGCGGATTTGGTCGAGCAGCTGGGTGGTTTGCGTCTGAGCAATGGCCGAGAAGGGGCCGAGGGCCTGCATGCCCGAGGGGCCGGTGGCGCCTGGAGGCAGCGCCGAATTGCTGATTCCGCCCGAGAGGGCGGTCGAGGCCAGGCTGGCCAGCCCACCGTCCGCACCGCCCGGGCCCGAGAAGAGCGAGGCCAGCCCGCCCCCCTCCCCAGCCGGGAGGCCGAACAGCCCTTCGAGCAGCTTGTCCGCGCTGACGCCGGCCGTTTTGGGGGCGAGGATGCGCGCCTTCCAGGAGAAACCGGTCCAGCCCTCAGCAGCGAAGTCTCCGGACCGTTCGACGTCGTCTACCTCGAAACCCTTGTCGTAGAGCTCCTGCTCGAGGTCCGTCATCTTCGCCCGGGCGAGCTGCGTGGCGATGGTGATGCGCTTGACGTAGGCGTGGCTCGCCACCGCACCGGCGTTGAGGTCGAAGATGGCGAGCAGCCCCAGGCCCAGAATGGCCATGGCCACCACCACCTCCAGCAGCGTGAAGCCGGCGCGTCTCACGACTTGGGAATCTCCGGCTCGCCGTCCACCACCGCCGTCTTGCCGGTCAGCGGAGAGACGGTCAGCGTCCACACGCTGTTGCCCTGCCGCGCGGTCAGCTGGGCGCGCTCCACCGCCCCCTGGGGAAAGAAGTACAGGTAGGCCAGGCCGCTCCGGGCCGGCTGGCGCTGGTGGGTGGTCCAGACGCTGAGCTTCACGCCCGTGACGCGCCGGGACTCGACCTCCGGCGCGGTGAAGGTGGAGAACTTGGCCGCTGCCTCCACGCGGTCCTTCTCCTGCGCCAGCACGTCCAGCAGCGTGGAAGTGCCCCGACTGCGAGGCGTCCGCTTGGCCGCGTCGAGTCGCGCCTGGTTGTCGTCCTTCAGCGTCTGCTCCCGGTCCACCGCGCTGGTGAGAGCGCGGCTTGCGCACTCCGCCCGGTAGCTGAAGCCCGTGGCGTCGCCCGCTGGCAAGTCGAAGACAATCCGGCAGGTATGTCCGGTCAGCGCGGCACGGTCATACATGGCCCGCACCGTCGCCCCGAGCTCGCCCAGCGTCGCGCGCGCGCGGGCCCCGGTGAGGGCACCGATGCCCACCACGGCCGCGCCCAGAAGCGTGGCCACGATGGCGATGACGACGATGACTTCAATCAACGTGAAGCCCGTGCTGGAAGGGGTGCGGCTCATGGCAAAGGGAGGAGGCTCAGGCGGTCCGACGCGACGGCGGGGAGGGAGAGGCGGGCCCGGGGCTGAGCCTGAGCCCGGCCCGTCACGGCTTCTGGTCCGTCCGGTTGCTGATGTCCGCGTCGGGGCCCTCGCCTCCGGGGACGCCGTCCCGGCCGTAGCTGGTGATGACGGGCTTGCCACGCTCGAGAACGTAGACGTAGTCGTGGTTCCAGGGGTCCTGGGGCACCTTGTCCAGAATCTGCTGGTCCACCAGGCCCTTCAGCCCGGTGGCAGTGTCCGGAAAGTTCCCCTTCTTGGCGTAGTAGAGCTTGAGCGCGCCCTCGATGCTCTTGATGTCCAGGCTGGCCCGGTCCAGCTGCGCCTTCTGCAGCTGGGGCAGGACGGCCACCGTCACCGCGGCGGCGATGAGCCCGATGATGGTGATGACCACCATGATTTCAATCAGCGTCATGCCGCGCGCCGTAGCCCGGCGTGCCGCGGGGCCCGTCCTCGCAAGTCGTTTCATCAGCGAACCTCCAATGTGTGGGCCGGGGAGGAAGCTCCCCCGCGCCCGTAGTACGCGAATCCCACGGCAAGCAGCACGGCGGCCAGAGCCAGCACCGCTGCCGCCGTGACCCGCTGTACCCATCTGTCGAGACTGCTGTCCATGCCCGCGGGTCCGTTCCTCATCGGATGGTGGTGTTGAGCTGGAGGATTGGCATCAAGATGGAAAAGGCCACGAAGGCGATGATGGCGCCCATCGCGACGATGATGAGCGGCTCCAGGAGCGCGGTGAGGGCGCCCAGCCGCACGTTGACTTGTGTCTCGTAGCTGTCGGCGACGTTGAGCAGCATCTCCTCCAGCTGCCCGGTGCGTTCACCCACAGCCACCATGTGGTGAACCAGGGGCGGAAACTGGCCGGAACGCTTGAGCGGACCGGCGATGCTCTCGCCCTCGCGGATGGCGTCCCGGGCGTTCTCCACCACCCCGGCCAGCACCGTGTTGGTGACGACGTTCTTCGTGATGTCCATCGCGGTCAGCATCGGCACGCCGGCCTTCAGAAGGGTGGCCAGCGTCCGGCTAAAGCGCGAGACGAGAAGCATCCGGAGCAGTGAACCGGCCACCGGAAGCTTCAGCACCCAGGCGTCGAACACCGGTCGGCCTTTGGGACTGCGGGTCCAGGCCAGGGCCGCCGAGACGCTGCCCACCACCAGGGGCAGCAGCAGCCACCACCAGTTCGAAAGCAGGTTGCTGACGAAAATCAACAGACGCGTGGTCCAGGGCAGCGTCGCACGCATGGTCTCGAAGATGCGCGTCACCTTGGGCACCACCACCGTCATCAGCATCACCAAGATGCCGCCGCCGATGACGGTCATGATGGCCGGGTAGATGAGGGTCCCGATGAGTTTCTGCTTCAATCGGGCCTGCCCCTCGGTGAAGTCGGCGAGCCGCGCCAGCACCGCGTCCAGGGCGCCCGAGGCCTCGCCGGCCCGCACCATGTTGACGTAGAGGTTGCCGAAGATTTTCGGGTGTTGCCCCAGTGCATCGGCCAGCGAGCTGCCCTCGTTGACTCGCTGCTTGACGTCGGAAAGAACGCGCTTGAGCCGTTCCTTCTCGGTCTGGTCGACGAGCGCGGCGAGGCTCTCGACCAGCGTCACCCCCGCGTGCAGCAGGGTGGACAGCTGCCGGGTGATGACGGCGATGTCTTCGGTGCTGACGCGACCCCGGAACATCCGCCCCAGCTGCACTTGCCGGTCGGCGACGGCCTTTCGTCCGGTGCGCGCCTCGGACTGGCCGAGGACGTCGGTCAGAAAGACGTCCGCCTTGCGCAGCTGGGTGCGCAGGGATTTGCTGCTGTCGGCCTCGAGAAGACCGGTGACTTGCTTCCCGGTGGCACTGAGGCCTCTGTACTCGAAGACAGGCATGGCGCGGCCGACCTACAGGTCCTCCTGGGTGACGCTGAGCACTTCGGCGATGGTCGTCTCGCCGGCGAGCACCTTGCGGGCCCCGTCATCCAGGAGCGTCGTCATGCCGCGCTTCACCGCCTGCTTCTTGATGGTGTTCGAGTCGACATTCTTGATGGCCAGCGTCCGGATGTCGTCGTCCACCGGGAGGAACTCGTAGATGCCGGTCCGGCCGCGGTAGCCGCTCTGCCCGCAGGTCGCACAACCCACCGCGCGGTAGACGGGCGGGCTGCCCGCGCGGACCACCTGCTCGGGCGTCATTCCCACCTCGGCCAGCTCCTCGGTGGTGGGCGTGTGGGCCTGACGGCATGTCATGCACAGCCGTCGCACCAGGCGCTGCGCCAGCACCGCCGTCAGCGAGCTGGCCACCAGGAAGGGTTCGACCCCCATGTCCACCAGCCGGGTGACCGCTCCGGCCGAGTCGTTGGTGTGCACCGTGGAGAACACCAGGTGCCCGGTGAGCGAGGCCTGGATGGCGATTTCGGCGGTGTCCCGGTCTCGAATCTCGCCGACCATGATGACGTCAGGGTCCTGCCGCAAGAAGCTGCGGAGCCCTGCCGCGAAGGTGAGACCAATCTTCGGGTTGATGGCCATCTGGCTGATGCCCTGCAGCTGGTACTCGACCGGGTCCTCCACCGTGAGGATGTTCAGGTCCGGGGTGTTGATGATGCTGAGGGCGGCGTACAGCGTGGTGGTCTTTCCCGAACCGGTGGGTCCAGTGACCAGGAAGATGCCGTGGGAGCGGCGGATGACGTGCTCCACCTGGGTGAGGATGGCGTGGTCCATCCCGATTTCGGCTAGGTCGAGCAGGGTGGACGTCTTGTCGAGGAGTCGCATGACGATGCGCTCGCCGTAGACGTTGGGGATGGTGGACAAGCGAATGTCGATGTCCCGGCCGGCCAGCTTGATGCGGATGCGCCCGTCCTGGGGAAGCCGCTTCTCGGCGATGTTCAGCTGCCCCATCACCTTGACGCGGCTGACGATGGAGTTCTGGTAGCGCTTCGGCGGCCGGATGACCTCGTGCAGGACACCGTCGACACGGAACCGGACGATGAGCTCGCGCTCCATCGGTTCAATGTGAATATCGCTGGCGCGCTCCTTGGCCGCCCGGAAGAGGAGCGAGTTGACCAGACGGATGATGGGCGCCTCGTCATCCGCCTCCAGGAGGTCCTGGGGCTCCTCGAGCTCATGGGCGAGCGAGTCGAGGTCGTCCTGCGCCTCCATCTCCCCGACGAGCTGTTCGGCCTCGTTGAGGGCGCGGTCGTAGGCAGCGTTGATGGCGTCGACAATCGCCCCGGCCGATGCCACCACCGGCCGCAGCGGGGCCCCGAGCAGCATGCGGGCGTGGTCGAGGGCCGGCGTGTCGAGGGGGTCGGCCACGGCCACCACCACCCCGCCCTCCTCACGCCGTAGCGGCAGCAGCCGGGACTGCTTGGCGAAGTTGATGGGAACTGCCCGGGCCAGCTCCACGTCGACTTGTTCGGAGCCGATGCGGGCAGCGAAGGGCACATCCAGCTGCGCCGCCAGCGCTCGGGCCACGTCCTCGTCGCTCACGACATGCCGCAGGACAAGCAGCTCGCCGATGCGCCCCGTCTCCGAGGAGGCCTGGGCGCGGAGCGCCTCGTCGAGGGCCTCTCGGTCAAGCTTCGCCAGGACGACCAGAATCTCGCCCAGCAGCTGGCCCACCAGGCTGCGGGCGGGAACGGCGACGGGTGAGTCGACTGCGGCGGCGGCCTGGGCGTCGGGCATGGCTAGGGGTAGGGGCTGGGGGGGGGGGTGACCATCGAGCGGTCATACGGCGGCGCCTGGGAGTCGGGCGGGGGCGCTGCCGGAGGAGGGGCCCCGGCCGCCGGTGCCTGCGGGGGCGTTCCGCCCGTCGGGGGAGCGGGGACGGTGGACGGTGGAGGCCCCAAGGAGCTGGGGGGAATGGCTTCCGGGGGCGAATAGGGTGGGGGCGGTGCCGTGGGCACCGGTTGCGGCGGCCCCGGACGGATGACCTGGTCGCCCGGGCTGCCGATGCCAGTTTCCGCCTTCTGCTGCTGAATGGAGGCCTGGTTCATCTTCTCGAGCGGCCCCGCCTTGCGGTCGAAGTCGACGGCCACGTCGTAACGGGGAATCTCCCCGTAGAACTGCTCCACGAACCGCTGCCGCTCCGCCATCTTCATCTCGAAGATGCGCCGGAAATCGCTCGAGTCCCGGATGATGTACGGGGTGAGGAAGAGGAGGAGGTTGGTCTTGATGGAGTGCTTGCTGGACTCCCGGAACAGCACGCCCAGCACCGGAATGTCGCCCAGCACCGGGACCTTCGAGGAGTTCTCGATGGTGCGGTCCTGCATGATGCCGCCGATGACTACCGTCTCCTGGTCCTTGGCCACCACCGTCGTCTTCGCCGTGCGCTTGGCCAGCGTCGGACCGAGCACCGGGTCGTTGGAGACAATCTCCTCGGTCGACTCGTTGATGACCAAGCGGATGTTGTCGCTTGCGTTGATTTGCGGCTTGACGTTGAGCTTGAGCTCGACGTTCTGCCGGCTGATGGGGGCGTAGTATGCGCCGAGCCCCTGGATGGCCGCGCCGACGTTGGCGGTCCCCGCGGCGGGCACGCTGGCCGGGTTGACGCCCGCCAGGCTCTGCGGCGCGAAGCCCGCCTGGAACGGCACGTTTTGCCCAACGGTGATTTCCGCCTCCTCGTTGTCGCTGGTGAGCAGGTGCGGGGTACTCAGCACGTTGACGCCGGCACTCGTCTGCAGCGCGTGCAGCACGATGCCGAAGGAGGGGATGCTCAGTCCGAGCGCGGTGAGGGCGGGGATGGCCGGGCCCTGGATGCCAGCCAGGAAGCCTCCGTAACTGGCGAGGTTGGTGATGGAGAAAGACGGCGGGGTGCTGCCCGCGTATTTGGTGCCGACGATGCCCACCGCTTGCCCTTGCGAGGTGTTGACGGTGAAGCCCTGGTGGACGCTGATGCCAAAGTCGAGCTCCCGGTCAATGTCGACTTCCATGATGACGGCCTCGACGAACACCTGGCGTCGGGGCAGGTCGAGCTTCTCGATGACGCGGACCAGGTTGCGGTAGTCGTTCTGGCTCGCCACCACCACCAGGCTATTGGTGGCCTTGTCCGGGGAGATTTTCACCTCGCCGGCGAAGAGCTCCGTCGCCGCGACGGCACCGGGGGGCCGCGGCGCGGCCGGCTGGCCGCCGGCCGGCGTGGGCGCGTTGGCCGGGCTCCGCGGCCGATTGGCGGTCCCCTGCGCGAGTGCCTGCAGCGTCGCAGCGATGTCCTCCGCGGTGGCATTCCCCAGCGCGTAGACGTTGATGCGGCCCTCCCCAGAGATGGGAACGTCAATCTCCCGGATGATGCCGTTGATGCGCTCGTTGGCGGAGGCGCTGGCGACGATGATGAGCTTGTTGGTGCGCTCGTCGGGGATGAGCGTGGTCAGCGTCGCCGGGACGCCTGCCGCGGTACCGGTCGTTCCGGGCGCCCCGGCGGGAACCGGCGGTGCCCCGGGGACAGGCGGGGCCGGGGCGGCTGGCACGGGCAGCGTCGCCGGCCGGGTCCCGGGCCGCCCCTTCTGCTCGAAGAGTTTCTGGATGGTGCTGGCGACGTCGGCGGCCAGGGCAAAGCGAATCTGGACGATGCGCATCTCGTCGTTCGCGCTCCGGATGTCGAGTTGGTCAACAATCTGCTCGATGCGGTGCATGTTGCCGCCGATGTCGTTGACGATGAGCGTGTCCGGCTGGAAGAGGATGCTGTCCCCCCCGGGGCTGACCAGCTGCTGCACCACGTTGCGCAGCGGCTCGAGCTCCACGTAGCGGACCTTGAACAGCCGGGTAATCATCTGCTCGTTGGTGGTGTAGTCGCTGCTCCCGTCGGTGATGGTGGGGATGCTGTTCTGCTTCGCCTTCGCCTTCTCGACGATTTTCGAGAACTTCCCGAAGGGCACCACCGCCAGGTTGTTGGCGTCGAGCGCTGCGAGGAAGGCCGCGTAGAACTCGTCAGCGGTGACCTCGACCCGGCCGTTGTCCGGGCCGATGACCGAGATTTTGCCGTGAATGTTCTCAGCGAGGATGAAGGTCTTGCAGCTGGCGTCGGAGACGGTCTGCACCAGCTTCTCGATTTCCACCTTGTCGAAGTAGATGTTGAAGCGTGCCTTGCGCCGGACCTCGGCGCAGTTGGGCGTCATCCGGTCGGGGACGACTGGCGAAGGAGCCGGTTTGGCCGTGGCTTCCCCGGGCGCCGGGGCGGGCCTCCCCGGGCGCGCCAGCGTCGGCGGCGGGGGGGCTGCCTGCGCCGGAGCCTGGGCGACGGGCACCTTGGTCGGGCCGCCGTCCGCGGTGCGGTCGGCAGCCGAAAACTGCCCTAGCATCAGTGGGAGGAACAGCGAGCTGTGGAGGAGGACGTTCATTGCCTGAGGGTTGGCCCGCGACTTCCGGCGCCGAAGGTTCACCGCACGTTGTAGGTCATCCGCGTCATGGTGCCGTTCCGGTCGACGTCCACGTCGATGCGTGGCGCGTCCTTGAGCTTGGTGTAGACCTCCAGCGCCTTGGCCGGGTCGTTCATGTCCAGGCCGTTGATGCGGGTGATGACGTCGCCGTTCTGGATGCCGATTTTCGCGTAGAGCGAGTCCGGACGGATGGAGAAGAGCTTGAAGCCCTCCGGCGCACCATCCTTGAAGGCCGGCACCAGCCGGGCCTGCATGGCGAGGTCGTTGAGGTTGTTGATGGCGCGGTCCACCTCGGAGCGCGGCACCTCGTAGTTGTTGGCGTCCAGGGCCTTGATGCCCGCCCCCCAGGCGCCCACCGGCTCGGTCACCTTGGTGGTGGTGGGCAGGCTCGGTGCACCCTCGCCTGCCTCCGCGCTCACGTACTCGCGTCGCCCGTTGTTCAGGACGATGACCCGGTCATGCAGGATGTCGAGCACCGTGGAGGTGAGCAGTCGGTCCCCCACCATCACCGTGAGGGCCTTCTGGCTGCCGAGGTCCAGCACCGAGGCCAGGGACCACTCCGGCTGGGCAGCGCACAGGGTACCCAGAAGCTTCACGCGCATCGAGGTGCGCACCGGCTCGGCCGTCAGGTCCGGCTTCGCCTGGTCCTCGGGGCTGGCCTCGACAACCGGGACGAGCCCGGTGAGTCGGGACAGCCGCTCCATGTCGAGCGACGCCGGCAGCTGCACAGGGGCTGCCGGCCGCGCGGCCAGGGCCGGTGCAGCCGTGTTGGGCAGGAGGGCTCCCTCGACGAAGAGGTTGACGATTTTCGCGACCAACAGCGCGGCGGTCGCAATGCAGGCCAGCTGGATTGCCCAGAAGTACTTTCGGAACAGCAATTCCAACGGTTCGGTAGGCACCGGTGGGTGGGTACAGCAAGCCAGGTGCCAGCCCCGTGGCTACGACGCCCGGGCCAGGGAAGAGCGGACGCCGGGGGTTTAAGACATTTTGTCAGTCACCCCCGGAAGGCCGCCGGACGCCCTGTCACTCCTCGCCGGACTCGTCACCCCGTTCGCGCTCCAGCTTCCGGTAAATGGTACGCGCGGCGATGCCGAGCAGCCGAGCGGCCATCGTCTTGTCGCCGCCGGTGTGGCGCAGCGTCTCGTGGATGAGTCGCCGTTCCACCTCCTCCATCGGCGTGCCGATGGGGATGACCACATGCCCGGCGGCTCCCCGGGGCCCGCTGCGGACCGACTCGGGAAAGTCGCTCACCTCGAGCACTTCGCCACGGGCGAGTACCACGGCGCGCTCCATAGCGTGCTCGAGCTCGCGGACGTTGCCCGGCCAGGCGTATTCCTCCAGCGCCTGCAGCGCCTCGGCGGACAGGCCCCGGACGGGCTTGGCGTTCTTGGCCGCGAAGCGCCGCAGGAAGTGGTCGGCCAGCAGGGGCACGTCCTCGCGCCGGGAAGCGAGCGGCGGGATGCGCACCTCCACCACGTTGAGGCGGTAGTAGAGGTCCTCGCGGAAGCGGTTCTCGGCCCCCTCCCGTGGCAGCTCGCGACGCGTTGCCGACACCACGCGGACGTCGACGGGAATGGGGCCCGAGCCGCCCAGCCGCTCAATCTCTCCCTCCTGCAGCACCCGCAGCAGCTTCACTTGAGCGCTCAGGGACAGCTCGCCCACCTCGTCGAGGAAGAGGGTCCCGCCGTGCGCCCGCTCGAAGCGGCCCTCGCGCCGGGCCAGGGCACCGGTGAAGGCCCCCTTCTCCACCCCGAAGAGCTCGGCTTCGAGCAGGGTCTCGGGGATGGCGCCGCAGTTGACCGCGACGAAGGGCCCGCTCGCCCGTGGCGACAGCTCATGCAGGGCACGGGCGGCGAGCTCCTTGCCGGTGCCGGACTCGCCCACCAGCAGGATGGTGGCGTGGGCCGCCGCCGCCTGGCGCAGCGTCTCCATCAACGCCCGGAAGGCAGGCGACTGCCCGATGAGCGTCCGCCCGCCAGGGGCCCCGAGGTCCGCCAGCCGCGCCTTGAGCGCCTCGTTCTCGGCCATCAGCGCGCGGTGTTCAAGCGCGCGCTGGACCGTCTTGACCAGGGCGTGCCGCTTCAGCGGCTTAGTGATGAAGTCGTAGGCCCCGTCCTTCATCGCTGAGACGGCGGCCTCCACCGTCCCGTAGGCCGTCATCAGCACCACCTGGACGTCGGGGCGCATCGACCGCGCGGTCCGCAGCAGCTCCTGGCCGTCGAGGCCCGGCATCATCAGGTCCGTCAACAGGACGCCGACCTCGGGCCGCCGCAGCAGCGTCAGTCCCTCCTCGCCGCCAGAGGCGGTGAGTGTGGCCAGCCCCTCGTGCTGGAAAATGCGGGCCACCGAATCCAGGTTGGCGCGGTCGTCGTCGACGACGAGAACGGTGGTGTTGGCCATGGCGCTGTCCCCCGGGATTCTACCCCTCCTCGGGCGCCTCGGGGGGCCCGGAGGCCCGGATGTCCTGCTGGCGCACCTTGTCCACGCTGAAGCGCTCGGCGGCCCGGGTGAGTTTCTCCAGCGCGGCGTCGAACTCCGGCGCCGTCTTCACGAAGCGTAGGTAGTTGATGCGCGCGACGACGAAGGCCTTGAGGTACGGACTGGTCAGCCCGCGCGACTTCAAGCGTTCCACCACCGCCGACACCGCGTCGTCGAGCTTGAGCACCGCGTCCGCCCGTTCCTCCCGAATGGCCAGCGCCTCGGTCAGCGACTCATCGAGGAATCCGTCAATCCGCTTCACGATGGACTGGTAGGCGCCGCCCGACAAGCGGGGCCGCTTCTCGTAAGCGGCGCCCAGCGTCACGAAGGCCGGCTCCTCGAGGAGCGGCGCCACGTCCAGCTCCGTGCCTTTGCGGACCTCCACCAGGCCGCGCAGCATCCGGATGACCTCGAGGGAGCGCTCCTTGAGGTTGTGGGCCTTCTCGGTGTTGAGAGCGAGAATCTGAAAGGCCAGTTCCGGCTCGGGCAGCACCAGCGCCACCACCGACTGCGCCCCGAGGAAGCGGGCGGCGGCCAGGCGGTGGTTGCCATTCGGCGTCCAGTACTGTCCGTCGTGGCGCACGGCGATGAGCGGGTCGAGGAAGCGGTCCACCCGCGTCATGGCCGAGGCCAGCCGCCGCACGTGGGGCTCGGACAGGTCGCGCTGGTAGGGCGTGGGTTGCACCTTGTCGAGCGGGAGGGCGGCCAGCACCACCCCGTGACCGCCGAGGGGGTCCCGGTAGGCGACGAGCGGGCTGCCGCCGTCGGTCCGGATGGCCTCCGCCAGCGCCTGTGCCTCGGCCGGGACGTCCTCCAAAAGCTGGGCCGGCGGGAGGCCCCGCACCCGCGTCTTGCGCCGGCGGACGGGCGACTTTCGCTTCTTGGGGACTTGCTTGGCGTCTTTCGAGCTCGGTGGCATGGCGGCGGTCGGTCGGGGCCACCCTAGCGCGACAGGGTGCCTTCCGGGGCATGCTCCACCCCTAAGATGCGTCGCTCCCTTGCCCTCGCCGTGGCGGCACTGGCGGCCGCCGTCGCCATCTACGCCCTGTGGCCCCGGGCCTCCTCCCCCGAGGAGCAAGTCCGGGCGGCCGTCCGGCAGATGGAGGACGGCCTGGAGAGCCGCGACGCCTCCGCCGTGCTGGAGCACGTGTCGGAACAATTCCACTCCTCCACGCTGGGAGACCGGACGGAGCTGCGCCAGCTGGTGCTGGCCCAGCTACTGCGGGGGGGGGGACTGCGGGTGGTGACGCTGCAGGCGGAGGTGCGGGCCGAGCTGGATGGCCGGCTGCGCTGGGTGGGGCGGGTGGCGGCGGCCCGGGTGGGGGGCGCCGGGCTGGCGGCGGTGACCGAGGCGGAGCTGCAGCAGTTTCACGTCGACGCCCTCTTCGCCGACGAGCACGGGAAGTGGCGCGTGCAAGAGGCGAGCGTCACGCCGCTGCAGTGATGGGACGGCGGCTACACTCCCTTGACGATTTTCCAAACGCCGTTGACGCGCTTGAAGTCCATCCGCTTGATGTCCGAGAGGGTCTGGACCTTCTGCCCCATGCGGAAGGTGAGCACGTAGTTGTAAACCAACGAGGCCTTGTCCCCCACGATGTTGAGGGTCTTCACGGTGATGCGGACGCGGACGTCCTGAAACTTCGCGAGCATCACCGGCAGCTTCGTCTGCAGCGCGGTGTAGTCGAGGTCGTCCTCGGGGGTGAGCGTCCCCGCGTCGTCGTAGAAGCTCGTGTCGCACAGGGCCAGGACGCCGGCGGCATCCTGGGCGTCGATGGCGGTGTTGTACTTCCCCATCACGTCGATGATGGCGTCGGCGTCGGCCGTCTCGTCGATGTCCGTTCCCGGGATTTTGTGGGCCGCGCAGCCCAGCGTGGCCCCGAGCAATAGCAGTAGCCAGCGGTTGCTCACGCCGACCCCGCTGGCCGAAGGACCTCGTGGATGAAGCGGTTCAGGACGGGCGCCTCGGCGTCGAGAATCTTCAAGCCCTCGGCCTGGATGAGACGCTCGCCAACCATCGCCACGGGCTTGAGGAGGAAGGGAAGGGACAGCTTGATTTCGCCTTCCATGACGCGCTCGCACCGGCTGCCCGCCGGTGCCAGGCGGAGGGTGCCGGTATTCACGAGGAGGCGGTTGATTTTCTCGTTGGTTGGCACGTTGGTGAACCGCAGCTCGCGCCGCGTCCGGTCGTAGGTGGACTCCTCGACGAAGGCAAACCACTCGGGCGGGACGGGTTTCGTTCCCACGGCGGCAATGACCGGCTTCGGTCGATAGCGGACGCGGCGACGCACCAGCGACCCCTCCTCTTTGCGTTCCAGCAGTTGCACCTCGAGCAAGACCCCGTGGTGCTGCAAGAGGTAGTCCAGGTAGCGAGGGTCGAGCATGGCCTGCTCGACTTCGGCCACCGTTCCGTCCAAAAAAGCCCGTGTCTGGAAGTGCATGCGGGCGTGGAGCCTTAGCGAAAAGGGTCCGCTGGCACCAGAGGACCCTTGAACGTCTTGACATCAAACGCGCAGCGCGCCTGCCATTCCGTCATTTCGCTGCGCAGCCCTGGCCCGAAGTCCGGCAGCTGCCCAGCGTCGTCCGCGACCGCCCCGCAGTCCCCCGCCAGGTAGTCAGCGGTCACCCGCAGCCGCCAGGCCTCGCGGTCGACCGGGACGGGAAGCCCCAGGCTCGCCGCGGTGCGCAGGTGTGTTCCAGCGGCGGCCGGCGCGCCGGCCTCCAGCAGTCGCCGGCCGAGGAGGTAATGGACGAGTGGCTGCTCGGGATGGCTGGCCAGCGCCCGCTGGAGCCCAACCGTCCGCAGCTCGTCGGGCCGGGCCAGGTAGGCCATCACCGTTCGGCCGGGCTCCGCGGCCGTCTCTGCGGCGCGCCACACCGCCACCTGACGCTCGAGGTCCAGTCCGGGCCGAAGGTTGGCCAGCTGCTCCAATTGCGCCGGCGCCCCCTCCCACTCCCCGGAGAGGAAGGCCAGCCGGACGCGCGCCAGTCCGGTCTCCGCCTCCAGCGCCGGAAGCCCCTCCACCCGGGCCTGCAGGCGCGACAGCACCTGGCTGGCCTCCGAGTAGCGGCCCAGTCGCTGCAGCAGCGAGACCTCCAGCAGGGCAAAGGAGGGCTCGTCGGGCTGAAGCGCCGTGCAGCGCCGGATTAACTGGAGGGCGTCGAGCGGGTTGGCGTCGCTGCGGGCGGCCGCCGCGAGGCCAGCCACTTCGCGGGCGCAGGGGCGTGCAAAGACACTGCCCTGCCGGAATCGGCTGAAGGCACGGTTGACGCTTCGGTCGTCGAGTTGTAGCGCGTCGAGCATGCGCTCCCATTCGGTGGCGAGCGCGTCGAGAGACTGTCCGTAGACCCCCCGGAAGTCGGCGTGGGCCAACAGTGCCTGCAGCCTGGCGGTGCCGTAGGTGTCCCGCAGCCAGCGGACGAAACTGCCGGCGGCGGTGTAGGCGCGCTCCGGCGCGCTCAAGTAGAAGCCCTCGGGGCGGAAGAGCTCGCGGATGTCGGGCATCAGTTTTTGACGCCGCATGCCCGCCGCCCACTCGTGCAGGGTGAGGTCGCCACGTGTCTGCTGTGGGGCCTCGGCGACACCCTCCACCACTCCCATCACCGGGACGATGCCGAAACGGACGGTGACCCCGAAGGGCCCCTTGCCGAAACGGCTGGCCAGCGCGTGCACCATCTCGTGCTGCAGCACGGGGTTGGGGAAGGGGGCGTCGTTCAGGTAGACCGCCAGGCCCTTGGTGAACTGGGTACCGGAGGCGCCCACCAGCCGCTCCTTTTCCTCCGGAGAGCGAAACACGTAGACGCGGACCTTCCCTGAGGGGGCCCCGCCCAGAAACTGGGCCACCTCCTCCCAGCGGAACTCCACGTCCCGGTGCAGCCGTTCCACCTGTTCGGCCGTCTTCTCGGCCGGGAAGTAGAGCTCGGCGTGCATCGTCTCGGCTCGCCCGCCCAGCACCTGCTGGACGCGCGCCTCGCTGGCCCGAAAACCGAGGTCCACCGCGTTGAGCTCCAACAGGACGACGGCGAGCAGCACCGCACCGAGCGCCGGGAGAACCCTGCCGCGCGCCGCGGCCTGCGCATGGCCAGCCGGCAGGAACAACAAGGTCGCGGCCAGCCCGACGAGTCCCGCCCACAGAAGGCTCTCCAGGCGGAACCAGAGCAGCGCGCGGGGGAGGCGGAGCGCCTCGTCGTACAGGGGGCCCGGAAACCACCCGAGAAAGAAGTTGTAGGCGAACACCTGCGGCCCCACCGCGATGGGCCACACCGTCCACACGAGGGAGGCGAGCAGCAGGGCGAGGCACACCAACAGGGTTCCCAGCCGCCCGGGAAACAAGGTCCGGGCGAAGACGCCGGTGGCGGCGGCCAGAAGGGCCGTGGGAAGCACCAGCACCGGGTAGAGGGCGCTTTGGGCCCAGGGGCTGCACGGGGTGGTGGCCAGGGTGAGGGCGACGGCACCGAGGAAGGGGACGGCGGCGGCGGCGGAGGCCAACAGGAAGGCGGCAGCGATGGAAGCCGCCACCGCGGTGGCCGGGCCGGAGGGTTCCAGCCGGGGAATGCGCGGGCGGGGGGGCTTGCGGGCCTCGGCCACGGCCGTGGCCCCCAGCGCCATGCCGGCGACGGTGAGGAGCGCGCTCACGCCGAGGGCCAGCTCCAGTCCCGGCTGGCCGAAGAGCGGAAGCAGCAAGAGGAGCGAGCCCAGGCCCGCGACGGCACTGACGGCCAGCCAGCCGGCGGGCCGGCGCAAGACTGCCACAGCAAGGGTGACGACGCGGCCCATCCGAGTCCCCTATACTCGGCATCCCTCCGATGACGGAACCGAAGAGCGACGGCCGCGTTCACCCCCGGGCACCCATCGAGCTGCGGGTGGACTACAAGAAACTCAACAGTTTTTTTGCCGACTACACGAAGAACATCTCCAAGGGCGGCACCTTCATCCGGACGCGCAAGCCCCTTCCGGTCGGGACGCGCTTCCTCTTCAAGCTGGGCGTCCCCACCCGGACGGAGCCCTTCGAGTTGCTGGGGGAGGTGGTGTGGTCGCAAGGAGAGGTGGACGATGCCGGGATGGGCATCCGCTTCGTCTACAACGACGACGCCCAGCGCTTCTCCTTCGAGGACTTGGTGGAGCGGCTGATGACCGACTCGCTTGGCAGCGAGCTCACCGGAAAGCTGCTG
The DNA here is from genome assembly GCA_017881265.1 of Myxococcaceae bacterium. Lineage (GTDB taxonomy): Bacteria > Myxococcota > Myxococcia > Myxococcales > Myxococcaceae > JADGRA01. The sequence continues at coordinate 199,936 of JADGRA010000014.1, read as the reverse complement.
AACAAAACGGTCAAGCCGTGAGGGCGCCCGCGCTTTTGCTGCTGGCCCTGGCCTGCACCAGCCAGGCGCCGACGGCGCTTCAACCGGCGGCAGCGGCCTCGACCCGCGACGTCACCGCCCAGGGCTGGGTGGGCCCACCGCTGGACCGCGGGCAGCTGGTGCTCCACGACGCCTATGGCGGGGTGCACCCGCTACAGGTGGAGATTGCCGACACCCAAGCGGCGCGCACCCGGGGGATGATGTGGCGCACCAGCGTGCCGGCGGGGACCGGGATGCTCTTCATCTTCCCGGACGAGGAGGACCACTCCTTCTGGATGCGCAACACCCTGGTGCCCCTGGACATGCTTTTCCTGGACCACACCGGGCAGGTGGTGGGCATCGTCACCCAGGCGGAGCCGCAGACCCTCGACCGCCGCAGCGTCGGGCGGCGCTCGCTGTACGTGCTCGAGGTGGCGGGCGGCTGGACGGAGAAGGCCGGCGTCGCGCCGGGCGCGCGGGTGGAGCTCCTAAGCCCGCTGGCCAGCCGGACCGGGCAGCCCTAGGGGCCGCCGTCGGCGGGCGCTCCGCGGGCGCAGAAGAACGAGGCGCGGTTACTTCCGAAGTACTGCTCGCATTTCACCGGGTCCTTGCAAATCTCCGCGATGAGTGCCGGGTCGAGCACCAGCTCCCGGCAGGTCATGGCCAGGCCGGGGACATTCTGCAAGTCGTGGTATTGCGGTGAGCAGGTGGAGTTGTTGCCCTGCACGCAGGCGACCGAGCAGTAGCCGGTGGCGGGGCTCGAAAGCGACAGCCCGGCGTCGCGCTGCGCCTGGCTGAGTTGCAGGCTGGCCGCGGCCTGGTCCACCACGCACACCAAGTCCGAGCACTCGGTCGCGCCGAAGCTGACGAAGTCCTTGCCCGACGAGAGGTCTCCCACCACCACGTCGGTGACGCCGCCGTCCGGCAGGGCCTTCACCAGGATGCAGGGCTGACCCAAGTCGGTGCTGGTGGAGCAGGCGAACAGGGTCGCGCTGAGCAGGATGGCAGCGAACAACAGATGACGCAGCATGCGGCGAGGTGACCTCTCGTGGAAGCCGGGGGCGGGGGGCGGGTTCCCCGCTGTGAAAAGACGGATGATAGTAGCAGACAGACCACAGGAGGCGCGAACGGAGAGAAGCACCGACATCTCACCACGCCGGGGGCCGCTGGCTCCGAATGGCCCAACCATGAGATTGCTGGGGTCAGTGCTCGCGGGTACACTTACCAGCCAGACGTTCGCCCGACGGTTCCACACCAAGCGTCTCGACCACGGCCCCCTCGGACGGAGACTCCAGACCTTGCGACGCCTGGCAGCGGTGACGTGTCTCCTTCTGCTGGCACCGGCCGCCCGGGCACAGCAGGCGCCCGCCGAACCCCCGCCCGCTCAACCGCCGACCACGCCGGGCCTCGGGCTCGACCTCACGGCCGAGACTCCAAAGTCGGATGTGCCGCTGGCCAAGCCCAAGCCCGCGCAGGAGGCCCAGCCGCTCGACGAGGCGGACCTCACCCAGGACGACCTGGTCAAGAGCATCCAGCGCAAGGTGTTCCTCAAGGCCCACCGCTTTGAGCTTGCCGCCTCCCTCTTCATCAGCGTCAACGACCCCTACTACTCAAAGTGGGGCATCTCGCTGCGCGGGACGTATTTCCTGGCCGACACCCTGGGCATCTCCGCCCATGGCAGCTGGTACCAGGTGAACCCGACCGACAACGTCACCATCGCCAAGCGGAACTTCCAGAGCCGCATCTACTACTCGGTGCCGCAGTGGTCGCTCCTCGGCGACATGGAGTGGAGCCCGATTTACGGCAAGGCGACCATCTTCAACTCCATCTTCCACTTCGACGTCTTCCTGCTCGGGGGGCTGGGGGTGGTCTGGACCGAGACGTCGCCCACGCCGGTGGATGCCTTGCAGCCGAATGGTCCGAAGCGGGGGCCGTCCTTCGCAGGCGAATTCGGCATCGGCATGCGCTTCATCGCCCTGGACTGGCTGAGCATCAATATCTCGCTGGTGGACACGGCCTACGGCGACACGCCGGCCGGGACCACGCTGGGGGCCGTCCAGAATCTCCTCACCATCAACGCGGGCCTCTCCTTCTTCATCCCCTTCAAGTCCACCGGGCGGGAGTCCGAGTAATGCGCCGCCCTTTGCTCCTCGCCCTGGCCGTCCTGGTGCTGCCCGCAGCCGCGGTTGCCCAGGGCGCCCAGTCGCCCCCGGAGGAAGCGGGGGATTCGGCGACACTCGAGCGCGACGTCGGCCCCCTCAAGGACCGCATCCCCCCCGTCATCCGCCACGTGTTCCTCCTCAAGGAACGCTGGGAGCTGGTCCCGTCGGTGGCCTTCAGCTTCCGCGACCCCTTCTTCACGAAGTACGTCTTCGAGCTGAGCCTCACCTACAACTTCAACGACACCCTCGGCCTCATGCTGCGGGCAGGCTACGCCGTCGACACCGTTTCCGGGTCAGCGCAAATCTGCACCGTCAACGTTGCGAACGGCGGGACGCGGGGCTGCCGCTCCCCCACCTACGACGAGCTCAACGGCAGGGGCACGGGCCAAATCAAGTTCCTCGGCGCCCTCGACGTTCAGTGGACGCCCATCTATGGGAAGTTCAACCTCTTCGCCGAGTGGGTGCTGCACTTCGACCTGTACGGCATTCTCGGGCCCGCCCTGGTGACCTACGCCGGGCCGCCGTCGACGGGCGGGGTCGGCAGCACCAACTACCTCACCGTCGGAGGTGAGGTGGGCATCGGCATGCGCTTCTTCCTCAACAAGTGGCTGACGCTGCGCTTCGAGTTCCGCGACGACATCTACGGCGAGAAGGCCCCCGCCCCCAACACCGGGACGGCAATCCAAAACCAGCTGTTCATCGACGTCGGGTTTGGCTTCTTCTTCCCGACCACCTTCCACGACGGGTAGCCAACAGCTCATGCTGCCTCCCATTCGCGCCGCCCTCTTCGGTCTGCTGCTTGCAGCGGCGCCTGCCGCGGCACAGACGTTCCAGGGGCTGGACTCCCCGTCGTCGAAGCCACCCCCGAAGAAGAAGAAGCCCGCCCCGTCGCAGGGGTCCACCTCCAGTTCTGCCGTCGTCGCGCAGACGCCGGCGCCGGCGCCCCCGCAGGCCCCACCGCCCCCGACGCCCAGCCCGAGCCTCGGCGTCGATTTGACCCAGCCGAGCCCCGCGCCGCCGAAGAGTGCCAAGGACCTTCCCATGCCGCCGCCGCCCGGCGCGGGCGCCGGCAAGAAGGCCACCGCGCCGACCACCACCTTCGAGGCACTCGACGTCACCGGCAAGACAGCCGACCGCCAGCGACTGGAGGCCGCCAACGCCCAGTTCCTGGCGAAGGAGTATGAGAAGGCGGCCCTGGCTGCCTGGGACCTCATCAACGACCCGAAGATGGCGCCGCTGCAGCTGGAGTCGGAGTACCTGCTCGGCAAGACGCTCTACCGGATGGGGCTGTACTACTCGGCCCTCGGCGAGTTCAGCCAGATTCTCTCCCGGGGCGAGCAGACGCGCTTCTTCTCCAAGTCGCTCGAGTGGCTGTTCTTCATCGGCCGGAAGACGACCAACGAGTCCATCATCCTCGACGAGGTGGCGCGTTACGCGAACGCCGAGTGGCCGGAGCAGTACCGGAATGAGTTCTACTACCTCCTCGCCCGTTACCAGTTCGTCCGGGGCCGGGCGTTGGACCAGGTCGAGCAGAAGGCCGAGGCTGCCAAGAGCTTCCAGGAAGCGCACCGGCTCGCCGCCAAGGTGCCGCGGGGCGACGCCTTCTACGCCCGCACCCGGTTCCTGGAGGGCGTCATCTACGACCGCGAGGGGAACCAGACGGCCGCCCTGGAGGCACTCAAGGACGTGGTCCGGCTGACCCGGCCCACCGGCGACCCGAATTCGCCCGAGGCGCACAGCAACGAGATGGTGCGCGAGCTGGCCTTTATGGACCTCGCCCGGATTCACTACGCCGCGCGCCAGAACCGCTACGCCATCTACTACTACGGGAAGATTGAGCGAGGCCGGGCCGAGTGGCTGGAGGCGCTCTTCGAGTCGGCCTGGGCCAACTACCGCATTGGCCTGTACCAGCAGGCGCTTGGCAACCTCGTCACCCTGAGCAGCCCCTTTTTCCGGGACGAGTACTTCCCCGAAGCGCTGCTGCTCAAGGCCGTCGTCTATTACGAGAACTGCCGGTACCGCGAGTCGTCGGCCATCCTCCAGGAGTTCGAGCGGCGCTACAAACCCGTCTACGACGAGCTGAATAGGCTGGTGCAGAAGGACATGGAGGCCTCCCAGTACTACCAGGTGCTGGCGGAGGTGCAGGCCAAGGTGCGGTCTGGCGCCGTTCAGGGAACGGACGCCATTCTGGAGCGCGTGCTGAAGCTCGCCCTCACCGACCGCGAGCTGAAGAACACCAACGACGCCATCCTCGAGGTCGAGAAGGAGACGGACCTCATCGCCGGCCGGGGCGCGGCCTTTCGCACCTCGGACCTGGCCCGCCATCTTCAGCAGCGCCTGACCAAGGAACGCCAGCAGCTCGTCACCCGGGCCGGCGTGATGGCGCGGGGCAAGCTCGAGTTGGAGCTGGCCAATCTGCGGACGCTGCTCGGCAATGGCGAGCGCATCAAGTTTGAGACCACGGGCAAGGAGAAGGAATTCCTTGAGGAGCAGCTGCAGGCGGGCGGGCGGAAGGCCATCGTCAAGCAATACCGGTACTCGGTGGCCGTGGCCGACGACCAGCTGTATTGGCCCTTCCAGGGCGAGTACTGGCGGGATGAGCTGGGCACCTACGAATACACCCTCACCAAGGGGTGTGTGGAGCGGAGCACCGCCAACCGCCAGGTGACGGGAACGCAGTAGCCGCGTCCCGGGGTAAGGTCCTGCCCCGGAATGGCCCAGCGTGCGACCACCATTGCGTTCGACGTGATGGGCGGAGACCACGGCCCGGCCGAGGTCGTCCGCGGCGCGGCGCTCCTCAGCCTGGAGGCCCCCCACATCCACGCCCTCTTGGTGGGGGATGGCCAGGTCATCGAAGAGGCGCTGGCCAGCACCCGCCACCACGGCGAGCGCATCAGCGTGCACCACGCGCCCTCCTTCGTCGCCATGCACGAGAAGCCCGCGGCGGCGCTGGCGGACAAGCCCGACGCCTCCGTCGTGGTGGCCGCCCGGCTGGTGGCCGACGGCGAGGCGGACGCGCTGGTGAGCTGCGGCAACACCGGCGCCGGGGTGCTGGCGGCCGCCCGGACCTTCCAGCTGCTAAGGGGCGTCCGGCGCGCCGCGCTGGCCTCGGTGTACCCGACGCGCACCGGCCACGGCGAGAAGCAGGACCCGTTCAGCCTCATCCTCGACGTGGGCGCCAACGTGGACGCCACGGCCGATGACCTGGTCACCTTCGCCGTGATGGGCTCGGCGTACGCGCGAATCATCAGCAAGAACCCCCAGCCCACGGTCGCGCTCCTCTCCAATGGCACCGAGGCCATGAAGGGTCCGCCGCGGGTGGTGGAGGCAAACCAGAAGCTGGCCCAGCACCCCGGCGTGCGTTTCGTCGGCAACATCGAAGGGGTGGACATCCCCAAGGGGACTGCCGACGTGGTGGTCACCGACGGCTTCGTGGGCAACGTCTGCTTGAAGATGCTGGAAGGTGTGTCGGAGACGGTGGTGGAGCTGGCCCGTTACGCCTATGCCTCGCGCCTGCGCTGGCGGGTGGGCCTGTGGATGCTCGCCAGCGGGTTGAATCAGCTGAAGGAGCTGACCGACTGGCAGCAGTACGGAGGCGCGCCAGTCCTCGGCTTTGACCGGCTCTTCATCAAGGCGCACGGTCGAAGCCATGCCCGCGCCGTGGCCAACGCTGGCAAGGTGGCGGCCAAAGCCGTGTCCTCGAACCTGGCGCAGGCTATCCAGGCAGGGCTCGGGTGAGCCTTCCGGACCGCATCGACCCTCCCCCGGCGCGACACATCTACCGGTGGGACCTGGACAAGACGTACCTGCAGACGGACTTCGACTCGCTCCGTCAGCTGGTGCGGACCGCGCTGCAGAAGGCAAGCCAGAAGACGGCCGTCCCGGGCGCCGCGGCGCTCATCCGCGAGCTCGGCGCGAGCGGGGATTCGCGCCTGTGCATCATCTCCGGCAGCCCCACCCAGATGCGGCGGGTGTTGGAGGAGAAGCTGAAGCTCGACGGGGTGGAGTGGGACGAGCTGGTCCTGAAGGACAACGTCAGCAACCTGCTGCGTGGCCGGTTCCGCGCCCTGCGCGGTCAGGTCGGCTACAAGCTGCCGGTGCTGCTCGAGTCGCGCGCCCACGCCCCGGTGGAAGCCGAGGAGGTGCTCTTCGGCGATGACGCCGAGGCGGATGCCTTCATCTACTCCCTCTACGCGGACTTAGTGGCGGGCCGGGTGGACGAGCGCGTCCTGGCCCAAGTGCTCGTGGCAGCGGAGGTCTACACCGACGATGCCACCCGCATTCTGGCCGCCTGGCACGCGGCGCCCCGAGCGGACCCCGTCCGGCGAATCTTCATCATGCTCGACCGCCTCACGCCCCCGGCATACTTCAGTCGTTACGGACCGCGGGTGGTCCCCATCTTCAACTACTTCCAGGCGGCACTGGTGCTGCTGGGCGACGGCCTCCTCACCCCGACCCAGGCGGTGCGAGTGGCGGCGGAGATGGTGCAGACAGCCGGCTACAACCTCATCACGCTCTCCAACTCCTTCCAGGACCTCTTGCGACGCGGGTTGCCTCTTCAGGCGGTGGCCGCACCACTGGTGCATGCGCTGGAGGGGGCACTGGAAGGCCCGGACAAGGTGCTCGCCGCGCTGCGCCCCGTTCCGGACATTGTCCGGGCCTTCACCCGCCGCATGGCCGCGCTGGGCGCCACCCCACCCATGCAGCGGGCCGTGCCCATCGACTACCTGCAGCTGCTCGACGACGCGCGTCCGGGCGGCAGCCGGCGGCGGCTGGGCCGGGGCGTCCGGTCAGCCCAATAGCGGAAGCGTTCCGCCTTCATGCCGTCCGGCGCCTTCCAGCCCATTGGCTAACGACAGGCCGACAGGGCGTAGGCGCTTCTTGCCACCCGCCTCCACAGGCGCGTCGGCGTCGGGAAGCGTCGGAAGGCGACGTGGTGGCACGATGCAGAGGCGAGAGACGCTAGCGAGTCCTCGGAGAAAGTGTCCTAGTGGGCGTCTGGCCCGCGTCAGTGTCCCAGCAGTCAGCTGGCATGCCATTCAACATTCCTCAGCGGAGCACTCGATGACCCGTCTCAACCTCAAGACCTTTGAACGGAATCTCGAAGTGCGTGTCTTGCGCTCGAGTGACTGGCCACGGTTCCAGGTGCTTCAGAAGCGCTGTTTCCCCGACATGGAGCAGACAACCCGCGCTCAGTTCGAGAGCCAACTCGCTCTCTTTCCCGAAGGACAAATCTGCGTCGAATACCACGGCAAGTTGGTCGCTTCGTCGAGCACTCTCATCCTCGACTTCGAGCTCTACAAGGATTGGCATTCTTGGGAGGAAATCGCCGACGGCGGTTTTATTCGCAATCACAAGCCGAGCGGTACCACCCTCTACGGGATAGAGCTGATGGTGGACCCGGACTATCGCGGGCTGAAGCTCGCGCGTCGGCTCTACGACGCTCGGAAACTTCTCGCACGAGAGCGAAACCTCATGCGCATCGTCGTCGGCGGTCGGATTCCCGGTTACGGACCGCACGCAAAGACAATGACCGCACGCGAGTACATCGACAAGGTCATGAGTAAGGAGCTGTTCGACCCGGTGTTGACCACCCAGCTCTCCAATGGGTTCGTCCTGAAGCGCCTCATCCCTGGTTATCTCGCTGACAAGGACTCGAGCAGCTACGCCGCATTCCTGGAGTGGACGAATCTCGACTACGTGCCAGATCCGAAGCGACGCTTCGTTTCCGTCGCGCCGGTGCGAGTGTGTGTCGTCCAATACCAGTTGCGACCGGTGCAGAGCTTCGAGGCCTTCGCTGAGCAGTGCGCCTACTTCCTCGACGTTGCTTCCGAATACAAGAGCGACTTCATCGTCTTTCCGGAGATTTTCACGACCCAGCTTCTATCCATAATCCACGCCAAGAGTCCCTCCGACGCGATGCGGGAACTCGACAAATTCACCCCGCAGTACCTCGAGCTCTTCACTCGCCTGGCCGTCAAGTACAACGTCAACGTGGTGGGTGGCAGCCATTTCACGGTGGAGGATGAAGCCCTCTACAACATCGCCTATCTCTTCCGAAGGGACGGGACTCTCGGCAAGCAGTACAAGCTGCACATCACACCGACTGAGCGGCATTGGTGGGGGGTCAAGGGTGGAAATCGAGTGGAGGTCTTCGAAACCGACAAAGGGAAGGTGGCGATTCAAATCTGTTATGACATCGAGTTCCCCGAAGTGACGCGAATCGCAGTGGAGAAGGGCGCGCAGATTATCTTCGTGCCCTTCTGCACGGACGAACGGTACGCCTACCTGCGGGTCCGTTATTGCGCCCAAGCTCGTTGCATCGAGAACCACGTCTACGTGGCCATCGCCGGTAGCGTCGGGAACCTGCCCAATGTCGAGAGCCTGGGCATCCACTATGCCCAGTCCGGCATCTTTACCCCCTCGGACATCCCCTTCGAGCGAGATGCCATTGCGGCCGAGTGCACACCCAACATCGAGACCGTCATCTTCGAAGACCTCGACGTGGAGTTGCTGAAGAGGCATCGCCAGTCGGGCAGCGTTCTCAATTGGCATGACCGGCGCACGGACCTTTACGAGGTGAAGTACCTGCAAGAGCGGTAAGCGGCCCGACCGATGCCAGCGTGACCTGCGACCGGCCTGGACCCCTCATTCGCTCGGGCGAAGGGCGTCGCGGTAGGCCCTCGGCGTCTGCAACGTCAGTCTTCGAAACGCGTTGGCAAACGCACTCTGGTCGGCGAAACCGCAGCGCAGGGCAACGTCGGCGATGTTGAGCGTGTCGTCGGCGAGGAGCGCCTTGGCGTGCTCGACCCGCTTTCGGAGAATGTAGCGGTGGGGCGGCAGCCCTGTGCTGCTCTTGAAGCTGCGGATAAAGGGAAACAGGCTAAGGCGGGCCATGGTGGCTAGCCGCGGCAGCGTCAGCCTTCGGTCGATGTTCTCGTCGATGTAGGCGAGCACCGAGGCCAGCCGGCTCCCTTCCAGCCCCCGGCTCCGCGCCGGCGCACGCGACGGACTGCTGGCGTAGGTGCGCACCAGGTGGGTTGCCAGCGCGGCGGCCAGCGTCTGCACGTAGTGGCTGTCGGGGCTTGCGGAGGTGCCTTCTTGCCAGAGGGCATAGACGAGTTGCTCGATGAGTGCGTCCCGGAGCCCGAACACGGGGCGAAGCGCCGTGTTCGCTCTGCCTGGGCCAGGTCTGACATCGGACAGCAGCTTGGGGCTCAACGAGACGACGATGTTCTCTGCCGGCCCGAAGAGGCGAATGCCGACGGGAACATTCGCCGGCAAAATGTGAATCTGCCCCGGCGTCACCTCGAGGGACACCGGCGGGCCGTCGGCCACGGTGACTTGAATCGAGCGCTTTCCTCCCGTCGCGACGGAGACCACATTGGCGGCGGGACAGTACTCCTTGAGTTCGCCGGGCGGCGTGGACACCTGGTCGACGCGCAGCCAGGACCACGCGGCGGTGGCCGCTTGCGACTCGCGCCCCAAAACGAGTCCCCAGGGCTTCATCCACACCTTCCCTTCGGGGGGTGCAGTGCTCCTTCGGCCTTGCGCGGTCAACCCCAACGGGATGACGCAGAGCGGCGCAGCCCAGGTGCCACCGACCCGTCACGGAACCCCGGGGGGCCGCTTGGTTACGGCGCGGGCTGCAAGAACGGTGGGAAACGGCAAGGTTTTGCAAGATTCGCCGTAGGGCCCTGGCCTCTCCTCGGCGGTTGGCAACTCCCGAGGGGCCACTGGCCCCTAGTGCCGCCGCCCGGGAGGGAGGCTTCATCTCACGCGCGAGAGGGGACCATGAAAAATCGAGTCTGGAGTCTTGGGGGTGTTGGCGCAGTCGTCCTTGTGGCTTCGCTGGCCCGCACGGCGGTGGCCCATGACAACGACGAACGTGCCCCGCGGTACGAAGTCGAGGCGAGCTGGCCCAAGCAGCTGCCCAATGACTGGATTGTCGGGCAAATCGGCGGCCTGGGCGTCGACAAGCATGACCACATTTGGGTGAACCAGCGGCCGTTGACGCTCACCGATGACGAGATGGGAGCCGCTCCCAACCCTCCCACGCGGCTGACCCCGCGTTCCATTTGCTGCAAGCCCGCGCCGTCGGTCATGGAGTTCGACCGCGAGGGAAACCTGCTCCAGGCCTGGGGCGGCCCGGTCGACCCGGGCAAGTGCGTTGCGCCAGCCTGCCTCTGGCCGGCGAATGAGCATGGCGTCTATGTCGACGACGACGACAATGTGTGGGTGGGCGGAAATGGGGGCACCGACCGGATGCTGCTCAAGTTCAAGAGTGACGGCACGTTCTTGATGATGATTGGCGGCTCCTTCAATGGTCCCGCGAACAGCCTCTCGCAGACCACGCTCGGCAAGCCGGCAGGAATTTTCGTCGACACAGTCCGCAACGAGGTCTACGTGGCCGACGGCTATCTCAACCGCCGGGTCATCGTCTTCAACGCCACCACCGGAGCCTTCCTCAGGCTGTGGGGCGCCTACGGCAATCCCCCCGTCGACCTGCCGGCCGGACAGCCCGTCAATCCTGACGCGACCTACTTCAACAACCCGGTCCACTGCGTGGTGGTGTCAAACGACGGCATCGTCTACGTCTGTGACCGGGTCAACAACCGTATCCAGACCTTCGACCGCGACGGGCACTTCCTGAAACAATTCGTCTACGACCCGGCGACGCTCGGCAACGGGTCCACCTGGGTGGCGCGCCTGTCATCCGACCCAGGCCAGAAGTTCCTCATCTACGCGGATGGGGAGAACAACGTCGTCCGCATCGCCGACCGGCAGACGGGACAAGTCCTCCGCACCTTCGGTCACAACGGACGCAACGCGGGCGAGTTCCACTGGGTCCACCAATTGGGCATCGACTCCCACGGCATCATCTACACGGGAGAGGTGGACACCTCGAAGCGCCTGCAGAAATTCGTCCCGAAGGACCGCGACCATCACGATGGCTGGTAGCCCGACTCTCAGCCCAGACCGCCCGGCTCCACCAGGCCGCGCGGCGTGAGTGGGCGGTCTCGCCGCAGCCGCCCCTGTTCCTGGTACCAGCGGAGCGCTTCTCGGATGCCGCGGCGGATGGGTCGCGGCTGGTACCCCAGTGCGCGTTCCGCCTTGCTGGAGGAGACGTAGGCCGCCTCGAACAGGCCAGCCAGAAAGGGGGTGTTCACCCAGCCGAGGCGCGCCGAGGTAAGGCGGCCGAGCACGTCTCCGGCCCGCCCGAGGCCCCGGGCGGCCCAGCCGGGCAGCCGGACGGCTGGGCCGGCGGTGCCGCACTCCTCGGCCACCTGGGTCAGGAAGGCGCGGTAGGTGAGGTTCTCCCCGCCGAGGATGTAACGCTCGCCGCTGGTTCCGCGCTCCATCGCCAGCACCAGTCCGTCCGCCACGTCCTCGGCAGTGACGAAGTTGGTGCCGCCAGGGGGGTAGGCCCGGAGCAGCCCGGAGGCCACGAGCCGCACCACCTCGGCGCTGCTGGCGCCGGTTCCGTACGCGCCGACCACGAAGGTCGGGTTGGTGATGACGACGTCCAGGTCCCCCCAGTCGCCGGCCGCCAGCTTCTCCGAAGCCCGTTTGCTCTCCGCATAGGGCGTGCCGCCCGCCGTCGGAAAGTCGCTCTCCTCGGTGGCCGGCTCATACAAGGGGCCCGCGCCGACCGCGACACTGCTCGAGACATGCACCAGCCGCTCCACACCGGCGCTGCGGGCCGCCTGCAGGACTTGGCGCGTGCCCTCGACGTTGATGCTCCACAGCAGAAGCCGTCCGGCGTCGTCGAAGCGGATGTGGCCAGCCGCATGGTAGACGCGCGACACCCCCACCATCGCCTTGGCCAGCGAGTGGGCGTCCCGTACGTCGCCCGGCACTGCTTCCACGTCCACCCCGGCCAGGGCGTGGCGCTCGGTGCCTGCCGGCAGCAACACCCGGGGACGGGTGCCATCGCGCGCAAGGCGGCGCACGAGGTTGGCGCCAATCAAGCCCGTTGCCCCCGTCACCAGCGTTCGCACAGGACGACTCCCTCCGGCGGGCGAAATCGTGTAAAGCGGCAGCGGCTTCATCACGCTCCGGCGCGGGGCGTCAACCTCATGGCGCACGACCCACCGTCCCCCCCTCCTGCAGCAAACGGCCCAGCCGCCCCCGAAGGGGACGAGGCGGGCGTGGCGACGCCGCCGGCAGAGCAGCCGCGCGAGCTGTCCGCCGACGAGGACAGGGAAGGCGAGGACGCAGAGGGAGAGGACGGCGACGAGGACGCCGAGGCGGAGGGGCCGGACCCCCTGGACGCCCCCGTCCCGGAGCCGCCCCCGCCCTCGGACGCGAAAGAGCCCGAGCCGGTGCCGGCGGTGCTGTGGGAGTCCGAGTCCGACCACCTGGACGCCTCGGTGCCGCAGGCGGCGGCCAGCGCCGAGGCCGAGATTGACCCGGCGGCGCTGGACATCGACGCGGTGAAGGTCGTCAACCGGCTGCACCAGAACGGGCACCAAGCGTACCTGGTGGGCGGCTGCGTCCGGGACCTCTTGGTGGGCCGCACGCCAAAGGACTTCGACATCGCCACCAGCGCGCTGCCCAGCGAGGTGCGTGGCATCTTCCGCAATTGCCGACTCATCGGCCGCCGGTTTCGCCTCGCCCACGTCTACTTCCGGGACGGGAAAATCATCGAGGTCTCCACCTTCCGCGCCAACCCCATCACCGACCTCGACCCGATGGAGGCGGTGCCGGTCGAGGAGCGCTCGGACGACCTGCTCATCGGGGACGACAACGTCTTCGGCACCGCCGAGCAGGACGCGCGCCGGCGGGACTTCACCATCAACGGCCTCTTCTACGACGTGGCCGAGGGGCGGGTGCTGGACTTCGTCCGGGGTCGCCGCGACCTCGCCGAGCGTCTGGTGCGCACCATTGGCGACCCCGAACGCCGGATGCGGGAGGACCCGGTTCGCATCCTGCGAGCGGTGAGGTTTGGCTCCAGGCTCGAATTCGATATTGAACCGCGCACCTACGCGGCGATGGAAGGCGCGGTGGAGGACCTCCCCCGCTGCGCTCCGCCCCGGCTTTTGGAAGACACCTTCCGCATCCTGCGCGGAGGCGTCGCAGCGCCCGGGCTGGCCTTGCTGTTTGCCCTGGATGCGCTGCGCTTCTTGCTTCCGCCGCTGGACACGTACCTCAAGGAGCACGGGGCCGAGGGCGAGAAAACGCTGGCCGCCTTCGCACGCGCGGCGGACGCCCGGGTGAAGGCCGGCCAGACCCTCGAGGACGCCGTGCTGCTCGCGGTGTTGCTGGTCCCGGTCATGGGGACGGCGCCGGAGTCGGCCCCGGACGCCCCGAGCGCCGTGCCGGAGGCCATCGAGGCCCTGCTGCAGGAATTCGTGCGCACGGCCCGGCTACCGCGGCGCATCGCCGAGCGCTGCCGGATGATGCTGCTGGCCCAGGCGACACTGTCCGGACAGCGGCGGCGCCGCGGAAGCCTGGGCAGCTTCCGCCGTCACCCCCTCTTCAACGAGTCGCTGACGGTGTTCGCCTGCACGGTGGAGGCGACGGGGCAGGGGGCTGCGGAACTCGCCGCCTGGCAGTCGGGTCAGGCGCCCGTGCTCGCCCCGGGAAGTCCCGCCCCCCCGGGGCGGCGGCGCCGGCGGCGCCGCCGCGGTGGCCGCGGCGGACCCGGGGGAGGGAGCCGGCCGGCCGGTGGGGGCGCCCCGGGTGGAAGTCCCCCGCCCGGCTAAATTTTCTAACAAACCACCGAGAACCTGTGTTTTCCTTGACCGCCCGCAACTTTCGCCCGCGGTCAACATCCAATGGACGCTGGAAGCCGGTCCTCCGTCCCCCCCAGTCCATGCCGTCGCCCGTTCCAAACCATTCCGTTGGTGCCGTTTTTTTCGCCCCCCCCCTGGGTGTCGAGCTGCGCCCTGCCGAGCTAGCCGCCTACCTCCAGCGCCTCGGGCTGGCGCGCGCGGAGCGTCCCTCGCTGCCGTTTCTCACCCGGCTGCAGCGGCGGCACCTGTTGCGGGTGCCGTTTGAGAATCTCGACATCTTCTGGGGAAGGCCCGTCCCCCTGGACGTGCACCGGGCCTGGTCCAAGGTGGTGGAGTTGCGCCGGGGCGGCTTCTGTTACGAGTTGAATGCGCTGTTTGCCGCGGCCCTGTCAGCCATGGGGTTCCAGGTGTCGCTTCTGTCCGCCCGCGTGTGGCGCAAGCACGAGCGGATATGGGGACCCGAATATGACCACCTGACGCTGGCCGTGACGCTGGACCAGACGTACCTGGTGGACGTCGGCTTTGGAGACGCCTTCCGGGCGCCGATGCCGCTGTCCACCGTGGTGCAGTCCGACGTCAGTGGAAGGTACCGTCTCGTCCAGGCAGAGAAGGCTGACGAGTTGGTGCTGGAGCACGCCGTCCGGGAGCACTGGCGCTCGCTCTTCCGCGTCTCGCAGGAGCCGCGCTCCCTGCAGTCCTTCGCCGGGATGAATGCCTGGCACCAGACGTCCGCCGCGTCGCCCTTCACTGGGCATGCCGTCTTCACGCTGGCGCGCCCGTGGGGCCGGTTGACGCTGACCGACAGGAACGCCATCGAGACGCGGCGTGGGCGCATTCACCGGCTGCGCCTCGGCGCAGGGGAACTCGAGCGTCGGCTGCGCCGGCTGTACGGCGTGCGCGGTCCGCTCGGGCCGACCGCCCAGACGCTCGCCGCCTGAAGGGCTTAGCGGTCCGGGGGGACGTCGAAGCGCGCGCCCCCCACGCGCCGGCGCGCCTCGTCCTCCTCGGTGTCCGCCTCGAGGCTGGCGACGTCTGCTGGCGTCACGGCGCCCTGGCCATAGCGGGCGGCGATGGCGTCGAGTGCCGCGTTGAGTCTGTCGGTGCGTGCCTCCGGCTCGGCGAACAAGCCCAGCTGGGACCGGTCGCCAACGAGTTCCTGGGCGGAGACGCCGGTGAGTCGCACCGCGGAGGAGAGGCGGAGGCGGACGAGGAGCTTGACCGCCTCGCGGTACAGCCGCTGCCCGTCGTCGGTGGCCGACTCGAGCGTCCGCCGCCGGGTGAAGAGGGTGAAGTCGGAAAGCTTCACCTTCAGCTGCACGGTGCGGGCCCTCAGCCCGGCGCGCCGCAGCCGCCGTCCGACGCGCAGCGCCTGGGCGTGGAGGGCCCGCTGCAGCACCTCGGGCGACGCCGTGTCCTCGGCGAAGGTGTCCTCGGCGCCGATGCTTTTCGCCTGGCGGTCTGGCACCACCGGCCGGTCGTCCTCGCCGCGGGCCAGGGCGGCGAGGTGCCGGCCCATGTCGCCGAGCTGCTCGAAGAGGAATTCGGGGCTGGCCCGGGCGACGTCCCCCACCGTCCGCAGGCCCAGGGCGAACAGCGTGGCCTCCAGCTTCGGCCCGACGCCCCACAGTCGGGCCACCGGCAAGGGTGCCAGGAAGGCTTGCGTTTCGGCCACCGGCACCTCGCGCTGGCCATCCGGCTTGGCGAGGTCGCTGGCCACCTTGGCGACGAATTTCACCGCCGCGATGCCGGCAGAACAGGGCAGCCCCACCTCGCGCGCCACCTCCGCGCGGATGCGGCTGGCAAGGGCTCCAGGCAGGCCGAAGAGGCTGCGCGAGCCACTGACGTCGAGGAAGGCCTCGTCCAGAGAGAGCGGCTCCACCAGCGGGGTGTAGCGCTCGAAGATGGCGAACACCTGTTCGCTGGCCTCCGCGTAGGCCGTGAAACGGGGCGGTACCACCACCGCGTCCGGCGCCAGACGAAGCGCCCGCGCCATCGGCATGGCGCTCCGCACGCCAAAGGGCCGCACCTGGTAGCTGGCAGCAAGCACCACCCCGCGCTTGGGGTGACCGCCGACGATGACAGGGCGGCCACGCAGCGCCGGGTCATCCCGCTGCTCCACCGAGGCGTAGAAAGCGTCCATGTCCAAATGGAGGATGGCGCGCGGGCTGTCCATGGGGGCCTAGAAGGGCAGTGTAGCGGCCCGGGCTGCCCTCGGGGCGCCGCCCGTGGCGCTGCTGGGACAAGGCGAGCAAGACTGCTGGCCTTTTGGGGGTGGCAAGACATGGGTGCACCCGAGGAGCGGGCCCAGGCAGCACACCAGCGCAGGGTGCGGGCCCGTCTCTTCGCGGTGGCCGTGGTGCTGGCCAGTTTCGGCGGCTGCTGGGTGTTGTACCGGACGCTGGCGCAGCCGCCGGAGTTGCTGGAACCCTACCGGCTGCGCAATCTGCTCAACGCCGCGAAGCTGTACCGCATGGACACCGGGCATTTCCCCTCCACGACGGACGGCCTCGGACGGCTTGCCCCCAAATATGTGGCCCGGGTGGGCAACGACGGCTGGGGCCGCCCCTACCAGTATGAAAGCGACGGTGGCTCGGCGCGCATCTGGACGCTGGGACGCGACGGTGTGCCCGGGGGCACCGGGCCGGATGCAGACGTGTCGGTGCAGTTTCCGCCGGCGACGGGCAAGGGTGGCGGCGAGGCAGCGCCGGCGCGGTAAAAAAGGGGTGGCTGGCACGGCCTCCGGCGGTGCTACGGTGCGCCGCACCTGCTTGCCGTCCCCCCCCAAGGGAGAACCCTTCATGCGCCTGTACCGCACGTCCCTCATGGCCGCCGCCCTCTTCTGCGGCCTCTTCACCTCCTGCGCGTCGGGGCCGAGCACGAAGCTGGTGAGTGCCTGGCAGCTGCCGGGCTACATCCCCACCGGCTTCCACAAGGTGCTCGTCATCGCCGTCACGCGCGACGGAGGCCGGCGCCGGACATTCGAGGACGCCTTCTCCTACCAACTCTTCGCGCGCGGGGTGACGGCCATCTCCAGCTACACGCTGATTCCGCAGGACGGCCAGGTGCCCAACGACAAGCTCGAGGCTGCCATCCGTCAATCCGGGGCGGACGCCGTGCTGGCGACGCGCTTCCTCGGCACCAACACCAACGTCAGCTACACCCAAGGCTATGTCTACGCGACGGCCGCCCCCGTCTACTACGGAGGCTTCTACGGCTACTACGGCTCGGCCTGGGGCTATGACTACGTCCCGCCCATGGCCACCACCACCACCGTCGTGACGGTGGAGACGGACGTTTTCGACGCGGCCAAGCTGGAGATGGTGTGGTCCGGGACGACGCAGACCACCAACCCGACCTCCCTCAACCAGGAGATGGCCGGCTGGGCGAAAATCATCATCGACGCCATGGCCCAGCGCGGCGTCGTCTCCGTGCAGCCCTGAAGCACACGGCGGGCTTCCGGGCCGTCCCTTCCTCCGCGGTCGCCTAGAGGGCCCGTCACCCGGCCGGCGGGCGAATGTCGGCCGCGGCGAGGGTGCGGCTCAGCTCCGCGGGCAGCGGGCTTTGCAGCTGCAGGCGCACCGCGGTCGCCGGGTGCACCAGCCCCAAGGAGCGCGCGTGCAGGAAGAAGCGCGGGAGCCCCGGGAAGGTGCGGCCGCCGTAGAGGGCGTCGCCCACCACCGGGGCGCCGATGGCGGCCAGGTGGGCGCGCACCTGGTGCAGGACGCCCGTCAGGATGCGCACCTCCACCAGGGCGAGCTCCCCGGAGCGCTGTAGGACGTGGAATTCGCTGAGGGCCTCGCGGCCTTCCTCGCCGCCGTCCACTGCCGGCTCCACCCGGGTCTCGCCCTTGTGGCGCAGCGGCAAGTCGATGGTCCCCACGTCGCCGATGGGCCCCGACACCAGCGCCCAGTAGCGCTTGTCCACCGCGCGGTCGCGGAACAGGCCCCGGACCGTCTCCCAGCTGTGGCGGTCCCGCGCGGCGAGCAGCACGCCGGAGGTGTCGATGTCGAGGCGGTGGACCAGCCCTCCCTCGCGGACTTCCTCGGCGGCCAGGGCGACCTCCGGAAAACGCGCCACCAGGGCATTGGCCACCGTCCCCGTCTCCCCGAGCTTCAGCGGGTGGGAGGGCACCCCCGCCGGCTTGTCCACCGCGAGCAGCCAGGTGTCTTCATACAGGAGGTGAAGCGCCAGTCCCGGCTCTGGCACCAGGGGCGGCGCCTCCTCGGCCAGTTCCACCTCCAGCCGGGCGCCGCCCGTCGCCCGGTCCCCCTTGCTGGGACGGCGGCCGTCGACGCGCACCGCGCCCGTCTCGAAGAGGGATTTCACCCGGGCCCGGGACAGCCCGAGCACTTCGGCCACCACCACGTCGAGTCGGCGTCCATCTGCCTCGGGCGGCAGGTGCACCGTCCGCGTCATTCCGAGAGCGCCTCGTGGACTTCCTCGGCCGTCTGGAAGCGCTCGGCGGGCTCCTTGCGAATGAGGCGCTGGGCGATGCGTGCCAACAGGGGGTCGCTCCCTGGGTTGAGAGCCGCCACCAGCGGCGCCTCGGTTTCCAGCACCTTCCGCCACAGCTCCGGGGGCGTGCGGGCGTCGAAGGGCGGTCGGCCGGTCAGCAACTCATAGAGGATGACGCCGAGGCTGTAGAGGTCCGCCCGCGGGTCGACCGACTCCCCGAGAATCTGCTCCGGCGCCATGTAGCGGAAGGTGCCCACCAGGCGCCCGCCGGCGGTGACCGCCCCGTCCTCGGCGAGAAACTTGGCCAGGCCGAAGTCCATGAGGCGCACCACCTTGTCGCCATCCACCATCACGTTGCTTGGCTTGAGGTCCCGGTGGATGAGGCCATGGCCGTGGACGTAGCTGAGCGCGTCACACAGCTGCAGCATTGCGTCGCGCAGCCGCGCCGTGCGCTCCGGTCCGTTGAGGAACGCCGTGTCTACCGGCGCGATGGCCGGCAACGTGGGGAGCTCGCCGGTGGGCTCGAGTGCGTAGGGGAGGGACACGTCGCGCGACTCGTTGGTGTCCGGCTCGTCGACGGCATCGGCCAGGGCCCGCAGGCTGTCCGGCCCCGTCCCGAAGGCCGCATCGTCGCTGGGGGGCTCCTCGCCGAGCTGGCTGAGGGTGAAGGTGCGGGGTCCGCTCCACTCCCCGGTGTCGCTGTCCTGCCAGGGGACGTCGGCGACCCGTGGGCTGACGGGCCGCGGGCGCTTCGGGCCGGGAGCGTCGAGGTCCAGGTAGTTGCGAAGCGTGAGGCCGTCCACCAGTTCCATAGCCAGGTACGGGTAGCCATGGTGGACGCCGGTGTCGAAGACTTTCACGACGTTGGGGTGGGAGAGTTCCGACAGCGTCTCGAATTCGCGCGCCAGCCGGCGTGCGGCGCGCGGGTCGAGGGCCGGTCCGGTGGAAAGCAGCTTCAGGGCGACGGGCTCGCCGGTGCGACGGTCGAGCGCTCGGTAGACGGTGCCCGCACCGCCACTGCCGAGCGTCTCCAAGACTCGGTATGGGCCGATGACTTTGGGCGGCATGCGGAAAGGGGAGAAAGGCCTAGAGCCTAGGGAGTCGCTGGCAGGGGGGTCAAACGGGTGGGTCCGAGGGCGCCTCCTGGGCGGAAGTGCTTGCCTCTGCCGGGCGGACCATGCCGAGGATGGCCCTCCATGGACCCTCCTGCGACGGACGTGGCCGTTCCCCGGACGCTCTGCATCGACATCGGCGGGACGGGCCTCAAGGCCCTGATTGTGGATTCTAAGGGAAAGCCGCTCACCGAACGGGTGCGGGTGGAGACGCCCCGTCCCGCCACCCCCCAGGCCGTCCTGCGGGCCCTGCAGAAGCTGGTGCTACCGCTGGGGGCTTTCGAGCGGGTCTCCGTCGGCTTTCCCGGCGTGTGCATCGACGGCGTCACCCACACCGCGCACAACCTGCACCCCCAATGGCTGGATTTTCCGATGGCTCGCACCCTGACCCGGCTGCTGCGGCGGCCGACCCGCGTCATCAACGACGCCGGCGTCCAGGGCTATGGCGTTGTCCGGGGCAAGGGCGTCGAGATGGCGCTGACGTTCGGCACGGGCATGGGGTGCGCCCTCTTCATCGACGGCCGCTACGTGCCCAACATCGAGCTCGCCCACCATCCCTTCAAGGGGGACAAGACGTACGAGGAGTACATCGGCAAGGGTGCCCTCGAGCGGGTGGGAAAGAAGAAGTGGAACCGCCGGGTGGCGAAGGTGGTGGCGCAAGTGGAGCCCATCTTCAACCCGCGCTTCCTCTACCTCGGCGGCGGCAACGCCAAGCACATCACCGTGCAGCTGCCGCCCCACGTGAAGATTGTCTCCAACAACGCGGGCCTTCTGGGCGGCATCGCCCTTTGGGAGCAGGTCGCCTCCTAGCGAAGGCGCCTCAGTAGGCGGGGCGCTTCACCACCGCGCCATCCTTCATGACGAAGAGGACGCGCTCGGTGACGCGGATGTCGGTGAGGGGATTGCCCGGCACGGCCACCACATCGGCCGCCTTGCCCACCTCGAGCGTGCCGAGTTTGCCCGACAGCCCGAGCAGCGCGGCGTCGACGCTGGTGGCAGCGCGCAACGCTGCTGCCGGCGTCATCCCGAGACCCACCATCAGCGCGAACTCCCGGGCGTTGAGGCCGTGCGGGCTGACGGCCGAGTCGGTGCCGAAGCCGATGCGCACGCCAGCCTTGAGTGCGTCGCGAAACATCTGCGAGCGCGCCTGCAGGGCGGCGCGGGCCTTCTCGGCAATGGCCGCCGGGAACTTGTCCGCCTTGCCGCCCGTCCACTCCCCTGCCATCAGCGTCGGGATGAGGTAGACGCCCTTGGCCTTCATCTGCGCCAGGGTGTCCGGCTTGAGGAAGCTGCCGTGCTCGAGGGAGTCCACCCCAGCGGCGATGGCCGTCTTGCCGGCCGTGTCCCCATGGCAGTGCGCGGCCACCTTCCTCCCCAGCCGGTGCGCCTCGTCGACGATGGCGGTCATTTCCTCCAGGGTGAGTTGCGGGCTGTCCACCGCGTCGGCCAGGGACAGCACGCCGCCCGAGGCCGCCACCTTGATGACGTCCGCGCCGGCCTTCACCTGGTAGCGCACCGCTGCCCGGCAGGCGTCCGCGCCGTTGCAGATGCCTTCGGGGATGCCCGGGGGGATGACGCGGTCGGTGGGGAAGGGGTCATGGTCGGCATGGCCGCCGGTGGCGCCCAAGGCATGCACCGCCACCAGCATCCGCGGACCGACGGCGATGCCCCGGGCAATGGCGTTGCGGAGGCTCACGTCGATGAAGTCCTGCGAGCCCAAATCTCGCACCGTGGTGAAGCCGGCCTCGACGGTGCGCCGCGCGTAGCTCGCGGCGAAGTGCGCCTGCTCCGCGGGGTGGCGCATCAGACCGTCCACCTGGTCGCGGTACCAATTGTCGGACGCCTCGAAGGACAGGTGGGTGTGCGCGTCCATGAAGCCCGGAAGCAAGGTGGCCTCCCCGAGGTCAATCACCTCGGCCCCGGGCGGGACCACCACCGCTTTGCCCACCGCGCGGATGACACCGCCATCGATGAGAAGGGCGACGCCGCCGGACTGGAGCTCGTCCGAGGTCCCACTGAAGAGCCGGGCGGCGCGCAGGACGATGGGACGGGGGGGCTCTGCTGCGGCGGTGTTGGCGACCAGCACCAGCAGCGCGGGCAACCACAGACGGCGGGACACGGGATTCAACCTCCGGGCTGGGAAGACAGGGGGCGCGCACCTTAACCCGAAGCACCGCGGGTTCCGGGCCGCAGCGCTGGCGCGGGCGACCGGCCGCGCTCCCCAGGGGTGTCCCGGGGCGGGCGGGCAGTGGCGCGCCGCTTGCTTTGTGGACGCCCAGGCGTGGTCAGGACAAACCCCAGCCGGCGGTGGCCAAGCGTGGACGGGCGCTGCCGGCGCCCCTATGGTGCGCCGCTGGCATGTCCACCATCCCGTCGCTCGCCGCCCTGGAGGCTCAGGTGAAGGAGCGGCCTCTGCCCAGGCACGTGGGCATCATCATGGATGGCAACGGCCGCTGGGCGGAGGAGCGTGGGCTCCCCCGCCTCGAAGGGCACCGGGAGGGCAGCAACAGCGTCCGCGAGGTGACGCGCGCCGCGCGGCGGGTCGGCGTGGAAGCGCTCACCCTGTACGCCTTCTCCTCGCAGAACTGGTCGCGGCCGATGGAGGAAGTGGCCGGGTTGATGGACCTTCTGCGCGAATACTTGGAGAAGGAGCGCAAGGAGATTCTGGACAACGCCATCCGCCTCAATGCGGTGGGGGAACTGGACCGGCTGCCCCGGATGGTCCGCACGCCGCTGGAGAGGCTGCGCGACGAGTCGAGCGCCAACCGGGCGATGGTCCTGACGCTGGCGCTGTCCTACGGCGGCCAGGAGGAGATAGTGGCCGCGGCCAGCCGGCTGGTGGCGGCGGCGCGTTCGGGGACGCTTCCGGACCGGCCGCTCACGCCGGAGGCGTTCGCCGCACAGCTGTGGACGGCGCCCTTGCCGCCGGTGGACCTGGTGGTGCGCACCAGTGGCGAGCACCGCGTCAGCAACTTCCTGTTGTGGCAGTCGGCCTACGCCGAATTCATCTTCACCGACACGCTCTGGCCGGAATTCCGGGCGCACCACTTCCTGGCCTGTCTCGCCGAGTACCAGCACCGGGAACGACGCTTCGGACTCACCTCCGCCCAGCTCCCCAAGTGAACGGCCCCAACCGCAACCTGGCTGTCCGGGTGGTGACGGCGCTGGTGCTGCTGCCCGGGGTGCTGCTCCTCATCCTGTACGGGGGCTGGCCCTTCGGCGTCCTGGTGGCGGTGGCGGCGGGGGCCTGCTCCTTCGAGTATGCACAGCTCACCGCCGGCCCCCTCGGGCCCTCCCAGGTGGCCAGCATCCTCGGGGCCGCCAGCCTGCCGCTCCTCGCAACCGCGTCGCCGCGGGGCTTCTCGGCGCCGGCCTTCTGGGTGGTGGGGGCCGTCTTCTACGTGGCTTGGGTAGACCATCTCTTCCGCGGACCGCTGGCCGATGCGCCCAGCCAGAGTGCGCATGCCGTCACCGGCTGCCTGTACGGGGGGCTGGGCCTGGCCCCGGTGGCCGCTCTCCGGGCGGGCCCGGACGGCCTGGCGTGGGTCATCACCGCGCTGGTCATCACCTGGGCCAACGACACCTTCGCCTACTTCATCGGCCGGGCGCTGGGCCGGCACAAGCTGTTCCCGTCGGTCAGCCCCAACAAGACGTGGGAAGGCTTCCTCGGCGGCTTCGTCGGCTCCATCGGTGGCCTCTTCGTCGCGCGCCTCATTTTCCCGGTGCTGACGCCTCTGGACTGCGTGGTGTTGGGGGTGGCCGGTGGCCTGTTCGGGCCACTCGGCGACTTGTGCGAGTCCATGCTGAAGCGGGCCTACGGGGCCAAGGACTCGGGCTTCCTCATCCCCGGGCACGGCGGCATCCTGGACCGGGTTGACGCACTGCTCATCAACGCCCCGGTGGTGTACGTGTACGTGACGGTGTTCCGGGGCGGGTCGGCGTAGGCAGTAGGCCGTTGTCCCAGGGCGGTGCCGCGGTTACTGTGGCCAGACATGGTTCTGCAGAATCCCCTCTACTTCATCGTTCTGCTCAGCGTTCTCATCTTCGTGCACGAGCTGGGGCACTTCCTCGCTGCCAAAGCGCTGAACGTGAAGGTGACGCGCTTCTCCATAGGCTTTGGCCCGCGCATCGTGTCCGTCACGCGCGGCGAGACCGAGTACCAGGTGGCGTGGGTTCCCCTGGGCGGCTACGTGAAGATGGCCGGGGACACGGGAGAGGAGAGCGCGCCGGAGGACGAGGCGCGCGGCTTCCTGGCCCAGGCGCCGTGGAAGCGCGCCGCCATCATCGGTGCGGGCCCGGTGGCCAGCCTCGGCTTCCCCCTCCTGCTCTACTTCATCCTCTACCTGGGCTTTCCGCAGGCCATCGACGCCACCACCCACTTCCCGCTCCGCACTTCCTCGCGCGTCATGTTGCTCGAGCCGGGGATGCCGGCGGTGGAGGCCGGCGTCCGGGTGGGGGACCTCATCACCTCGGTCAACGGCAGGGCGGTTTCCACCTTCGACGACTTGCGCCGGGCGATGGGGACCAAGGGGGGCAAGGAAGTCACCCTGGGCGTGGACCGCGACGGGCAGGCGCTACAGGTGAAGCTGGTCGCGGCCCGCAGCGACGAGAGCTCCCCGGGCACATCCTCACGCGGGCTCCTCGGCGTCTCGCCCATGCCCCGCATGCCGCTGGTGGGGGTGCCCGCTGGCGGTGCGGCCGAGCATGCCGGGCTCCGCACCTATGACCGGATTGTGTCGGTGGACGGCCAACCGGTGCAGGACATGGTGTCGCTCGAGCGGCGGCTGGACGCTGGCCACACGGACGTCATCCGCGTGGAGGCGCTTCGCCGCCTGCCGGCGGGACTGCCCGGGGTGGAGGCCGTCGTTCCTGAACGCATTCATGTCGACGTCGCCCGGCAGCCGGGCCAAGGTCTCGCGGCGCTGGGCGTGGAGTTGCCAGACCTCTACGTCGGCCGGGTCCTTCCCGGCAGCGCCGCGGAAGCGGCCGGCCTGCTCGCGGGGGACCGCCTCGTCAGCGTGGATGGTCAGACGGTGGTGTCCCTCTCGCGGCTTCAGGCGAAACTCGAATCGCTGCGGGAGACGCCCTTCCGGCTGGGCTGGCTGCACCAGGGACAGGAGCACGCCGCCCAGGTGCAGCAGAAGCCGTCGGACCCGAAGGAGGCGAGCGGGGCGAAGGGGCTGGACCTCGGCCTGCGCCTGCCCTTCGACACGTCCAGCGGCGAGCACGTTGTTTATGACGTGGCCCGGCTCGGCCCGGGGGCGGCCCTGGTGGCCGCGGGGCGCAAGCTTCTGGACACCATCGCCAACGTGGCGGGGAACCTGGCCATGCTGGTCACCGGCCGGGTGCCCTTCTCCATGCTGGGCGGTCCCATCATGCTGTACGGCATCGCCTCGCAGAGCGCGCAGCTGGGCCTCGGCGTCTTCCTGTCAGTGATGGCCCTCATCTCCGTGAACCTCGGGCTCCTCAACCTGTTGCCCATCCCAGTGCTGGACGGCTTCGGACTCCTCTCCTCCTTCTGGGAATGGGTGCGCCGGCGGCCCATCCCCATGCGCGCGCGGGAAATTGCCAACATCTTCGGGCTGGCGGTGCTGGTGCTTCTCATGCTGGCCGTCTTCAAGAACGACATCGCCCGGCTGTTGAATTAGCGGCCTTCCCCCTTGCGACGGCAGCCGGCGGCCGCCCTCGTCCTTGTCCTTGTTGGGTGCGCGCATGCCGTCCACTCCGGGCCGCCGCTGCCGGAGGAGGGCGACGCCTCCTTCTACGGCCCGGGCTTCTACGGGCAGAAGACGGCCAGCGGGGAGGTGCTGCGCCCGGGGACGCTGACGGCCGCCCACCGCACGCTGCCCTTGGGGACGTGCGTGCGTGTCACCGTGCTGGACAGCGGGCGAAGCGTGGAGGTGAGGATTAACGACCGGGGCCCCTTCGTCCCCGGGCGCATCCTGGACGTGACGGAGACAGCGGCCCGGGCGCTGGGCATGGTGGGCCGGGGCGTGGTGCGCGTCCGCCTTAGCCCCTGCCACGCGGCCCTGGGGCGCCCAGGGCCCGTGGAAACGCTTGCCTCGGTGCCGCCGCTGGGCGCATGGGTAGAAGCAGCGCCATGCTCATCGCCCTGGACACCTCGACGCTGACGCTCTCGCTCGCCCTGGTGGGCCCGGGTGGCGCGCTGCTGGCCGAGGAGGCGCACCCCCCGCCGCGCAAGCAGAGCGAGATGCTGCCCGGGGCGCTGAGTGAGTTGCTGCAGCGGCACGGCCTCGGGCTTCAGGACGTGACGAGGTACGCGGTAGGCCTCGGCCCGGGTTCCTTCACCGGCCTGCGCATTGGCCTGGCGACGGTGAAGGCGCTGGCGTACGCGCACCGTCGGCCGGTGGGCGGCGCCTCCTCGCTGGCGGCGCTGGCGCTGGAGGGCCCCCCCGGCGTGCCGCTGGTGCCCGCCATGGTGGCGCGCAAGGGCGAGGTGTACGTCGGCCAGTACCGGCGCGAAGGCGCAGGGCTGCTTTCCACCGCCTCGGAGGAGGCCTGGACGCCTGCCCAGCTGGCGGCCCACCTCACCGCCCACCCGGAGGCACGGGCCCTGGGCCCGGCCGCACTGCAGCTACGGGACGCCCTGTTGCGGGAGGGCGTCGCCCCGGAACAGCTGCTTCCCGGCCCGGCCTTCCCGACGGCCAGGGCGGTGGCCCGGCTGGCCCACCTGCCGGCTACCTTTGTCGCCGAGGTGCTGTTTGCCTTGGAACCGCACTACCTCCGTGCCTCCGAGGCGGAGCGCAACCCGAAGTTTCCGCCCCTGCCCGGGCCGGTGCCCACGGCCCGCATCCGTGGGCAGGAGGAGTGAGGATGGACAGCAAGTGGCGTGTTGCCGTGGTGGGGGCCACCGGCCTGGTGGGACGCGAGGTGCTCGCCGCGCTGGCGGAGGCCGGCCACCCGGACACGGCGGTGACGGCGCTGGCCAGCGAACGTTCGGTGGGCGTGGAGGCCCCCTACGGCCACAGCTCTCTGGAAGTCGAGGCGGCCACCCCGGAGGCCCTCCGGGGACAGGCGCTGGTGGTGCTGGCGGTGCCGGCGGAGGTGGCGCGCACCCTGGCGCCGGAGGCGCAGAAGGCGGGGGCCTGGGTGGTAGACGTCAGCCGCGCCTTCCTCTCGGACCTCTCGGTGCCCCTGGCGGCGCCCGGCTTTCGCGGCAACGGGCTGGAGCGGCCCTTCCCCGGCCGCACGGTGCGGGTGCCGGGGCCGGTGGCGCTGGGCCTCATGCGCACGGTGGAGCCGCTGCGGGCGGCCTACGGCGTGACGGAGGCCCACCTCACCGCCCTCCTCGGTGCCTCCTCGGGTGGGGCGCGAGGCCTGACCGAGCTCGAGCAAACCACCGCCCAGCTTCTCAGCGGACGGGAGTTGGAACCGACCCACTTCCCCCACCGGCTGGCCTTCAACCTGGTGCCCCAGGTGGGCCCCTTCAGCGAGGCGAGCGGCGGCACCTTGGAGGAGTTGAGCTGGCGCGCGGAGGTGACGCTTTTGTGGGGCCCGGGCGCGCCGCCGCTGGACGGCACGGCGGTCCTGGCGCCCCTTTTCCACGGGGCGATGCTGGCGCTTCAGTTGCGACTGGAAAAGGCGGCAAGCCTGGCCGAAGTGCGCGACTTGCTGCGCGCGGCGCCCGGCCTGAAGCTGCTGGACGTGCCCACCGAGCGCGTCTACCCCATGCCAATGCTGGTGTCGTCCGACGCGTCCATCCTGGTTGGCCGGGTGCGGGCGTCGGCCGGCCGCGCCGACGTCCTGGAATTGGTGGCGGCCCTGGATGGGCCCGCCGTTGTGGGGCACGCCGCCGTGGCCGCCGGCGAGGAGCTGCTTCAGCGCTCGCTACCCCACTGAAAAGCGAGGCGTCCGGAACGCCGGCGCGGCTAGCCCGCAGCGTGACAAATTGACACTGGGAGAGGAGTTCTGCGTGCCCGGCTGGCGCAGTTGCAGACGATTTCACCGGTTGCAGGGGGCGCGACAGGTTGGCCCCGGCCTTGCTATTCCCCGCGACCTCCCCATGCGCCCACTCCTCGCCGCGCTGCTCCTGGTGCCCGCCGTCGCGTTTGGCCAAACCCTGACGCTCAAGGTGAATGGCTCGACCAGCACCATCACCGGCACCGGGTCGACGACCACCAGCACCTACGCCAAGAACGCCGCCTCCTGTAACAACACCGTGGCCGGCAACTGGGTGGGTACCAGCCTCACCACGGCGTGCACCACGCTTCAAGTCTGGTTGACGGTGGACACCTGCGGGAGCGCCCCGAGCACCACCAACACCCCGGCAGACGTGGTGGTGTACACGGCCCAGGTGGGTGCAGTGGCCGCCGGCCTCACGACGGATTCGTTCAGCTTTTTTTTCAGCGCCCTGCCGGGCTTCGGTGCCCTCACCGATGGCGGCACCAGCGCCAGCTGCGGTGACGCGGCCGACTTCACAGACCTGCTCTGCGCGGCGGTGACGCTGAAGGACAACACCGGTGCGTGCACGTCCTCGGCCATCTCGGCCAGCCCGGTCAACATGCGTTACGACAACATCCTGCCGGACCCACCCGTCGTCACGGTGACTCCCCTGGACAGCAAGCTGTCCGTCCGGCTGACCGCCAGTGGCTCGGGCAGTGCCGTCACCGACATCCAGTCGTTTCAGCTGCAGTACGCGGCCGAGCCGACGGATGGGGGAACGCCGAGCTACGCCCCCTATGGTGGCGTCATCTCGGTGAACAACCCCAACGTCACCATTCCCAACCTGGTGAATGGCGAGAACTACCTGGTGGTGGGCTACAGCGTGGACGAGGCCACCAACGTGAGCGGCCCCACGACGCCGGCGGTGGTTGGCCAGCCCGTGCTGACCTACGGCTTCTACGCCAACTACCTCAATGACGGGGGCCAGCCTGCCGGCTGCGGCGCTGTGGGCGGCGGCGCGCCCTCGGCCCTCGCCTTCCTCTCTGTGCTGCTTCTCGGGGTGGCGCGGAGGCGCGGGTGAGGAAACCCCTCCTCGCGGCCGTTCTCGTCCTGGCTGTCCCCGCGCTCGCCGAAAGCGAGCCGAAGCCGCTGCCCAACACCACCATCCTTGAGCTCAAGATGGGCTTCTACCAGCCGCGGGTGGGGGACTCGCCGGGGGCGACGTCGGACGCGTACGTCCAGACGTTTGGCAACTCGGCCATGTTGATTGGCGAGTTCGAGGTGGACCGCTCCTTTTATCACGGCTACGGCTACCTCGGCATCGGCTTCTCGATTGCGTACGGCGAGAAGTACGCCAAGGCCCTGCTCGCCGACGGCACGCCGTCGGGCGAGTCCACCGGGCTGATGGTCCTGCCGATGCGGCTGATGGCCGTGTACCGCTACGACGTCTTGGCCCACGTCTTCCACATCCCCTTCGTCCCGTACGCGGAGCTGGGCTTCGTCAGCTACCCGTGGTGGACGAACAAGGGCGGCTCGGTGGAGATAGTCGACGGCAGCAAGGGCTCGGGCGTCCGCTGGGGCTGGGGCTTCACGCTGGGACTGGCGCTGGAGATGGACTTCCTCAACCCCACCTACGCCCGCGAGGCGCGCGAGGACGCGGGCATCTACCACTTCTACCTCTTTGGCGAATTCAACGACGACTTCGCCAACAACTTCGGCGCCAAGGGCATCAACCTAGGCGCGGCCTACTTTACTTTCGGCCTGGCCTTCGAGTTCTAGTCTCCCCAAAGGCATGCCGGTCTCCGTCCTCTACTTTGCCGCGGCACGCGAGCGCGCGGGCGTGGCGCAGGAGCAACTCACTCAGCTGCCGCCCCCCGGCACAGTGCGCGCCCTGCTGCAGCTGTTGGGGGAGCGGCACCCGCAGCTGCTGCCGCTGTTTCCCCACCTCCGGGTGGCGGTGAACCAGGCCTTCGCCCAGGTGGACGACGTGGTGCCCGACGGGGCGGAGGTGGCACTCATCCCCCCGGTGGCTGGCGGCACCGGCCTTTTCCGGGTGGTGGAGCGCCCGCCGACGCTGCAGGAAGTGGTGGAGGCGGTGCAGGACGCCGCCCGCGGCGGCTTGGTGACGTTTACCGGCGTCGTCCGGGCCGAGAGTCGCGGGCACACAGTGGTGCGCCTCACCTATGAGGCGTACCAGGCCATGGCCGAGCGCGTCCTGGCCACCGTCGGCCGCGAGGCCGAAGAACGCTGGCCAGGGACGCGGCTGGCCATCGTCCACCGGGTGGGCCTCCTCGTCCCCGGGGACGTCGCCGTCTGCATTGCCGCGGCGGCACCGCACCGGGCGGAAGCCTTCGAGGCTTGCCGCTTCGCCATTGAAAGGCTGAAGCAGGACGCCCCCATCTGGAAGCGGGAGACGTACACCGACGGCGAAAGCTGGGTCGGCCTCGGTCCCTGACGCGTGCCCGTCTTTCGCCTCAGCCCACCACGCGCGCGGCGGCCAGGGCCTGGCGGAGCTCGGCGACGGCCACCCATCCCACGGCGACGATGGCCAGCAGCAGGCTGAGCAGCTGCAGGGCCGTCTGCACGCGGGCGTCCAGCGGGCGGCCCCGCATGCTCTCCCAGGCAGTCAGCAGCAGTCGTCCGCCGTCCAGGGCCGGCAGCGGCAGCAGGTAGACGAGGCCCAGGGCGAGGCTGGCTGCGGCCAGGGCACGCACCAGCGCGTCCAGGCTTTCGATGGAGGCGAGCCGGCGCAGCAGCTTCGCGGCGGCGCCCGGTGGCCCCGCGCCATCCGGCCCGCGAAACAGCTGCACCGCCCAGGACACCGTCTGTCGCAACAGCTGGCCGCTATGGCCGAGCGCCGAAAAGAAGGCCTGGCGCAGCGGCTGGCGGGAGAAGGCGTACTGCTGGCTGACGCCGATGCGCCCTCGCCCCGCGGCGTCACGGCTGGCCTGGACGTTGAGCGAGAGGACGGTGGTGCCCCGCTGGATGCCCAGACGCACCGGCTCCCCCGCGTGGGCGGCCAAGCTGCGGGTGAGGACGCCCCAGCGCTGGACCGGGACGCCGTCTACCGTTTCGATGACGTCGCCCGCCCGCAGCGCCACACGCGCCGCCTCGGAGCCTGGTTCCACCGTGCCCACCGTCATCGGCACCGGGACGTAGGTGCCGGCCATGTGCAGCAGCGTCAGCAGCAGCACTCCAAGCAGCAGGCTGGCCGCCGGGCCGGCGAGAAAGACAAAGGCCCGGCGCGCCGGGCTGAGCTCCGCAAACGTCACTTCCTGGACGCCCGAGGGGGCCTGGTAGGGGTTCTCGCCTTCCAGCCGCAGCCAGGCCCCCCACGGGATGGCACCCAGCACCCAGCGCTGTCCGGCGGCGCGAAAGGAATACAGCGGCAGCCCGAGGCCGAGGCTGAAGATGACCGCGCGCGCCCCCACCAGCCGGGCGGCCAGCAGGTGGGCCAATTCGTGCACAAGCACCAGGACGCCAAGGGCGATTAGGGCAACCAGGGTCGGCATGCGGCCGGGCGAAGCCTAGAAGGTGCCCCCGACGCGGGGAAGCAGGCCGCGGCCCCGCTCGCGGCCCCTTCGGTGACAGCTGCACAAACTGGACTTGGCTCGACCTTTTTGAGCCCCTGCAGCCGCGCGCTGCGGCCCGCGCTACTTCTTGGTCGCCTTCTCCACCTTGATGGCCAGCGCCTCGACGTAGGTCGCGAGCAGGTGGTCACCGACCTTCAGTTTCTCGAGGTGAATCTTCGGACCAGCCTTCACCTGGTAGACGTTCCCGCCCGGGCCCTGGAACGACACCAGCCGCTTGACGGTGTCGATGGCGGTGACGGTCACCGTGGCCTGCACCCCTGCGCTGGCCGCAGCGCCAGGAGCCTGGCTCTTGTCGGCGCGCCCGCCCGTCACGACGCCCGTCGGTGCAACGGTCGCCGAGCCGGCGGGCTGAAACTCCAGCGCGAGGCCCTGCACGTAGTCGATGACCACCGTATCCCCGACGGCCAAGTCTTCCAGGCGTTGAATCTCGGGGCCGGCCTTGAAGGTCTCGGTCTCGCCCGCCTTGTTCTGCAGGGTGATGGTGCGGCCGGGGACGTCGATGGCTTTGATGGTAGCGGTGAGATGGACCGTCCGCTCCGCGGTCGCCTTGCCCGGCGTGCCGGTAGCCTTCATCTCGACCGGAGCCTGGCCGTAAGCGGCCGGGACCACGAGGAGCGCGGCGACTGCAACGAGTAGTTTCTTCATGTTTGCCTTCTGCCTTTCCGTTTCGTGAACTGTCTTCATAGACGTTGGACTCGGGCGAGCTGTTGCCCGGCAGGGGAGACTTCTTACCGGCCTGCTTCCGGTCGCTGTCCGCGGCCTTTTCGTCGGCGCGGTTCCTGCGGACTTTCTCGCTGCAGCAATAGCCGCCGCTCGGCGCTGGCGATGACGTTCCGGGCGGTGGCCACGGCGTCCACGTTGACGGAAATGGACGTGATGCCAAACCGCACTAGCTGCTCGGCGAATTCCGGACGGTTGGAGGGGGCCTGTCCACACAAGGAGGACGTCACGCCGGCGCGCCGGCAGGCGTGGATGATGCGCTCGATGGCGTCCAGCACCGCGCCATCGGACTCGTCGAAGAGCTCCGCGCACGACTGCGAATCCCGGTCCACCCCCAGCGTGAGCTGCGTCAAGTCATTGGAGCCGATGGAGAACCCGTCGACACCCAACTTCACGTACTCGGGAATCCAATAGGCCACCGATGGCACCTCCGCCATCACCCAGGTGTGAAGGCCACGCTGGTGTCCGAGCGGGCTTTTCGCGATGAGCTCCAGGCAGGCCTCCAGCTCCCACTTGGTGCGGACGAAGGGAATCATCACGTGCAGGTTGGGCGTCTGCGCGCGCACCAGGGCCAGGACCTCGAGCTCCAGCTGGAAAAGTTCGGGATCCTTCACGTACCGGAAGCAGCCGCGGTACCCAATCATCGGGTTCTCTTCCTGCGCCTCGTACCCCTCGCCGCCCTTCAGCCCACGAAACTCGTTGGTGCGAAAGTCGTACGTCCGGTACACGACGGGCCGGGGAGCAAACGGCTGCGTCACCTTCAGCAGGGCCGCCTGCATGGAGTCGATGAATTCCTTGCGCCCGCCCTTGGCCAGAAGCGCCTTGGGGTGCATGCCCTTCAACGCGTCCATCATCATGAATTCGGCGCGCAGAAGCCCGACGCCATCCACCGGAAGCGCCGCCGCGGCCGCGGCCTGGTCGGCCATGGCCAGATTCACATACAGCCTCGTCCCGAGCGGAACCGGTGCCACCGCGGCCGGGGGAGGGCCCACCGCGCTGGCCGAGACCGCCGCCGGCGTCGCCGTCTCGGCCTGCAGACCCTCAAACACCTGGCCCTTGCGCCCGTCCACCGTGACTTCCTCCCCTGGGCGCAGCACGGTGGTGGCCAGGCGGGTCCCCACCACGCACGGAATCCTCAGCTCGCGGCTGACGATGGCCGCGTGGCACGTCATCCCGCCGTTGTCGGTGACGATGGCCGAGGCACGCCGCATGGTGGGCACCCAGTCGGGGGACGTCATTGACGCGACCAGCACCTCTCCCTGTTGCAGCTGCGCCCCCTCGCTGGCACTGGCCAGGATGCGGACGCGGCCGCTGCCGGTGCCGGGAGCGGCTCCCAGCCCGCTCACCAGCGCGTCCCCCGGCCGGTGCGCCTCCAGCGTGGTGATGGGACGCGTCTGGACCAGGTACCACTTGCCGCCCTCTTCCGCCCATTCAATGTCCTGGGGGGAGTCGTAGTGGGCCTCCACCGAGAGGGCCAGCCGCGCCAGCTCCAAGACTTCGCTGTCCGACAGGACACGGCGGGAAGCCTCCGCCTCGGCCAGCTGGATGCGCTGCTCCGCCCCGTCGGGGCCGCGGACCAGCTTGACGGCCTTGTGCCCGACGCGCGCCGACAGCAGGCTGGGCCCGGCCTTGGCCACCCGGTACGTGTCGGGCTCCACCTGTCCGCCCACCACCACCTCGCCCAGCCCGAAGGCCGCCTCAATCACCATCTGGTCCCGCTGGCTGGTGGACGGGTCGGCGGTGAAGATGACGCCGGAGCGCGCGGAGTTCACCATCTTCTGCACGACGACGGCGATGGCCGGCTCCGACAGCAGGTCCTGGGTCTTGCGGTAGGCCACCACCCGTGGCGTGTAGACGCTTGCCCAACAGCGGCGGAGGGCGTCAAGGAGCTGGGTGCTGCCCAGCACGTTGGTGAACGTCTGGTGCATTCCGGCGAAGGAGGCGCCCGGAGCGTCCTCGGCGGTGGCGGAGGACCTCACCGCGACCAGGGCGTCCTTGCCCAGCTTCTGGTAGGCGGCGATGAGTTCCGCTTGGAAGGCGGGCGGGAGCGCCGCGCGGCGGACCAGCTCCTGGAGTGCCTCGGCCGTCTCGGCCAGCTGCTTGGCATCATCGGGGTTGGCCTTTTCCAACAGCTGCGCCAGCTGTGGACGCGTCCCGGCCGCCTGCATGGCCGCGGTGAAGGTGCCGGCGGTGACGACGAAGCCCGGAGGCACAGGCAACCCGGCGCGCGTCATTTCCCCGAGGTTGGCGCCCTTACCGCCGGCCAGTGCCACGTCGGCCCGCGTCAGCTTGTCGAACCAAACGATGGAATCGGCCATACCTGCCTCCACCCCCCAACACGCGCGAGGCGCGTCCGGCGTCGGCCCGCGGGCGCAGGGGAGGGGCGACGCGGGCCGTCTTGCCCTCGGAAGGCGCCCTGACTGCCAAGCCGCCGCCCGTGAGCTAACTCGGACACGGGCCGTCACAGTTGGGCCCGCGCTTGAAGTGCGTCCCGGTTGCAAGGTGAAGGCCAAACCGCGCGCGAGGACAGGGCAGTGGCAGTGCCACGCGCCCGGGCCACCGCGCGTTAAGCTTGCGAGAAACCTGGTCCCCGCGCAGGGATTGCGCGCCGGTTGGGCGAAGCCCGCGCCGGCGCCCCGGCCGCGCCGGCCTGGCACGCAACGTGATGGCCCTTTCGGGGTGGGGAGCTGGAAAGAAGGGTACCGCGATGAGACTGAACGAAGTGATGACTACCCAGGTGAAGACCGCCGACGGCACCGAGGATGCGGAGGCGGCCGTGTTCCGGATGAAGCAAGGCGGCATTCACCACCTGGTGGTGATGCGCGGCTCCAACGTGGAGGGCGTTTTGTCCTCGGAGGACTTGGGAGGGCCCAATGGCGAGGTGGTGCGCCGTGGAAAGACGGTGGCGGACCTCATGGTGCGAAGCCCGCTGGTGGCGGATTCCAAGACCACCCTACGGACCGCCGCCAATCTCCTCCGCGGGCGCAGCATCGGCTGTCTCCCCGTGGTGGACGGCGGGAAGCTGACTGGCATCGTCACCGTCAGCGACATCTGTGCCTGGGTGGGGCGAGGTGTGGCGCGCACCCAGCGGGTCTCAGCGACGCGTGCGGGCCGCCGCTTCACGGTCAAGCCCCCGTCGGGCAAGCGACCGCGGAGATAGTCCGGCGAGACGCCATGCGCCTGCGCCACCAGACGCCTGTGCTTTCGGGCCGCGAGCGCCCGCGGCGCGGCGCGTGGGCGTTCGCCGCGCCGCGTGAAGTCCGGCCCGACCCCTGGGGGCTGCCAACCATTGCCGCGCCCGGGCGCTTCTCCCTATTGTCCCTCTCCTCTTGTGCCGACCCGTCCGCAGCCTGCTGGCCCTCCTGCTTGTCGCTGGGTCCGGGTGCGGGCGAACCCACACCCTCGAGGAGGGCGCCTACGTTTTCAAGGTCGCCCCGGGCGACGTCTTTCGCGATGACTGCGGGCTTGCCGCCGACGGCGGACCGGCTCTGCTGGCCCAGCTTCAAGTCTACGGGGACGACGTCCGCTTCGCCCTGGTGCAGCAAGCGAATACCCAGTGCCTGGCCGTGGAACTGGTGGGGCAGTACCAGTACGACACGCAGAACTTCTTCGCCGACGGCACTGCGTCCCACCCGCTGCTGTCGGCCAACGGCAACCTCTGCCAGGTCGACTTCGCCCAATTTCACCTCGACGGCGCCACGGTGAATCCCACGTCCTTCAGCGGCGTCATGCGCATCAGCTACCTGGGCTCGAGCCCGGTGACCTGCAATTGCCAGTTCTGGTTCACGGTTCAGGCGGCCCTGTGCACGCCGCCAGCCTGTCCTTCCGTTCCCACGCAGTGTTCGTAATCAGCGAGGGTCCCCGCCATGGCCGAAGCGACTTCCCACGAGATTCTGTCTTTCTCTCACGAGGGGCGCGTCTTTCCGCCGCCGCCCGAGTTCCAGAAGAAGGCGCACATCCGCTCGCTCGAGGAGTACCGTGCGCTGTACGCCGAGGCGGCCAACGACCCCGACGCCTTCTGGGGAGCGCGGGCGCGTGAGGAGCTGTACTGGAAGACGCCCTTCCACACGGTGCTGGACTGGAAGCCCCCCCACGCCCAGTGGTTCCTCGGCGGCACCACCAACCTCTGCTACAACGCCCTCGACCGACACCTGCCCAAGTACGCCGAGAAGACGGCCATCCTCTTCGAGGGTGAGCCCGGCGACGTGAGGAAAATCACCTACCGCCAGCTGCACGCCGACGTCTGCCGGCTGGCCAACGGCCTCAAGTCGCTGGGGGTGAAGAAGGGCGACCGGGTGGGCATCTATCTGCCCATGGTGCCGGAGGCGGCGGTGGCCATGCTGGCCTGCGCTCGCATCGGGGCCGTTCACTCGGTGGTGTTCGGCGGCTTCTCCTCGGAAGCGGTGCGCGAGCGGATGAACGACGCCGGGGCCAAGGTGCTGCTCACCGCCGACGGCGGCTGGCGCAAGGGGGGCGTGGTGCCACTTAAGGCCAACGTCGACGCCGCCCTGCCCCACATGCCCAGCGTGGAGAAGGTGGTGGTCCTCCAGCGGACGAAGAATCCCATCCAGCTCGGGCCCAAGGACGTCGCCTGGGAGAAGCTGGTCGAGGCCCAGTCCCCGACGTGCGAGCCGGAGTGGGTGGACAGCGAGCACCCGCTGTTCATCCTCTACACTTCGGGCTCCACCGGAAAGCCGAAAGGGGTGCTGCACACCACTGCCGGCTACGCCGTGTACGTCTCCCTCACTACGCGGTGGGTCTTCGACCTCAAGGACGATGACGTCTACTGGTGCACCGCGGATGTGGGGTGGGTGACGGGCCACAGCTACGTCGTCTACGGGCCGCTCATGAATCACGCCACCTCGTTCCTGTACGAGGGTGCGCCGACCACGCCGGGGCCCGACCGATTTTGGGACAACATCGAGCGGCACAAGGTCACCATCCTCTACACCGCCCCCACCGCCATCCGGGCCTTCATGCGCACCGGGGACGAGCATCCGAAGAAGCACGACATGCGCTCGCTCCGGCTTCTCGGCACGGTGGGCGAGCCCATCAACCCCGAGGCGTGGATGTGGTACCGGGACGTCATCGGCGGTGGGCGCTGCCCCATCGTCGACACCTGGTGGCAGACGGAGACCGGCGGCATCCTGGTGAGTCCGCTGCCGGGCGCGACGCCCACCAAGCCGGGCAGCGCCACCCTGCCGCTGCCGGGCATCTTCCTCAAGGTGCTGGGCAAGGACGGCAAGGAAGTGCCGCCGGGGCAGGGCGGGAAGCTGTTTCTGGCCAAGCCCTGGCCGGCGCTGTTGCGCACCGTCTACGGGGACCCCGAGCGCTACGTGAAGACCTACTTCAGCGAAGTGCCCGGGCTGTACTTCACCGGCGACGGCGCTCGCATCGACGCCGACGGCTACCTGTGGGTGATGGGACGGGTGGACGACGTCGTGAATGTCGCCGGGCACCGGCTGGGGACGGCGGAGGTGGAGAGCGCGCTCGTCTCGGAGGGGCGCGTGGCCGAGGCCGCCGTGGTGGGCCGTCCCGATGAGTTGAAGGGCACGGCGCTGGTGGCCTTCGTCACGTTGAAGAAGGGCGTGGAGTCCTCTGCGGAGCTGAAGGCGCAGCTGTCGGCACACGTCATCAAGGAGATTGGGGCCATCGCCCGCCCGGACGAGATCCGCTTCGCCGATGCGCTGCCGAAGACGCGGTCGGGGAAAATCATGCGCCGCCTCCTCCGAGACGTGGCCGCCGGCGTCAGAACCACCGGCGACACCACCACCCTGGAAGACTTGAACGTGCTGGCCAAGCTGCGCGGAGACGAGGAGTAGCCGTCCCCGCTGCCCGTTGCCGCCGGCCCACCCTGACGGCAAGCGCCCGCCCGGCGCCTGTTCGGGCGGGGGCAGCCCGCCGCCGGCGGCCGAGGTCCCTCCCATGCCAACCTTCCTCGGTGTTCTCCTCGCCGCCGTGCTGACCGCGGCCTCGCCCACCGCCCGCGAGGCGGACGCGGCGTTCCAGAAGCGCGCCTGGGTCAAGGCGGCCGAGGCCTACAAGAAGCTGACCGAGGAGACGCCGGACGACGGCGTCGCCTGGCTGCGCCTGGGCCTCTCCCTGGTGCAGCTCAAGCACGGGGCTGAGGCCATCGCCCCGCTGGAGAGGGCGGAGAAGCTGGGCGTCAACTCGAATCTCGTCCAGTACGAATTGGCCAAGGCGGCGGCGCTGGCGGGCGACAAGGGCCGCGCGCTCGGCATCCTCGAGTCCCTGGGTAACGGGGACTACGCCCCGGTGGGGCCCCCGGTGGGCCAGGAGAAGGACTTCGCTGCGCTGGTGGACGACCCGCGCTTCCAGAAGGCGGCTGCCGACCTCGACCTCAACCGCGCGCCTTGCAAAGGTGGCGAGGCCGCCTCGCCCTACCGGCAACTGGACTTCTGGCTGGGGGACTGGAAAGTCGTCGACCAGGCCGGCGACCTGGTGGGGACCAGCCACGTCGAGCGCATTCTCGCCGGCTGCGCCCTGCAGGAAACCTTTCGCGGCCAGGGCGGCGGGGAGGGGAGAACCCTCAGCAGTTGGAATCCCGGGCTGCGGCGGTGGGAGCAATACGCGACCGACGGCCAGGGCGTCCCCAACTTCTTCACCGGCGGCTTCATCGGAGGGGAATTGCAGCTGCGCGCCGATGCGGCCACCCGCCGGGGCGTGCCCTTCAAGTGGCGCCTCACCCTCTCCAAGCTGCCCGGCGGGCGTGTCCGGCAGCTGGGGGAAACCTCCACGGACAGCGGGCGGAGGTGGACGGTGCAGAACGACTTCACCTACGAGAGAGCCCCCGCCCACTAAAGGCGGCCGGGGCCGCCGGGCCGCCCCCCCCCGTCAGTCCAGGCGCTGCAGCACCCCGCGGAGGATGTCCACCAGCTGTTCGATGTGGGCCTTCTCGATGATGAGGGACGGGGAGAGGGCGATGATGTCGCCGGTCACGCGCACCAAAAGCGCGTTGCGGAAGCAGCCCTGCAGCGTCTCCAGCCCGCGGGCCCCTGGGGCCCCGGCGCGCGGTTCGAGTTCAATGCCCGCCACCAGTCCGAGGTTGCGCACGTCGATGACCTTGGAGACTTCCTTCAGCGAGTGCACCGCCTCCTCCCAGACGGGGGCCAGGGCGGCGGCG
The DNA here is from genome assembly GCA_017881265.1 of Myxococcaceae bacterium. Classification (GTDB taxonomy): domain Bacteria; phylum Myxococcota; class Myxococcia; order Myxococcales; family Myxococcaceae; genus JADGRA01. Next base: position 161,092 of record JADGRA010000014.1, on the reverse strand, counting down.
CGCTGGAACAGGCCTTCGCTCGCGTACAGGTCCAGGGTGGCGAGTCCGGCGGCGGAGGCCAGCGGGTGTCCGGAGTAGGTGTAGCCGTGGAAGAATTCGATGCCGGAGTCCGCGGCGGCATTCACCACCGAGTCGTAGATGGAACCCCGGACCACCACCGCCCCCATCGGCACCGCGCCGTTGGTGATGCCCTTGGCCACCGTCATCATGTCCGGCTGGACGCCGAAGTAGCTGGCGCCGAAGGCCGCGCCCAGCCGGCCGAAGCCGGTGATGACTTCGTCGAAGATGAGCAGGATGCCGTGCTTGGTGCACAGCGCGCGCAGCCGCTCCAGGTAGCCCTTGGGAGGCACCAGCACCCCGGTCGAGCCCGCCACCGGCTCGACGATGACGGCGGCGATGGTGTCCGGCCCGCGCCGGGCAACAATCTCCTCGAGGGCGTCGGCCAGGTGCGCCCCCCAGGCGGGCTGTCCCCGGGTGAAGGCGTTGTGGGCCAGGTCATGGGTGTGGGGCAGGTGGTCCACCTGCGGCAGCAGCTGGGCGGCGAAGGCCTTCCGGTTGATTTCGATGCCGCCGACGCTAATGCCGCCGAAGCCGACGCCGTGGTAGCCGCGAAGGCGGCCGACGAAGCGCACCCGCCCGGGCTCGCCGCGCGCCTGGTGGTAGGCCAGGGCAATCTTCAGGGCCGAGTCGACGGCCTCTGAACCCGAGTTGGCGAAGAAGACGTGGTCCAGGTCGCCCGGGGCGAGGGCCGCCAGCTTCTGCGCCAGGGCGAAGCTGGCCGGGTGCCCCATCTGGAAGCCCGGGGCGAAGTCCAGCGTCGCCGCCGACTGCTGGATGGCCTGCACCACCGCCGGTCGGCAGTGGCCGGCGTTGACGCACCAGAGTCCGGCCGTGCCGTCGAGAATGGTGCGGCCCTCGACGTCCCGGTAGTGCATTCCCGCAGCAGAGGCGAGCAGGCGCGGCGAGCGCTTGAAGGCGCGGTTGGCGGTGAAGGGCATCCAAAGCTCTTCGAGCGAGAGGTCCTTCGGAAGCAGCGGTGAAGTGGTCATGGCGAGGCGGGAATGTGCAGGGACCGGCCGCTGAACGCAATGCTAGGCGGGGCCTCTGCGGAGGTGTTCCACCGCGGCGGTCAGCAGCGCGGCTATGCCTCGCCGGGCGACGTGCACCACCTTGCCGCGCTGGGCCGTCGGGGGCCGGGCGTAGTGCGCGCTCACCTTGTGGTCCAATTCGGTCGCGCCCCATAACAGGACGAGGTCGGCCCACTCGAGGTCCCCCCGGGCGCGCTCGTGGGTCCGCCGCTCGGTTCCGTCCACGCAGCGCAACTCGAGCGCGCTGCCGAGTGCCGCCCGCAATTCCTCCCGCACCGAGGGCGAGCCGCCCACCACCAGCAGGCGGCGGGTGCCAGCCCGGGCGCAGGCGGCCACGAAGTCCCTCGCCGCGCGGCTGTTGTCCGAGCCGCCACAGTGCGGGCAGCTGGCCTTGGCGACGGCGAGCAGCGGCTGGCGTCCGGACGCGCGGGCGGCGTGCGTGCAGGCCGGACTCGGGCAGTGCAGCGAGAAGCGGGCCTTCAGGGCCGCCGTGGCCCTTTCCAATTTCAGCATGCTGATGCGGGCTCTGCCGGCCCGGGTGAGGTCCGCCTCCTCGAGGGCGGCGCGCGCGGCAGTGCGCGAGGGTCCAGCCCCGAAACCGAGGTCGGCCAGCCAGGCGTCTATCTCGACGTCGGCGCTCACCTCGGGGGAGTCAGGCGGGCGACGTCTGGAAGAGCGACCCCTGCTCGGGCTCGAGACCCAGCGCCTGGCGGACAGGAGCGAAGCTCCGGCGGTGCAGCGGGCACGCGCCGAGGCTGCGTAGGGTGGCCTCGTGCTGCGGCGTGGGGTAGCCCTTGTGGACGGCGAAACCGTAGCCCGGGTACTGGACGTCGTACTCGGCCATCAGCGCATCCCGCGTCGTCTTGGCAATCATCGAGGCGGCGGCGATGCTGGCCGACAGCGCGTCGCCGTGGACGATGCCCCGCTGCGGCGCCGGACACTGGGGGATGCGTCGCGCATCCACCAGGATGAAGTCCGGCAGAAGGCCCAGCGCCTCCACCGCCCGGCGCATGGCCAGAAGCCCCGCGTGGTAGATGTTGAGCTGGTCGATTTCCTCCACCTCTGCCCGTCCCACCGCCCACGCCACGGCGTCGCGCTTCACGGCGGCGGCGAGTTCCACCCGCCGGTCCGGGTCCAGCACCTTCTTGCTGTCGTCGAGGCCCTTCAGCTTGTAGGCCTTCGGAAGCACCACCGCCGCGGCCACCACCGGGCCGGCCAGGGGCGCCATGCCCGCCTCGTCCACGCCCGCGACGTGGACGTGGCCCGCCTCCCACAATTCCGTCTCGAAGCGCAGGAGGTGCCGCAGCCGCTGGCCCTCGGCGCGATTGGTGGCGCGCCGCTCGCGGATGGCCTCGGCCAGGGCGCGGGCGCCCGCGCGGGGGTCCTCCTCCATCGCCTCCAACAGGCCCCGGGGGACGGCCCGCCCGCGCTCCAGGAAGCGGACGCGCAGCGAGCCAAGCGGCAGGGCGAGCAGCGTTTGCAGGCGGGCGGCCACGGTGGAAGCGCTAGACGGTACACGCAACGACCGACAGCCGGCCAGACGCTGCCGCGGGCGCTGGCGGCCCCCGGCGGCGTCAGCCGTCCTCCCAGACCGCCCCCATCCATCGCTGGTAGCTGGCCTTCTGGGCCTCCGTCGGCTGTTCCACGCGCGCCAGCCAGACGGCGTCGGCAGGACGGGTGGCGAGGACGGCCTTCACCTCCCACAGGTGGTCCCGGCGGAAGAGGTGCACCGTGACGGGCGAGCCCGGGGGCTTCTCGTCGCAGCGGGAGACGAGGCCGGCCGCGTCCACGCGCTCGCCGTCCAGGGCCACCACCTCGTCCTCCGCGTAGAGGCCGGCTTCCATGGCCGGTGAGCCCTCCAGGACGGAGGCCAGGGCGCCGCCGGAGCGCGGCACCACCCCCAGCCACCCCCGCGGATGGTCCTCGGTGGACTTCACTCGGGGCGGCGTGCCCCCCCGGTCCCCGGCCGACTCGCGGAAGCGCGTGCGGGCCTCCAGGCCAACGTGGCCCAGGACGCTGAGGTCCAGCTCCGCCGTGCTGCGCAGCACGTGGTCGAAGAAGGGCTGCAGGCTTTGCCCGGCCACCTCCTCGGCGGCAGCCTCCACGCCATTCTCCGGGACGCCGCGCCCGTCGCCGAAGCGCTCCCAGAGAAGCCGCAGGACGGTGTCCAGGCTGTGGCCGTCGGCGGTGAGCTGGCGCAGGGTGAGGTCCAGGCACAGGGCGACCAGTTCGCCCTTCAGGTAGTAGGAGACGCCGCTGTTCACCGAATTCTCATCGGGCCGGTAGTACTTCACCCAGGCCGTGAGGGAGGCCTCTTCGAGGGTCTGCACGCGGCGGCCGGGGGTGGCAGCCAGGGCGCTCAGCGCCTCGCCCTGCCGGGTGAGGTAGCGCGCCGGAGACATGAGGCCGGCACGCCGAACGAGCAGGTTGTCGTAGTAGGAGGTGAAGCCTTCGAAGGCCCACAACAGGCGCGTGTAGGCCTCCTCGCCGTAGCGGTATGGCACCAGCGCCCGCGGCTTGATGCGCTTCACATTCCACAGGTGGAAGTACTCGTGCGAGGCGAGGGTGAGGAAGTCCTCCCAGCCTTTCTGCGTCTGCAGCCCCCCGCGGGCGAAGAGCAGCGTGGTGGAGGCCGTGTGTTCCAGGCCGCCCCGCCCCTTGTCGCTGAGGTAGACGAGGAAGAGGTAGCGCTTCAGCGGAAGGCCACCGAAGAAGGCGGCCTCGGTCTCGCAGACGGCCTTCAAATCCGCCACCAGCCGCTGGGCGTCCGGTTTCGGCTCCCCCCACACCACCACCTGGTGCGGCACGCCGGCCGCGACGAAGGAAAGGGGCTGGTGCGGACCCACTTCCACCGGGCTGTCCACCAGCGTGTCGTGGTCCGGGGCCACCAACTCTTCGCCCTCGGTGTCCAACGCGGAAAAGACGCCCCAGCCCGCCGGTGCCTCGACGCGCACCCGGTGCGGGAGGTTGCGCAGCGCCTCGGCGTGCAGAAACAGGGTCGCGCCGTTGAAGTAGCCGTGGGTGCCGTCGAGGTGGCTGGTGCGCACCGTCAGTTCATTGGCGTAGACGCGGTAGCGCAGGACGGCCGGGCGGCCGTGGGTCTCCACCCGCCAGGTGCGCTTGTCCGTGCGCGTGACGGGTAGCGGATGCCCGGAGTCGTCCTGGGCGCTGACGTCCTGGACGTGCCGCGCGTATTCGCGCAGCAGGTAGCTGCCCGGCGTCCAGACCGGCAGCACGGCGTCCAGCACGTCCAGGGCGGGGAAGTGCGCCTCGACCTCGAAGAGGTGGCTATGTGGGCGGGACATGGAAACGCGGTAGCGCACGGCTTCGGTCATCAAACGGTGCCTCCTTCAGCGGCAAGGGCTGGGGCGTCCCGACGTGGAAATAGCACGGCTGCCCGCCGCCCTGGACGCGTCGCGTTAGGGGAGGGACGGTGGCCGGCGTCAAGAAAGGCATTGCGCCGCCCGGCGAGGCGCCGCAAGAGTCGCCTGCCCTGCCGCACTCTTCCGAAGGAGACTGCCCTTATGACGGGACGACGCTTGGGACTTGTAGTGCTGCTGCTGGCGGCGCCCGCGCTGGCGGAAATCAAAATCGGCGTGTACGGCCCCTTCACCGGGGGCTCGGCAGGAATGGGCGTCTCGATGCGCAACGGCGTCGAGATGGCCGCTGAGGAAATCAACAAGGCCGGAGGCATCCTCGGCCAGCCAGTGGTGCTGGTGATGCGCGACGACGAGGCCAAGAACGAGCGCGGCGCGCAAATCATGCAGGAATTTCTCGAGAAGGAAAAAGTGGTGGCGGTGCTGGGGCCCATCAACACCGGCGTCGCCGACAACTCCACCCGCTACGCCAACGAGAAGAAGGTTCCCGTCATCATCAACGCCTCGGCGGGTGCCAAGGTGAATGAGTATTTCGCGCCCGGGGTGGAGAACTACATCTTCCGGATTGCCGCCTCCGACATCCTCCAGACCGAGCTGGTTGTTCGGGAGGCCATCGACGTCCGCAAGTACAAGAAGCCAGCGCTCATCTGCGACGACACCAACTATGGGCAGGGCGGCTGCACCAAGCTGAAGGCGGCGCTGACCAAGCGCAACATGACGCCGGTCAGCGTCGGCAAGTTCAAAATCAAGGACACCGACATGACCGCCCAGGTGCAGGAGGCCAAGGCGGCCGGGGCCGACGTCCTCCTGGTCTACGGCATCGGCCCGGAGTTGGCGGCGCTGGCCAACTCGCTCGACCGCATCGGCTGGAAGGTGGACATGCTGGGGGGCTGGACCATCTCCATGGAGGCGTTCATCAAGAATGCCGGGAAGAACGGCAACGGCGCCGCCGCCCCGCTCACTTTCATCGAGGGGGATTTGAGTAACCCGCGGCAGAAGACGTTCGTCGAGACCTACCACGTCAAATACAACCAGAACCCCATCGCGGTGGCGGTGGCCGCCGCCCAGGGCTACGACTCGCTGTACCTGTTGAAGGCCGCCATCGACCAGGCCAAGAGTACGGACGGCACGAAGATAAAAGAGGCCCTGGAGAACCTGAAGAGCGGCTTCAGCGGCATCACCGGTAGCTACAAGCGCCCCTTCACCCCCACCGACCACGAGGCCGTCACGGAGCTGGTGGTGAAGATGGGGGTCGTTCTCAACGGCACGGTGGTGCCCGAGGCGGCCTACAAGAAATAGCGGCCCGTGCCGCGTGGGGCCCAGCCTCGCACCAGAAGTTGTGCGAGGCTCTGGGGTCACCAGCGGCCGACGGCCAGCGGATGCAGACCCTCCAGCTTCTCATCAGCGGTGTGGCGCAGGGCATGATTTATGCCCTGGTCGCGTTTGGCTACAACATCACCTTCGCCACCTCGAAGACGCTGAACTTCTCGCTCGGCAACTTCCTCATGCTGGGCGGGGTGGTGGGCTTCATCCTCTACATGACGCACAACTGGCCCTTCTTCGCCGCGCTGGCGGCGGTGGTGCTGGTGGGGATGGTGGGCGGCGCGGTGCTGTTGAAGGTGGCGGTCGAGCCCTCCTTGAATCAGCGCAGCGCCTATGGGTGGATTCTAGCGACGCTGGCGGTCGGGATTGTCCTGCGCAACGCGGCCGAGGTCTTCTGGAGTACCGACGACTTCAAGTTTCGCTCGCCCCTGGGCGACAGCCCGTGGCGCTTCTTTGGCGAGCCGCAGCCGGACGGCTCCATGTCGGGCGGCCTCGGCGTCTACCCGCAGGAAGTCCTGATTATTTTCGTCAGCCTGGCGATTGTGGCGGCGGTGGAGCTCTTCAAGCGCCGCACTGTCTTCGGCAAGGCGGTGGTGGCGGTGAGCGAGGACAAGGACACCGCCTCGCTGATGGGCATCGACCAGAAATTCGTCATCCTCTTCTCCTTCATGCTGTCGACGGCCATCGCCACCGTGGGGGGCGTGCTGGTGGCGCCCATCACGCTGGTGAGCGCCACCATGGGGACGGTGCTCGGGGTGAAGGCCTACAGCGCGAGCATCATCGGAGGGCTGGAGTCGGGCTTCGGGGTGGTGGTGGGCGGCCTCTTCCTCGGCGTCTCGGAGAGCCTCACCGCGCGCTTCGTTTCCACTGGCTACAAGGACGTACCGGGCTTCGTGGTGTTGGTGCTGCTTTTGCTCTTCAAGCCGTCCGGCCTCTTCGGCCGGGCCGCCATCCGGAAGGTGTGATGGGCACCGGCGCGCCCAGGCCGTCGGTGCTGCGCCGTCTGGCGCCGCTGCTCTTGCTGCTGCCGCTGCTCATCCCGCGCGCGGTGGACAACAGCTACTACGTCGGCATGGTGTCGCGGATTCTAGTGTACGCCATGCTGGTGGCGTCGCTGGACCTGGTGGTGGGCTACCTGGGCGACGTGTCCATCGGCCACGCCGGACTGTTCGCCATCGGCGCCTACACAGTGGCCGTCCTCACCGCCAGCCCGACCCTCAACACCGACGCCTACAGCACCATCCAGCACTGGCCGCAGCTGCCCTTTCTGATTGCGCTGGTGCCGGCCATCGCGCTCGCCGCTTTCGCCGGCTTCCTGCTCGGGTTTCCAGCGCTGCGCTCGAGCGGGCCGTACCTGGCCGTCATCACCATTGTCTACGGCCTCATCATCTACACCTTCATCAATGAACAGGAGTCCCTCACCAACGGCACCAAGGGGATTACCCTGACGCCGCTGCACCTCGGCACCCTCAAGCTGAGCGGCGTGAATTACCTCTACGTCGTCTACCCGGTGCTGGTGCTGGTGCTGTTCGTCGTCCACAACGTCACCCACAGCTTCTGGGGGCGTGCCTTCGAGGCCATCAAGTACAGCAGCGTGGCGGCCGAGTGCTGCGGCATCGGCCGCAGCTACTTCAAGGTGTCGGCCTTCGTGCTGTCGGCGGCGGTGGCCGGCGTGGCCGGCGGCTTCTTCGCCCAGCTGGACAGCTACGTCGCGCCCAACACCTTTGCCTACAGCTTCTCCGTGGAATTCCTCATCGCCCTCATCTTCGGCGGGGTGCGCAGCATCGCGGGCAACGTGGTGGGGGCGGCGCTGGTGGTGGTGCTGCCGGACCTCTTCGCCGGCTTCGCCGACTACCGGCTGATGGTGTACGGCTCCCTCCTGCTGGTGGTGCTGTACTTCGTCCCGGAGGGCATGGTGGGCCTCGTCCGCCGCGCCTGGCTGCGGCTGCGGCCACCGGACCACGCCGCCGAGCGGGCGTCCCTGGAGGCTCAGGCCGCGGGGTTGGAGGTCCTCTCCCGCCCCCACCCGGGGGGCGACGCCATGGCCCTGCGGCTAGAGGGGCTGGAGATGAAGTTTGGCGGTCTCATCGCCGTGCGTGACCTCGACCTGGAGGTGCCCCGCGGGGCGGTGCGCGGTCTCATCGGCCCCAACGGCAGCGGGAAAAGCACCACCGTCAACGTCCTCACCGGCCTCTATACGCCGACCGCGGGCCGGCTGTACTCCTTCGGCCAGGACCTGGCTCCCCTCAAGACGCACCAGCGCGCCCGGGCTGGCATCGCCCGCACCTTTCAAAACCTGCAACTGTTCGGCGACCTCACCGTCTTGGAAAACGTCATGGTGGGCCTGCACCCGTCCTTCCAGGCCTCCCTGTTCGAGGTGGCCTTCCGGCTGCCGCGCGCCCGGCGCGAGGAAGCGGAGGCCCGGGTACGCGCCTATGCCCTGCTGCGCTTCGTCGGGCTGCAGCCGGCGGCTTTCGACAAGGCCCGCAACCTGGCCTACGGGCAGGCGCGGCTTCTGGAGATTGCCCGCGCCCTGGCGCTCTCCCCGAAGCTATTGCTGCTGGACGAGCCGGCGGCGGGACTGACGGCCGGGGAGATTCAGTCCATCAACGGCCTCATCCAGAAAATCAAGGCCGCCGGCGTCTCCATCCTCCTCATCGAACATCACATGGACATGGTGATGGCGATGAGTGACGACGTCTCCGTCCTGGACTTCGGGAAAAAGATTGCCGAGGGGACGCCGAAGCGCATCCAAGAAGACCCGGCCGTGGTGGAGGCCTACCTCGGCACGCACAAGACGTCCTCGGTGGTGGTGTGAGATGGCCGAGCCCCTGCTGTCCATCGAGGAACTGGTGGTCGACTATGGGCGGATTCGCGCCCTGAAGGGCATTTCCCTCAGCGTCGGGCAGGGCGAACTGGTGGCCGTCATCGGCAGCAACGGGGCCGGGAAAACCACCATGATGAAGACCATTTCCGGGCTGCTGAAGCCCACCAGCGGCCGCGTCATGTTCGATGGGAAGCCCCTCACGGGCGTCCCCGCCCACCGGGTGGTGAAGCTGGGCGTGGCGCAGGTGCCGGAGGGACGCCGCGTGTTTGCCCAGCAGACGGTGCGAGACAACCTGGTGCTGGGGGCCTTTCTGCGCCTGCGGTCCGGCCAGAAGCGCGAGGTGGCCGAGGACACCGAGAGGATGTTTTCCATTTTCCCACGGCTGCGCGAGCGGCAGGACCAGCTGGCCGGGACGCTGTCCGGCGGCGAGCAGCAGATGCTGGCCATCGCCCGGGCGTTGCTCAGCCGGCCGAAGCTACTTCTCCTCGACGAGCCGTCCATGGGCCTCGCGCCAGTCATCATCGACGAGGTGTTTGCTCTCATCGAGCGGCTGAAGGCGGCGCGGGATACCACGCTGCTGCTGGTGGAGCAGCTTGCCTTCCGGGCCCTCGAGGTGGCGGACCGCGCCTACGTCATCGAGCAGGGGAGTATTAAATTGGCCGGCTCCGCCAAGGAGCTGCTCGCCAACCCCTCGGTGCAGCAGGCGTACCTTGGCGCGGCAGCCACGCACTGATGGGGCGTTGACCGGCGTCCAAGTCCTCGCGGCCCTGCAGCGTTCGGGTCAGCTCGGGTTGCGGGCGGGGTGCATTCTCGCGCGTCCTCGGCCCGGGAGGACCCTTCCTTCGGGCCGGGCCGCTCGACCAGCGACCGAGGTGCGTTCGGAGTGTCTGCTAGCTGTCACGGCCCCACGGGAATTTTGAAGGCATTGCTCAGATGTGATGAGGGCGGAAGGGTGAGGGCTGACGGTTGCGGTCGCTCGATCGCAGAGGCACTATTTGGCCGATGGACCCCATCCTGCGCACTGCTCTCGATTGGTTCGTTGAGGAGACTCGCGCTCGTGGGCCTCTCGCCGAGGTCCATCGGGCTCTGCGGGAGCTGCGAGTTAAAATCGATAAGCTACCGTCGCGGCTTTTCTATCTCGACAGTCCCGATGAACCCTACAGTCTCGCCCAGATTCTGATGGTGATGGGAAAGCACGCTCTGGCGTGGCAGGCGGACCCGGACGCATCGGTCGAACGCAAGCTGCTAGCGCCGCAGGTCGAGGAAATCCTTCAAGAGGCCGTCGGCATCCGTGAACTCCTGGTGTTGGCCTCCAAGCAAACGCGCGGTTCCCAACTGCTCGAACTCCCGGCGCATGAGGTCCGACGCAGCATGGAGGAGCGAGGCGAGCCCTTGCCGGACCGACTGTAGGGTGGGCCTTGGAACGCTGGTTCGGCTCGGACACAGCGGTGAGGAGCTTTGCACCGGGCGGCGGACCGTCGGTTGTGCGACGAATTCGCGGGACCGCGACAATTGCCCGGGCGGCCGGGGCTCATTTCTGGCGTTGGAGGAGCGCCCCGAAGAAGCCGTCCGTGCCGTGCAGGTGTGTGCTGAGGCGGAGGAAGTCCCCCCGGGTGACTTGGGTACCCAGCTCGGGCCCCAGCTTGTCCGCAGGCGGCAGCACACGAAACTCGGGGTGGCGCGCGAGGAAGGTTTCGACGACCGCTTCGTTCTCCGCGCGCAGCACGCTGCAGGTGCCGTAGACCATGCGGCCGCCGGGCTTGACCAGCGGGGCGAACTGTTCCAGTAGCGCACTCTGGCGTGCCACGGCCTCGGCCAGCATCTCGTCTGAGAAGCGGTAGCGCGCGTCGGGCTTTCGTCGCAGCGTGCCCGTCCCGGTGCAGGGGGCATCGACCAGGACACGGTCCATGCTGGCCTCGAGGTCCCGCAGCGCTTCTCGGGCCTCGGGCCCCTCGGCGGGAATGAGGCGCACGCGGGTGTTGTGGACGCCGGCCCGGCGCGCGCGCCGGCGCAAGTCGTCCAGGCGCCGGGCGTCGATGTCCAAGGCGAACAATTCCCCGCGGTTCTTCATCTGCGCCGCCAGTTGCAACGTCTTGCCGCCTGCGCCGGCGCAGGCATCCACCACGCGGGTGGGCGGGGCGTCCACCATCAGTCCCAGAAGCTGGCTCCCCTCGTCCTGTATTTCAAATAGGCCCTCCCGGAAGCTGGGCAGGGCAAAGGCATTCTGGTGGCCGGTGAGAAACAGGCCGAGGGGGCTGAGCGGCGTCGGGGTCGCCTCCACCCCTTCCGTCCGCAGCCGGGCGCGCAGGGCCTCCCGGTCCGTCTTCAACGTGTTGGTGCGGATGGTGAGGGGAGCGCGGGCGTTGACGGCTGCCGCCGCCCGTACAGCCTCCTCGCCGTATTCCGCCCGCCAGGCCCGGGCCAGGGCGTCCGGGAAGGAGGCTTCCACAGAGAAGCGCTCCACCTCCGGCAGCTTGGCAAGTGCCCGGTGTGCGCCGGGCAGCGCGTCCAGCAGCCCCAACTCCTCGGGGGGAAGCCCCATGCCGCTGGCGACGGTGGCCGCGCCCTCGCCGTCCAGGACGCGGGAGGCGGCAATGCGCAGGCGGTCCTGCGCGGTGGTGGACAGTCGCGCGAAGCCCGGGCCCGTGTGCTCCAGCAACGCATCCACGGTGCGCTGGCGGCGCACCAGCGCGTAGACGCGTTCGGCCACCGCCCGCCGTTCATTGGAGTAGAGATGCCGCTTGGGCCGCAGCGTGTACTCCAGCGCGCGGTCCGCAAGTCGCCCCTCGTGGCGGATGGCGCCGTAGGCCTCCAGACAGGCGGTCGTCACCAAGTCCTCGCGGACGGGGCGCTCCGGCCGCGCACCGCTTTCCTCCTCACGCCTGCGCAGGCGGCGGAATTCGCTGCGCGCCTTCCGGCTGCCGTCGGGCTGGCCGCTACGCGCGCTGGGTCGTCGCGGGGCGTGCTTGGTGGTGCCACGGCGGCTCGACGGGGGAGGGCGCGACATGCGGGCGGCACTTGTACCGGGCAGAGCCCAGCGGCGCCAGCCGCTGCACAACCGTCTGCGCCCGTGGTGGATGCTGAGGAGACTCCCCAGCCGGCCGCACGCGGGGTGGATTGGCCCTTCCGAGGGCGCAAGCGCTAGGTTTCCCAAAGAAGGCCGGGTTCACGGGCTTCTCCCAGGAGGGTCCACCGTGCGCGTGAATGCCAAGCTTGTCGGCAGAGGACTCGCAGCAGTGCTGGCCGTCAGTCCCGTCCTAGCGTGGGGCGGCGAGCCAGGCGCGGTCCCACCGGGTGCGCCGCCGCCACCCCCTGGAATGCGGGTGGAAGCCATCCACGACCGCGGGATGAATCTGGACGCATACTTCGTCGCCATCCCCGCCGACTGGCACTTCCAAGGCGCGGTTGCCTACGGGAATCCCTGTGGCCAAGCGCCCTTCGCCGTGTTTCGCACCAGCAGCCCAGACGGCCTCACCTTGCTTGAGAAGCTGCCCCGCTTCAACTGGTCCTGGGGCACCCTCGGCTGGCACCCTCAGAATCAGAAGACCCAGCCCGGGTGCCTGCCCCTCTCGCGGGAGATGAGCGCCTCGGAATTTGTCCAGCGCCTCGCGGAGATGCTTCAGGTCGAATACGTCGAGGAGCTCCCCGTGCCCGCGGGCATGGTCGAGGGGCTGAACCGGGAGACTGAACACTGGAACCAGATGGGCGCCGACTACGCACGCACCCACGCCTCCAACACCACCCAGCACGGCGAGATAGCTCAGGCCCGGGTGCGCTACCAGAATGGGACGTTCCCCATGGAGGCGTTGCTGCGCGCCAGGCTCATCTGTACCCGCAACACGGTGCTCATTCAGGGCCGCAACTTCTGGTCGGACAACTGCGGTGCCAACGTCCGGGTGGTGCGGGCCCCCAAGGGGAAACTCGAGGACGCGGTGAAAAAGCTCGAACCCGCAGGGGCTGTCGAGAACCCCCGGTGGAGCGAGGCGTACACACAGATGGTGACCCGCACGGTGCAGGCGGGGATTCAACAGTCACAACAGGCGATGGCCCAGATGCAAAGCCAGAATCAGCAGTTTGAACAGTCTCAGGCCCTGCGCCAGCAGCAGCACGAGCAGTTCCAGCAGTCGCAAACCATGCAGCAGCACCTGCACGAGCAGTTCCTGTCGACCATGCAGCGGGGGACGGACATGTCGATGCAGCGGGCCGCGCAGAGCGCGAACGCCCAGCACACAGCCGCCTCGGACATGGTCGACTACGCGCTCGGACAGCAAACGGTGCGAGACCCGAATAGCGGGCAGCTCTACAAGGCCTCGGCGACGCATAGCTACATTTGGGTCGACGACAGCGGCAAGAAGAGCTACCAGACGAGCGACCCCAACGCCAACCCCAACGGTGTCTTGTCGGGCGCCTGGACGCAGCAGCAGCAGGTGCACGGCGACGGCACGAGCAAGTAGTCACCGCGCGGGGGTCCGAGGTGCGCTCTGTCCGGCCACCCCGCGGCGCAGTGCTTCATCGGTGGCTGACTCGACGAAGGAGGCCTTGGCTCGCGTGTACGACTCCCGGTCCCGTGGGTGCTGGCGGGCTGCCTCCCGTTTGAGTTCGGCGTACTCGCGCGCGCGCCGCGCGTCCGCGCGCAAGCAGTCGCGAAACGCCAGTCGCCGCGCCCACTCCGGCTCTGCCTTCTCAAGCAGGATGAGATGGAATTTCCTCCGCGACGGGGAGGGACTGCAAAACCAGTGCATCCGGGGCCGGTAGGGCGCGTAAAAGTAACCCAAGGCCTCCAGCACCGGGATGGCCTCGCAGGCGGCCTCCAGGTCGTGCACCGGCGCCATGATGTCCACGACGGGCTTGGCCAGCAGCCCGGGCACGGCGGTGCTGCCGACGTGCTCCATCTCGCCATCCAGCCAGGCGGAAAGCACCGGGGTGAGGCGCCGTCGCTCGCCCTCGAACTTGGCCGGCCACCCTGGGTCGCTGTCCACCAGCTGCACCGCCTCGTCCTCGCCCGGCCAGGGCGTGGGTGGCGTCTGCCGGACATTCCGCAGCCAGCGGGAGACGCCGTTTCGGGGCGGATGGGCCGGCACCCGGTGGAAGCCGCGGAGCCAGTAGAAGACTTCGGCGGCGTGGTTGGCGTCGGTGACGTCCGCTTCACAGTCGCGCGCGCCCGCGTCGCGCGCCCAGCCAATGGCTGCGTCGACCAGCGCGGAGGCGACGCCACCGCGGCGGACGTGCGGTGCCACCCACAGCGACTGAAGCCGCACCAGGCCGTGCTGTCTGTCCTGCCAGACGCACGCCAGAAGCCCCACGGGACGGTCGCCGTCGTAGGCAAGGAAGCCGGCGCTGTCGGCGTTCGCGCCTCGCGCCGCCGCCAGCGCGCGCCAGGCCTCGTCCGGCTGGAGGGCTTCCTGTGCGTAGCGGGACCGAAAGGCGTGCGGTGCGTCCTTCAGGGCAGCCAGGCGCGTCGCCTTCAGTGCGGGCCAGTCTGCCTCGGTGACCTGTCGAATCTTCGCCAACCGTGCCTCTTCCGCCCATCCGGACGCAGCGTCTATGCGGGGCTGGCCGCCCTGCCCCAGTCCCGGGGCAAGCACCCTGGGCCCTTCCTTAGTAGCGGGGGAGGGACGGGTCGACTTCCACGGCGTAGCGGTCGATGCCGCCGGCCAGCGAAGCTGCGTCGACGCCGCGCGAAGCCAGAAAGGCCGCGGCGTGGAAGCTGCGCACGCCGGTGTGGCAGTACACCACCACCGGCTTGCCCCGGAGCGTCTCCAGTTCCGCCAGACGCTCGCCGAATTCCTGCAGGGGGATGAGGACGGAGTCAGGCAGCGCCACCCGCGCGTTTTCCTCCGGGGTGCGCACGTCCAGCAGGACAGGCCGCTCGCCGGGGCCCGTCAGCTGCTGGTGAAGCGCCCGGGGCACAATCTCATGCACGGGCATGGGCACCTGGGGCGCACACGTCGGGGGTGTCCTGCAGGGTGGGCCGGGCGCCGTCGCCACAGGCACGGCACGCGCTGTCGCGGCGCAGCTGCAATTCGCGGAAGCGGCCTTCTAGCGCGTCGTAGCTGAGGAGCCGCCCCACCAGCGGGGCCCCCACCCCGAGCAGCAGCTTCAGCGCTTCGGTGGCTTGCAAGAGGCCAATGACGCCCGGCAGCACGCCGAGGACGCCGGCTTCGGCGCAGGAGGGTGCGAGCTCGGCCGGCGGTGGCGCCGGGTACAGGCAGCGGTAGCAGGGGCCCTGGTGCGGGAGCACCGTGGTGACTTGCCCTTCGAAGCGGAAGACGCTGCCGTGCACCAGGGGCTTGCCCAACAGCACGCAGGCGTCGTTGAGGAGGTAGCGGGTCGGGAAGTTGTCCCCGCCGTCCAGCACCACGTCGAAGCCCTCCAGAATCCGTTCCACGTTGGCCGCGGTCAGCCTTTCCTGGAAGCCCACCACGCGCACGTCCGGGTTGAGGGCCGAAATGGCCTCCTGGGCACTCTGCGTCTTCGGTTGCCCGGTGCGGTGCACGGTGTGCAGCACCTGACGCTGTAGGTTGCTCGCCTCCACGACGTCCGAGTCGACAATGCCCAGTGTCCCGACGCCCGCGGCGGCCAGGTACAGCGCGGCCGGCGAGCCGAGGCCGCCAGCCCCGAGGATGAGGACGCGGCCAGAAAGCAGCTTCGCCTGGCCGGCCTCTCCCACTTCCGGAAGCGTCAGGTGGCGCCGGTAGCGCGCCTTCTGGTCCGCCCGCAGCACGGCGGGCGTCTGTGTCGGGAAGCCCGCGTCCGTCCAGCGGCCATAGCCCCCGGCCAGGTTGCGGACGTCCAGGTAGCCCAGCGCCCTGAGGCTTTGCGCCGCCAGGGCAGACCGCACACCGCTCTGGCAGTACACCACCAGCTGCGCCTCCCGTGGCACCAGCGCCTCCACCCGCAATTCCAGCCACCCCCGGGGAAGCAGCACGGCGCCGGGAAGGTGCCCCTCGGCGAATTCTTCGGACTCGCGCACGTCCAGCACCGTCACCGGGGCGCCCGTGCCCAGAAGCGCGCGCAGTTCCTCCACGGACAATTCAGACGTCTCGGCCCGGGCGCGGGCCAACAACTCGGACGAGGAGGGCATGGCGAGGCTCCTTGGGTATAACAGGCTTTGACGGCCCCCTCAGCCCGGGGGAGGGGGTAGGCAGGACGGAGGGTGCCAAGGGTGGCCGCACACGAGCGCAGGCTGGAGGGACGGGTGGCGCTGGTGACGGGCGGCGCCATCCGCCTGGGCCGCGCCATCGCCGAGAGTCTCGCCGACGCCGGCGCCAGCGTGGCCATCCACCACCACGCTTCGACGGAGGAGGCGGCAGCCCTGGTGCGCGCCCTGCGGGCCGCCGGGCACCAGGCCGAGGCCTTCGGGGCGGACCTCTCCGACGACGCGGCCCTGGACGCGCTGCTTCCCCTAGTTGAAGGGCACCTGGGGCCGGTGTCGGTGCTGGTGAATAGCGCCGGGCGCTTCGACCGGGCGGCCTTTCTGCAGACGGACGACGCCCTCCTGGACGCCGTCTGGCGCCTCAACGCCCGGGCGCCCTTCCGGCTGTCGCGCGCGGTGGCCCAAGGCATGGTGGCGCGCGGCGCGGGCGACATCCTCAACGTGCTGGACTTGGGCGGCGCCTTCGTCCCCTGGGCCGGCTATGCCGCCTACTGCATGTCCAAGGCCGCCCTGGCCATGCTGACGCAGGTGCTGGCCGTGGAATTGGCCCCCGCAGTGCGGGTGAATGCCGTCGCCCCCGGCACGGTGCTGCCGCCTGCGGCCATGACGGGCCCGGAGCGCGAGGCGCTGCGCCAGCGCATCCCCATGCAGCGCTTCGGCCGGCCGGAGGACGTGGCGGAGACGGTGCGCTTTCTTCTGACGGGGCCGGACTACATCACCGGACAGGTGGTGGCGGTGGACGGTGGCCGGCTGCGGGGGGGCCGGAGTCCCTGAAGGGGGGCCTGGCCCCGGCGCGGCGCGTCGGAGGCCCCGTGGCGTGGACTTCCGTCGGGTGTGGCCGCTATATGTTTGGCCCATGGACATTCAAAGCACCCCCAGCCCGGCGCCCGTTTCCACCCAGGGCGGCGCCTTCCCTTTGCGCCTCACCGCGCGCGCGGTGGAGCAAGTGAAGGCTGTCCAGAAGCAGCAAAAGTTCGACGGCTACTACCTCGCGGTGCGCGTCGTCCCGGCCGGCTGTAGTGGCTTCGGCTACGACTTGAATCTGGTGAAGGACGTCCAGCCCGGTGAGCTCACCGGCGAGCAGGACGGGGTGAAGCTGGTGACGGACGCCCTCAGCAACACCTACCTGGCCGGCACCGAAGTCGACTACGTGGTGGGCACCACCGGCGCCGGCTTCAAATTCAGTAACCCCAACGCCAAGTCCACCTGCGGCTGCGGGACTTCCTTCTCCACGTAGGTCCCCTCAGCGGCCGAGCAGCGCCGCCTGCCAGCTGCCGCCGGACTGCTTGCGCTCCAGCCGGGCCTTGCGCCGAAGGTGGGCTTCGGCGAACGCGGCCTTCTCGGCCTCCGTCTGCAGCTGCAGCGGCGGGACGCGGGCCTTGGTACCGTCCGGGTTGAGGGCGACAAACGTCAACAGCGCGCTGGTGGTGAGGTGCTGGGCCCCGGTCAGCATGTCCTCGGCGTGCACGGTGACGCCCACCTCCATGGAGGTGTGGAAGGCGGCCAGCACCCGCGCGCGCAGCGTCACCACCCAGCCCACGTGAATGGGGGTGTGGAAGTGCAGGTCGTCCATGGAGGCCGTCACCACCGCGTGCCGGCAGTGGCGCCCGGCCGCCACCCCGGCGCAGATGTCTATCCACTCCATGACGCGCCCACCGAAGGCGGCGTTGAGGGGGTTGGCGTCCGAGGGGAGAATGACTTGCGTCATCACCGCCTCGCTGTCCGCGGGCGCTTTGGGCTTGAGCATGTGTGGCCTGTAGTAGCGCTCTACCCCAGCACCTGCCGCAAGAGGTCCGGGCGGTCCGTCATGATGCCGCCGACGCCCAGGGCCACCAGGATGCGCATGTCCTCCTCGGCGTCCACCGTCCAGACGTTGACCCACTTGCCGGCCCGTGCCGTGGCGGCCAGGAAGTCGGCGTCCACCAGGACGACGTCCCCGAAGCGGTAGGGCATGTCCAGCACGCTGTACGGGCTGTCCTCCGCCAGGGCCCCCC
Organism: Myxococcaceae bacterium; assembly: GCA_017881265.1. Lineage (GTDB taxonomy): Bacteria > Myxococcota > Myxococcia > Myxococcales > Myxococcaceae > JADGRA01. The sequence goes on along the minus strand of JADGRA010000014.1, from coordinate 143,327 downwards.
CGGACTTCACGGCCACCACGGCCTGGCTGAGGGCCTCCCGCGGGTAGAAGTGCACGACGTCCGGCAGCAGGGCCAGCAACTTCTCGCCGACAGCGTCCAACTCGCTGCCGAGGCACACCCGGGACTGGGCGCCGTACTCGCGCACCTGCTGCGCCAGCGCCTCCGCCGCCCCCGGCGTGTCCTGCTTCAATTCTACGTTGAGGCGGAGGCCTGGGTAGGCCTGCAGGACCTCGCGCAGCGACGGCAGGCGCACGCCCTTTCCCCGGAACGGAAAGGTTTTGCCTCCGTCAGTGGTGAAGCGGTAGCCGGCGTCCAGCCGCTGCAATTCGACCAGGCTGAAGTCCACAATGCGGCCCTCGCCGTCCGTGCACCGCTGCAAGGTGGGGTCATGGGTCACCACCAAGTCCCCGTCCCGGGTGAGGTGGACGTCCAGCTCCAGCATGTCCGTGCGCCAGCGCTGGACGGCCGCGTCAAACGCCACCCGGGTGTTTTCTGGCGCTAGCGCCGAGCCGCCGCGGTGGGCGATGTGCAGCGTGGGGCGCAGTCCCTGGAAGAAGGGCGAGTGCATAAGAGACGGGGTGCCGTCGTTAACTCCCTCTGGGCCTAAACGTCCACTCGGAAAGCTAGCGCATTGCAACGGCGAACGGCGTCGCGCAAGAAACGACGGCACGCACGATGCCCCTGTGGGGGCTGCGCCGCAAGGCCATGCCAAGCTCATCCCGCTCCTCAGTCCGCCGCCATGCCTGATGTCGCGGCCCATGGCGGCTCGGGCAAACCATCGGGTAGGAAGCCATCCGATGCTGTGGTCGCCACGAACGAGGCGGGCTCTGAAGGGGACGCCCCTGCTCCTTCTCATCCTGTACTGCGCCGATTGGGCAGTCCTGCGTGCTCGTTTGGCCCGCGGAGGCGGCCTCGGCTCTATTGAGGTAAGGCATTTTGTTTCGACGCCGCTCAAGGGCAACCGCGCTGAGTTCGATTTCGTCGATTCCGTCGAGCAGCCGTGCGTTCGTTCGGCACTTCCCCACCAAGGATTGTCCCCCTGCTGGTGGCTGCAGCTACACCGCGACCAGTGGCAGTCGCTCTGAGCTGGCTGCTGTGAACGACATCGTGAAACGCAAGCGACGACTCCGCGGGCTTGGATGAGCGCGATACTGGCCTCGAAACAGCCGCCCTCGGCTCCCGAGGCTTACGGAAGGATGAGGCCGCCCTTGCTGCGGCGCTCGCCGGGGGCCGGGGCGGCCGGCGCCGCGGGCGCGGTGTCTGGGGTCTCCGCCCCGGGGAGGGCCGACTTCGGCAGAAGCTTCGTGTAGAGCGCCTCGGCGAAGCGCGAGAACAGCCCCGGGGCCCGGTGGAAGAGGCGCCGCGCCTCGGCGCGCGCCACGACAGCCTTCGGGCCGCGGTGCGTTCGGTCGAAGACGTCGGCCAGCGCCCACAGGCGCCGGCCGTACAACTGCGAGCGCTCGGGGGTGAAGAAGGCCTCGGCCATCGCGCGCGCCTTTTCCTGAATCTGCTCGGCCCGCTGCACCTCCGACAGGGCCAGCGGGCTGGACTGGACTTCCTGCACGCGGGCGGCCAGCAGCTTCAATTCGGACTCCGGTGGCAAGAAGCCGCGCAACTCCGGCTCCTCGTGCAGTGCGGCGGCCTGGAGGGCGAGGACGGCGTCCCCCTCCTCGGGCACTGGCACGGGCGGCAGTGGCGAGGCGGCCGGCTCCACCGACAGCCGGCGCAGCATCTCCTCGGCGCCCCGGGGCAGCGGTGAGCGCGTGGCCAGGTTGCAGCGGTAGGCCTCGGCCAGCAGCGTCCGGGCCTCGGCCAGGGAAATTTCCCGCAGCGGCTGGGCGCGTGCCTCCCGGAGGCTGCGCCGGTAGCCGCTTCGGCTGCTTTCAAATTCGCGGTGCTCCACAAGTCCCATCTCGTCGGACAGCACCACCTCATGCAGGGCGAGGCCGCCCTTCACCGGGCGCACCACCACCAACAGGCTGTCGCCTGCGCCGTCTGGCGGCGACAGCAGGCACGGCAACTCCGCCGCCGCCTCCTCCTTCGGCGCTGGCGGCTGGGCCGGCACGGCGGGACGCTGGGTGGCCACGCCGGCGGAGCGCAGGCGGTACTGGGCACGCCGCGCGGCCTTGGCCACGCCCTTGGCCCGGCTGGCCGACAGTGCCTCCACCGGGGCGGCCAGCCGCTCCTCGACGCAGGCGTCCAACAGGGCCAGCAGCAGCGGCTCCGGCAGCGCCTCGGCTGCCTGGGCGTCCGTCTGGCCATGCAACACCGCGCGGGCCATGGCCCAGGCCTGGCCGTCCTGCCCCTCCGGCGGGGCGGTTTGGGTGCACAGCAGGCGGGAAAGGGAGGGCGACGTCATGGCAGTGCACTTCGTGGTGACAGTGTCCCCGACCCCCGTTCCAGCCAGGCCATGCCGTCCTGCTGGGCGACGACGTGGACGTCCGGCCCCAGGTGGGCGCCGAAGAGACGCTCCGGGGGCACCCCCCGGATGAGGAAGTGGCTGTAGGCCTCGCCCATGCCCTGCCAGCGAAAGCCGTCCGGCCGCCATTCCGACGGGAAGCTGGGCGGCGGCGCGCCGCGGTAGCGCAGCGGGGAGTGCGGGGTGAGGGCGAAGCTGAAGTTGGTGATGCCGCCGGAAAGGCGCGCCGGGACGGCCGCGGCATGCAGGAACACCGGGTGCGTCAGCACGCGCGAGCCGGTGTTGAAGATGAGGCCCATGACGGTGGCCCGGGGCGGCGTCAGCGCCGCGAAGCGCAGCAGGGGCGCGGCTTCCACGTCGAAGGCCCGGAAGGCCCCCCACAGCGGTACGGCCAGCACCAGCGCCGCGGCCGCGGACAGCCCCAGGAAGATGGGCCGCAGCGTGCGCCCCAATGGCGGGACGCTGGCGGCAAGCAGGGCGGCCGCCAGGTGCGCGTAGCGCGTGTTGAGGTAGTAGATGGCGCCGCGGATGTCGAAGGGGAGGAGGAAGTACAGAAGCAGCGCCAAAAGGCCCAGGCCCCAAAGGCGCAGCCGGGCGACCCCCCGTTCACGCACGGTACCCTTTGCGCCCAGCAGCACAGCCAACGCGGCCGCCACCCAGAGAAGGCACACCGCGTACAGGGCCCAGCGGTCGGAGGCGTCGCGCAGCTGGTTGGCGAGGACTTGGGGCAACTCGCCGAGATTTTGCGCGAAGGGCTTGAAGGCCAGGTTTCTCTCCGAGAAGAGAGGGCCCCACGCCTTCCACGGCGCCCCCTCGGCCACCTCCGCCGGGGCCAACAGGCGCCCGGCCCCCCAGACGGCGAACAGCGTCACCGCCGGGACGACGCTGAGCAGGGCCCAGCCCCGCTCGCGCAGGCCCCCCGGCACCTGGGTGGTGAGGAGAAGCCAGGGCAGGGCCAGGGCCAGGAAGAAGAAGGCCTGCACGTGCATGAGAAGCGCCAGCACCAGCACGGAGGCGTGGGCCAGCGCCCAGGCGCGGCGCCGGGGCCCCGCCTCCAGCGCCCGGACGAAGCAGCCGCAGGCCAAAAGCGCCAGCGGTAGCGAGGCCAGGTAGTTGATGAAGCCCCAGCCGAAGCTGTCCCCGTAAGAAAAAGGCAGGGCCAGAAGGCTGGGCCAGCGCGGTCGCCCCAGCGCGCGCAACAGGAAGGCCAGACTGAGCGGCAGCCCGGCCACCACCGCGGTGAGGAAGCAGCGGTTGGCGAGTTCGAGCGGCAGCAGCCAGTTGAGAAGCGACACCAGGTGGTAGTAGCCGAGGTACGGCGTCAGCTCTCCCCGGGCGGCGAACACCGCCGGGTAGAGAGTGGTGGGGTCCGTCAGCCGGTGCAGGGCGGAGATGAGGGCCAGATGCTGCGGGAGGTCCACCATGGGCAGCTGGCGCGCCGCCCACAGCGGCAGGACGCCGAAGCACAGGGCCAGCGCGTACGCCGCCCGGCCAACGCGAGCGCCACTCAACTGCGCTTGCGGCTGGCGAGGACGGGCCAGCCCCGGGCCATCGACTCGCGGAAAAAGGCAGCCAGGGCGCGCCGCGCGACATTCACCGCGCTGTGGTGGGGGTCCATCAACGACTGCTCGCCGAGCGAGCGCACGCGCAGCAGCTGCACCGGCTGGCCGCAGCGCTCGCAGTGGATGGAGACGTCGCGCGCCAGCGCCACCGGGACGGCGTAGCGCGTGCCGCACGACTCGCACTTCCACACCAGGGCTCGCTCCCCGTCCGTGTCCAGGGCCATCGTCTCCAGCTGGTCCGCCGTCCGCAGCAGCGCCGGCAAGTCCCCGGGTGGCCGGGCGATGATGATGGAGTAGCTGGTGTCGGCGGAGGGGGCGGCGAAGCGCTCTGCCTCCGCCAGTAGCAGCTCCACCCGGTCCGGCAGGCGCTGGTCGCGAAACTCCGCCCCACTGATGGCGCGGTCCACGGCGCCGACGACGGCCGGCAGCTCCGGCTCATAGATGGACTCCGCCGGAAGCAGGCGCGGCGGCAGGACGAGGAGATGCGACGGCAGGGAGAAGAAGCGGGTGGCCACGGGCGTTCAGCTAAGCCATTACCACGGGACTCGCGGGGGGCAAGCTTACCGGGACCAATCCAGCATCCGGTCCAGGGGCGCCCGGGCGGCCTCCAGCAGCGGCCTTGGCATGGTGAGCTCTGGGGTGCGCCGGCGCATGCAGAGGACCAGTTTCTCCAGCGTATTCAGTTTCATGTGCGGACACTCGTTGCAGGCGCAGCCGTTGTCCGGGGGCGCGGGGATGTACGTCTTGTCCGGCGCGTGCTTCTGCATCTGGTGGAGGATGCCCACCTCGGTGGCGACGATGAAGGTGCGGCGGGGACTCGCCAGCACGTGCTCGAGGATGCCGCGGGTGCTGCCGACGTAGTCCGCGTGCTGAAGCACCGCTGCCTCGCATTCCGGGTGCGCCACCACCTCGGCCTCCGGGTGCTGGGCCTTCAGCTGCACCAGGCGCTTCTCGCTGAAAATCTCATGCACCATGCAGCTGCCCGGCCAGAGCACCAGCTCGCGCCCGGTCTGCTTGGCCACCCAGCGCCCGAGGTGCTGGTCCGGGGCGAAGAGGATGGGCCGGTCGGCCGGCGCGCGGGCGACAATCCGCGCGGCGTTGGAGGAGGTGCAGATGACGTCGCTCATCGCCTTCACCGCCGCCGAGCTGTTGACGTAGGTCACGACGAAGGCGCCCGGGTGCTGGTCGACGAAGGCGCGGAAAGCGGCCGGCGGGCAGCGGTCCGACAGGCTGCAGCCGGCCTTGAGGTCCGGCAGCAGCACCAGCTTCTTCGGGTTTAGAATTTTGGCCGTCTCGGCCATGAAGTGGACGCCGCAGAAGACGATGGTGTCGGCGTCCGTCTTGGCCGCCTCCTGCGCCAGGGCCAGGCTGTCCCCGACGAAGTCCGCGACGTCCTGCACTTCGCTCTCCTGGTAGTAGTGGGCGAGGATGACCGCGTTCAGTTCCTTCTTCAGCCGGCGGACGTCCGCTTCCAAGTCCAAGCTGTGGAGGGCGATGGCCACGGGGGTTGTCTCTCTCCTGCTGGCCCTGCCCATAACGCGCGTGCACCCCTGACGCCAGGGCCGCCGTTGGCGGCAACAGGGCGCCCTTTCCCCCCGCGGACCCCCCGGCTTCTGGTACGAGGGGCGGCTGCGGCCCGCTCTTCCGGCGGTGCCGCCCGGGATGAGGGGCCGCATGACGACCGCCACCGCCGCCGCTTCTGCGCCTTCTGCGAAGGGACACCCCCGCGGGCTGTACCTCCTCTTCTTCACCGAGGCGTTCGAGCGCTTCCAGTACTACGGGATGCGCGCCTTCCTGGTGCTGTACCTGGTGGACGCGAGCCGGGGCCTGGGTTGGTCGCGCGGCCAGGCCCTCAGCCTGTACGGGACGTACACCGGATTGGTGTACCTGACGCCGGTGCTGGGGGGCTACATCGCCGACCGCTTCTTCGGCCAGCGCCTCTCGGTGGTGCTCGGCGGCACGCTGATGATGTGCGGGCAATTCCTCTGCGCGGTGAAGTCCGTGCCGACGCTTTACGCCGGGCTCCTCATCCTCATCCTCGGGAACGGCTTCTTCAAAGCCAACATCTCCACCATGGTGGGGCAGCTGTACGCCCCAGGCGACCGCCGGCGCGACAGCGCCTTCACCATCTTCTACATGGGCATCAACCTCGGTGGCCTGGTGGGGCCGCTGCTGGCCGGTGGCGTGGCGGAAAACGTCGACTGGTCCTTCGGCTTCGCCCTGTCCGGGGTGGGTATGGCCATCGGCGTCGCCACCTTCCTGGCGCTGAAGGGCAAGTTGTTGCCGGGAATTGGCACCTTGAAGGAGAAGCCCTCGGCCGAGGCGGTGAAACGCTTCCTCCGGGCCCTCGCCATCGCCGTGGTGGTGTTGGCCGCCCTCGCCTGGCTGGCCATCTGGGGCCCGCTCGCCGGCCGCGTCAACTGGGACTACGTCCTTCTGACCGCCATCCTGGGCACCATGTTCGGCTTCTTCGTCTACCTGACTTTTTTCGGGAAGCTGAAGAAGGAGGAGCGGGACCGGGTCATCGTCATCTTCGTCCTGGCCCTCTTCGTCGTCTTCTTCTGGGCGGCCTTTGAACAGGCCGGCGGCCTGATGAACTTGTACACCGACACCAAGGTGGACCGCGGCCTCTTCACCCTCACCATCCCCACCACCTGGTTCCAGTCCGTCAACTCCATCTTCATCGTCGGCTTTGCCCCGCTGTTCGCCATGCTGTGGACGTGGCTCGCCGCGCGCGGCAAGGAGCCGCGGACGCCCACCAAGATGGCGCTCGGCCTGCTCCTGGTCTCCGTCGGCTTCGTCCTCATGTACGGCGCGGCGAAGCAGAGCGCGGCCGAGGGCAAGGCGGCCCTCCTCTGGGTGGTGGGCGCCTACCTCTTCCACACCTGGGGGGAGTTGGCGCTCTCCCCGGTGGGCCTGTCCATGGTGACCAAGCTGGCGCCCACCAAGTTCGCCTCGGCGCTGATGGGCGTGTGGTTCCTCTCCAATGCCGCCGCCAACAAACTGGCCGGCATGCTGGGCGGGGCCGCCGAGCGCGTCGGAGACCAGACGATGTTTGGCATTATTGTCCTGGGCACCGCGGCCGCGGGCCTGGTGCTCCTGACACTGTCCGGGACGCTGACCCGGATGATGCACGGCGCGGAGGACGTCACCCCGGCGCCCGCGGCCAGTCCCGCGACGGCCTCCTGACGTCAGCGCGAGGCTGACTTAGAGGCGGGCTTCAGCGTCGCTTCGAAGAATTCGATGGAGGCGCCGAACTGCACCACCTGGTTGGCGCGTTTGGAGGCGCCGTGGCCCTCGTCCGGGAAGATGATGAGTGGGCTCTTGATGCCGCGGGCGTCCAGCGCGTTGTGCATCTGCACCGCTTCCCCCACCGGCACGCGCGGGTCATTGGCGCCGGCAATAATCAGCAGCGGCGCCGAGACGCGGTCGATGTAGGTGAGGGGGGACAGCTTGATGAGAGCTTCCTTGTCCTTCTCCGGGTCCCCGTACTCGTTCACCCGCAGCACCCGGCGGTAGGGCGCGGTGTTGTTGAGGAAGGTGAGGAGGTTCGAGATGCCGACGATGTCCACGCCGGCGTCGTAGGCGCCGGCGAACATGGTCATCCCGATGAGCGAAGAGTAGCCCCCGTAGCTGCCCCCGAAGACGCCCACCTTGGGCGCCTGACCGGAAGCCGCCCAGGCCTTCCGGATGTAGCGAGAACAGTCTTCGATGTCGGTAATAATATTGAGCCGCTTCGGCCCGTCGTCGGCGTGAAACCAAGTCTTCCCGTAGCCGTCGCTGCCACGCACGTTGGGCTCGACGTAGACGAAGCCCGCGTCCACGAAGAGCTGCGCACGGACGTTGAAGCCCGGTACCGACTGACCCTCCGGGCCGCCGTGAAAGGCCACCACCACGGGGCACGGCTCGGCGCAGCTGAGGGGTCGGCGGACGAGCATCGGAATGCGCGTCCCGTCGCGCGCCGGGTACGTCTCCAGCTTCGCCCGGACGAAGCGCGACAGGTCCACTTCCGGCGCACTCGGCAGCTGCCACTGGGTGGCCTTCCCCGTCTTCCAGTCCACGACGTAGCCCATGGCCGGCGCGGTACCCGTGTCCACCGAGAGCGTGGCGTAGCGGCCGTTGGGGCTGAAGCTGCGCGCAAAGACGCGGTCGGACTCCGGCAGCTTCGGGAGGGCGACTGTCCGGAAGGTGTGGGCGTCCATCGCATGCATCCTGCTGTAACCCTCCTCGTTGACGGTGTAGAGGATGCGGGTTCGGGCCTGGTCGATGAGGAAACTCGCCACGTCGTGCGGCAGCTCAGGCGTCACCGCCTCGAACGTTCCGCCCACCTGCCAGCGGTAGAGCCGCCGGTACTCCCCGATTTTTGGGGTGAGGATGAGCACCTCGCCCTCGGCCGCTCCGTAGGCGGCCTGGTACTCCTCGCGCACCCCCTGGCCGATGATGGGCGTCAGCGCCTTGGTGTTCGGATTCCACTCGTAGACTTCCGTCACCGCGCTGCCGAGTTCCTTCACCAGCAGCAGCCGCCCGTCGGGCCGGTGGTCCGCGAGGTCCCACAGCCCATCCTGGTCGAACACCTTTTCCTTCGTGCCGCTCTGCTTCTCCCACCGGTAGATGGCGTAGGAGTCCGGCTTGATGTCGTTGGCCTTGAAGTAGACGTAGCGCGAGTCGTCCGAGATGAATTGGGCGAAGGACTGCACCCGGGGCAGGTGCTGGATGAGATGCAGCGGGCCCCCGTCCGGCGACTGCCAGTACAGCCCCGGGTACTCCTCGCCGCCGCGGTCCCGCAAGATGAGGAGGAAGCTGCCGTCCGGGGCAATGGCCACCACGTCGGTGCGGTCCTCGCCTCCCGTCAGCTGCACGGGGAAGCGCTGGGGGCCGTCCAGCCGCCACACCTGCTGCGTCCCGGTGACGGTCCAGCTGAAGTACAGGCGCTTGCCGTCGGGCGACACCAGGCCCGCCCCCGGCGAGCGCACGTCCAGCATGGCCTGGATGCGCGCGCTCAAGCTTGGAGGCAGGGCAGGGGGGGCGTACTTCGCCAGGATTTCGGCGGAGGCGCTGCCAGCGCCGTGGCCGGAGTACCCGGCCTGCTGGGACGCCCCGGGGCTAGGCGTCTGGCCCAGGGCAGCCACGGCGGCGAGCAGGAAGGCCGTCTGGCTGGCGCGGGCAAGACGGTGCAGCGGACGGCGGAGGGCACCGGTGTGCATGGAAGGCCTCAGCGGGCAGAGAGGGGGACCAGAGGGGCGACAGGACAGCCGCAACCGCCGCCGGTTGCAAGGCGGCTGCGGCGAAGGGCGTCTGGGAAGGACGCCCGCTCCCCAGGCTAGCGAAGGCGCTCCAAGAGGGGCTGGTCCACCTCCAGCAGCGAATTCACCACCACGTCCGCCGCCCGGAAGCGCACGTCCGTGCGGTGGGCGGCTTCCGGCACGGCGATGACGTGCATGCCGGCCGCCTTGGCCGAGGTGAGGCCATTGACGGAGTCCTCCAGCGCCACGCATTCGGGCGGGCGCAGCCCCAGGCGCTCGGCGCAGGTGAGGTACACCGCCGGGTGGGGCTTGCCGTGCATCTCGGACTCGGCCGAGACGGTGAGCTCGAAGTGCCCCTGCAGGCGAAGCTTCTCCACCACGGCGCGGATGAGGCTCAAGGGCGATGAGGAGGCCAGCGCCCGGCGGATGCCCAGCCGGGTGAAGAGGTGCAGCGACTCCGTCACCCCAGGCTTGGCCTCGGCGTGCGCGAGGATGAGGTGGTGGGCGGCCCGCGTCAGCCGCGCCAGCACATCGCCCTGGCTTTGCCCCGTCCAGGGGAAGCGGCGGTACCAGTGCGCCACCGCCTCGTCCAGGCGCATGCCCGTCGTCTCGCGCGCAAGCTGCTCGGTGAGGGGCACGCCGACGCCACCCAGCACCTCGAGTTCCGCCTGCACCCAGTACGGCTCCGAGTCGAGGAGCAGTCCGTCCATGTCGTAGATGGCAGCTCGCAGCATGGCAGGGGGGGGCGGCTTCAGGCGGTGGCGCGCGCGGAGGAGCGCGAGCGCGTCGGCGAGGGTGTCCCCAGCACCCGGGCCAGGTACTGGCCGGTGAAGCTCTCCGGGACCGCCGCCACCGCCTCCGGCGTCCCGGTGGCCAGCACCCGGCCACCCCCGGCGCCGCCCTCGGGCCCCAAGTCAATCAGGTAGTCCGCGCTCTTGATGACGTCCAGGTTGTGTTCGATGACCACCACCGTGTTGCCGGCCTCCACCAGCCGGTCCAGCACGCGCAGCAGCTTGCGGATGTCCTCGAAGTGCAGCCCGGTGGTGGGTTCATCCAGGATGTAGATGGTGCGCCCGGTGGCCACCCGGGCCAGCTCCCGGCTGAGCTTAATCCGCTGCGCCTCCCCCCCGGAGAGGGTGGGGGAGCTCTGACCCAGCCGCACGTAGCCGAGGCCCACGTCCTCCAGCGTCCCGAGAATGCGCTCAATCTCCCGGTGGGCACTGAACAGCTCGCGCGCCTCGCGCACGCTCATCTGCAGGACCTCGGCGATGTTCTTCCCCTTGAAGCGCACGCGCAGCGTGGCCTCGTTGAAGCGCTTACCCCCGCACACTTCGCACGGGACGTAGACGTCGGCCAGGAAGTGCATCTCCACCAGTTTCACCCCGTCGCCCTCGCACGCCTCGCAGCGGCCGCCCTTCATGTTGAAGCTGAAGCGCCCCGGGCCATACCCGAAGGTGCGGGCCTCCTGGGTGAGGGCGAAGACATTGCGGATGGCGTCGAAGACCTTGGTGTAGGTGGCCGGGTTGCTGCGTGGGGTGCGGCCGATGGGCCGCTGGTCGATGTCCACCACCTTGTCCAGAAGCTCCACCCCCCGCAGCGCCCGGTGCCGGCCGGCCACCTCGCGCGCGCCGTTCAGCTTCTGGGCGAGGGCGGGGTACAGCACTTCATTGACCAGGGTGGACTTGCCCGCCCCGGACACGCCGGTGACGGCCACCAGCAGTCCCAAGGGAAACTCCACCGTGACGTCCTGCAGGTTGTTGGCCCGCGCCCCCTCCACCACCAGCCGGGAGGGGCCCGGAGGCCGGCGGCGCGCCGGCACGTCGATGCGGGCCCGGCCACTCAGGTAGGCACCGGTGAGGCTTGCCGGGCTGGCCATGACTTGCTCCGGCGTGCCCTGGGCTACCACCTGGCCCCCCAGCTCGCCTGCGCCCGGGCCGAAGTCGACGATGTGGTCCGCCTCGCGCATCGTCTCCTCGTCGTGCTCCACGACGATGACGGAGTTGCCGAGGTCGCGCAGCCGCTTCAGCGTCGAGAGCAGCTTGCCGTTGTCGCGCTGGTGCAGCCCGATGGACGGCTCGTCCAGGATGTAGATGACGCCGGTCAACTCGCTTCCCATCTGCGAGGCGAGCCGGATGCGCTGGCTCTCCCCGCCGGACAGCGTCGTCGCGCTCCGCTCCAGCGTCAGGTAGCCCAGGCCGACGTCCACCAGAAACCCGAGACGGCTCTGGATTTCCCGAAGCAGCTCGCGCGCCACCGGTTCTTCCTGGGGAAGCAGCTGCATCCCGGAGAGGAAGCCCCGGGCCTCGGCCACCGTCTTGCGCGACAGCTCAACGATGGTCTGGCCGTGCACCCGCACCGCCCGCGCCTCCGGCCGCAGCCGCTCCCCGTGGCAGGTGGAGCAGGCCTTGGGCGAGAAGAATTTCAGGTAGTACTTCCGCATCCCCTCGCTGTGGGTGGTGCGGAAGCCCTTCATCAGCTTGTGGAGGATTCCGTCCCATTCCATCTTCCAGCCGCGGACGCTGAAGGACTTGCCGGCCGAGCCATGCAGGACGATGTCCCGCTCGCGCTTGCTCAGCTTCTCCCAAGGGGTGTCCAGGTCCAGCTTGAAGGCCCGCGCCAGCTGCTCTACCAACTCCGCCGTCCAGCCCTCCCCCTTGCCCATGCCGGTGGCCCACGGCTCCACCGCCCCTTCGCGGATGGTGCGGCGCGGGTCCGGGATGATGAGGTCCGGGTCCATCTCCGGCCGGGTGCCGAGGCCGTTGCAGTCCGGGCACATGCCCAAGGGGCTGTTGAAGCTGAAGGAGGCTGGCGTCAATTCCGGGAAGGACAGGCCGCAGTGGTGGCAGGCGTTGAGCTCGGACATGACGCGCTCCTCGCCCCCGGTCTCGTCGGTCAACAGCAGGACGCCCTTGCCCTCCCGCAGCGCCGTCTCCACCGAGTCGGTGAGGCGCGAGCGGACGTCGGGCTTCAGCACCAGGCGGTCGACCACCACCTCGATGGTGTGCTTGGCCTTCTTGTCCAGGTCCAGGCGCTCCTCGAGGGCGTGCACCTTGCCGTCGATGCGCACCCGGGAGAAGCCCCGGCGCGCGGCATCCGCGAGGACCTCGCGGTGCTCCCCCTTGCGGTTCTGCACCAGGGGCGCCAGCAGCATGAGCCGCGTGCCGGCCGGGGCCTTCAGCACTTCGTCGACAATGGCCTGCGCGGACTGCCGGCCCACGCGGCGACCGCAGTTCCAGCAGTGCTGCACGCCGATGGAGGCGTACAGCACCCGGAGGTAGTCGTGCACCTCCGTCACCGTGCCCACCGTGGAGCGCGGGTTGTTGCTGGCGGACTTCTGTTCGATGGAGATGGTGGGGGACAGCCCGCGCAGCGTCTCGTACTTGGGCTTCTCCAGCTGCCCGAGGAACTGCCGCGCGTAGGCGGAGAGGCTCTCCACGTAGCGTCGCTGGCCCTCGGCGTACAGCGTGTCGAAGGCGAGGGAACTCTTCCCCGAGCCGCTCACGCCGCTGAAGACGACGAGCTTCTTCTTCGGGACGTCGAGGGAGACGGACTTGAGGTTGTGCTCGCTCGCGCCACGGATGGCGATGAAGTCAGGTTCAGCCATGGGCAGCCCCGTCGAATAACAAATCCCCCGGACGTCCGGCACGCCAAACGCTAGCCCCAAGGGTGGTAGAGAGGCACAAGCTCACGAAGGGCGGTGCCGCAGACGACGGGTGCTCGGGAGGGGTCCCCTGTTCATCGCCGGTGTCGGAGACATCCACGGCCGCTTTCACCGGGTGCAGGGCTGGCTGCGCGAACTCGAGGAGTCGCGCGGACGAGCCCTGGACGTCGTCTTCGCCGTGGGCGACTTGGAGGCCTTCCGCAACCCCGACGACGACCGGCGCAAGTCCACCAAACGCGCCATGCCGGCGGAATTTGCCGAATACGCCGGCGGCGCCCGAACGCTGTACCGGCCGATGCACTTCATCGGCGGCAACAACGAGGATTTCGAGGCCCTGTACGCGCTGCCCGAGGGCGGGGAGGTGGCCCCCGGGCTGCACTACCTGGGTCGGGTGGGGACGCGCGCCTTCGACGGCCTCAAGGTGGGCTGGCTGTCGGGCATCTACGCCCCCAGACACGTGGACACGCCGCTGCGGGAGCCCCGCACGGCGGCCACCCAGAAGCAGGCCGGCTACTTCCGCACCGCCGAGGTGGAACGGCTGCGCGGGGCCCGGGGCCTGCAGCTGCTTCTGGTGCACGAGTGGCCCCGCGGCCTCTTCCAGCGCGTGGCTGGCCGCCCCGTCCGCCCGTGGATGGGCAACCCCTTCACCCGGGACCTGGTGCAGACGCTGCGGCCAGGGTGGCTGTGGTGCGGGCATTCGCACGAGGCGCTGGCGGCCAGCCTCTCCCACCCGGACGGGACGCAGACACGCGTCGCATGCCTCGACGAGGCCAGGGGCAGCGACGGCGCGGTGTTTTGGATGGAGTGGCAGGGGGGGGCCGAGGCACTGGAGGCCGGCTGGGGGACAAGCGGACGCGTGGCGTGGAGGCGCGGCGAGGTGTGGGGGGCGCGGCACACGCCCGCCGTGGGCTGAAGGCGGCCGCCGGTGCGCGGGTGGCGCCCCTTCACCTTTTGTTGTCCAATGCCGGGCCGACGGTGTCGTCGCCTGTTCGTCCGCGCCCCGCCCGGAGACTCCATGCGTCGCTTCGCGCTCCTTCTGCTTCTCGCCTTGCCTGCGGCTGCCGCGCCGGCCGCGCCCGACGACAAGGTGAAGCAGACGGTGGAGACGTACCTCAACTCCATTGACGTCCCCATCTCCGACGCCCGCTGGACGGCGCTGGGGCCGCAGGCGGCGCCGCTGCTCGCCTCCATTGCCGAGGGCGACGGGCTGCCCAGCCGCCGGGCCAAGGCGCTGCACGCCCTCAGCCTGGTGGACGCCGCCCGCGCCGCGCCGCTGGCCGTCGCCGACGTGGCCAACCCCGGGGAGCCGCTGGTGGTGCGCTCGGCGGCCGCCCGGGCCGTCGCCCGCACGCTGCCCCCGGCCGAGGCGGTGCGCGTGCTGCGCCCGGTGCTGTCCTCGGCCACCCCGCCCCTGCAGCGGCGGGCCGCCGAAGCGCTCGTCTCTGTCGGCCCGGAGGGCTGCACCGCGCTGCAGGCGCACACGGCGCGCATGGGCGCCGAGGCCCGGACGCCTTTCTCCGGGGCGCTGGCGCGCTGCCCCTCGACGACGCCCCCCTAGGCCGCGGGCCGGCGCCCGGCCCGCTGGCTGTCAGGCCCCGCCCTTACACCGGCAGGCGGGCCATGCCGGACGTGGACGCAAACGTGTTGTGGGTGGGCCCGGCGCCCGGGCCTGGCCCTGGCGCGCCCGCCGCCGTCCTGCCGCTGGAGGCCCTGGCCCAGTTGCTTGCCGCAGGCGGCGGCCTGGCCCGCCGGACGCTGGACGGCCTCGGCAGCTGGCTGGCGCTGGCGGTTGCAGACGCGCACGGAAAGGTGCTGGACGCCGCGGACGTGGAACGTCTGTCGGGGCTGGCGGAGGCCGTCCAGGAAGCCCGGGCGGGGCGCGTCCGTGCCCAGGCGCTGCTGGCCGTTGCGGAGCGGCTGGGGGGCCCGCCCGCGGAACGGCTGCTGGCGGTGGCCAGCGCCCTTGGTGGCTACCAGCGCCTCTTGCACGCCCGGGGGCTGGCCGACGCGGCCGGACGCTGGGACGACGCCCGCGCCGCCCTCGCCTCGGCAGACGGCTGGCCCCGAGCGCTGGAGGGCTTCCGGCAGCTGCACGTCCGGCTGCACCCGCCCTTGCCGCCGGTGGTGCTGCAGGCGCTGGTGGCCCTCGCCCAGCTGGCGGAACGCCAGGGCCGCCCGGTGGTGCTGCAGGTGCCGGCCACCGGGGAGGCCAGCCTGGACGCGGCGCTGGAGCCCATTTTTGCGGCCGTCGAGGCGCACCCGGAATTGTCGCCCCTGGTGCTGGAGCGGGTGTTGCCGCCCGACGGCGCGCCGCTATCCCGGGCGGTGGAATTCCTCGGCCGGCCGGCCGCCCAGGCCGCGCCGGCAGCCGTCTTCAGCGCGGCCCGCGCCTCCGCCGCGGCACAGCTGGTGGCGGCCCAGGCGCGTGCCGCGGTGCAGGCCGGCGCCTCGCCCGCCCGGTGCGCGGTGCTGGTGCCGGACGCTGCCAGTGCCGACGCCGTCGCCGCGGCGCTGCGCGCCGCCGGGCTGTCCGTCGGCCGCTGCCCACGCCGGACGCTGGGCAGCACCGCCGCCGGCCGCGCCGGCGTGCTGGTGGCGCGGCTGGAGGAGGCGGCCTTCCCTCGGGAGGACGTGGCGTGGCTGCTGCACAGTGGCCTTCTTCCGGGCCTTTGGCCGGAGGCGCCGCGCGGGGCAGCAGCGCTGCTGGAACGGGCCGGCGTCCGGGACGAGGCGCTGGGCGGCAGTGGTGGCCAGGGGGCGTACCGGGTGCGGCTGGAGGCTCTGGCACAGCGCGGAGGCCGCGCGGACAGGCGCCCGGAGGCGCAGCGGCTGCTGGAGGCCTGTGAGGCCTTCTTCTCCCTGGTGCGGGCACTGCCAGCCGACGCGACGCTGTCCGCCCACCTGGAAGCCTGGCAGCGCGCCCTGGCCGCCTTGGGCTTCTGGGAGGCGCCGGCGGAGGCGGGCCTGTCCGTCGGCCCCGGCGCGGAGGCCGCGGCGCGGGCCCTTGGCCGCGCGGTGCAGGCCCGAGAGGCGTGGCGCGCCCTCCTGCGCGAAGCGCGGGGGGCGCTGTCGGCCCTCGGCACGCCCGGGCCTCGATTGCAGCGCGCAGGCTTTTCCGCCTTCCTCGCCCAGGCCGCCGCCAGCCACCGGCTGCCGGAGGAGAGGGGACACCCGGGCGGGGTGGCCGTCCTCCTCTACGAGGAAGCGGTGGAGGAGGGCCCCTTGGCCTGGGTGGGCGCGGTGGCGCTGGCCGAGGGCCGCTTCCCGCGGCCCCTGCAGCGCGCCGGGGCGCTGACGGACGAGGACAGGCACCGCGTCAACCGCGCGCTGGGGCGCGACGCCTTCCCCCTGCGGTATGGCTCGGCCGACGTCCGGCCCCCGGCGGCGCTGGCGCTGGATGGCTGGCGCCTGGGGGTGACAGTGGGGCGGGCGGGTGCCGCCGCGCTGGGTTTCGCGCGCGACGACGGCTTTCAGGACGTCACCGGCCCGTCCGGCTTCCTCGACGCCTTCGCCCGCAGCGCCGGGGTGCCGCGCGTGGACGTGCCCGACGCGGCGGTGGTGCCCCTGGTGCGCGCCGCCTCGGAAGGCGAGCTCCGCGAGGCGGTGGCCTGGGTGGACTCGGCCGACGGGTTGGCGCGGGCGCTGGTCCACCACAGCGAGGAGGGGTGGCTGAAGGAGGCGCGTGCGCTGGGCGCCATGGAGGCCGAGCGCGTGCGCGCCTTCGAGGCGCCCGAGCTGCCCAGTGGCCGCTTCAGCGGCGCAGTGACGGAAGCTGACCTCGCCGAGGCGCGGGCAAAGGCCTACGCTTACGGCCCAGACGCCCCGCTGTCTGCCAGCACGCTGGGGAAATTCGGCCGGTGCGCCTTTCAGGGCTTCGCCTACACCGCCCTGCGGCTGGAGCCGCCGGAGGCGCCGGGCGAGGCGCTGGACGCCCGCGGCCAGGGCAGCTTCTGGCACGCGGTGCTGGAGAGCCTGGTACCGCAGCTACTGTCCGCGGGCCTGTTGGGCCATCCCTTCCGCGACGTGCCGGCGGCCCTGGTGGAGACGGCTTTGGAGGAGGGGGCCGCTGGCCTCGCCAGGCGCTTCAGCCCCGGCCACCCCCGCCTCTTCTTCCTGGCGCGTGAACGCGCGCGGTGGATGGTGCGACGGGTGCTGGATGCCCCGCACCACGGGGTGCCCTTCGAGGGGCTGTTGCCGCAGGACGTGGAAACCACCTTCGGCCGGGCCAGTGCCCAGCAGGACTGGCGCGAGGTGCGGCTGGAAGCGGCGCTGCCGGGGGAGGCGGACGTCTGCCTCACCGGCACGGTGGACCGGCTGGACGCAGGCCCCGGCGGGGTGGGGGTGCTGGACTACAAGGCCAGCCGTCGGCGGGACGCGGCGCGCGACCTACTCACCACGGACTTCCAGCTGCCCTTCTACCTGTGGGCGGTACGGGCGCGCGGGGAGGGCCGGCCCTTGCGCGCCGGCTGGCTCGTCCTCAAGTCCGGGGAGTTTCAGCCCTTCGACGCGCCCTCCGGACAGGGCGTCCTTCTGGCCATGGACGCGCAAACCCGCGCCCAGGCCCGCGCCGAGGGCCTGGCCAACCTGGCCAACGCCGTGCACCAGCTGGTGGGACGCTCCCGCGCCGGGGACTTCGGCGCGCGCCCAATGGACTGCGGGTTTTGTCCCTACGGGGCCGTGTGCCGCATTGGCGCCCGGCGCAAGGAGGGCGGCCGGTGAGCCAGCTGCCCCTGGGTGACGTGCTGGCCCGCAACAGCTGCCTCTTCGCCGGGGCCGGGGCGGGCAAGACGCACGGGCTTTTGACGACGGCCCTCGGGCTGCTTGCGGGCGCGGGCAGCCGCGAGGCCCTCGCCCCGGCGCGCCTGTGCCTCCTCACCTTCACCGAGAAGGCGGCCGCCGAAATGCGGGAGCGGCTTCGCGTCCGCGTGGAGGCGCTGGCCGAGGGGCGGGGCAGCGAACCGGAATTGGAGGCAGCCTTCGCCGCCGCGGGCCGTCCGCCACCGGCGCCCACCTTCTGGCGCGCCGTCCAGTCGCAGCTGGACATGGCCACCCTGTCCACCTTCCACGCCTACTGCGCGCGGCTGCTGCGGCAGGCGCCCGCCGCCAGCGGCATTCCCCAGGGCTTTGAATTGCTGGGTGAGGAGGATGCCCTGGAACTGCTGGGGGACACGGCCGAGCAGGCCGTGCTGGACGCCCTCGACACCGGGGACGCCGACGTGGAGGCTCTGTGCGGCCAGGCGGAGCTGCGCGGTACCGGGCGGGGCAGCGGCCTGTTGGACTTCCTCGTCGCGGCGGTGGTGCGGCTGCGGGAGGAGGGGCAGGGCGCGGCGGAGGTGGCCGTGGGAGAGGCGGGACAGGCTGCCGAGCAGCTGCGTGCGGCGGTGGCCAGCGCCGAGGCGCGGCTTCAGGCGGCGCTTCCGGAGGCGGCCGCTGCTTCCGACGAAGTGGCCAGCACGCTGGAAGCCTGCCTCGACGTGCTGCAGGGACTGGACGGGCAGGCCCCGCCCGAGCGGCTGGCGCGCCTCGAGGCCCTGGCCGGTGCCCTTCCGCGCACCGGGAAGAATGGCCTGCGGGACGCCCTGGCGGCGGTCCGCGAAGCCCTGCTGGACGGCACCCTGCAGCTTCCCGGCGTCGTCTCGGCCTACGCCGGCTGCACCGCCGTCAGGCACGAGGCCACCCTGCGCCGGCTGTGCGGCCAGGTGGAGGCGGACTTCCGGGCGGCGCTGCGCCGGGGCGGGTGGATGGACTTCGCGGAGTTGCTGGTGGCGGCGCGGGACGTGCTGCGCGACCGTTTGGGCTTCCGGGCCAGCGCCCAGGCCCGCGCCGGCGCCCTGCTGGTGGATGAGGTGCAGGACACCAACGGGCTGCAGCTGGAGCTGGTAGTGCTGCTGTCCGAGGCGCGCGACGGCGGCCCGCGGCCGGTCGGCAGCGGCCACGACGCCGTGCTTGCCCTGCCGCTCGAGCCGCGCTTCCTCTTCGCCGTGGGAGACAGAAAACAGTCCATCTACGACTTCCGCGGCGCCGACGTCTCCACCTTCGAGAGGCTGGCGGAGAAGGTGGTGGCGGAGGGGGGCGCCCGGCACTTCCTCCGGGACAACCGGCGCTCGGCCCCGGCGCTGCTGCGCGTCCTCAACGCGGCCGCCGCTGCGGCGCTGCCCGCCGTCGCCGCCCCAAGGGATTATGAAGTGGTGTTTCGCCCGGAGGAGGACGCCCTTTTGCCGGTGCGCCCCCAGGTGGGACCCGAGGCGTGCGTGGACGCTCTGCCGGTGGTGGCCGCCGCCCGCGGCACCGGCCGCGAGGCGGAGGCGGACGTCCTGGCACGCTGGCTGGCCTTCCTCCTCTCGCCGGAGGGGCCCGAGACGGTGGTGGACACCGGCCGGCTGCGCCGCGCCCGGGGCGGGGACGTGGCGATTCTGCTGCGGGGCTTCAGCGGCCTGGAGGCCTACCGCACGGCGCTGCGGGCCTACCACGTGCCCCACGTCGTGCTGCGGGAGATGAACCCCTACACCGCCAGCAGCGTCCTGGACGCCGGGGCCTTGCTGGCGTTGCTGGCGGACCCGTCCGACGCGCTCAGCCTGGCCGTCGTCCTTCGCTCGCCCTTCGTCGGGCTGTCGGACAGCGCGCTGTTTCGCTTGGCCGCCAAGGGGCGCCTGGACGCCTCCGTGCTGCGGGGCCCGGTGCCGGACGGCGTCGCGGCCGAGGAGACCGAGCGTCTTCGGCGGTTCGCCCGCCTCGTCCAGACGGTGGAGGGGCTTCGGCCGCCGCTGCCCCTGGCCGAGCTCCTGCAATTGTTTTGGGAACAGACGGGCTACCGCACCGCCGTGGCCGCGGGCCCGGAGGCCGAGGAGGCCCTCGCCGCGCTGGAGCCGCTGGTGGCCCTGGCCCGACGCTGGGACGCGGCCGGGCGGGGAGACGTGGCGGGCCTGGCCCGGCGGCTGCGTGTCCTGGCCGAGCAGACGAATGTGGGCGGGGCGCGCGGCGTGGAACAGGCGCGGGCCGGCGACGCCGTGCAGCTGCTCAGCATCCACGCGGCCAAGGGGCTGCAGTGGCCGGTGGTGTGCCTGGCGGACCTCTCCACCACCGGCGTGCGCTCGCCCGGCGAGAGGCTGCTGTTGGACAGACGTCTCGGGCTGGCCTTCAAGCCACAGGGCCCCTTCGACGCCGAGCCACGCCGGACGCCCCGCTGGGCGCAGGTGCAGGCGGAACTCAAACGGCGGGACCGCGCCGAGGCCGGGCGCCTTCTGTACGTCGCCCTCACCCGCGCCCAGGACCGCCTCGTCCTATCCGGTGGTGGTCCCTCAGCCGAGGCATGGCGCACGCGCCTCGAGCCGGCGCTGCTTCAGGAAGACGTCGCCCCCTTGGTGCGGCAGCTGAAGCCGGAGGACGTCCCCCCGCCTCCCCCACCCACCCCGGCAGCCCGGGAGGAGGGGCACGCGCTGGAGCAGGCCCTGGCGGAGGTTGCGCGCGTGCGGGCGCCCCTGCGCCCCGTGTTTGAAGGGGTGGCGGTGGAGGCCGCCGCCCTCGAGGACTTCCACCGCTGCGGGCGCCGGCACTGGCTGCTGCACCAGGTGGGCCTTCCGCCCGTGGCGACGGACGCCGCCTGGGCACGCCAGCTTCCGGTGCGACACCGCGCCGCGCGGCCGGGGCTGCTGGCCACCCTCGCCGGGCGCCTGGGCAGCGACGCCTGGGCCGCCGGGCTCCCCGATGGGGTCCTGATGCCGCACCTGGCCGTCCTCGGCCTGTCCTTGGGGGAGGCGCGGGCCCTGGGCGTCCTCCAGCCGCTGCGGGCGCTGGCCGCGACGCAGGCGCTGCGGGCCGCTGCGACAGGCGGGGCGCGCCTGTCGGCGCGCGAACTTGTCCTTGACGCGGGGGAGGCGCGTCTTCTGGCCCGCGCCGCGCTGGCCTGGGAGCAGGACGGCACCCAGCACCTATTGTCTCTTGTGCCCGGGGTCCCGCCGCCGCTTGGCCTTCTGGCCTTCCCAGTGACGCTGTCGGTGCTGTGGCACGCGGCGGAGGTCCACGACGCAGTCCCGCGGCGCGTGGGCCTCTGCTTCGTCGACAGTCCGGACGCGGCGCCCCGGTGGGTGGACGCGCCGCCGCTTTCGCGGGCCGAACTTGGTGAAGCGGTGCACGCCCTGCTGCACGTCGAGGACAGCGTCCCTTTGCTTCAGCCGAGGGAACGCTGCGCAGCGCTGGGGTGCGGGTTTGCTGTCCGTTGTCACCCGGCGCCCCCGGGGCTATAGGCCACTGCACCGATGCCAAACGTGGTGGTGGTGGGCGCCCAGTGGGGTGACGAGGGCAAGGGCAAGGTGGTCGACTTGCTCACCGAGCATGCCCAGGTGGTGGTGCGCTTCCAGGGCGGCAACAACGCCGGGCATACCCTGGTGGTGGATGGGCAGAAGACGGTGCTCACCCTCATCCCGAGCGGCATCCTCCACGGCAACAAGACGTGCGTCATCGGCAACGGCGTCGTGCTGGACCCGTCCGTGCTGGTGACCGAGCTCGCCTCGCTGCGGGCGTCCGGGAAAATCCACGCCACCACCCAGCTCGTCCTCTCCGAGGCGGCGCACGTCATTTTCCCCTGGCACAAGCTGCTGGACGCCATGCGCGAGAAGGCGCGGGGCCAGTCGCCCATCGGCACCACCGGCCGTGGTATCGGCCCGGCGTACGAGGACAAGGTGGCGCGGCGCGGGATTCGGGTCCGGGACCTTTTGCGTCCAGAGCGCCTGAAGCAGAAGATTGAGGAGCGCCTGGTGTCGGCCCGCGAGGAGCTGGCGGCGCTGGCCGCGCGCGCCGGCACCGAGGCCCCGGTGCTGGATGCCGTGGACATCGCCCGCATCGCCGCGGCCCACGGCGAGACGCTGCGTCCTTACGTCAAGGACGCCTCGCTCTTCCTCGCCGGGGAAGTGGCCCGGGGCTCGCGCATCCTCTTCGAAGGGGCCCAAGGCACACTGCTCGACGTCGACCACGGGACGTACCCCTTCGTCACCAGCAGCAACTGCGTGGCCGGTGCCGCCGCGGTGGGCAGCGGCCTGGGGCCCACCGCCATCGACACGGTGGTGGGCATCAGCAAGGCGTACACCACGCGGGTGGGCGGCGGCCCCTTTCCGACCGAACTCACCGGGGCCCTCGGCGACCAGCTGCGGAAGGTGGGCGAGGAGTACGGCGCCGTCACCGGCCGGCCGCGGCGCTGCGGCTGGCTCGACACGGTGGTGCTGCGCTACGCGGTGCGGGTGAACGGGCTGTGGGGGCTCGCGCTCACCAAGCTCGACATCCTCTCGGGGCTGGACCCGCTGCTGCTGTGCAACGGCTACCAGCTGGATGGGCAGCTGCTGAGCGAGCTCCCGACGGACCCGGATGACTTTGGCCGGGTGACGCCGCTCTACGAGGAACTGTCCGGCTGGAAGGAACGCCTGGGGGGCGCGCGCACCTTCGAGGAACTACCGGCGGCGGCGCGCTACTACGTGCGGCGGGTGGAAGAGGCGGCCGGCGTCCCGGTGGTTTGCATCTCAGTGGGCGCGGACCGCGGCGAAACCATCCTGCTGAAAAACCCCTTCGACGCCTGAAGCTGGGCCCTGGCGGCCCCTGGCCAAAAAAAAGGGGGGATGTCTCCCCCCTTTTGCACGGCGTTAGGCGGCGTTGTGGACGCGGGCGACGCTGTTGCCGGCGCTGGCGCCGGTGTACGCGGCGAACAGCGCGCCGGAGCCACCGACGCCGATGGCGAACAGCATCCCGCCTGCCACCAGCAGGCCAAAGGCCTTCGTGCGACGGGCGGAAGCAAACAGGGTGTTGGACGAGGTAGCCATGGTGAGGTGCTCCAGTGTGGCCAGGACGGTGATTCGTCCGGGGTACGCAGCCAGGGATTGCAGCTGCCGGGCCATCCAAAAACCCAAGGAGAAACAACAACCTCACCGGAGTGACACGCGGCTTCCGTAGCGTTGGAAGCAACGGCGGGGGCGCGCTTGTTGCGGCCGGCGCAAGTGGGCCGGAAGGGAGACGCCCCAGGGGCGAGGCGCCGTTCCCCACGGTGCAAGGCGAGCTTCCAACCTCCCTGTTTGACAAGTTACCCGTCGTTACTTATTAGGTGACCGAAAGTCACGTAACATCCTTCCGCACACCCAGGGAGTCCTCCATGTCCGCCGCCGCGCCCACAGAAACCGTCCTCGTGACCGGGGCCTCCAGTGGCATTGGCGCCGAGCTGGCGCGTTGCTTCGCCCAAGGCGGCTCCTCGCTCGTCCTCACCGCGCGCTCGGTGGACAAGCTGGAGGTGCTGGCGGCCGAGTTGCGGAAGAGCGCCCGCGTGACGGTGCGCGTGGTGGCGGCGGATTTGGCCACGCACGAGGGCCCCGGGCGCCTCACCCAGCGCCTGGCCGAGGACGGCGTCCAGGTGGACGTCCTCGTCAACAACGCCGGCTATGCGGGCTTCGGCGCCTTCACCGAGACGAAGTGGCCGGACGAGGCGGGCATGCTGCAGCTCAACGTGGTGACGCTGACGGAACTCACCAAGCATCTGCTGCCGGGCATGGTGGCCAGAGGGCGCGGCGGCGTCCTCAACGTCGCCAGCACCGCGGCCTTTCAGCCCGGGCCTCTCATGGCCGTGTACTACGCCACCAAGGCCTACGTGCTGTCCTTCTCCGAAGCGCTGGCCGAGGAGGTGCGGGACAGCGGGGTGTCCGTCACCGCGCTCTGCCCCGGGCCCACCCACAGTGGCTTCCAGGCCCGCGCGGCCATGGAGGACTCCAAGCTGGTGAAGGGCAAGCGCCTGATGGACGCTGCCAGCGTGGCGCACGCGGGGTATGAGGGCTTTCGCCGGCGGGCCACGGTGGTGGTGCCCGGCCTTGGCAACCAGCTATTGGTACAGTCAGTCCGCTTCACGCCGCGCACTTGGGTGACGCGGATTGTCCACAAAATGTCCGAGCGGGTGGGCGCATGAGACAGCCAATGGAAGTGCACGCCGAGGGTCTCCACGCAGAAATCCGTCGCATCTGGGACGCGCAGAGCAAGAAGCGCTGGCCGCTGGCCCAGTCGAGCGCCGCGGAACGCCGCGCCCGCCTCAAGCGCCTCGGAGCGGCGGTGGAGAAGCACCGGGCGGCCATCAACGCAGCAGTGCAGAAGGACTTCGCCAAGCCGCCGGCGGAAACGGACCTCACCGAGGTGCACATCGTCCAGGAGGAACTGGGCTTCACGGTGCGCAACCTCGCCGACTGGATGCGGCCCGAGACGGTGGATGCCCCGCTGCTGTTGGCTGGGACCTCGAGCGAGGTGCGACACGAGGCGCGCGGCCACGTCCTGGTGCTGGCCCCCTTCAACTACCCTTTTCACCTGGCGGTGCTGCCGGTCGTCTCCGCGGTGGCTGCTGGCAACGTGGTGGTGGTGAAGCCGTCCGAGAAGACGCCCGCCACCGCCGCCATCATCCGTACCCTCCTCGCCGAGGCCTTCCCTGAGGATGAGGTGGCCGTCATCGACGGCGACGCCACGGCTGCTGAGGAACTCCTCGAGATGCCCTGGGACCATATTTTCTTCACTGGCAGCACGGCGGTGGGGAAGAAGGTCATGGCGGCTGCGGCCAAGCACCTGAGCAGCGTGACGCTGGAGCTTGGCGGCAAGTCGCCGGCGCTGGTGGAACGCTCGGCCAACCTCCGGCGGACGGCCCTCACCATCGCCCACGGTAAATTCATCAACGGCGGCCAGACGTGCGTGGCGCCGGACTACGTCCTCGTCCCCGAGGAGCTGCGCGACAAGCTGGTCGGCGAGCTGCGCAGCGTCGTCCAGGACTTCTACGGGCCGGACCCCAAGGCGAGTCCCGACTTCTGCCGCATGGTGGACGACCGGGCCTTCGGACGGCTGAAGGGCTACATCGACGCGGCGGTGAAGGGCGGCGCCAAGGTGGCCTTCGGCGGCGAGTCCGACGCGGCCACGCGCTACCTCGCGCCCACCGTCCTTCTGGACGTGCCGGCCGACGCAGCCGTCATGCAGGACGAGATTTTTGGCCCGGTGCTTCCGGTGCTCACCTACAAGACGCCGCAGGAGGCGGTGGACTTCGTCCGAGCCCGGCCGGTGCCCCTCGCCCTCTACGTCTTCGCCTCGAGCCGGCGCGAGGCGGACAGCGTCCTGGACGGCACCGCGTCCGGCGGCGCCTGCGTCAACACCACCATCTTCCACCTGGCCAACCCCGACCTGCCCTTTGGCGGCGTCGGCCCGTCCGGGCTCGGCAACTACCACGGGCGCGCCGGCTTCCGCACCTTCAGCCATGAGCGTTCCGTGCTGCGCCAGCGCGGAAATCCCCTGTCCCGCTTCCTTACCCCGCCGTACGCCGGACGCATGAATCGCCTCACCGCCCGGCTCGCCCGATGGCTGGAGTGAGGCGCCGGCGCGCGCGCAGTGCCGAGGACAAGGCGGCCCGCCGCCAGCAGCTCCTCGACGCGGCCTGGCGCCTTTTCCAGGACAGGCCCTGGGGCACCCTCACCATGGCCCAGGTGGCCGCGGGCGTCGGGTTGAGCAAGGCCGCCCTGTACCGCTACTTCGACACCAAGGAGACGCTGTTTCTCGCCGTCGAGGAGGCGCAGCTCGAGCGCTGGCTCGGCGAGGTGGGGGAACGGCTGGACACGCTTCGCCGCCCGGCTTCCGCCGAGCAGCTGGCCGACGTGCTGTGCCAGACGCTCGAGCGGCGTCCGGCCATGGCGCGCCTTTTGGCGCTGCTGCACGTCGAGTTGGAACAGAATCTCTCCCAGGTCGAGGCCCTGCGCTTCAAGCGGGCCCTGCACGCGCTGCTGACTCGGCTCGGGACACAGCTGGCCGCCGCCGCGGGGCTGCCTTCGGCAGAGGCAGGGCTACGGGCGGCGCTGTACGTGCACGCGCAAGTCATTGGGCTGTGGCAGATGTCGGACCCGCCCGCGGCGGTGGCCAAGCTTCTTGAAGCCACGGACCTCGCGGAGATGCGGGTGGTGTTTCTCCCCGCGCTGCGGGAAGCCGCTGCCGCGCTGTTCCGCGGGCTGGCCAGTGCCCCCACCCGTGCGGCAGACAACCCGCGCGCCGTGACGCGTTGACACGGAAGTCAACCCCGCGGTGAAGTCTCCCGCCATGCCCACCGCCGTCATCCTTGATGCCGTGCGCTCCGCCCGCGGCAAGCGCAAGGGAAGCCTCTCCAGCGTCCACCCCGTCGACTTGGCCGCCCACGTCCTGCGTGCCGCCCTGGCCCGCACCGGCATCCCGCCCGAGGCGGTGGACGACGTCGTGCTGGGCTGCGTGACGCAGGTGGGCGAGCAGGGCCTCAACGTGGCCCGCGGCGCCGTCCTGGCCGCCGGGCTGCCCGTCGGCCTTGCCGGAAAGACCGTCAACCGCCTCTGTGGCAGCGGGCTGCAGGCGGTGGACGACGTCGCCTGCGAGGTCCTCAGCGGCCGGGCCGAGGTGGCCATCGGCGGCGGCGTGGAGTCGATGACGCGGGTGCCGCTGGGCTCGGACTACCTGGGTGGGGACGGGCCCAACAGCCCAGGGTTGCGCGAACACTTCCCCGGCCTCGTCCCGCAGGGGACGTCGGCCGAGCTGGTGGCCGAGGCCTGGCACCTCTCCCGCGGCCAGCTGGACGAATTCTCCGCCGAGTCGCAGGCCAAGGCGGCCCGGGCCCAGGCGGAAGGGCGCTTCCTCAAGGAGATTGTCCCCATCCCGGTACACGCCGAGGGCGGCGGCGAGCGCAGCTTTGCCCAGGATGAACACCTGCGTCCGGGCACCACCGTGCAGACGCTGGCCGCCCTCAAGCCTGCCTTTCGCGAGGACGGCCTCATCCACGCCGGCAACTCCTCCGGGATTGTGGACGGGGCGGCGGCTGTGGTGGTGGCCTCGGAAGCCGCCGCGCAGCGGCTGGGCATCCGCCCCCGCGCCCGGATTGTGACCTGCGCCGTCGCCGGCTCGGACCCCGTCCTCATGCTGACCGGCCCCATCCCCTCCACGCGCAAGGCGCTGGCCCGCGCGGGCTGGCGGGTGGAGGACGTGGACCTCTGGGAGATTAACGAGGCCTTCGCCCCCGTCCCCATCGCCGTGGCGCAGGAACTGGGCATTCCGCTTGACCGCATCAACGTGAACGGCGGCGCCATCGCCCTGGGCCACCCGCTGGGGGCCACCGGCGCCATGCTGCTGGCCACGCTGCTGAGCGAGCTCGAGCGGCGGGACCTCCGCCGCGGCGCCGTCACCCTCTGCATCGGCTACGGGATGGGCATTACGCTGCTGCTCGAACGGGCCTGAAGTCACCCCCGCCGGGCGCTGGTCAGCCACCAACTGCAGGCCACGCTTCGGAGCCCTTTTGGGAGGACACATGCCTTCTCGCCGTTTGCTGCGAGCCTTCGTCCTTCTGTGGTGGACGCTCGGCGTCGCACTCTTCATCGGAAGTGTCCAGACGGTCCGATGGGCACTGCACTCAAGCCATGGGCCGAATTCTCACCTCGCGCTCCTGGCAGGTGTCGAAGCCCTTGGAGCGCTGCTCTTCGTCCTCCCGCCAACCCTCCGCCTGGGCGCCCTGCTTCTCCTTCTGTGTCTGGCGGTGGCCTTTGTGTTTCATGCAGTCGGCCACCAGTTCCGATGGGACCTTTTGGTCTATGCCGCAGCGGTTCTCTTCGTCGCGGTGCACGGGTCCCTCTCACCGTCACAGTGGGCCCAGGCCCGCTCAGCCAACTGGTGAAGGACTGCCTCCGGTTTCACGACCGGCGGCTTTCTCTCCAACGGGAAGGCCCGCCGCGGGCGAGCGCCCTGGGGTGTGGCAAACCTGGGGGGCGGTTGGCGGACGCCCCGAGCGCGGCACGCCGGGCCCCTCGATTACTTGCCGAGGAAGGTTTGCACCCGGGCGACGAAGTCGTCGACTTCCTCGCAGAAGGGCAGATGCCCGCTTTTCGCGAAGACGGCGAACTCGGAGCCCGGAATGGCCTTGTGGATGGACCAGGCCACCGACGGGGCGACGTTGAAGTCGTAGCGTCCCGTCACGACGAGGGTGGGGAACTTGAAGCCGGCGAGCTCCGGAGTGAGGTCGAAGCGCTGCAAGTCACTCCACACCGTCTTGTTCACCTTCTGGCTGTACTTGAAGGACGCCGACCGTGCCAGGAACGCGTCCCGCACCTCGGGGCTGTAGAAGAGCATCGAGAGGTACTCGTGCATATCGGCAGCGATGGCCTTTTCGTCACCCAGTTCCACGCCGAAGCCGACCGCGTCCTGCTTTGCCACCGTCTCCGGGTAGATGTTCTTGAAGAGGAAAACGGTGTCCTGGATTTTCGGCGCCCCCGAATCCACGACGAGTAGGTGGGAGATGTGTTCGGGGTGACGGGCCGCGTACGCCATCACCAGGTAGCCGCCCCAGGAGTGGCCGAGGAGGTCCACCTTTTGAAACCCGAGGTGGTTGCGAAGGGCGTCGAGGTCCAAAATCTGCTCCGCCAAGCCACACGCCATCCCGTCCTTCAGCGCGCTTGACCGGCCGTTGCCTCGCTGGTCGTAGAAGATGACTTTGCGTCCCTTGGCGAGGCGGTCCCACGCCGCGGAGCAGTGCAGGTAGCTGTGGTCGAACCCGGGACCGCCGTTGGCCACCACCAGCGGTGTGCCCGGCCCATCGCCGCGGACCTCGTACCAGAGGGTGACGCCATTGGCGTCGAAGGTCGACCCTTGCTCCGCAGGAGGCGCCGCGGGCGCCGCCCAGGCGGCGAAGCCCCAAAGACAAACCCCGACTGCCACTTTGCCGCGTCCCAGGAGCATCCAGCACCTCCGTCAACAACGTACAACATTCGCCACTGCCGCCGGGGCGGCCCGGTGGCGCCTCGCGTGCGGGCGTGCAGACGTCCCTCTGTTTCCGGTATGCCTGCCGTCCGCTGGGCCCTGGAGGTGGCAAACGGGGATGTTGGCTGCTCCGCTCGTGCTGGCTGCTTTGCTGGGGGCCGCCCCGGTGTCCGCCACGGCACGGGCCGCCTTCCAGCGTGGCGAGAAGGCGCTGGAGGCAGGCCGCCTGGACGACGCGGCGGCGGCGTACCAGGAGGCCCTCCGGGACGCGCCGAAGTTCGCCGAGGCTCTCACCGGGCTGGGCAGCGTGCTGTTTCGCCAGGGCAAGCGCGCCGAGGCCATTTCGAAGCTCCAGGCGGCCATCGCCGCGGACCCGAACCTCAAGCTGGCCTACTTCAACCTTGGCTACGCCGCGCGGAAGGCCGGGGACTTCGCCGTCGCGGCCCGGGCGTACGAAAAGTACCTCGAGATTGACCCCACCGACGCAGACGCCTACTTCGGCCTCGGCGAGGCCTACCGCGGCCAGGGGAAGGCCGAACCCGCGGTGCGCGCCTACCAGGCGTACCTGTCCCTGCAAAGTCGCCCCAGCGAGCAGCGCTGGGTGGAGCAGGCGAAACAGTACGTCGCCCAGCTGAAGGCGCAGCTGGCCGCCGCGGCGCCGCCGCCGGCACCTTCCTCCTCCTTGGCGCAGGCACCGGCGACCCAGGGCGCGGCGACGCCCGCCGTGGGTACGTCCGCCGCGCTGCTGGCCGAAGGCGACCGGGCCCTGCACGCCGGCGACGCCTCGGCTGCCGTCCAGGCCTACCAGGCGGCGCTGCAGGTGGACCCCACCAACGTCGAGGCCCTCTTCAACCAGGGCAATGCCCTGGCCAAGCTGGGGGACTACCGCTCGGCCATCGAGAAGTGGGAGCGCCTGGTGCAGCTGTCGAGCGACGCCGGCGTCCGCTCGGCCGCCCAGTCAAACGCGGACAGGGCGCGCGCACGGCTGGCCCAGGCGGCCGCCGCGGCCGCAGACGGCGGCAGTCGGAAGGCGCGCGCCCGCGAGGCCTATGAAAAGGGCGTCCGGCTGGTGCTGTCGCGCGACTACGCTGCCGCGGTGCAGGTGCTGACGGAGGCGCTGGCGGCGGACCCCGCCCTGGCGGTGGCCTACACCGCGCGCGGGAGCGCCAACGTCGGGCTCCGCCGCTTCTACGAGGCGGCAGCGGACTACCAGGACGCGCTGCGCCTGGACGCCACCCGCGCCTCCCCCCTGTACGGCCTGGCGGAGGCCTACCGGGCGCTGGGGCGCGCCAGCGACGCCAGGGCGTACTACGACAGGTACGCCGTCTCCACGGCGCCCGACGTGCAGCCCTCGCTGCAGGCGGCGGCGGTCCGGACATCCGCCGCGCTGGCCGCCGAAGTCAGCCCCACCCCGGCGGCGCCAGCGCACTGAAAGCCAGCGCCCGCCCTGCACCTGGCGCCCTCCCCACCCCAGGCGTTAGCCTTGTCGCCTGTGGAAGTGCGTCGGGCCAACCAGCGCGAGGTGTTTCGCCCAGCCCCCATCCTCGCCGTGTCGATGGGTGTGGCAGGCCTCCTCTGGGTGGCGGTGCTCGTCTACCTGTGCACCTTCCAGGGCGTGCCCCTCAAGACGTTTCTCTCAGCGCTCTTCTTCGTCGCCTTCTTCGGGGTGAGCCACGCCTACTACGCCCGCGCCGCCATCGAGGTGGACGCAGGCGGCGTCACCTACCGGGGCATGGTGCGGACCGAGCGCTTCGCCTTCGGGGACATCCTCCACCTGGATGTCTGGCCCGGCCCGGTGACGGTGTACGCCATCCGCGGCCGCGGCCGCGGGCGCGGCGTGCACTTCACCAGCTTCTTTGCCCAGCACCGGCGCCTGGTGGCGCTTTTGGTGGAGCGCGCCGGGCTGGCGCCCCAGAGTTCCTGAGGGCGGCCGCCCGCCTGTCCGTCGCCTCAGGGCCAGGCCCGCTGGGCCTTTTGGGGTAAAGGGGCAAGTCCATGCGCCGAGCCGCCCTCAGCCTCCTTTTGCTGTTGTGCACCGCCAGCTGCCGCGATGAGCAGGCCGGCCCCAAGCCGCGGCTGGCCGCCGCCAGCGCCGACGGGGCGCGCTCCGCGGCCCTCAGCTTCAGCAGCGGGGCCAGCTGGGCCGGCGGGGCGCTGCGCTACGTCGGCGCGCGCGTCGTCCCGCTGGGGCCGGAGCCCGGTGCGCCGGTGCGCCTGACGCACGTGTTTCTGCCGCTGCGCCCGCTGCCCGCGGGCTTCCAACTCTTCGTCCACCTGGTGGACCCGCGCACCGGACAGATGGTGGCCAACGACGACCATCCCCTGGCGGCGCCCCTGGAATCCTGGCCGGTGGGAAAAGTCTTCGAGGACACCCAGGACATCGCCTTGCCCCCGGGCGTCACCTCGGCGCGGGTGCTGCTCGGCTTCTGGCGCGGGGACGAGCGGCTTCCCGTCGACCAGGCCGGCGCCCAGGACGGGCAGAACCGCATGGCGGGCCCCCTCCTGGAGAGTGGTGCGCCAGCGTTGCCGGAGTACCACGCGGTGCGGGCCCGCCCAGCGCCCACCATCGACGGCGTCCTGGACGACCGGGCCTGGGCGCGCGCGGCCCCCGTCGACCTCGTCAACAGCCTGGACGGCAGCCCGGCCCGCGTGCGCACCACCGCGCGGCTGCTCTGGGACGACCGCTACCTGTACGTCTCCTTCGACTGCGAGGACCCGGACGTCTGGAGCACCTTCACCAAGCGGGACGAGCCGCTCTACACCCAGGAGGTGGTGGAGATTTTCATCGACGCCGACGGCGACGGGCGGACGTACAACGAGATTGAGGTGAGCCCGGCCAACGTCCTCTTCGACGCCTACTTCCCCGAACGACGCCAGGGGATGGACCTCGCCTGGGACTCTCAGGCCCTCACCGCCGTCACCGTGCAGGGCACCCTGAATGACGCGAGCGACACCGACCAGGGGTGGCGCGTCGAGATGCGCATCCCGATTGACCGCCTGGCGGCGGTGCCCCACGTGCCTCCGCACCCCGGAGACCGCTGGCGCTTCAACCTCTACCGGCTGGAACACCATGGCCGGAAGGAGGTGGAGGGCCAGGCCTTCTCCCCACCCCGGGTGGGCGACTTCCACGCCCTCAACCGCTTCGGCTGGCTCATCTTCGACGGGTAGAGGGCGCGGGCCTGCCGCCGGTGCACCTTTCAGGGCGCGGGCGAGCGCTGCTGGGCGAGTGCCGCCATGGCTTGCGTCCCGGCGGACTCGAGTTGTTTCAGCAGCAAGGCCGTCTCGCCGGTGGCCCCGCGCCCTAGGGCGTCGGCCAGCTCCCCGGACAGGCGCACCACTTCGCGTGCGCCCAGGGTGGCAGCGATGCCGCGCAGGGCCTGTGCGCCGTGCTCGGCCGTGCGCCAGTCGGACTGGGCCAGCGCGTCGCGCAGCCCAACCAGGCGGGTGGGCAACTCCTTCAGGAAGGCGTCGATGGCGTCATCCGCCAGCGAGGCGCCGCGGTTCCCGGCCAGCACGCGCAGCTGGGCGAGCGTCTCGAGGTCGAGTGGGCCGGGGGAACTCATGCCGTTCCCTCCACCGTCCGCAGCTGTGCTTGGGCTTTCACCGCTTCCACGGGCGTTGTAAGAGCACGCGCCGTACCACGGTAAAAGCGCAAAAAAGTCATGGGGTTGAGGTCCGCCTTGCGGGGGTGAAGGCAGCCGCGAGGTCCCTCGGGACACCCCCAGTCGGGTGGGACCGGAGGCCAGCACCAGGAAGGCCAGGGCACGGGCTGATGGGGGAGGGGGACCTGCCGCGGGGCGCGCAGAAGCTGCGCCCCGGGCGAAAGACGAGACGCTAATCGTTTCGCTTTCCGGCCGTCAAGGGAAGTGGTTGATTTTCGGTGCAACCTATGGTAAGGAGGCCGCTTTCCCTACATCCGCCGCATCCCCGGCAGGAGGCACCCGCGTCCGTGCAGACCAGCTTCAAGACAGGCGACAAGGCCGTGTACCCCGGCCAGGGCGTTGGCGAGGTGATGGGCATCGAGCACACCGAGGTCGCCGGACAGCGCCAGTCGTTCTATGTGCTGCGCATCCTGGAGAACGGGATGCGCATCATGATTCCCATCAACAAGGTGGGCTCGGTCGGGCTGCGGGAAATCATTAGCGAGGAGGACGTCGAGCAGGTGTACGCCATCCTCCGCGAGAAGGACATCTCGGTGGACTCCACCACCTGGAACCGCCGGTACCGGGAGTACATGGAGAAAATCAAGACCGGCTCGGTGTTCGAAATCGCCGAGGTGCTGCGCGACCTCTACCTGTTGAAGGGCGACAAGGACCTGTCCTTCGGCGAGCGGAAGATGCTCGACACGGCCCGGGCGCTCCTCATCAAGGAGCTCTCCCTGGCGAAGAACTGCACCGAGGACGCCATCGAGGCGGACTTGAAGAGCATCTTCAACATCCCCTGACGGCGGCACCGGCCGAGCAGTCGGCCCCCCCGATGCGGGTTCCCGAGGACCGTGACGCGCGCATCGCCGAGCTGCAAGCCCGGCTGCGCGCGCGCCGGGCCTCCTTCGTCCGCGCTCCGGTGGCGCTCATCTGCCTCTTGGGCGCGCTGTACCTGCTGTCCCGCGCCTGGCCGGACGTCGCCTACGCGCTGTCCTCCAGGGAGCCCGTAACGCTGGGCCGGGAAGGCGACTACCGGCTGGATGCCCTTGCTTCCAACCGCTACGTGCAGGTGCACGGCACGCCGGCGGCGACGGCCTTCTTAGGACAGGACCGCCAGGGGCCCTTCGTGGTGGTGGGCCTTCTGGACACGCCCCTCCTCGTCCGCCGCGCGCCGCTCCCCTCCGAGACCTGGACGCCGGGCCGCCCACCGCCCCCCCCCGACCGGACGCCCTTCGCGGTGCGGGGGCGGCTCCTGGCCGAGGCGTCTGCGCCGGCCTACCGCGACGCCTTTGCCCGCGCCCGGGAACTCCCCGGCCTCAGGCCACACGACGGGCGGCTGTACCTCGTCGTGCAAGGCGAGCACCCGGCCGAGGACTGGGGCGCGGTGGCGACGGCCGTGCTGCTCCTGCTCTTCGCCGCCTTCAACGGCTGGCTGCTTCAGGACGCCCTCCGCCGGCGCTGCAGGGGCTAGCGGGCCTGGGCCGCCGGCTCGGGCTTCTGCGCCGGGGCATTCGCCTGGTAGCGGGCGATGCCCAGCGACAGCAGTGCCGCCAGCAGGAAGCCGGCGGCGCCGGCCAGCAGCGCCACCTGCCACAGCCGGCGGCGGGTGAGGACGAGCGGCCAGGCCTCGGGGCTGGCGTCGAGTTCCTCCACCGTGCCGTCGCTGGCGCCGGGGCGGCGCAGGCGAAGGACGGCCGGGCCAATGTGGATGCGCTGGCCGAGGAGCACCTCGCGCTCGCAGGACAGGCGCTCCTCTTCAAGGTAGGTGCCGTTCTGGCTCCCGAGGTCCTCGAGGAAGAAGCGCTCGCCCCGGCGCTGCAGCCGGGCGTGCCGGCGGCTGATGGAGGCGTGGGGCAGACGCAGGTCGGCACTGCTGCTGCGGCCGAGCACCAGGGTGCCCGGCGCGATGGGCAGCAGCTGCCCGGCACCCGGGCCGCGTTCAGCGTAGAGGAAGACTTCGGAGCTGTCCGGCACCAGCAGGCTGGCGGTGGCGAAGCCGCCGGCCAGCGCGGTGTCGCGCGCGCGGGAACCCCGGCGGCCGGCCTTGAGCGCCGGGTAGGTGGTCACCCGCTGGGGCTTCGGGTCATCGGCCCGCAGAGGGGTGGCGTCCCGCTCGTCGAAGGGCAGCTCGCCCTCGTCCGACGTCTCGTTGTCGTCGGGAGGGTTGCGGGGGCGAGGCGGGCGCTTGGGGTTGCTCGGAGCCATGGGCACGCCCCCCTTTGGGGGCGAGGTTCTAGTATGCAGCCAATCACGGCTGTCTGTCCCAAGGAAGGTCCTGAGGAACCCGTTGGCCGCGCCAGAGTCGAGTCCAAGCCTGAAGGTTTTCAACACCCTGACGCAACGCAAGGAGTCCCTAGACCCCCTGCGACCAGGGGAGGTGCGGCTGTACGTCTGCGGCCCCACTGTCTACAGCTACGTCCACCTGGGCAACGCCCGGACATTCACCGCCTTTGACGTCGTGGTGCGTTATTTGCGCTACCGCGGTTACCGCGTCACCTACGTGCGCAACCTGACGGACGTCGACGACCGGATTATTCAGGCGGCGCAAGCCTCCCATGAGGAGCCCCGGCTGCTGGCCGACCGCTTCGTCCAGGCCTTCGACGAGGACGTGCGCGCCCTGGGCCTCCTGGAGCCGGACGTCGCCCCGCGGGTGACGGACAACATGCCGGAGATTCTGGCCCTCGTGCAGAAGCTGCTGGACGCGGGTGCGGCCTACGCCTCCGACGGCGACGTCTTCTTCGCCGTCTCAGCGTGGCCCGGCTACGCCAAGCTGTCCCACCGCAACGTGGAGGAACTCCGGGCTGGCGAGGGCGGCGTGGCCGGCGAGCGCAAGCGGGACAGCCTCGACTTCGCCCTGTGGAAGGCGGAGAAGCCGGGCGAGCCAGCCTGGGACGCGCCCTGGGGGCGGGGGCGGCCGGGCTGGCACATTGAATGCTCGGCGATGGCGGTCAAATTCCTCGGCCAGCCCTTCGACATTCACGGGGGGGGACTCGACCTCATCTTCCCCCACCACGACAACGAGATTGCCCAGTCCGAGGCGTCCGCCAAAGCCCCGCTGGCCAAAGTCTGGATGCACACCGGCTTTCTCGAGATGGAGAACGCCAAGATGTCCAAGTCCCTGGGCAACGTGGTGCGCCTTCGGGACGCCCTGGCCCGGGTGGACGCCGAGGCGCTTCGGCTGTTCTTCCTGTCCAGTCACTACCGGAATCCCCTCGTCTTCAGCGAGGCGGCCCTCACCGAGGCAGAGCGGCGCCTGGAATACTTCTACGAGACGCTGCAGCGGGTGGACGAGCGGCTGGCCCTGCGGGAGGTGCAGATGGCCGCCACGCTGGGCGACAGCGGCCGCTTCCTGCGCGCCTTCGAGCGCAGCATGGACGACGACTTCAACGCGGCCGAAGGACAGGCGGCGCTGCACGCCCTCTTCACCGAGATGAATTTGCTGCTCGACCGGCCGCCGGTGACGGACCGCGACCGGGTGGCGTGCACGCTGGCCGAACTGCGCGCAGAGGTACGGCCCTTCGGCCAGGTGCTGGGGATTTTTCAGCAGTCCCCGGCGCGCTGGCTCGAGTGGCGCCGCGACCGCCTGGTGGAGCGCCGCGGGCTGGACCGTGCCCGCATCGAAGCCCTCATTGCCGAGCGCGCCGCCGCCCGCAAGGCCCGGGACTGGGCGCGCGCCGACGCCTTGCGCGACGCGCTCGCCACCCTGGGGGTGGAGCTCCGCGACAGCGCGGCCGGCACAGCGTGGAAGGTGCGCGACGAGCCGTAGCCGTCAGGGCGGGATGACCCGCACCGGAAACACCATCCGCACCGAGACGGGCTTGCCGTCCTGCAGCGCGGGCCGGTAGCGCCGGGCGGACAGCGCCTTCAGGACCGGCTCGTCCAGGTAGGGGAGACTCTTCAGCACCACGCAGTCCTGCACCAGGCCCTCGGCCGTCACCGTGCAGCGCACGAGGAGGCTGCCCCCCACGTGTTCGAGCGCCGCGGCCAGGGGGTAGCGCGGCTCGGGGCCTGACAGAAGCTGGGGCGCTTGCATGTCCGCGGTGAGAAGCCGTGGGCCTTCGCCCCCCGGGCTGCTGCAGGGTGGCGTCGCGCAGCTGGCCTCTGGCCCGCCGACAGTGCCCGGGCCCGTGCCGTCGGCCGTCCCCGGGGCGGCGCCGTTAAACGGCGTCGCCACGTCGTTCACGCTGTCGGCTGGGGCCAGCGTGGCCGTCCGTGGGCGGACGGGCGCAGCTCTCCGCGCGGGGCTCGGGGCGGCGGCAGGCGGCCCCGTGTGGGCCGGACCGCCGAGGAGGCCTTGGGGGAAGTGCACGGCAATGGGGAGGCGCGCTGCGACGTCGGTGGGGCGCGACAGCTGCAGCGCCACCGCAAGGACGAGCAGATGGAGGCCCACCGAGACGGTGGCCCCGAGGCCGGGGCGCCCGGGCGCGCCCAGAGTCCGGCCGAGGACGGAGTCAAACATGCGGCACACTTCCCAACGGTGGAAGTCCGCCCAGGGGCCGTGCGGGGGTGCATCCCCTGGCAGCTTCCTTCACGGCAGAACGAGGCTAGCGCGGGCGGACGTGCGGACTCCAGCCGGGGCTCTCCCACGGCTGGTTGGCCACCTGCAGCCACCAGCCGTCGGACGAAGGCGGCCCGGGGACGGGAAGCGTCGAGGGCGCCGCCAGCAGGACGCACGGGTGGCGCCCAAGGGACGCAAAACGCCTGCCGCCCCCGAGGGGTGAGGGAGACGAATTCGAGGCGATTGGAAAAGGCGGTGCGCGCTGGGGCAGTGGTGCCGTCGCAGGACTGCGTTAGAGGGTAGCCATGCCCGCCTTTCAGCTCGTCACCGACTACCGCCCCCAGGGAGACCAGCCCCGCGCCATCGAGGAGCTGGCCGCAGGCTTACAGCGGGGGGATGCGCACCAGGTGCTGCTCGGCGTCACCGGCTCCGGCAAGACGTTCACCATGGCCAACGTCATCGAGCGGGTGCAGCGGCCCACCCTGGTGATGGTGCACAACAAGACGCTGGCGGCGCAGCTGTACGGGGAGTTCCGCGAGCTGTTTCCCCACAACGCCGTCGAGTACTTCATCAGCTACTTCGACTACTACCAGCCGGAGGCGTACCTGCCCTCCTCGGACACCTACATCGAGAAGGACTCGTTCGTGAACGACGAGATTGAGCGCATGCGGCATTCGGCCACGCGCTCGCTGCAGACACGCGACGACGTCATCATCGTCGCCTCGGTGTCCTGCATCTACGGCCTCGGCACGGCCAGAAGCTACGTCGACCTGGCCGTCCGGGCGGCGCGCGGCGAGGAGCTCGGGCGCGACGTCTTCATGCGGCGGCTGGTGGACGCGCAGTACGAGCGCAACGACATCGACTTTCACCGGGGCACCTTCCGCGTCCGCGGGGACACGGTGGAAGTGTTTCCGGCCTACGAGGAGGAGCGCGCCCTCCGGGTGGAGTTCTTCGGGGACACCGTGGAGCGCCTGGCCGAGTTCGACCCGCTGCGGGGCCGCACCCTGGGCGAGCTGGACAAGCTGGCCGTCTTCCCGGCGAGCCACTACGTGACGGGGGAGGAGCAGCGGGGGCTGGCCGTCCACGGCATCCGCGAGGAACTGGGCCAGCGGCTGGGTGAGCTGAAGAGTCAGGGCAAGCTGCTGGAGGCCCAGCGCCTGGAGGAGCGCACCCGGTACGACCTGGAGATGATTGAGCAGGTGGGCTTCTGCAACGGGATTGAGAACTACAGCCGCCACCTCTCGGGGCGCGCTCCGGGCGAGCCGCCGCCGTGCCTGCTCGACTACTACCCGAAGAATCTCCTCGTCTTCCTGGATGAGAGTCACCAGAGCGTTCCCCAGGTGGGGGCGATGTACCGCGGCGACAGGAGCCGCAAGGAGACGCTGGTGGAGTACGGCTTCCGGCTGCCCTCGGCCCTGGACAACCGCCCGCTGCGCTTTTCCGAGTTCGAGCAGATGGTGCACCAGGCCATCTACGTGAGCGCCACCCCGGGGGAGTATGAGTTGCAGAAGGCCCACGGGGTGGTGGTGGAGCAGGTCATCCGTCCGACCGGGCTGCTCGATCCGGAGGTGGAGGTGCGGCCAGCGCAGAGCCAGGTGGAGGACCTGCTGGAGGAGGTCCGGGTCCGCGCGGCGAAGAAGGAACGGGTGCTGGTCACCACCCTCACCAAGCGCATGGCCGAGGACCTCACCGAGTACTTCGCCGACGTCGGCGTCCGTGTCCGCTACCTGCACTCGGACATCGACGCGCTGGAGCGCACGGCCATCATCCGGGACCTGCGGCGCGGGGAATTCGACGTGCTGGTGGGCATCAACCTGCTGCGCGAAGGTCTGGACATCCCGGAGGTGTCGCTGGTGGCCATCCTCGACGCGGACAAGGAGGGCTTTCTCCGCAGCCGGGTCAGTCTCATCCAGACCATCGGCCGGGCGGCGCGGCACCTCCAGGGCCGGGTCCTCATGTACGCGGACCAGGAGACGGATTCCATCCGGGCGGCCCTGGAGGAGACGCGGCGCCGGCGCGCGCTCCAGGCACGCTTCAACGTAGAGCACGGCATCACCCCGGCCGGGGTGAAGAAGGCCATCCTCGACCTGTCCCAGGTGCTGTACCGCAGTGACCCGCTGGAGCAGGCGCTGCTGAGCGGAAATGACGTCCTCCCCCCGGACGAGGTGAAGGCGCTCATCCAGCAGCTCTCCGCCGAGATGGTCAGCGCGGCCGACGCCATGGAATTCGAGAAGGCGGCGACGCTGCGGGACCAGGTCCTGGTCCTCAAGGACATGGACCTGGGCCTCAAGCCTCCCTCGCGCGCCCTGTTGCAGCAGGCGCCCGCGCACAAGGAGCGCGCCGGGGCGCGACGCCGGGGCGGCGCGCGGGCCCGCGGGCGCCGGTGATGGGAAGCAGCGCGGGCTGGCTCGAGGGGAAGCTGGAGGCGCTGCCCGCCGGGCCGGGCGTCTACCTCATGAAGGACCGCCGGGGGGATGTCATCTACGTGGGCAAGGCGGTGAACCTCCGCGCGCGGGTGCGGAGCTACTTTGGCCGCTCCAGTGACACGCGGGCCTTCATCCCCTTCCTGGAAGGGCTCTTGGGGGACGTGGAGACGGTGGTGGTCTCCAACGAGAAGGAGGCGCTGCTGCTCGAGAACGAGCTCATCAAGCGCCACCAGCCCCGCTTCAACGTCCTGCTCAAGGACGACAAGAATTACATCTGCCTGCGGCTCGACACCTCGCAGGCGTACCCGAGGCTGGAAGTGGTGCGGCGCTTCGAGCGGGACGGCGCCCAGTACTTTGGGCCCTACGCCTCGGCGAGCAGCATCCGGGAGACGCTGCGCATCGTGAACCGCTACTTCCAGCTGCGGACGTGCTCGGACCACGTCTTGGCCAACCGCAAGCGCCCCTGCCTGCTCTACCAAATCGGCCGCTGTCCGGCGCCGTGCGTCCACAGCGTCCCGGCCGAGGAGTACCACCGCAACGTGCACGAGGTGGCGCTCTTCCTCCTCGGGAAGGCGACGGAACTCACCGGCTCCTTGAAGGCCCGGATGAAGGAGTCGGCCAAGGAGCTGCGCTTCGAGGAGGCAGCGCGCCTGCGGGACCAGCTGTTCGCCATCGAGCGCTCGCTCGAACGGCAGACGGTGGCCTCCACCGAGCCGGTCGACCAGGACGTCTTCGCCCACTACCGCGAGGCGGACCGCTTCCTGGTCTACGTCCTCTACGTCCGCCAGGGGCGCCTCAACGGCGGCCAGGCCTTCCCCTTCAGCGGGCAGGAGTTTCCGGACAGCGAGTTGCTGCAGAGCTTCGTCAACCTCTACTACGCCCAAGGCAACCTGGTGCCCGACGAGGTGCTCCTCGAAGGCCTGCCGGAGGGGGAGGGCGAGGCGCTGGCAGAGCTGTTGACGGAGCGCCGTGGGCGCCGGGTGCGCGTGCTGTGGCCCCGCCGGGGCGAGCGGGTGCGGCTCTTGGACATGGCGCGGGCCAACGCCGCCCAGGCCTTCCAGGAGCAGCGGCGCTCGCAGCAGCAGACGCAAGGTGTCCTGGAGCGGCTGACGGACGTGCTCGGGCTCCGCCGGCTGCCGCGCCAGATTGAATGCTTCGACATCAGCCACTTCCAGGGCTCGGCGGTGGTGGGCAGCGCGGTGGCCATGACGGACGGCGAGCTCGACAAGTCCCGGTACCGCCGCTTCCGGGTGAAGCTGACGCGCGGCCAGGACGACTTCGCCAGCCTGCACGAGGTGGTGTCGCGGCGCCTGCGCCGTGGGCTGGCCACCGGTGAGCTGCCGGACCTCTTGGTCATCGACGGGGGCAAGGGCCAGCTCGCCGCCGCGCACGCGGCCATGCGCGACGTCGGCGTCACCCAGCTGGACGTGGTGGGGCTGGCCAAGGCGAGAGAACTGGAAGCCGAAGGCCGCGAGGCCCCGGTGGTGCGCAGCCCGGAGCGGGTCTTCGTCCTCGGACGGCGGGACCCGGTGGTGCTGCGGCAGAATGCCCCGGAACTGTTCCTCCTCACCCGGCTGCGCGATGAGGCCCACCGGTTCGCCATCGGCTACCAGCAGAAGTTGATGCGGCGGCGCAATTTCCAGAGCGTGTTGGAGGACATCCCGGGCGTGGGCGCGGGCCGCAAGCGGGCCCTGCTGCGGCATTTCGGCTCGCTCAAGCGCGTCCGCGAGGCTGCCATCGAGGAACTCTCCCAGGTGGACGGCGTCAGCGTGGCGCTGGCGGAGCGAATTCATGCAGCACTGCACGCCACGGCCACCGAGGCTTTCCGGCAGGAGGTGTCCGGAGACGAGGACACCGTCCGGCAGGCCTCGCTGGAGGACGCCTCGGCGGCGGCGTCCCCGGGACCGGGACCGACCAGCGGTAGCAAGTGAACAGGAAGTCGTTCTTTTTCGCGAGCGCTTTCGCCTGGATGCGCTATGAGGGAAGCAACACATCCCGGGCCCCGTACAGCGGGGCCGGCCCCTCGAAGAGGCCAGGAAGACCCATGCGGATCTACCCAAAGGTGATCCCCGTCATCTCACGCGAAGTTGTTCAGCTCTTGATGCAAGACGGCGACGTCGAGATCGAGCCGATGCGCATCTCCGATGCGGAGATGGACCTGTCCGCCATCATGCGCGAGTACCTCACCAACGAGGACCGCGTGAACCAGGCCACCCGCGAGGCCCTCGAGCGGCGGGGCTACGACCACAGCAAGTTCAACCAGGTGAAGCGCGAGATGGCCGACGTCCGCGGCTTCAAGATGGGTGACGAAGGGGTGGAGTACATCATCAACCAGATGATTGAATTCCTCCTCATCAGCCGCAACGTGGAGGAAGTCTTCGCGCCGGACAACGCCCTGCGGACCAAAATCTTCTCGGTGATGAAGCGGCACCTCGACGTCGACGAGGAAATTGACCGCGAGGCCCGCGCCCGGCTCAAGCACCTGCAGGAAGGCACCAGCGCCTTCGAGATTGAGTACAACAAGACAGTCGAGCAGATTCGCCGCGCCCGCGGGTTGATTTAGCGCCGCCGAGGGCGGGCCGCTGCCCTGGGTGCCCGCCCGGGGGCTGCCCACCGGGGGGGAAGTTGACGGCCCCAGCCCTACCGGTAGCGTTCCGGGCTGACGCATGCCTCTCTCCGGGTCGGCCGCGCTTCAGACGTCCAGGGCCTCCGTCGCCGAGGACCTTCCCCGCCTCGCCGCGGACCAGCTGCGGCACGCCCTGCGCCAGCGCCACGACGGCGCGGTACTGGCGGACCTCCTAGAGGAGGACTTGCGCGCCGCGCTGGAGGGGCTGGAAACCCTCCGCGCCCACCTGCAGGACGTCCTGGGCGCACTGCTCGCCCCCCGCCCGACGCCACTCGACTTGTTGGAGGCCTCCGACGACGGCCACGCCCAGGCGGCCCTCTCGTCGCTGGAGGACACGCTGGGCGGCTTGCGCCGCCGGCTGGCCCAGGCCGCGGCCCGGGTGGCCGCCCCGGCGCGCAAGCCCTAGACGCCGAGCGCCGCCAGCGCCACCCGCACGCCGCCGCCCAGCACCAGCATCCACACCGGGTTGACGGTGAAGCGCGACAGGGTGAGTGTGGTCGCTGCGGCGATGCCGATTTCCGCCCTGTCCTGGAAGCCGCTGCCCAGCGTGACGGCCGCTCCGGCCATCAGCCCCACCACTGCCGGGGTGAGGCCCCGCAGCGCCGAGCGCACCCAGCGCCGCGAGCGCATGCGGTCGAGCCAGCTGCCCAGCACCACCACCAGCAGGAAGGGCGCGGTGAAGATGGCCACGGTGGCCACCGCCGCTCCGGCCAGCCCCTGCTGCAGGTAGCCGAGGCAGGTGGCCATCAGCAGCACCGGCCCGGGTGTCAGCTTTCCAATGGCCACCGCGTCGGTGAACTGGCGGTCGGTGGCCCAGCCGTGCGAGGCCACCATGGCCTTCAGGTGGGGGACGACGGCGAAGCCGCCGCCATAGGCCCCCAGTCCGGTGCGAAAGTACACCACCGCCATCTCCACCAGCCGCGCATCGAGGCCGCCGGCGTGCAGCACGCTTAAGGTGAGGGCGAGGACGCCGAGCAGCGCTGGCGTGCGCACGGACGTCGTCGGCCCTTCCTTGTCCAGGGGCTTCGGTTCCGGGTTGGCCCGGCCGAGTTCGCGCCCATCCTCCGGCAGTGCCACCCGCAGCCGCGCCAGTGCGCCGAGGGCCCGCGGCAGCGCCCGGCGTGCCCCGAGGTCCACCGCCACGCCCACCGCGATGCTGAGTAGCACCACCTCCGCCGGGGAGGCGCTGCCCACCGTGCACAGCAGCAGCGCCCCGGCGGCCACCGCCATCTGCCAGGGCATGCCCACCGCGGTGCGCACCATCCTCAGCGCGATGGCGACGATGATGCCCACCACCGCCGCGTTGCAGCCGGACAGCACCTGGCTGGCGGCGGGGATGGCGCCGAAGTGGACGTAGGCCACCGAAAGAGCCAGCGCGGCCACCGCCCCCGGCAGCACGAAGCCGGCATACCCCAACAGCGCGCCCGTCCAGCCCGCGAAGCGCAGGCCGACGTACGCCAGCGCGTTGGCGGCGGCCCCGCCCGGCAACATCTGCGCGACGGTGATGGTGTGGGAGAACTCCCGCGGCGTCAGCCAGCGGCGCTGGCGCACCAGCGCGTCGTCGATGTTCGACAGCACGCTGATGCCGCCGCCGAAGCCCACCAGCCCGATGCGCAGGGCAGTGAGGAAGAGGGTGTGCCGGGTGGGGCGCTCGCGCTCGCCGGGGTGCACCGTGCCCCGCAGCCAGTCGGCGGAGCTCCGGAGCACACTCGCCACGCTCGACTCCTCGCTCGGGGGGACGTCCACGGGGTCAGGGGACCCCGGTGCGGGCGGCGGCCTTGGGGCGGGCGGCCGGGCGAAGCCCGGAGTGGTACTCCACCGCCTCGCCGATGATGGTGCCGATGGCGAGGTCGGCCTCGATGCGCACCGGCAGGCGCGTCTCGTTGTCGGTGAAGTAGATGATGAAGTCCCGCTTCTGGCTCATGTTCCCGGCGAAGTCGGTGGTGAGGCGGACCCGCACTGTCGCCTGCTCGCCGAGCGGCGTCTGCAGCCGCTCGCGCTGCTCCACCACCACCCGCATCGGAAACTGCTTCTTCGGCGTCACCACCGGGATGACGAATTGCGTCCCGGGCTCAAGGGCGTGGGTGCGAAGCACGTACAGCGCCGAGGCGACGTCGGCGGCGCCTGGCTCCACCTGCAGCTCCCGCTGCACCACCGGCTGTCCTTCCCACTGGGTTTGCAGGGTGGCCTTGCCCTCGGACGGGTCGAAGGCGAGTTTCAGGTGGTGCCGCTTGTGGTTCTCGTCCGCCCACATCTCCAGGCCCAGCGTCCGCGCATGTTCGGCATCCCAGTGGATGACCAGCCGGTCGTGGATGGGAAAGAAGAAAAGGCCGATGTCGGAGCGGCCGAGGCCGAGGATGGGCCACACCCCGGGCTGGTCGGGGAAGTCCTGGCCCACCGTCACCTGGATGGTGCCGGCTGGAATGCCGAGGAAGCTGGCGCGGTACAGCACCTGCTCTCCCGGCCCGAAGGCCGTCGTCTCAGCCGCTGCCAAGCCCGACAGCAGAAAGGCGACCGTGGCAAGAAGGCGATGGAGCTGTGGCATGGGCAGGAAGTCCTAACAACGGAGAATAGCGCAGGATTCCGAAGAGCGTGGCCCGGGGTAAACTCCTTGGGGAGACAACAGCCACAGCGCCCCACACCGGGGGCAGACGAAAAGGACGTGCCATGCCCGTCGACAAGAACGCCGACGAGGAGGACCTCAAAGAAGACGTGGCGCGCAGC
The DNA here is from genome assembly GCA_017881265.1 of Myxococcaceae bacterium. Lineage (GTDB taxonomy): Bacteria > Myxococcota > Myxococcia > Myxococcales > Myxococcaceae > JADGRA01. The sequence continues at coordinate 98,774 of JADGRA010000014.1, read as the reverse complement.
CGGGCCACGGACTTCGACTGCCCCAGTTGCAGCGCCAACAACCCGGTGGAGAGTGCGCTCCGGGACCGCGACGAAATCAGCTGCCACTACTGCGGCGCGGGGTACCAGGTGCGCATCAACCCCGAAGGCCGGATGAAGCTGAAGGAACTCTAGGCGGCGGGCCGGGGGCCGAAGAGGGCCGTCCCGACGCGCACCACCGTCGCTCCCTCCTGCACCGCGACGGCGAAGTCCTGGGTGGTGCCCATGGAAAGGCCGCTCAGCCCGTGGGCGTCGGCCAGGGCCTTCAGCTGCCGGAAGGCGGGCCGCGAAGCCTCGGGGTCCTCGGAGAAGGGGGGCATGCACATCAGCCCCACCGCCTTCAGCTGGGGCAGGGCCCGCACCGCGGCCAGCAGCGGGCCGATGGCCTGCTCTGGAAGGCCGCTCTTGGTGGCCTCCGCGGCGAGGTTGACTTCCAGGTACACCTCCAACGGCGCGCCGGTGCGTCGTCGCGCCAGTTCCTCGGCCAGCGCGACGCGGTCCAGGGCGTGGAAGACGTGCGCCGTCTTCGCCACGTACTTGGCCTTGTTGGTTTGCAGCGCGCCAATGGCGTGCCAGCGGATGCCCGGGCAGTCGGCCAGGGCCAGGGCCTTGTCGCGCAGCTCCTGCGCGTAGTTTTCCCCGAAGGCCCGGACGCCGGCGGCGTAGGCCGCCCGGAGCGCAGCGACGGGCTGCAGCTTGCTGACGGCCAGCACCTCCACGCTGGACGCCGGCCGCCCCGCGCGCCGGCAGGCCTCGGCGACGTCGGCCTGCACCGCCGCCCAGCGCGCCGCGAAGTCACCCACCGTGCGGGCCCTCCCACGGCAGCGCCAGCCCGGCCGCCTGCAACAGGTCCAGCGTCTCCACCAGGGGCAGGCCGATGACGGCGGAGTGGCTGCCGGAAATGGACGCGACGAGGAAGCCGCCCAGGCCCTGCAGCGCGTACGCCCCGGCCTTGTCCAGCGGCTCGCCGCTTGCGGCGTACCAGGCCAGGGCCGCGCTGGAGGCCTCGACGAAGCGGACGGCCGTCTGGACCGCCTGGACGGCCGTGTGCCGGCCGGCGGTGGCCACCGCGGTGTGGACGAGGTGGGTCCGCCCGGCCAGCCGGTGAAGCATGGCGCGGGCTTCCGCGGCGTCGGCCGGTTTTCCAAGGATTTCCCCGTCCAGCGCCACGGTGGTGTCCGCGCCCAGCACCAGCTGCCCGGGGTGCCGGGCCGCCACCGCCTCGGCCTTCTGTTGGGCCAGCCGCACCACGTAGGTCCTCGGTGACTCCCCGGGCAGCACCGACTCGTCGACGTGGGCTGGGTCAACGCTGAAGGCAATGCCGAACTGAGCGAGCAACGCTTGCCTCCGGGGCGAAGCCGAGGCTAGCACCAGGGTTACAGGGGAGCCGGGCATGAGATTGATGTTTGACCGCGCCAGGGGGCAGCGTGCAAGAAGCCTGTGGGGAACCCCCCCGGAGAGCCGAGGGCGTCGATGAAGCCTGCGGACTTGCTGTCAGCACTGAAGCGGACGGTGGAACAGCTGGCCGCCTTCAACGAGATTGCCAAGGTACTCACCTCGACGCTCGAGACGCGCGAGGTGCTGGCGCTTGTCATGCAGAAGGTGTCGGCCGTTCTCAAGCCGGCCAACTGGTCGCTGCTGCTGCTCGACGAGGCCGTTGGGACGCTGTACTTCGAGATTGCCGTGGGCGATGGGGCCCAGAAGCTGCGCCACCTCCGCGTCAAGCCCGGGGAGGGGATTGCCGGACAGGTCTTCCTCAGCGGGCAGCCGCGCCGGGTGGACGACGTGCGCACTGCCCCGGACTTCTCCCCGCGCTTCGACGCCGCCTCCTCCTTCCGCACGCGCAGCGTCCTGGCCGTGCCGCTGGTGTTCCGCCGCCGGGTGCTGGGCGTCATTGAGCTGGTGAACGGGGAAGGGGACCCGGCCTTCACCGACGAGGACTTGCAGGCCGTCACCGCGGTGGCGGACTTCGCGGCCATCGCGATTGAGAATGCCCGCAACTTCCAGCGCGTCCAGGACCTCACCCTGACGGACGAGCACACCGGCCTCGGCAACGTGCGCCAGCTGCGGGCGCTCCTCGACCGGGAGGTGACGCGGGCGCGCGGCTTCGGCCACCCGCTGGCGCTGCTCTTCCTCGACCTGGACCACTTCAAGGCCGTCAATGACGCCCATGGCCACCTGGCTGGCAGCGCGGTGCTGCGCGAGGTGGGGGGGGTGCTGCGCGAGCACGCCCGGCCGGTGGACTCCGCCTTTCGCTACGGCGGCGACGAGTTTGCCGTGCTGCTGCCGGAGACGGGGCCGCAGCGTGCGGTGGAGGCCGCCGATCGGCTGGTGGAGGCCTTTCGCGGCCACCGCTTCACGGCCGAGCAGGGGCTGGAGTTGCGCGTCACCGCCTCCATCGGCGTCGCCTGCTTCCCGGACCACTCGCGCGACGGCCTCGGCCTCATCGCCGCCTCGGACGCGGCCATGTACGCGGTGAAGGCGCGCGGCCGCGACGGGGTGGCTTCGGCCGCCCCCGCTTCGTCCCGGGTGCGCCCCGGGCCGAGCAGCGAGGCGCTGCCGCCTCAGCCGGCCTGATTGAGGGGCGCGCCGCCGACCAGGCTCTGGTTGGTGACGACTTTGCCCGTCTTCTTCAGCGCCTCGAGGTAGGAGGTGCGCAGAAGGTTCTGCTTGGCCCGCAGGGCGTCGGCGCGCACGCTGTCCTTCTTCAGGGCAAACGCGCTCGGCGTGGCCCGCTCGCGCGCCGTCACCTCCGCCACCACGAAGCCCTCCCCGGCCGGGAAGATGCTGGGCAACGGGCCCACCGCCTCGGCCGCGGCGGCTGCAGCGAGCAGCTCCGGGGCCGGCCCCACCTGGGGGACGAAGGCCCGCGACACGCTGAAGCTGCCGGTGTCCACCGCCTCGGGCTTCTTGGCCTGCTCGAAGCTTCCCTCGCCCTCCTTCTTCGCCGGGTGCAGCGCGGTGAGGGACTTGCCGGACTGGACGGCGGCCAGCGTCTTTTTCGCCTCCGCCTCGGCCAGGGCCCGGGCGCGCTCGCGCTTGAGCAGGAGGGCGGCAATGTCGTCGGCCACCTCGGCCAGCGGCTTGGACACCGCGGGCTGCTTCTCCTCCACCAGGATGAGGTGCCAGCCGAAGGGCGTCCGGACAGGTTCCGAGACCTCGCCCACCTTCAGGTTGAAGGCGGCCTGGGAGAATTCCGGGACAAAGGCCCCGCGCTCGGCCCAGCCGAGGTCCCCGCCGCCTGCCTTGCTGCTGGCGTCGTCCGAGGAAGCCCGGGCCACGTCGGCGAAAGCCTTCCCGCCCACAATCTCCCGCCGGTAGCCCTCGGCCCGCGCCTTGGCGTCGGCCACCGCGCTGGCCGGGCCGTCCTTCGCCACCTGCACCAGAAGGTGGCGGGCGTGCACCTTCTCGCCGGTGCGGTAGGCCGCCGGGTTTTCCGTGTAGTAGGCCTGCACGGCAGCGTCATGGGCGGCCCGGTAGGCGGTGACTTCCGCGGCCGTGGGCGCCTTCAGCTGCGCGGCAAACATGCTGGGCAGAAAGCGCACCACCGTCAGCGTCACCGTGTCCCCGTCCTTCAGGAACCGGGCGTACACCTCGTCGTCACTCACCACGGCGGTGGACTCCACCATCTCCAGAAGCCGCACCGCGGCCAGGCGCCGGCGCAGCTCCGACTCGAAGTCGGCTGAGGACTTGCCGTAGTAGTCGTGCAGCACCTGCTCATAGCGCTCGAAGTCGAAGGTGCCGTCCTTTTGGAAATCCTTGTTCTTATGAAGGATTTCCAAGAGTTCGTCGTCGGAGATGCCCACCCCGGAGGCCTCGGCAGCCTGGCCGAGCAACTCGAAGCTCACCATCTCGTCCAGCGTCCCGGCGGCAACCTGCTGCAGGAAGGCTTCTGGCAACTCGCCCTGGCTTCGGTAGGCTTGCAGCCGGAGCGCGTAGGCGCGCTGGAAGTCGCGCAGGGGGATTTCCTTTCCATTCACCAGGGCCGCCGCCGTGCTGACGTTCGGGGTGAGGGGGGCGTCGCAGCCGCGGCTGCCGGGGCCGAACTGCAGGACGAAGACCACGGCGATGGCGAGCACGAAGAGCAAACTGAACAGGCGTCGAGGTTCGAAGGCGCTCATGGAAGGGGTTGACCGCATAGGCAACCCGGGGGGAAAGTGCAAGGGATTGAGCAGTCTTAGAAGGACACTTCCCGAACGTGCTGGCCCTTCTCAAGCGCCATCTCGAGCCGTTGCTCGTGCTGGTGCTGTTGGCATACCCCCTCATCAGCCTCCTCGGCTCCGGCCGCAGGGTGCGTGAGCCCAATGTCGTCGACCGGGTGGTGCTCGGCGTGACCGCACCGCTTCAGCGGGGACTGGTGTCTGTCATCGACGGCGTCGGCTCGGCCTGGGAACGCTACGTCTCGCTGCGGCGGGTGGAGCGCGAGAATCAGGCCATGCGCGAGGAGATTTCCGGCCTGCGCAAGGCGGTGAGCGGGATGGCTGAGGCGCGCAGCGAGAACGAGCGGCTGCGGCGACTTCTGAATTACACCGAGACGGAGGCCGGGCCCGTCGTCGCCGCGCGGGTGGTGGGCATCAACCCCGACGCCAACCGCCTCACCGTGCGCATCGACCGGGGAGAGGGCGACGGGCTCGCCCGCAACATGCCCGTGGTGACGCCGGACGGCGTGGTGGGCCAGCTGCTCCGCGTCACCAGCGGCTCGGCGGACGTGCTGCTGCTCGCCGACCCCAACTCCCGCCTGGGTGTGCGGGTGCAGCGCACGCGCGCGCGGGCCGGGGCCGCCGGCACCGGGGACGAGCGGCTGCTGCGGCTGGACTACCTGGCACGGGCCGAGGACCTGGAGGAGGGCGACGCGGTGGTGACGTCCGGTACCGACGGCGTGTACCCCCCGGGGTTGATGGTGGGTCGCGCCACCCAGGTGCAGCGCCAGGGCGCCGGCATGTTTTTGGGGGCCAACCTGCTTCCCGCGGTGGACTTCTCCCGCCTGGAGGAAGTGCTGGTGCTGTGCGCGCCCAAGGTAGGGGCGGCCCTGGTGCCGCGCAGCGCGCCGGTCCCGGCGCGCGTCGAGGAGCGCCGGCCATGATGGGGGTGCGCCTTCTCTTCGCCGCCGCGCTTGCACTGGTGCTACTGGCCGTCGAGTCGGTGCTGGTGAAGTACCTCGGCCTGACGGTGGCCCGCATCGACGTCACCGTGGCCATCGTCGCGTTCCTCTCGCTGAGGGCCGGCCTCCTCGAAGGGGCGAGCGGCGCCTTCGCGGTGGGCTACCTACTGGACTTGATGAGTGGCCGGCCCACCGGGCTGTACACCTTCCTCGCCGTCTTCACGTTTCTCCTCGGCCGGCTGGCGCGTTCGCTGGTGGAGGTGCGCGGGCCGGGCGGCTTCGTCCTCTTCGCCATGGGCGCGGACGCGGTGCACGGACTGCTCGCCCTTCTCGTCAGCTGGCTCACCAGCAAAACGTGGGGGGTGGCCGCCCTGTCTCCGGCCGGCCTGCCCCTGGAGGTGCTGCTGACCGGGGCCGCCGCCTTCTGCCTCTACCCGCTGCTGCAGCGCTTCGGGCCGGTGGCCGAGCGCGCGGAGCCCGGGTTGCTCGGGTTGTCCCGATGACACTCGGCCGGTCCAGCACCGGACGGGACTTGAAGCGCCGCGCCCTGTGGCTGGGGCTGGCCATGCTGTCGGGCCTGCTGCTGCTGACGGTGCGGCTGTACCGGCTGCAGGTCATCCAGGGCGATGAGTACGCGGCGAAGTCCGTCTCCAACTTCGTGAAGGAGATTCGCATCCGCGCCGACCGGGGGAACATCAAGGACCGCCGCGGCGAGGTGCTGGTGGACAGCCGGCCGTCCTTCGACGTCTTCGTCACCCCGGCCTTCTGCGAGCACTGCAACGAGGAGGTGCTGCCGCGGCTGGCCGGCTGGCTCGGCTGGGATGACGCCAACCGGACCCGGGTGGAGGCGCTGCTGCAGGCGGCGAAGAAGAGCGCTCCCTTCCAGAGCGTCCCGGTGCAGCTCGACCTCACCCGGGACGAACTGGACACCCTGGCCGCGCACAAGACGGAGCTGCCCGGGGTGGACTGGCCGGCCGTGCCGCACCGGCACTACCGGGCCGGCTCGGCGCTCAGCCACGTCGTCGGCTACATGAACGAGATTTCCCAGGAGGAGCTGGAGCGGGCCCCGGCCGGGAGCGGCTACGCCTTGGGCGACTTCGTCGGCCGCCGCGGGGTAGAGCGCTACTTCGAGCGGGAGCTGCGCGGCACCGACGGCGCGCGCCAGGAGGTGGTGAATGCGCGGGGGGAGACCATCCGGGAGCTGAGCGACCTGTTGGTGGGCCGCACGCCGGTGCAGCCCACGCCGGGCGACACGGTGGTGGTGTCCCTCGACATGCGTCTTCAGGCCGAGGCGGAGCGCGCCTTCCCCGGCGTGGCCGGCGCGGTGGTGGCAATGGACGCGCGCACCGGCTTCATCCTGGCGGTGGTGTCCCGGCCCGGCTTCGACCCCAACCTCCTCACCGGCCGGGTGACGGCGGCGCAGATGGCGGAGCTGGCCCGAGACCCGCTGCAGCCGATGATTTTCCGGCCCACCCAGCAGCACTACAGCCCCGGGTCGACCTTCAAGGTGGTGACGGCGCTGGCCGCCCTGCACAACCACGTCCTGACGCCCACCAGCACCGTGGGGTGCACGGGCGGCTACAGCCTCGGCGCGCGGCGCTGGCGCTGCATGGGCGAGCACGGCTTCATGGACTTCCACAACGCGCTCCAGCACTCGTGCGACACCTTCTTCTACCGGCTGGGCGACATGCTCGGGCTGGACCCCATCGCCGAGATGGGACGGGCACTCGGCCTGGGCGCGCCCACCGGCGTCGGCGTGGTGGCGGAGGTGCCCGGCATCATGCCGGACAGCGCCTACCACGACCGGGTCACGCCGGGCGGCTACACCAAGGGCCTCGCCCTCAACAGCGCCATCGGCCAGGGGGACGTCAACGTCACCCCGCTGCAGCTGGCCGTCCTGTACGCCGCGCTGGCCAACGGCGGGCAAGTGTTTCGTCCCCAGCTGGTGCGACGCATCGAGAGCCCGGACGGCAAGACGCTGCGGGAATTCCAGCCGGAGGTGGTACGGGAGGTGCCGCTGGAACCCGAGCACCAGCGCCTCTTGCTGGACGCGCTGGCGGCGGCGGTGAACGAGCCGGGCGGCACCGCCTACCGCTCGCGGCTGGCCGACATCCGCTTCGCCGGCAAGACGGGCACCGCGCAGGTGGCGACGCTGGGCAAGGTGCGGCTGAAGGAAAGCGCCATGACATTCCTGCAGCGCGACCACGCCTGGTTCGCGGCCATCGCTCCGGTGGAGGAGCCGGAGTTGGTGGTGGTGGTCCTCAATGAACATGGTGGCCACGGTGCCTCGGATGCCGCCCCCACCGCGGCGGCCATCATCGAGAAATTCTTCGAGCTGAAGCGGGCCGACGCCAATGCCAGCATCGCCGCCTCCACCTCGCTGCCTTCCGTGCCCCTGCCGGCGCGTCCGCCGGTGGAGTTGAAGCCGGCCCGCCCGGCCGGCCCGGCGCCCGAGCCGGAGGCGACGCGCACCGCCGGGCAGGTGCGCCCGCTGGCCCGCGCCATTTCGACGCCAGCCGGGGGGAGGCCCTAAGTCCCATGCTGCTTCGCATCGAGCGGCGGATGGTGCCCCATGTGCCGTGGGGGCTGGTGGCGGTGACGCTGGCCATCGCCGTCTTGGGCATCTGGAACCTCGCCTCGGCCTCGCGCCCGCCCCACAGCCCGCTCTGGACGCGGCAGACCATCAACCTGGCGGTCGGGCTGCTGGCGGCCCTGGGCGTGTGCCTGGTCGACTACCGCTTCCTGCAGCGGATGGCCTGGCCCTTTTACGGCCTCAACGTCGCCCTGCTGCTGCTGCTGCGCGTCCTCGGACACCGGGCCAAGGGCGAGGCGAGCTGGCTTGCCCTGGGCCCGCTGCGCATGGAGCCGGCGGAGTTCATGAAGGTGGCGTTGATTGTCGTGCTGGCGAAGCTGTTTCATGACCACCAGAAGCAGCCCGACGAAGCCCTCGGCCTGCGCGACATTTGGAAGCCCGCCCTGCTCGCGCTGGTGTCGGCGGGGCTGGTCCTGCCGGACCTCGGCAACGCGATGATGGTGCTGCTCACCGCCACCACCGTGCTGCTGTTTGCCCGGCTGCGCCGCGGGCTGCTGGTGACGGGCCTGGTGGCTGTGCTCGGGCTGTCGGCCATCATCTGGAACGACTACGTGCGCGACCCGTCCGACGGCCACCGCACCCTCATCCGCAGCGTCCTCAAGCGCCACCAGAGCGCGCGCATCGCCGGGTGGCTCTCGCCCGACAGCGACTTGCGCGGGAGCGGCTACCACGCGGCGCAGTCGAAGATTGCCGTGGGCTCGGGCGGCTTTCTCGGGAAGGGCTGGATGCAGGGGACGCAGACCGGCCTCTTCTTCCTGCCCGAGCAGCACACCGACTTCATCTTCTCGGTGTGGGCCGAGGAGCACGGCTTCCTCGCCTGCCTCGTGCTCCTCGTCCTCTACGGCCTCATCTTCTCCTTCGCCCTCGGCGTCTCCTTCCAGGCCCGCGACCGCTTCGGGGCCTTCCTCGCCGCCGGCGTGGCCGCCATGCTGTTCTGGCAGGTCTTCGAGAACATCGGCATGGTGGTGGGGCTGCTCCCGGTGACGGGGATTACGCTTCCCCTCATGTCCTACGGCGGCTCGTCCATGGTGAGCGTGCTGCTCTCGCTCGGCCTGGTGGCCAACGTGTCCATGCGGCGCCACCTGTTCTGACGGCGACTCGCCCCCAGCGGGTGGCCCCGGGGCTAGAGGAGCGTCCCCCGGAAGACCAGCTTGGCGATGTTGAAATAAATAATCAGCCCGCTCACGTCGACCAGTGTGGCGACGAAGGGTGCGGAGGCCTTGGCCGGGTCGAAGCCGAGGCGGCGCAAGAGAAACGGCAGCATCGACCCGACCAAGTTTCCGTACAGCACCACGCCCACCAGGGCGAGCGCCACCACCGTCGCCACCAAAAGGAAGTGCTCGCCGTACTGGTGGAACACCTTGGCCCAGACGATGATGCGCAGAAAGCCGATGCTGCCGAGCAGCATGCCCAGGGTGAGACCGGAGGCCAGCTCGCGGCTGGCCACCCGCCACCAGTCCCGCAGCCGCACATCCCGCAGCGCGAGCGAGCGGATGAGGATGGAGGTGGCCTGGGAGCCGGAGTTGCCGCCGCTGGAGATGATGAGGGGCAGAAACAGCGAGAGCACCACCGCCTTGGCCAGCTCGTCCTCGAAGGCCGTCATCGCCGTGGCGGTGAGCATCTCGCCCAGGAAGAGGATGGACAGCCACCCCCCGCGCTTCCTGCACATGCTGACGAAGCCGACGTCGAAGTAGGGCGCGTCGAGGGCCTCGACGCCGCCCAGCCCCTGGATGTCCTCGGTCGCCTTGGCCTCGGCGACGTCCAGGACGTCGTCGACGGTGATGATGCCGAGCAGCACGCCCTGGCTGTCGGTCACCGGCAGCGCCACCAGGTCGTACTTCTCGAACATCGCCACCACGTCGCTGCGGTCGTCGGTGGCCCGGATACTCACCAGCTGGCCGTCGTTGAGCTCCGACAGCGGGGTGGTTGGCTGCGCCTTCACCAGCGCCACTAGGCGGATGTCGTCGAGCAGCACGCCCTTCTCGTCGGTGACGTAGATGACGTCGAGGGTCTCGATGCCCTGCCCGTGCTCGCGGACGTAGTGCAGGGCCTCCTCCGCGGTGGCGCTGGGCCGCAGCGCCAGGTAGCGCGGCGTCATGTAGCGGCCGGCCTTCCCCTCCGGGTAGCCGAGCAGCTGGCGCGCCTGGGACAGCTGGTCGGGCTTCAGGGTGGCCAGGGCGCGCTTCGTCACCTCGGCCGGCAATTCCTCGAAGAGACGGGTCCGGTCGTCCGGCGCCATCTCGTTGAGGACGCCCACCATCTGCTCGGTCCCGAGCGTCTCTACCACCGCGGTTTGCTGGTCCAGGGGCAGGTATTCGAAGACGGTGGTGGCCACGTCCCGGGGCAGGACCCGGAACAGCACGCCACTCTCATCGGCCGGAAGGTCCTCGATGACCTCTGCGATGTCCGGTGGTGACATCTCCGAGAACGCTTCTCGCAAAGCGTCGTAGTCGCGGGACTGCAGGAGCTCTTCAAATTCCGGCTTGAGCAGGTTGCCCAGCATGTGCGGTCTCCCCGTGGCCGACATGGTGTATGAAGTCCAGGGCGAGCGCCTACGTCTTTTTGGCGACGTTCTTGGGAGGAGGCATGGCGAAGACGACCATCACCACGCGGTCAGGAGCGGCCGAGGCGAGCAGCCCGTCCGCCAGCCGCGCCCTGCGGCCGGAGGCCCCGGCCGCCAGCCTGCCGGGGGGCATCCAACTGGACACCTCCGCGCCCGGCCCCGAGCACCGCTCCTTCCCGCGGGCCCGCCTGCGCGTGCCGTTCCGGGTGTGGATTGGCGAGGGTCAGGACCGCCGCTTCAGCGCCACCCTGGGCTCGGAAAACCTCAGCGTCAGCGGCGCCTTCATCGAGTCCACCTTCTTCCTCCCGGTGGGGACGGAATTGATGGTGCGCTTCGAGTTGGACGCCAAGGGGGCGCCGGTGGAGGCGCGGGCCGAGGTGCTGCGCCAGGAGCGCAGCGACGACCGCACCGGGCGCACCGGCATGGGGCTGCGCTTCCTCGAGTTCTTCAAGCAGACGGAAGTTACCCTTGCCCGCCTCTTCCTGGGGGAGCAGCTGCGCCGCTTCGCCGAGGGCTACCTGCAGACGGCCCGCACCCGCGCCATCGAGTCCGAACTGGACCGCGTGGTGGATGCCCTGGCCGCCTGGGAATTGTTGAAGGTGACGGCGCCCGCCGACCCCTGGCGTATAGGCGAGACGCTGGCCCCCCCGAAGCAGTGAGTGGGCCATCCCCTCCCCGGCCCTGCGGGCCGGCGAGGGGACGACTGCCTACGGCCCGGGACTACAGCGCCCGCTTGAAGGTCTCTTCCAGCTTGGCCTTCGGCACCGCGCCGACCACCTGGTCGATGACTTTTCCGCCCTTGAAGAGGAGCAGGGTGGGGATGCTGCGAATGCCGTAGGCCTGCGCCGTCTTTTGCTGTTCGTCGATGTTCAGCTTCGCCACCTTCACCTTGCCCTTGTACTGGGTGGCCAGCGCGTCGAGCGTCGGGGCAATGGCCTTGCAGGGTCCGCACCAGGTGGCCCAGAAGTCCACCAGCACCGGCTCCGGCGACTCGAGCACCTGCTTGGCAAACTCGGCGTCCGAGGTGTGAAACACGTCTTCTCCTGCCATTTGCGTCCAGCTCCTTTTCTTCCAAACACCCCAACTTCGGAGGTTGGCCAGCCGGGGAAAGCCACTACCTCCCCAGCCTGACCTGACGCAATGTTAGATGCACGAGGGGGTGCCACGTTTCGCCCCCCACGGGGGCGCGCCGCCCCGCCGGCATGGCCCCGGGGGCGAATGAAGTCGGGGACTTGCCGAGGCCGGTGTTAGAGTTATGCCCCCAATGAGGCTCTTTCTCTCCCAGGCGACCCTCGAGGAGTGGGCGCTCGCAGACAAGGCGGACGTGCAGGAAAAACACCTCGTCATGCACGGTGAGGAGGGCCGGCTTCCGGTGGAGGACGCCGTGCACGTCGCCCGGCTGGTGTCCGGGGCCGACGAGCAGAAGCTGCTGCACAAGGTGAAAACTGTCGGCCAGCTCGACGCCCTCTCAGCCGAGCAGCTGGCAGACTCGGTGCTGGTGGGCGAGAGCGCCTATGACGTCGAGCGCGGGTACCTGGTACAGCTACCAGAGGCCGAATTTGCGGCCGCGCTCAAGCCGGAGAAGGAAGCAGACCTCTTGGCCCAATTCCTGCTGGACAAGCTCTAGCCTCCCCCGCCCGCGTGCCCCTCTCCCGCCTCTGCTTCGTCCTCGCCTTTCACGCCTATGGCCTCGGCGCGATTGCGTACGTCACCTTGCTGTCCGGCCGGCGGAAGGGCCTGGTCTGGACGGCCCGCGTGCTCACCGCGGTGGGCTGGCTGCTGCAGGGCGCGGGGCTGGCCCTTCTGCTGTCGGGCCAGGGGTGGCGCCCGCACGGCTTCGCCGAGTCCCTCAGCATCCTCGCCTTCCTGCTGGTGGCGCTGTTTCTCACCATTGAATTGCGCACCCAGGCGCCGGTGCTGGGCGCCTTCCTCGCGCCGGCGGCGGTGGCGGTGTGGTTGCCGGCGCTGTGGATTCCCCCTGGGAGTGCGCCGTCCAGCGTGGGGCCGTGGAAGCCCATGCTGGTGGCCCACATCGGCGTCGCCCTGGCCGGACTGGCCGTTTTTGCCGTGGCCACGGCCGTGGCGGTGGCCTTCCTCCTCTTGGAGCGGCAGGTGAAGGGCAAGCGCTTCGGCGTGCTGTACGAGCGGATTCCGTCTTTGGAATTCTTGGACGGCCTCAACCGGGCCCTGGTGATGTGGGGCTTCGTCGCCCTGTCGCTGACGCTGGTGACGGGGCTGTGGGTGGCCTCGCGAAGCGAGGGCGTGCGCACCTTCCAGGCGGTGGAACTCACCACCGCGGTGGCCTGGCTGGTGTTTGCCGGTCTGTTGCAGGCCCGGGTGCTGGCCGGCTGGCGGGGTCGCCGGGTGGCCTGGCTGACCATGGCCGGCTTTGGGCTATTGGTACTGTCCTTCGTCGGCACGTACGGGCCGGGAGGCGGACGATGAGCTCCATCCTGGTGTGCCTCGGCATCTCGCACAAGACGGCCCCGGTGGCCCTGCGCGAACGGCTGGCACTCACCGTCGAGCGCCAGTCGGAGGTCCTCGAGCGGGTGGGTGCCTCACCGGCCGAAGCCCTCTTCGTCTCCACCTGCAACCGGGTGGAACTGTACGCCTTCGGGATGGGCGACAGCCTGGAGGAGCGCCTGCGGGCGGAGTTGACGGGACTGGGTGGCGAGGAGGCGCTCAGCCACGCCTACCTGCACCGGGGCGAGGCGGCGCTGCTTCACCTGTTCCGCGTCGCGGCCAGCCTGGACTCGATGGTGGTGGGCGAGCCCCAAATCCTCGGCCAGGTGAAGGACGCCTTCGAATTGGCCCAGCGGGTGGGGGCGGCTCGCGCGGAACTGGCGCGGGTGTGCGCGGCCGCCTTCGCCGCCGCCAAGCGCGTCCGCACCGAGACGGATGTCGGCCGGGCGGCCACCTCCATGGCCGCCGCGGCGGTCCAGCTGGCGAGCAAGATTTTTGGCGGCCTGCACGGCAAGACGGTGCTCCTGGTGGGGGCGGGGGAAATGTCGGAGTTGGCCGGCCGGCACCTGGCCTCGGCCGGCGCGCGCCGCCTCCTCGTCACCAACCGGACCCAGGAGCGGGCCGAAGCGCTGGCGCAGGCCCTGGGCGGCGAGGCGCTGCCCTTCTACCCGCTCGAGGACGCGCTCCGCCCGGCCGACGTGGTGGTGTGCACGACAGCCTCGCCGAGTCCCATCATCACGCGCGAGATGGTGGCGGGTACCCTGCGTGCCCGGCGACACCGTCCCCTCTTCCTGGTGGACCTGGCCGTGCCAAGAGACGTCGAGCCGGAGGTGAATAGCCTCGACAACGTCTACGCCTACGACGTCGACGACATCCAGAAGGTGGTGGCGGAGAACACCGCGCTGCGTGCCGACGCCGCGGCGCGGGCTGAGACGCTGGTGGCGGAGGACTTGGCCCGCTACCTGCGCGAGCGCGCGCTGCGCGAGGGCGTCCCGGTGCTGGCCCAGCTGCGCGCCCGGGCCGAGGCCATTCGCAAGGCGGAGCTCGAGCGGGGCCTGGCCAACCTCCCGACGCCGCTTACCGACGCCCAGGCGGCGGTGGTGGCGGCCATGACGTCGGCCATCGTCAACAAGGTGCTGCACCAGCCCACCGTCAAGCTGCGCGCCGTCAACCCCGGCGAGGCGCTCAACCCCCTGGCGGAGGCGGTGGCGGAGCTCTTCGGGCTCGACTCGGCCTCGCGCCGCACCGGCAGCGGCGAGTCGTGAGCCAGCTCCGCATCGCGACGCGGAAGAGTCCGCTGGCCCGCTGGCAGGCAAACCACGTGGCCAGCCTCTGGCGCAGCCGCTTCCCGGACGCCGAGGTGTCGCTGGTGGAGATGACGACGGCCGGGGACACCTTCCTCGAAGCCCCGCTGCAGGCGGTGGGGGGCAAGGGCCTCTTCATCAAGGAGCTGGAGCAGGCCCTCCTCGAGGAGCGGGCGGACCTCGCCGTCCACAGCTTGAAGGACGTCACCTCGGCCTTTCCGGCGGGCCTCGGGCTGGTGGCGGTGCCTGAGCGGGAGGACCCCCGGGATGCGTGGGTGTCCCCCCGCGGGGTGACGCTGTTGAAACTTCCCCGCGGCGCCCGGGTGGGCACCTCCTCGCTGCGGCGGGCGTGCCTGTTAAAGGCGGCGCGGCCGGACTTGGAAGTGGTGGGCCTGCGCGGCAACGTCCAGACGCGCCTGCGCAAGGTGGAGGAGCTGCAGCTGGCCGGGACGGTGCTTGCCCTGGCCGGGCTACGGCGACTCGGCCTCGACGGCCACGTCACCGAAGTGCTGCCGGCCGAACTCAGCCTTCCGGCGGTGGGGCAGGGCGCGCTGGCGCTGGAGGCCCGGGAGGCAGACGCGGACACCTGGGCGCGGGCGCGGTCCCTGGAGCATCCCCCCACCCGAATTGCCATCAACGCCGAGCGGGCCTTCCTGGCCCGGCTGGAGGGGGGCTGCAGCGTGCCCCTGGGCGGCCACGCCGTGCTGGAGGGGCAGCAGCTGTGGCTGCGCGGCTTCGTCGGTTCCCCGGACGGGACGGAGGTGCTTCGGGGCGAGCGCCGGGGGCCCGCCGCCCAGGCGGCAGCGTTGGGCCGGGCCCTGGCCGAGGAGTTGCTGGGGCGCGGGGCGGACCGCCTGCTGGCGGCGCTGGAGGCCCGGGCGCGGTGAGTGGTCCGCGCCTGCAGGGCCTCCGCATCCTCGTCACCCGACCCCGGCAGCGAAGCGAGGAGTTGTGCTTCTTGCTGGAGGAGGAGGGCGCCGAGGTGGTGGCCCTGCCCATGCTGGAGGTCGAGCCGCCGTCCGACGCGCGGGCGCTGCGCGCGGCGGCCGAGACGCTGGGACGCTTCAGCTGGGTGGCCTTTGCCTCCCCGGCCGGCGTGGAGTCGCTCAGTGAGGCCGCGCGCGTGGCCGGGACGGCTGCGGCCCTGCAGCGCCTCAAGGTGGCCGTGGTGGGTGCCGGCACGGCGCGCGCCGCGCAGGCGGCCGGCCTGCAGGTGCACTTCACCCCGGAGGGGACGACGGGCGCCGCGCTGGGCCGGGAATTGGCCAGTCGGCTTTTTCCCGGCGATGAGGTGCTACTGCCGGCGGCCGAGGAGGGACGGCCGGAGCTGGAGGCGGCCCTGGCCGAGGCGGCCTCGGCCAGGCTGGCGGCGCAGCCACGGCGGCCAGGGGAGGAGGTGGCAGCCCCCAGCGTCCCCGGCGTGACGCGGGTGGTGGCCTACCGCAGCGCACGCCTTCAGGTGGCGGAGTCGGTGTGGGGAGACCTGCGCGTGCACCCCCCGGCAGCGGTGCTCTTTGCCTCCCCCCGGACGGCGGAGGCCTTCCTGGAGGCGGGCGGCCGTCCGGTGCTGGACAAGGCGCACCTGGTGGCCATCGGCCCTACCACCGCCGCCGCGCTGGTGGCGCTGGGCTTCCCCAAGGCCCACGTCGCCGAGCGGCCGAGCGCGGCCGGCCTCGTGGAAGCGGCGGTGCACGCCATTCGCGGGTAGACTGCCGGGCTGCCCGTGTCACTTCCCGCGCTTCAGCTGCAACGGTCCGGTTCGGACTTCAACCTCGCCCTGGTGCTGCAGATTCTGGTCGCACGCCAGCTGCTGACGCCCTCGCAGGCCCAGGACGTCGCTGCTAAGGAGGCGGCGGCGAAGGTGCGCGTGCTGAAGCAGGTGGGGGCGCAGAAGGACGAGGCGCGCTACTCGGTGTCCCCCATCGAGTTGGTGGCGGTGTTTCAGGTGCCGCTCGGCAACGGCCGGGTGCTCGACCAGGACCGCATCAGCGAGGCGGTGGCCGAGGCGCTCGGCGTCCCCTACCGAAAAATCGACCCCCTCAAGCTGGACATGGCCCTGGCCACGCGCACCGTCTCGCGGCCCTACGCGCAGAAGCACGTCATTCTGCCGCTGGACCGGACGCCGGAAGGGACGCTGGTGGTGGCCACCGCCAATCCCTTCGACCGGGAGACGGTGGAGAGTCTGACCCGGCTGGCCGGGGTGCCGGTGGTACCGGTGCTGTCGGCCAAGGCGGACATCCTCCGCTGCATCGCGGACATCTACGGCTTCAAGCGCACGCTGGCGCAGGCGGCGAGTGACTTCTCCACCACCGGCACACCCCAGCTGCACAACTTCGAGCAGTTGGTGTCGCTGTCCACCGGGCGCGAGCTGGACGCCTCGGACAAGCCCATCGTCCAGGCGGTGGACTACCTGTTGCGTTACGCCTTCGACAACCGTGCCTCGGACATCCACATCGAGCCGAAGCGCGACAGTTCCATGGTGCGCATCCGCATCGACGGGGTGCTGCACACCGTCTACACGCTGCCGGCGGCGGTGCATGCGCCCATCGTTTCACGGACCAAGATGATTTCGCGCATGGACATCTCCGAGAAGCGCCGGCCGCAGGACGGGCGCATCAAGACGGAGCGCGATGGTCGCGAGGTCGAGCTGCGCGTCTCCACGCTGCCCACCGCCTTCGGCGAGAAGGTGGTCATCCGGATTTTCGACCCGGAGACGCTGGTGCAGGACATCGCCCAGCTCGGCTTCGAGGAGGACGAGAAGGGCGTCTTCGAGTCGTGGATTGACCAGCCCCACGGCCTCATTCTCGTCACCGGCCCCACCGGCAGCGGGAAGACCACCACCCTCTACACCGCGCTCAAGGCGGTGGCCGGGCCCGAAGTCAACGTCACCACCATCGAGGACCCCATCGAGATGGTGTGGGACGGCTTCAACCAGGTCCAGGTCCAGCCCAAGCTCGACCTCGACTTCGCCAATGCCCTGAGGCACATCCTGCGCCAGGACCCGGACGTCATCATGGTGGGCGAAATTCGCGACGCTGAGACGGCGGAAAATGCCATCCAGTCCGCCCTCACCGGACACCTGGTGCTGTCCACCCTGCACACCAACGACTCGGTGGGGGCGGTGACGCGGATGAAGGACCTCGGCGTGCCGCCCTTCCTGCTTGGCAGCTGCTTGATTGGCGTCATGGCCCAGCGGCTGTTGCGCCGCATCTGCAGCCGCTGTGCACAGGAGGCCGAGCTCGCGCCGGACCAGCTGGTGGCCCTCGGGGCGCCGCTGCCCTTGCTTCCCGGAGGGCTGCAGCTGCGACTGGGCGCGGGCTGCGTGCACTGCCGCGCCACCGGGTACTACGGACGCACCGGCGTCTTCGAGATTCTGCCGGTGAATGGCGCCATCCGCGACGCCATCGCCCACGAGGCCTCGGAGGCGCGCCTGGTGGAGTTGGCCCGTGCCGCCGGGATGCGGACGCTGCGCGACGCCGCGGTGCGAAAGCTGGCCCAGGGCCAGACGAGCTTTGCCGAGGTGGTGCGCATGACGTCGGCCCCGTAGGGCGCGGGCGCGCCGGACATGGAGGGAGGCTCTCCTGCTGCCCCCCAGCGAAGAGGTGGTGGACATCGAGGTGGTGGAGGACGTCAGCGCGCAGGCGCGGCTGGACGAGGGCTTCCTGCACCTGCGGCGTCTGCGGTGCCGGAACCGCCGGGCCGATGGCTCGGTGTCCCGCACCTACACCGTCGACGTGGTGGACCGGCCGGTGCCGGACGCGGTGGCCGTGCTGCTGTGGCGCAAGGGCGCCCAGGGCGTGGAGGTCCTCACCCGGCGCACGCTGCGGCCGGCGGCGTACTTCCGGCGCGAGCTGCCGCTGCCCGTCCCGGACGCCGAGACGTACCTCACCCTGGAGGAACTGGTGGCGGGGGTGCTGGAGCCCGAAGACACCGGGCAGGCCGGGGTGCAGGCGCGGGCCGCGGCCGAAGTGCTGGAGGAGGCCGGCTACAGCGTACCGCCCGAGGCGGTGGAACTCCTCGGCCCCGCCTTCTTCATGCTGCCCGGCATCATCTCCGAGAAGATTCACCCCACCGCCGTCGACGTCACCGGGCAACAGCCCGGGCGCCCGGCGGGAGACGGCTCGCCCCTCGAGGAGGGGGCCACCGTGCGCTGGTGGCCGGTGGCTGCACTGCTGGCCGCCTGCCGGCGGGGCGAGGTCGCCGACGCCAAGACGGAGTTGTGCGTCCTGCGCTTTCTGGAAGCGCACCCGACGGCGGAGTAGCCCCCCCCCCGCGGGAAGGTGTTCCGGGGCCGTGGCCGGCCGGCGCACCCCCCCAGCGACGCTACCTGCCGCGGGCGCCGGCCCAGGGCTGCCGGTGTTAGCTTCCTCTGCCCGTGACAGCGCACTTCGAGGTCCATCCCAGCTGGCGACAGGTGCTGGGCCACGTCCTGGCCGAGGCTGGGCGACTCCGGACCGACGCGGTGGTGGCCTTTGACTTGGACTCGACGCTGCTCGACAACCGTCCGCGGCAGGCGGCGCTTGTCCACCGCTTCGTCCGCGAGTACGGCACGTCCCCAGCGCTAGCGGACTTCGACGCCCGGCACCTGCACACCGGCTTTGACATGCGCGAGGCCCTCGGGCGGCAAGGGCTTTCCCCCGAGGCCGTGGAAGTCTTCCTGGCGGACTTCCGGCCCTACTGGCGGGCGCACTTCTTCACCAGCGAGGCGTGCCAGGTGGACGTGCCGGTGCGCGGAGCGCCGGACTACGTGCGGCGCACGCGGGCCGCCGGCGCGCAGCTGGCTTACGTGACGGCCAGGCCCGAGGACATGCGGCCGGGCACGCTGGACGTCCTCAGGCGCCACGGCTTTCCGCTTCCGGGGCCCGGCGTGCAGCTGTGGATGCGCCAGGACGAGGAAAGCACCGACGAGGACTTCAAGCGGGGCACGCACCCCCGGCTGGCCCGGTGGGGCAGGGTGGTGGCAGCGTTCGACAACGAGCCCGGCCACGCCAATGACTACCGCGCCGCCTTCCCCGAGGCCACGGTGGTGCTCCTCACCACCGGACACTCCGGACGCGTCAGCGCGCTGGCTGAGGGCGTCATCCCCGTCCCCCACTTCGCACTGGACGCAGGCCAGGAGTGAACGCTTCGCCCTCAGGCACGGCGTCGGCCGTTTCCTCCGGGGCCAGACACGACGTCCCCCCGGGGCCCGGATGGGTGTGTGATAACTAATCTGAGGAGGCTGGACGTGCTTCGGATGGCCCGCGTCGGGGTCGGTGGACAAGGGACAGCGCGGGAATGGCGGACATGTACGAGGAGAGTGGAGAGACGGGAGCGCGGCCCCCGCCGGCTGCTGATGCGGAAGCCCCCGCAGCGGAGGGCCAGGCCGGCTCCACCCCCATCGTCCTGCACACCTTTGGCCAACGGCCCGGCGGCCCGGCCTACGGCTGGTCGAGCGTCTTCTCCATCGTCCTCCACGTCACCCTCATCGGGCTGACGCTGTGGCTTAGCGGCACCGTGGCCGTCTCGCGCAACGAGCCGGTGTCCGTCGTCCTCCGCCGCCCCACGCCGCGCCCGCCACCGCCGCCCGTGGCCGAAACCGGGGCACCGCGGAGGGGCGGGCGCGGCATCTCGCTGCCGAAGGCGGTGGCGCGCGACGTGGAGCCGGACATGGAGCTCACCTTCGCGGCGTCCCCCGAGCCACAAACCCCCGGCGCCACCGGCAAATGGGTTGGCGGCGTGGGCACCGGCTACGCGCTCGGGCCCGGCTGGTCGAATGGCGTCGAGGGAGGGGCCGTCCGCCGGCATTCGCTGGCCCGGGGACCCCAGGAGGAGCAGTCCGGGTGGGATTGCGGCTTTCCGGTCGGCGGGCCGCCCCACAACGTGGTGGTGCGCATCCGGGTGAACGTTTCGGCGGAGGGCAAGCCCACCCACGTCACCATCCTCCGGCCCGGCCCGCCCCTCTTCAACGAGTCGGCCCGCGAGTGCGCGCTGCGCCAGCGCTTCCGACCGGCCCTGGACATGGAGGGCAACCCCACCGAGGGGGAGCGCGAGCTGGGAATTCTCTTCTTCTACCCGGGCGCGCCTCCCGACGCGGTGAAGGAGGAGGTGGCCCAACCACCGGCCCCGGTCGCGCCGCCGCTGGAAGGGCCACAGCCGGACTTGCCCGTCCAGCTGGACGAGTCGGCCACCCCGGGCTGAGGCCTGGGTGCCCCCGGGCGCACGCCGCGCTGCGCCATAAACCTATGAATCGCCTGGAAAACCAGGCACCCCGCCGGTAAAGCTGGTCGCGGCATCTGACGTTGGTGGAGGACACGAGTGGCCCCCGCGTACCCGAAGGACCTAGTGCTCCGCTTCTTCCGGAGCATGTACCTCATCCGACGCTTCGAGGAGCGTGCGGCCCAGGCCTACGGCCAGGGAAAAATCAACGGCTTCTGCCACCTCTACATTGGCCAGGAGGCGGTGGCCGTCGGGGTCAACGAGGCGGTGCAGCCCCGCGACTACCTCATCACCGCCTACCGGGACCACGGCTATGCACTCGCGCGCGGGGCGGACGTGGGCATGGTGATGGCCGAGCTCTTCGGCCGGGGCACCGGCTACAGCAAGGGCAAGGGCGGCTCGATGCACATCTACGACATCGAGCACAACGTCCTCGGCGGCTACGGGATTGTCGGTGGGCAGATTCCGCTCGCCGCGGGCACTGCCTTCGCCGCGCGCTACCGCAACGACGACCGCATCACTGTCTGCTACTTCGGCGACGCGGCGGCCAACCAGGGGAGCTTCCACGAGACGCTGAACATGGCCGCCAAGTGGAGCCTCCCGGTGATTTTCCTCTGCGAGAACAACCGCTACGGGATGGGGACGGCGATGACGCGCGTCTCGGCGGTGGCCAAGGTGGCCCGGCGCGCGGTGGCCTATGACATGCGCGCGGAGTCCGTCGACGGACACGACGTCCTCAAGGTGTACGAGACGGTGAAGGACTGTGCCGCCTGGTGCCGTTCCGGCAAGGGTCCGGTCCTCCTCGAGGCAGACACCTACCGCTACCGCGGGCACTCCATGTCCGACGCCGCCACCTACCGCAGCAAGGAGGAGGTGGAGGCCGAGCGAAAGAGCGACCCCATTCCGCGGTTGCGGGCCTGGGCCGTGTCCGCACAGCTGGCCACCGAGGCGGAGTTCGACGCCCTCGAGGCCGAGGTGAAGGCCACTGTGGACGAGGCGGTGAAGTTCGCCGACGCCTCGCCCGAGCCCCCGGTGGAGGAGCTGTGGACCGACCACTTGGTGGAGCCGGGGGAGCGGGACGTGCCCCCACGCGAGCGGGTGCGCGGGGTGAAGGTGGACTGGCCGAGGTACCCGTCGGGCCAGGAGCTGCGCGTCAAGTGGGACCTCGAGCCTCGCATCCCTGTGCAGGACGGTGAGCCGCACCTCAAGAAGCCCGCGTAGTCTCCCCCCAAGCGAGAAGGGAAAGGACGGCGAATGGCGGAAATCGCATGGCGAGAGGCCCTCAACCAGGCGCTCGCCGAGGAGATGGAGCGAGACGCGAACGTCTTCCTCATGGGAGAGGAGGTGGCCCGGTACGACGGCGCCTACAAGGTGTCGCAGGGCCTGCTCGCCAAGTTTGGAAGTGCGCGCGTGGTGGACACGCCCATCAGCGAGCTCGGTTTCGCCGGCCTCGGCGTCGGCGCAGCCCTGGTGGGCCTGCGGCCAGTCATCGAGATGATGACGTGGAACTTCGCCGTGCTGGCGATGGACCAGATTGTCCACAACGCGGCCAAGGTGCGGCAAATGTCCGGAGGCCAGCTGCGCTGTCCGATTGTCTTTCGCGGCCCCAACGGCGCAGGCGGCCGTCTGGCGGCCCAGCACAGCCAGTCGCTGGAGGCCAACTACGCTCACTTCCCCGGGCTGAAGGTGGTGGCTCCATCCACGCCTGCCGACGCCAAGGGCCTTCTCAAAGCGTCCATCCGCGACGACAACCCCATCGTCTTCCTGGAGGCGGAGCTGCTGTACGGCGTCAAGGGTGAGGTCCCGCCGGGCGAGCTGTTGTTGCCGCTGGGCCAGGCCTCCCTCAAGCGCGAGGGGTCCGACTGCACGCTGATTACCTGGTCCCGGATGTACTACCACGCCGAGGAAGCGGCGCGGCAGCTGGAGGCCGAAGGCATCCACGTCGACTTGCTGGACTTGCGCACCCTCAAGCCGCTCGACGAGGCGGCCATCCTCACCTCGGTGCGAAAGACCAACCGGGCCGTCATCGTCGAGGAGGGCTGGAGCTTCTGCGGCGTGGGTGCGCAGCTGGTGGACCTCATCCAGTCGCAGGCCTTCGATGACCTGGATGCCCCCGTGCAGCGCGTGACGGGCCTGGACGTCAACCGCAGCTACGCGGCGGTGCTGGAACATGCGGCCGAGGTGAATCCGGCCCGGATTGTGGCCGCGGTGAAACAAGTCCTGTACCGAGAGGAAGGCTGAAAGAGACGCCATGGCCACCGAAATCCAGCTGCCTGCGCTTTCCCCCACCATGAAGGAGGGGAAACTCCTCAAGTGGCTGAAGAAGGAGGGGGACGCGGTGTCCAGCGGCGACGCCATCGCCGAGGTGGAAACGGACAAGTCTAACCTCGAGGTGGAGGCCTACGACGACGGCGTGCTGCTGAAAATCCTCGTCCCCGAAGGCGAGGTGGCCCAGGTGGGTGCCCCCATCGCCTACCTCGGGCAGAAGGGCGAGAAGGTGGACCTTGCGGCCGCCGCGCCGAAGCAGGCCGCGGCCCCCACCCCGCTGCCAGTGGCCAAGCCCACCGCCCCGGTCGCGCCCGCCCCCGCGCCGAGGGCGGCACCAGCGGCCCCGCCCTCGGCAGTGCGTTCCGCGGCAGCGGCCCAGGTGGTGCAGCTGCACCGGGAAGGGGCTGCGCCCGCCGGGGGCCGTCTGCGCGCGTCCCCGCTCGCCAAGCGCATGGCACAGCAGGCCGGGGTGGACCTGGGGGCGGTGCAGGGGTCTGGGCCCCAGGGCCGCATCGTCAAGCGGGACGTCCAGGCCGCGATGAGCGAGCCGTCCCCGGCCCGGCGTTCTTCACCGGCCGTGCGCGCCGAGCCAGAAGTGCTGGCGCTCAGCAGCATGCGCAAAGTCATCGCCCAGCGCATGGCCGAGGTGAAGCCGGGCGTGCCGCACTTCTACCTCTCGGTGGACGTTGACATGGAGGCGGTGCTCGCGCTGCGCGAGGAGGCGAAGGCCGCGGAGGTGAAGGTCTCCGTCAATGACTTCATCGTCAAGGCCGCGGCGGTGGCGCTGCACAAGGTGCCCAAGGTGAATGTCTCGCTGCAGGGAGACCGCGTCCTGCAGTTCCATACGGCCGACGTCGGCATCGCCGTGGCCATCGAGGATGGCCTCATCACCCCCGTCATCCGCGACGCGGACTTCAAGTCACTCGGCGCCATCGGCGCAGAGGCCCGGGAGCTCGCCGAGCGCGCCCGCCGCAAGGCCCTCAAGCCGGAGGAGTACACGGGCGGTTCTGTCACCGTGTCCAACCTGGGGATGTACGGCGTCGACGCCTTCATTGCCGTCATCAACCCACCCCAAGCCTCCATCCTCGCCGTCGGCGCGGTGGCCGACCGGGTGGTGGCGCGGGATGGGCATCCCGTGGTGCGCAAGACGATGACTGTCACCTTCTCCGGAGACCACCGGGTGGTGGACGGTGCCCTGGGCGCCCTGTACCTGCAGGAGGTGAAGGCACTTCTCGAGCACCCCGTGCGCCTTCTGCTGTAGCCCTCTTCTCTTGGGAGAAGCGCTCGAATGCCCGAGTCTGCCCGCACCCCGCAGGGGGCCCCTCCGGCGGCGTCGGCCCGACCCCGGGTGTGCGTCATCGGCGGTGGGAACTCGGCCTGCGACATCGCCGTGGAGACCGGGCGCGTCTCGGCGCGGACGTGCATCAGCATGCGGCGGGGCTACTGGTTCATCGCCAAGTTTCTGATGGGCGTGCCCTCCGACGTCCTCAACCAGAGAGTGATGCGCAAGCTGCCGAAGCGCTTGCGGCAGCCGGCGATGAAGTTGACGCTGCGCCTGGTGCAGGGGCGAAACCGCGAGTACGGGCTTCCCGAGCCGGAGCACGGGCCGCTCGAGGTGCACCCCACCATCAACTCGGAACTCCTCTACTTCATCCGCCACGGACGCATTCACCCCCGACCCGACCTCCAGGAGTGGGAGGGCAAGACCGTCACCTTCGTGGACGGGACGTCGGAGGACTTCGACGCCATCGTCGCCGCGACGGGCTTCGAGACGTCCTACCCCTACCTGCCGGCGGGGGTGGGGGACTACTCGGGCACGGAGGTGCCGCTGTACCTCAAGGTGTTTCATCCCCGGTACGAGGACCTCTTCTTCATCGGCCTCTTCCAGCCGCTCGGTTGCATCTGGCCCCTGGCCGATGTGCAGGGCCGGCTGGTGCCCCGGGCCATCCGCGGGGAGTGGACTCGCCCCAAGGACATGGCCGGCGCCATTCAGCGGGAGATGGAGCGCCCGGACTACGCCTTTCCCAAGACACCGCGGCACGCAGTGGAAGTCGACTTCCACGAATTCCGCAAGCGGCTGGAGCGGGAACTGGCCGGGCGCCGTGCCTTCTGACGGCGAGGCCCAGCGGCCGTGGAGGCCCTTTCAGGCGCTGGCGCGGGTGGTGGCGGTGCCGCTGGCCGCCTGGGTGCCCGCCGGCAGCCGCAAGGTGACGGTGGTGCCCTGGCCCACGGTGCTCGCGACGTCGATGCGTCCGCCGTGCCGCTGGATGATGCCGTAGGCCAGCGTCAACCCGAGGCCTACGGCTGCCTCGGCGCCACGGGTGGTGAAGAAGGGCTCGAAAATGCGGGGAAGGATGGCCGGGGCGATGCCAGCGCCCCGGTCCTGGACCTCCACCACCAGCTCCGCACCGTCGTCCAACGTGCGCACCTGGACGGGGCCAGCCGGGCACGCCTGCCGGGCGTTGCGCAACACGGCTGCCACGGCCTGGTCTAGTTGCAAGGGCGCGCCTGAGACGCGCTGGCGTGCGGCGAGCGACGTGACGACGGCGCCAGGGGGCATGTGCTGCAGCTCCCCCCGGACGGCCCGCGAGACGCAGGCGTTCGCGTCCAGCACCTCCATCTTGCCGAGGTCCTGTCTGGCCAGCTCGCGCAAGCCCTTGACGATGCCGGAAATCCGCTGCGCTCCCTGCAGCGCCTCGCCCACCGCCTCCAGCCCCTCGGTGGCCAGCTCGCGCGCCTGCACCTCGGACAGCGCACGCACCGCCTCGGCCGGTGAATTCTGGCCGCACAGCCGGGCCGCCCGTTCGACGGCTGCGGCGCTCGTCTCCACCTCGCGCAGCGTTGACTGCAGGGACTGCAGGTTGGCGATGACGTAGCCAAGCGGGTTGTTGATTTCCTGCGAGGCGCCGCTCGCCAGCTGCCCAAGCGACGCCAGGCGCTCGGTGGCCCGCAGCTTGTCCTCTAGCGCCCGCCTCGCGGTGACGTCCTGGTAGTGAACCACCGTCCGTTGCACGCCGGTGTCCTCGGACAGCTGGAACGCTGTGGCGTGGAAGCGTCGGCCGTCGGGCAGGCTGACCTCGCCGCCCGCCTCGTTGGGCTTGCCGCGGCCCAGGGGACAGCACTGACAGGGGCTGTCGCTTCCGGCCAGCAGCGCATGGCAGCGTTGCCCCACCACCTCTCGCACGTCCCGCCCGACGGCGCGGGCGTACGCCAGGTTGGCACGTCGAACGACGAAGCCTTCTTGTAGGACGATGGGCTCGGTGATGGCGTCGAAGGTGCGCTCCCATTCGCGCTTGGCGCGCACCACGAGCTCGGTCCGCTCCTCCACCTTGCGCTCGAGCGCGGCGTTGACGGTGAGGACTTCGGCCCGCGCCTCGCGCAGCCGCCCGGTCAGCTGCGCGTTGGCCACCGCCACCGCCACTTGCGCCGCCCAGGCCTCCATCCGGTGCAGGGTGCCGTCGGCGAAGCCGGGGAGGCCGGGACGACGCACCAGCTCCAGGGCGCCGAAGCACGAGGCGCCCCGGACGAGGGGCAGGGCGAGCAGGGCGCCTGGACGCTCGCCGGTGCGCTGCTCCACCGCGAGGGCGACGTCCCGGGCAGCTTCCCCGTCGGCGTGGACGAGGGGCACCAAGTCCCGGGCGGCCAGCTCGGCCAGGCCAATGGCCGCCGCGTCGCGCAGGGGGGGCTGGGGTGGGTCGACGGCCGCCAGGCCGAGGGCACCGCCGGCGTCGGTGAGCCACACGGTCGCCCGGTCTGCCTGCGCCAGTGTGCGCGCGCGGACGACGGCGTCGCGGAGAATTTCGGTCAGTTCCGTCAGCGTGTGCAGGCCCTGGACGGCGTCGGCGAAGCGCTCGGCTTCCTCCACCCGCTCCTCCAGGGTGGGCCCAAGGGCGGTGCCGCGGGCGGTGCGGCGCTCGGCCTGGGCGCGGGCCAAGGTGGAAACCAGGTCGGACAGCGCGTGCACTGCGTGCACGCCGGCCGGGAGCGCGGCCGGTTCCGGCGAGTCGCCCAGGTACAGCACCGTGGCGGCGCCGGCAGCGCTCAGCCGGGACACGAGGAGGCGCCAGTTCGGCACGGGCTCGCAGACGACGCTGTCTGCCGCGCCGCCTCCCACCTGTCGCAGGGCCTCACTCGGGGTGACGTGGCGGACCTCCAGGCCCGCGCCGCTGAGCGCCGAGAGCAGGTCAGGGTCCGGCGACACCGTGGACACCACCAGGGCGGGGAGGCCGGCAGCCATGGCGCGGGGTGGCTCCGAAAGTCCGGGGCGCCTAGCCGATGGCCAGGGTGGCCTCTTCTTCTTTGTCCATCACCAGCGCCCCATCCTGGTCGCGCAAGAGATGGCGCAGCCCCGGGTGCTGACGCTCGAGCTGGCTAATCAGCACCCGCTGATGGTGCGCCGCTGCCAGCAGGCCGCGGTTGGTGCGCTCGGTGGCCAGCTTGTCGAAGGCGAGGTGGAGGGCCACCTTCAACTCGGCGTCCTGCCAGGGCTTGGTGAGGAAGCGAAAAATCTCGCCCTCGTTGATGGCCTCCACCGCCGTCGAGACTTCGGCATGGCCGGTGAGCATGATGCGCACGACGTCCGGATGTAGCGCACGGACCTCCTTCAGGAAGTCCAGGCCGCTCATGTTCGGCATGAGGTGGTCGGACACCACCACGTCCACCTGGCGCTGCTTCAGCACCGCGAAGGCCTCTGCCGGCTCGCTGGCTGTCAGCACCGTGTAGTTCTCGCGCCGCAGGGTGCGCTGGAGTGCGCTGAGGAGGTTTTCCTCGTCATCGACGACGAGCACAGTCCGCGGGTTGGGCTCCATTTCAGCTGGAGCAGCGCAAACCCTGGGCCACGGGCTACCCCAGGCAGGACGGGGGGTTGCGCCGGGGGAGGCTGGGTCCGCCTGCGCCGCCCGGGGCCCAAGCGACCCCAAGCAACCCGGGCCGCCTGCGGCCGGGGCCTGGCCTGGGCTTCGGACATGCTTCCAGCAGGGCCGTCGCCGCCCCCCCTCTCCTTGGGTCCGGGAAAGCTGGTTCCGTCCCCGAAGGGTTCCCGCAGGACAAGAAAATGACGGCTGCGCGGACGTCGCGACAAACAAAGAGGGAGACCTCCACCACAGTGTGGAGGGGCCTCCACCGCTTCGGCCAAGACGCTCACCCGAATGAAGATGACAGAGCCAATTCCACCTTCTTGGAACCCAGAGGCGAGTCTTCACCAGAGCGCCGAGCAATGGGCCGTCGCGGTTCGCTGCGAGGTGGTGGTCTTCAAAGTGACACAGGCGGAGGTTCGGGCCCTGGTCGGCGGCGCCGGCCTCCTCGGTGTTCGCACCGCGGCGCTCGTTGCCTGGGCGGGCACGGTGAACCCCACCGACGAGACGCTGCCGCGGTGGCGGCGGCCTTTCGTCAACGAGGACACGCTCATCCGCTACGTGGCGTCGCTCGAAGCACGTGCGCTCGAAGTCGCGCGCGAGCTGGCCAGGCGCTTCGACGTCGACGTCGAGAGTCATCTCTTGGCCCGTACATTTCACTGGCTCCGTCGCATCCGGAGCCTTCACCTGGATGACCCACGGTGGCAGCGCTTGGAAATCCCAGCCGCACGGGTGCCGTGGACGATGGGCATTCCCGACGACGAGTCCTCCCGCTGGTAGCACGCGGGCGCGTTCGGCCCGGGCGACGCGTGGCTGGCGCACGCAGAGCCCCAGGGCGTGGCTCGCCGGAGCCGTGGAGCCGCCCGCGGCCGAAGGCGCTCCTAGTGCTTCGGCAGCGTGCGGCTTGCCGCAAGCACTTCGGGTGGGCTCGCCTCCGGAGGGTTGCCGTCCAGCGCTGCTCGCACCGCTCGGCTGAGCTCCCGAATCTGGAAGGGCTTGTCCACCACCGCCCGGACACCCGCGGCGCGCATGACGCTGGCCGGGACGCTCATCCGGTTGCCGGTGATGAGGACGACCGGCAGGCTGGGACGCACCGCCGCCAGGCGGGCCGCCAGTTGAACGCCATCCATGCGGGGCATCTGCAAGTCGGTGATGGCCAGGTCGAAGTCCGTCGGGTCCTCGGTAAGGACCTCGAGCGCTTCCTCCGGGTCCGTCGACGTCGTCACCTGGTACCCCAGTCGCTCCAAATGTTGCGCCAGCACGCGCCCGATGGCGGGTTCGTCGTCGATGATGAGAAGGCGTTCCCCGCGTCCGCGGGACACCACGTCGTCCAGGCGGGGGGAGGCCGGGGCGTGCTCCCCCTCCAGGGCCCGGAGGAAGATGTCGACGGTGGTGCCAGCTCCGGGCTGGCTCTTCACGGTGATGACGCCCTCGTGGTCCTGGATGATGCTGTGGACGACCGCCAGGCCGAGCCCCGTGCCCTCGCCCTCGGGCTTCGTCGTGAAGAAGGGTTCGAAGATGCGCTCCAGGACAGGCGCCTCCATGCCGTGGCCCGTGTCCGAGACTGACAGCCGGACGTAGCGCCCCGGCGGAAGCAGCGGAGAGGCACCCGAAGGCGTCTCGCTGACCACCAGGGACTCGAGCAGCACATTGAGGCGACCGCCCCGTTCCCGCATCGCACCGGCCGCATTCGCGACCAGGTTCACAATGACTTGATGCATCTGCGTGGGATCGGCCAGCACCGCCGACGCCGCCGCATCCACTTTCATGTCCATCTCGATGGAGGTGGGGACCGAAGCGCGCATGAGTTGAAAGGCCTCGCGGACGACAGACTGCAGCCGGGCCACCTGGCGCTCGTGACCGTTGCTTCGCGCGAAGGTCAGCAGCTGGCGGACCACGTCGCGGGCTCGCGCGCCTGCCCGCAGAATCTCCGTCGAGCTCTCGTGCGCCTTGCTGCCTTTCGCAACATCGTCCTGCAACAACTGCGCATGACCGATGATTGCCGTGAGGACGTTGTTGAAGTCATGCGCAATGCCCCCGGCCAACGTCCCGATGGCTTCCATCTTCTGGGACTGCCGCAGCTGCGCTTCGAGGCGCGCGCGCTTCTGCTCCTCCTCCTTGCGCCCAGTGACGTCGCGAGCGATGCCTAGCGTTGCGGCCGACGAGTCTCGCGACACGGCGAAGTTGACGTCGAGGGCCACCGTCGCACCGTCCGGTCTACAGACGCTCAGTTCGAAGGAATGTCTCTGCTGCGCTTCGGGCGCAGCGAGAAATGCCGCCCACGTCCGCCGGTCCTCGGGCGTGGCCAGGACGTCGGCAAACGGCTTGCCAATCGAATCCTCGGTCCGCCATCCGGTGATGCTCTCGAACGCGGGATTTACCGAAGCGAACGCGCCCTCCGGCGTGAGGGTGAAGATGGCATCCCGCGCCCGCTCCACCAGCAGGCGATAGCGCTCCTCGGAAGCCCGGAGGATGCGCCCGGCCAGCACCTGCAGCGCGACCGTGGCCGCACAGAAGAGCGAGAAGTTGGCCCAGAAGTCCAAGGGTGAGTTGGCCACCGCCGAGGGTGGAAGTGTCCCGTGGGCTTCCATCAGGACCAGCCACAACCCCGCCAGGATGGACGCCGCCGCGGTCAGACCAGAGGCCACCCGGCCGACCAGAAGGCCCGCGGCGAGGACGTTGACGAGATAACCGATGGAGGCCGACCCCCGAATGCCCCCGCCCGTGTACGCGTTGGCCGTGTAGAAGGCCCACGCAAATACGACGCAGGTGATACCAGCCGACCGCACGGCCCCACGGCGCACGGCAACCATCAGCGCCCCGATGATGCCGAGCGCCACACCGGCCTGCAGCAGGTAGCGCCGAAAGGCGGGTGGGTCTACCCACGTTTCGACCGCCAGGTAGACGACGAAGCCAACGAGGATAATCCACAGGAAGGCATTCAAGAGCCGCGCGGCGTCGGCTGGCGCCGCCTCACCGGCGCTTCGCGACGACCCGACGCCCTGGAGCTTCATTGACGTGCCCTTTCATCCGGAATGGTACCTCCCCTTGGGCCATCCCGAGAATGGCGCGCGCTCTATACCCCACCGGACACGCGTTCCCCCTGCCAAGCGCCTCCTGCAGATTCGGCCAGGGCACGCGCGCGCGCCCACTTCGTGCGGCCGCACCCTCCCCACAACCGTCTGTCCTTGCGAGGGCGCTGCCGGGGCACGGGGTGGGCGCTGCTGTCCTGAGAAGGTGCGGGACGTCCGCGCTGCAGTCCCCCAAGACCCGGCTCTCCCCAGTAGGAGCTTGTATGCGCGTTGCCCACCGGGAGCGCCCTGTCGCCGCCTGTCCGGCCTCGCAAGGTTTGCAGCGCGCAACTCGTGCGTGTGCACGCTCTGCGCGGTCCGGCCGGTGGTGCAGCGACGCGCGGCGGTGGCGATAGACTGCAAGGCAGCTTTCTGCCGCGGGCCCGAAGACGCTGGGGCCCTCGAGACTCGAACTGCGCGCATGTCCGAAGTGCAGTCCACACCACGCCGTGGCACCCGGTCTGCTGCTGCCGGGTCGGCCCGTGCTCGCCTGCAGCCCGTCGACATCGTGCTTCGGCGCGCGCGGTGGTTTCAGTGGGTGCGTCGCGCCTCGCTGGCGCTGAGTCTGCTGGTCGTCGTCGGGCTGCCCCTTTGGCAGCTGCGCGTGGCCGGGGCTGCCAGCGGCGGCCTTTCCGCCGGCGGTGGCTGGTCCTGGCTCGCAGCCGCGCTGGGACTCCCGCCAGTCCCGCCTCCAGCGGTTGGGGCGCCCGCCGCGGTGTCGCTCTTCGGGCTAGAGCTCCTGGACCCTCTTCTGACGCTAGGCGTGGCCATCACCCACGGGCTCCGGGGCTCACTGTTGTTAGTCGCGCTCCCTGCGCTCGTCCTGGTCGCCGTACTTGGTCGCTTCTTCTGCGGGTGGGTGTGCCCGTACGTTCCACTGCTTGCGGCCAGCAACGCCCTGCGCTGGGTCCTCGGCCGCTTCGGATTCAAACCGCTGGACGTCCGGTTGCCGCGGCGGACAAGCCTGGTCGTGCTGGTCGCCGTCCTCGGCGCTACCGCAGTGCTGGGCACCCAGGTCGCGCCCCTCGTCTATCCGCCGTCCATCATTGGACGGGAGGCGTTCCGTGCCATTTTCTTTGGCAGCTTCGGGGCCGGCGCACTCGTCCTCGGGGCGGCGTTTGCCGTGGATAGCTTCGTCTCGCGGGCCGGCTTCTGCCGCTCGCTTTGCCCCGGCGGTGCGCTCTTCAGCCTGCTTTCCACGGCGTCGCCCATTCGCGTGAAGCGCGATGCGTCGCGGTGTACCGACTGCACCGTTTGCGACGTCGTTTGCAACCTGGGGCAGAAGCCGATGAGCGACCGCCTCGACGCGGGCTGCGAGCGGTGCGGCAAATGTGTCTCCGCCTGCCCGACGGGTGCCCTGGCTTTGGGCGTGCGCGCACCGGCCGTGGAGAAGACGTGACGGACCGGCGCGCTCTTCTGGCAGCGCTTGCCGCGGCGGCCGCGGCGACACTGCTACCCCGTCGCGTCCACGCCTCAGGCACCGGCGTCCGCCCGCCAGGCGCGCTGCCCCCGGGGCAGTTCGAGGAGGCGTGCATCGGCTGCTTTCGCTGCGCGGAGGTCTGCCCCCCCAAGGCCATTCGCTTCCCGTCGGCGCTTTCCTTGGACGCCGTCCACCCTTTCATCGCCGCACGTCAGACCGCCTGCGTCTTGTGCATGAAGTGCACCCTGGTGTGCCCGACGGACGCCCTCGCCCCGGTTGCCGCGCAGCCCGCCGCCATCGCCAGCTCGGTGCGCATGGGCGTCCCGCTGCTCAAGCGCGACGCCTGCTTACCCTGGAGCGGCCGCGGGCTGTGCCGCCTCTGCTACTACGTCTGCCCGTACGCGGGGACGGCCGTCGAGCTGGTGGGCCCCCGGTTGGCGCCCCTCTTTCATCCGGAGGCGTGTGTCGGCTGCGGGTTGTGCGAGGAAGCCTGCCCGGACGAGGCCAATGCCATCCGCATTCGCTCGCCAGCGGAAGTGGCCGAGGCGCGAGGATGAGTGACGCACGGGAGCCGGTGCGCTTCCTTCAGCGGCTGGGCGTCCGTCGGCGAGACCTCCTCAAAGCGGTGCCATTGGCGGGAGTGGGCGCTGCGGTCCTCGGCCTCGGGTGGGCGGGGAAGAACCGCCGGGAGGGCCGGCGTACCCATGGGGTATGCCGCTTCTGCCTCATCCACTGCGGTGTGACGGCCACCACCCAAGGGGACCGGCTGGTGCGGGTGGAAGGAGACGTCGCGTCCAAAACCAAGGGCTTCCTCTGTCTTCACGGGCACGCCATGCCGGAGCTCGTGCACTCCGAGCGGCGCGTACGGATGCCGCTTGCACGCGAGGGGGACACGCTCCGGGAAGTCGGCTGGAACGAAGCGCTCGCGCGCATCGCCGAGCGCCTGCAACGGGTGAAGGCCGAGTTTGGACCGGAGGCCTTCGTGGTGCAGACGGGCTGGCCCCTCGTGCGACACCCGCTGGTGGGACTCCTGCACCGGTTCTGCCAGGCTTTCGGGACGCCCAACCTCGCCACCGTCGGGAGCTTCTGCGAGACGGCGGGAAGGATGGGCAAGGCGCTCACGCTGGGCAGCAAGTACTCGCCCAACTTTCACCGGGTGCGAACGCTCGTCCTGTGGGGAGCCAATCCCACCCACGCCCTCCCCATCGTCACCCACCTCGTCGCCGACAAGGCCAAAACCGGAAAGCTGGTGGTGGTCGACCCGGTGCGCACCGAGCTTGCCGCCATCGCTTCGGAGCACCTCTTGGTTCGACCGGGCACCGACGGCGCCCTTGCGCTGGCGATGATGCACGTCATCCTCGCCGAGCGCCTGTACGACCCGGCCTTCATCGAGGCACAGACCGTGGGCTTCGACGAGCTGCAGGCGCTGGCGGCGCAGTACCCACCCGAGGCGGCGGCAGAGCTCACCACGGTTCCCCGGGACCAAATCGTCCGCGTCGCGCGTTTGTTGGCCCGCGAAGTCCCCACCTCGGTGTGGGAGGGGCTGGGCATCGAGCACCATGAGAACGGCGTGCAGACGGTGCGCGCGGTGGCCGTCCTCGAGGCCCTGTGCCGCCGGGCTGGGCAGCCGGAGGTGAATGAGCTGCTCACCCCGGTGGGGCCAAACTTCTACAACGAACCGCTTCCAGCGCTGGTGCGCCCGGCGACCGCCGAACCGGTGCCGCCCCCGGTTCGAGCTAGGCCCCTCGGGCATTCGAGGTACCCCCTCTTCGAGACCTTCAACCGGGAGGCCCACGGCGCCTTGCTGGCGGACGCCGTCCTCCAGGACGACCCCTACCCGGTGCGAGCGCTCCTGGTGGTGGCCGCCAACACCTTGGTGACGGCTCCGGGCTCCGAGCGACTGCGACAGGCAGCGGCCCGCCTCCGCCTCCTCGTCACCGTCGACCCGTTTCTCACTGCCACCGCCGAAGTCTCGGACTTCGTCCTGCCCGCCTGCACCTTTGCCGAGGCCCCCACCGTGGACGCCAGTGACGAGGAAGTCGCCAACGGCAGCATGGTGGCTCCCCAACACCAGGCGTGGCCGGACTGGAAGATTGTCTTCGAGCTTTCACGCGCCTTGGGGCTTGGTCGCTACTTTCCTTGGAATTCGTTTCAGGAGGCGATGCAGGCTCCGCGGCGGCCGTACCGGGTCGACCCCGAGCACCAGCCCCGCCCGAATCCACCCCAGCAGAAAGCCCCCCCGCCCGCCTTTGGGACAGTCTCCGGCAAGCTGGAACTCGCCTCCAACCTCCTTCGCCGCTACGGCTTCGAGGCCGTCCCGAAGTGGAGCCCGCCGACGGAGCAGCCGGACGCCGACTTCCCCCTGGTGCTGGTGACCGGTCCCCGGACGCGGGCTTTCATCAACTCCCAGTTCCATCAGGTGCCGAGCGTCCGCGGGAAGATGCGGGAGCCGGAGGTGCTGCTGCACACGGAGCGGGCCCGGGCCGCCGGCCTGACCGACGGCCAGTGGGTGGCGATTGTCTCCCCCCATGGACG
This sequence comes from Myxococcaceae bacterium, assembly GCA_017881265.1. Lineage (GTDB taxonomy): Bacteria > Myxococcota > Myxococcia > Myxococcales > Myxococcaceae > JADGRA01. The sequence goes on along the minus strand of JADGRA010000014.1, from coordinate 64,387 downwards.
GGTCGAGATGCGGCTCCGCGTCACCGCGGACGTCCATCCCGACGCGGCGGTTGCACCGGCTGGCTGGGAGACGGCCAACGTCAACCTCCTGCATGACCCGAACCGGCGAGACCCCATCTCGGGCTTCCCTGCCTTCAGGTCCGGCGTCTGTCGCATCGAGGCAGTTCGCACGGCCTGAGTGCCGCTACCCCAGGAGGAGACTGCCGCTGGGCTGGTGCCGCGTCAGGCGGTGAGCGCGCGCGCCACCTGGTAGGTGGCCACGGCCGCGGTGTACGCGAGCAGCGTCATCGCCGAGAAGGCGAGGACAGGAATGCGGGTGCTGCCGGTTTCCTTGCGCATGACTGCCAGCGTGGACGCGCACTGCAGCGACAGTGCGTAGAAGACGAGCAGGGCGAGGGCGGCGGCGGCAGTCATGCCGCTTGCGTGAAGCTGCGAGGAGAGGGCCGACAGGTGCTGGCCCGCGTCTTCGAGACCGTTCAGCGTCCCGAGAGTGCCAACGAAGACCTCGCGAGCAACAAACGAGGTGAGGATGGCCACCGCGCTCTTCCAGTCCGCGCCCATCGGCCGAAAGACGGGCTCGACCCACCGTCCACTGAAGGCCAGCCACGACTGGTCGAGGTGCCCGGCGCCTTTCGGGAAGTAGCCCAGCACCCACACCGCGACGACGACCCAGAAGATGACCGGTGCGGCTCGCTGGACGAAGGCGTACGAGCGCCCGGCCGCGGCGAGCAGAATTGGGCGAATGCCGGGAACCCGGTAGGGCGGAAGCTCGACCACGAAGGGTGCGTCCGCGATGGCCCCACCCCGCACCCAGCGCGCCAGCAGGGCAGAGCTGAGCAGTGCGGCGACGATGCCCAGGGAATAGACGCCCGTGAAGGCCAGGCCCTGTAGCCCCACCGCCCCCCACAGCACGGTGCGAGCCGGGACGAAGCCTCCGATGATGAGGGCGTAGATGGGCAGGCGCGCCGAGCAGGACATGAAGGGGATGACCAGCACGGTGAGCAACCGCCGCCGCGGAGATTCGATGGTGCGTGCAGCCATCATCGCGGGGATGGCACAGGCGTGCCCGGACAGAAGCGGAAGGAAGCTCCGCCCCGACAGGCCAAACCAGCCGAGTGGCCGGTGAAGAATGATGGCCGCGCGGGCGAGGTAGCCCGAATCCTCCAGGACGCCGATGACGACGAAGAGGATGAAGATTTGGGGCACGAAGACGAGGAAAGAACCCACGCCCGCAAAAAGCCCATCCCGCACGAAGTCGCTGACCACTCCCTCCGGGAACCGGGCTGACACCCAGACCCCGCTTATCTCGATGGCCCGCCGTACCAGCGCCATGACCGGAGCCGCCCAGGTGAAAATCGCCTGGAAGAGGACCGCCATGACGGCCACGAACACCGGGAGGCCGAGCCAGGGGGACAGGAAGACACGGTCCAGCCGCTCCTGGCTGCGCAGCAGAACGTCGGCCGAGGGTCCGTAGCGGCGCGCGAGGTCGGCGGCCATCCGCTTGCGCTCCTCGAGCGAACCCGCCTCTGGCCCCCCGGCGGCTTCCGCCTGGCGCGTGTCGTGCCAGCCGGCGAGGACCGCGCGCAACGCGTCGAGCCCCTCCCCCGTCTTGGCCGAGATGGCGAGCACGTCGCAGCCGAGCGCGCGTTGAAGTCCTTGGACGTCGACGCGGGCTCCCCGCGACACCACCTCGTCGATGATGTTCACCGCTGCGAGGATGGGCACCGAGTTCGCCCGGGCGCGAACCAGAAGCTCGAGGAGGAGGTAGAGACTTCGCTCGAGCCGGGTGGCGTCCAGCACGCAGACGATGCCATGGGTTGCCGCGCTGGCCAGCGCGCCCTCGAGCTGAGCGATGGCCACGCGCTCGTCATCCGTCAGCGGCTCGAGGGAGTAGATGCCCGGGAAGTCGACCATCGTCATCCCGGCGGCCCGGCCCGAGCGGACCTCCACCGTCACCCCTGGGTAGTTGGCCACCTTCTGCTTCAACCCAGTAAGGCGGCTGAAGAGGAGACTCTTCCCGGAGTTGGGGTTGCCGACGAGGAGGACGTCGGAGCGCTCAGCCGTCGTCATGTGAGTCCACCAGGCGCACCACCACTCGCTCGGCGAGCTCCGCCTCCAGCGCGAAGGCCGCGCCGGAAACGGCGTAGACGCGCGGTCCGCCAAGCGGCGCGACCCGAAGACACCGCACGAGGTCCCCCTGGCCGAAGCCGAGTTCCCGAAGCCGCCGGCTTACCTCGGGTGGCAGTTCCGCCGAGAAGCTCTGCACACGTGCATCGCTGCCCGGGGCCATGTCTCGGAGGGTGGTCATGGGGTGCGCGCTGTCTGCGGCCCGGCCAGTCGTGGGTTGACGAAAGGGGCAGGCCTTCAGTCAGCCACCAGCAAAGGGCGAGCCACCGTTGATTCTCAATAGCATTCTCACGGATGCCATCGGAAGGCCGCGCAAATTCTGCGGCTTTGCTCGAGAAAGCGTCACCGCCGGGTGCAGCGCACCCCCCCGCGGTCCATTTCCGCGATGCATTCATTGCAGGGAGTGCAGCCGGAGCGGGAGGCCGCGCCCGCTTCCAGCTTCCGTGGCAAGTCCGGGTCGTGGAGAAGGGCCCGTCCCATCCCCAGCAGTTCGAAGCCCTCCCCCAGGGCCTGGTCGATGGTGACTTGCGACTTGATGCCACCCAGCAGGACGAGGGGCAGCTTCACCGAGGCACGCATGTACCGGGCCTCCGGTAGCAAGAAGCCCTCCTCGAAGGGGTAGGCCTTCACGAAGAGCCTGCCGAAGAGAAACAAGCCCGCCTTCGCCCACCAGCGGTCCTGCGCCGCCATCATCGGCCCAAGGGGAACTTCACCACGCAGCATGTAGAGCGGCGTCCGGGAGACGAAACCGGCGGAGAGCACCAGGCCTGCGATGCCCTCGGCTTCCAGGTGCTGCGCCACCTGCATCGACTCGGCCAGTTCCAAGCCACCGGGGAAGCCGTCACGGAGATTCACCTTCGCCAGCACCACCAGGCGCGGGGCCACCCGCCGCACCGCTCGCAACACCTCCACCGCCAGGCGGCTCCTGTTTTCGAGGGAGCCTCCCCATCGGTCGCGACGCCGATTCGTGTAGGGCGAGAGGAACTGCGAGACTAGGTACCCGTGGCCAAAGTGCAGCTCGACGGCGTCGAAGCCGGCCTCGGCGGCGATGTGCGCCCCCTGCGCAAAGTCGCCAATGACGCGCTCGAGCTGTGCCTCGGTCATCGCGCGGGCGAAGGAGAGTCCATAGGCGTTGAAGCGACGTGACGCCCCCAGGGGCCTCCCGCCGACGAGGCGCCGGTCGGCGAAGTAGCCGCAATGGCCGATTTGAAGGGAGGCGGCCGCACCCTCTCGGTGCACCGCGGTGGTGAGACGGCGAAGCCCGGCGACCGCGTCCGGTCGAAGCAGCAGCTGGGTCGGGTAACTGCGCCCATCGGGCGAGATGGATGCGTAGGCCACCGTGGTCATCGCCGCACCGCCCTCCGCCACCCGCCGGTGGTGCTCGACCAGCGCCTCCGACGGCATGCCGCCAGGGCACATCCCCTCGAAAGTGGCTGGCTTCACCAGACGGTTGCGCAGCTGGAGCCCGGCCAGCGTGAAGGGCGTGAAGGCCAGACTCATCGCTGCGGAACCCTCAGCCACGACGCGCGGCGGCGAATGGTGTCCACCACCCACTGCGGCGTCAGCGCCGCAGCGTGGGCGAGCAGACGGTTGATGATGCCTGGGACGCATTCCGCACGGCCAGCAAACAGCGCTTGCAGGCCGACCTCGGCGACCCGTTCTGGTTCGAGGAACAGTCCGAGTTGCCGTCCGCGCCGCAACGTCTCCGGCGCGGTGCCGTACAGCGCCGTGGCCGTCGGCCCCGGAGCGAGGCACGTGACGCCAACGCCGTGAACGCCCATCTCGCTGCGCAGGGCCCGGGCAAACCCGCGCAGGTAGCGCTTGCTGCTGCCGTAGTAGGCGATGCCCGGGAAGTCGCGCCAGGCCGAGATGCTCGAGACGATGAGAATGTGGCCCCGCCCCCGTTCCCGCATCTCTCGACCGAAGAGCGTGCAGAGGAGAGAAGGGGTGACCACCTGCAGCTGCAAAAGCGCATTCGCCCGGTCCGTCGGGGCGTCGGCAGCCTCGCCGAAAAAAAAGATGCCGGCATTGTTGACGAGAATATCCACCTCCAGTCCCAAGGTCTGCACGCGACGGTGGAGTTCCTGCGCAGCGTCCGGCCGGGCAAGGTCGAGGCAGAGGACGTGGACAAGCACGCCATGGGCGGTCCGAATCTCCGCGGCAGCGGTCTCGAGCCGGTCGGAGCGCTCGCTCACGAGAAGCAGCGGGTAGCCCCGAAGGGCGAGCCGGTGAGCGAGGGCCTTGCCAATCCCCGAGCAGCCGCCCGTCACCAGGGCGGCGCCGCTTGAATTGGCCACAGGAGCAGCGGACGCCACGTTCAGAAGTCTACTGCCTCGGGCAGCTGCATCGCCCGCACTTCGGGCCGGAATCGAAAAAGGGGGCAGCCCGACCGCCGTGGCACCCACCAACGTGAGGGCGCCAAGTATGTCGCGGTGAGGCTCATCACGGACCGGACCTTTCAGCGCTTGCGCTTCGTTGCCCCCGTTCCTGGCGGCAAGCGGGACTTCGAGCGCGTGGATTTCAAGACGCTCCACACCCCAGGGCAAATCCGAGTGCACAGCCGGTTCCCCCCGCGGAGATGAGCCTGGTGGATTGGGGCGCAGCAGCGACGGGCTCTTCTCGGAGCCGCAAACCACCCAGCATCTTGTGTAAGTTCCGCCCCGTGATGCCTCGGACACGCCTCGTCCCCCACACACAGCTGCGTTACGTCGCCATCGGCATTCTGGCGGTCGTCACCGTGGTCGCCATCTGGATTCTGGCCCCGCGTCTGGCGGCGCCTCCCTGGACCATCACCCTGGCCACAGGCCCGGACGGCGCTGCATACGCAGAGCTCGGAAAGCATTACCAGCAACTCCTCGCGAAGGATGGCATCAAGGTCCGCCTTCTGGCGACGGGGGGCGACGTCGAGAACCTGGCCAAGCTCCGCGACCCCCACTCGGACGTGAGCGTTGCCTTCGTTGAATCTGGCGTCGTCAGCGAGGCCGAGAGCACCGACCTCGCCTCGCTCGGCACCTTGATGTACTCGCCACTGTGGGTCTTCCAGCGAGGTGGCAGCCAAACGTTGGCGATGGCTAACATCGCCGGAAAGCGCTTCTCCATTGGACCCGAGGGCAGTGGGACACGCTTTCAGGTGTTGCAGTTGCTGGCCCTGCTCGGGCTCGACCCGCGCAGCCTGCAATTGGAGGCCTACCTACCCGAGGAGGCTGAACAGGCGCTGCTCAGCGGACGTATCGACGGCTTGGCCATCAACGCCTCTTGGGACGCGCCCGTGGTAAGGCGCTTGCTTCGAGACCCGAGAGTCTGGCTGACGAGCTTTCCTCGCGCCGACGCCTATGTCGCGCTCAACCCCAACCTGACGAAGCTCGTCGTTCCGATGGGCGTTGGCGACCTGGCAAGGAATTTACCAGCGACCGACGTTACGCTCATCGCACCGAAGACCAGTCTATTGATTCGGAAGGACCTGCATCCGGCCGTTCAGTACTTGTTGCTCGAGGCCGCTTCCGAAATCCACAGCGGCCCGGCCCTCTTTCATCAGGCCGGCCAGTTCCCCGCGGGCGAGCCGATGGGGGTTCCACTCAGTCCCGATGCGCGACATTTCTACAAATCAGGAGCGCCGTTTCTCCACCGGTACCTCCCGTTCTGGCTCGCGGTGCTAGTCGAGCGCCTCCTCGTCCTGCTCATCCCGGTCCTCGGGCTGCTGTTTCCGGCCCTCCGAGTCGTGCCCGACCTCTACTTCCGGGCCATGGAGCGAAGGGTCCTCGGTCTGTACGGGCAGCTCAAGCTGCTGGAAACGGAATGCGACCGCCTCGCCCCGGGCGCGAGCGGCGCGGCCTTGGCGGCGCGCATTGACGAACTGGAAGCCAACGCCAATCGGCTGCGGGTCCCGGCCAAGGTCACCCAAAGCCTCTACCACTTGAAGCAGCACATCAACTTCGTCCGAGAGCGCGTCGCGCTACGCGAGAAGAGCCTCGCCCTGGCGGACTGAGGCGAGGCCGACAATTCCCCCGCCGGCAAAGCCTCGACTGGCGAGGGCCATCCGAGGCAGCGTTCCGGAGCACCAGCCTCACGCCTTCGTCGGGGCTTGATTCACTGTGCGCTCGATGGCTTCCACCTGCAGTTCGGTTCCCAGGACGAGAACGTGGTCCTCGGCCAGCAGCGAGAAGTCTGCTGCAGGTGATGGCAGAACGCGGTCCGCCCGGAGCACCGCCAGCACGGTCGCCCCCGTGCCACCCGATGCGAGCAACCACTGCACCGTCCGCCCGGCGGCGCTTGATGGGAATTCGAGGTCTGCAACACGGAGCGCCTGCTGGCCACGGTGAAGTGCTGTCTCGAAGAAGTCGACCACACGCGGGCTGTGAATGAGATGGGCGAGTCGTCGCCTGCCGATGGCGTAGGGGCTGATGGCGCGATTGGCTCCAGCGCGGGAGCAACTTGGGCACCGTCGCGTCGTCGACCGCGTGGGAGACGATGAACAGTCCCGGATTCAGCAGCCGCGCCGAGAGGATGACATAGAGGTTTGTCGCGTCATTTGCTGTGGTCACGATCAGCCCGCGAGCCCGCACGACACCGGCTGCCTGCAGAAGTTGGTCGTCGGTCGCGTCTCCGGCAAGGCCGAGAAAGTCGGCATTCACCGCTGTGGCCACCGTCTCGGCTGAAAGGTCGAGGACGACCACCGGCGTCCCGGCTTGCCGAAGCTCATGCGCAGCTTCCCGTCCGACCCGGCCAAAGCCGGCCAGCACGCAGTGGCCGTTCAACTTGTCAATGCGCGTCTGCATCCTGCGCCTCCTGCGGGCTGAACGAACGGCATCGCTGGTGAGGTGGTCGAGGCCGACGGAGAATGTGTAGAAGAGTGCCCCGATGCCGGCGACCGCGATGCCCATCGTGAAGAGCCGATCCGCGGTGTCAAGAGCCTTGACCTCGCCGAAGCCGATGGTCGACACCGTGGTGAATGTCATGAACAGGGCGTCCATCCACGTTCCACCAACGTCGCGCCACAGCCAGCGGTACCCGACGAGCCCCACAAAGTGCGTCGTCAGCAGCACCGCAATGGGTAGCGCGAGACGGGACTGCAGCGTTCGGGTATCCGGGGCAGGGGACACGCGGAACGTCACTCTAGGGGATTCCGGCGCCATCCATAGGGACAACGAAGGCCCCAACGACAGGAATCAGCGCAGCCTCGCTGCTGGCATGTTGAAACGTCCGGTCCAGTCGCGCCAGTGCGGAATCTCTGCTGAGGCGAGTGTTTCTTTGTAAGTCGCTTGGTGGGCGCTGAGACTCTTTCGGGCGTGCTGGCTAGTGTGCCTCTCCCACCGCATGGCGCCAGGCGTGCAGCACGTGTTCGCCAATGGCGTCCACGCCCACTCCCCGCGCGACCTGCGCGAAGACGAACGGGCCGTCCCCCCGCATCCGCTTTGCGTCTCGTTCCATGACGCTCAAATCAGCACCAACTGCGGCGGCCAGGTCGGTCTTGTTGATGACCAGGAGGTCCGACTGGGTAATGCCCGGACCGCCCTTGCGGGGGATTTTGTCCCCTCCGGCGACATCGATGACGTACAGCGTGTAGTCCGCGAGCTCCCGACTGAAATGCGCCGCCAAGTTGTCTCCTCCCGACTCGATGAAGAGAAGGTCCGGGTGGTGCTGCTCGGTGAGAGTTTCGAGTGCGAGCAGGTTCGCCGAGACGTCCTCGCGGATGGCGGCGTGCGGGCATCCACCAGTCTCGACGGCCCGGATGCGTTCCGGTGGCAGCGCCTGGTTGCGGAGAAGGAACTCGGCATCCTCGCGGGTGAAGATGTCGTTGGTGACGACGCCAAGGGACAGCGAATCGCGGAGCAGACGGCACAAGGCCAGCGCAAGCGCCGTCTTGCCGCTGCCGACGGGGCCTCCGATGCCAACCGTGAAGGCGCGTCTGCTGATGTCGCGAAGGGCGCTTGGCTGCTCGCGCTCGTGGAACTGGCCTGCACCGCCGAGGTGGCCGCCCGAATGGAAGTGCATGGCTGGGAAGTTCATCGTCAACTCTGGAAGAGGCGTGAGTAAAGACGCTCCTGGTGACCTTGCAACAGGTCTAGCAATGGGTCGACCTGAGCCGCGTCGTCGAGCCCTCGGTTCCCGCATTCGGCGAGCACCCGCTCTGCTGTCGCGGGGGCACGCGCTTCGATGGCCTGTCCCCCGAGGGGGCCGACCAGCCCGAGCCGGACCCCGGACGACACCAGGCCACGCAGGATGAGGAAGAGGAAGAGCCGTTGTGCCTGAACTTGCGAGATGCCGAGCTTCCGGAACACCGCGCCGGCGATGGGAGCCAAATGGCCTGGCAGACGCTCCAGCCGGACGTGGGAGGCAAGTTCGCCGAGTGCCGCGGGAAAGGCGGCGGCAGCAGCGCGCAGGAGGGCCTGGCCTTGGGCCCGGCTAGCGTGGTTGGCGACGTGGTTCGTTGTCATCGCATCGCACAGACGGTCGATTCGGTCGATGGCCTCGGGCTGGGAGTGAGCTTCGGTGAGGATGGGCAACGCGAAGGCGCCGGCCTGCCAGAGGCTGCGCCTGACGAAACTCTCGAGACCGTTGGGGCCCACCACCTGGCCCAGTTGTAGGGCCGCCTCCAGGCCGGCCGAGTGGGCGAAGCCACCGGACGGGAATGCCGAGTCGGCCAGCTGCCAAAGGGTCCAGTCATCCATTGGAAGGCTCAGAAGAGGAAATATCGCTGCGCGAGCGGAAGCCAAACTGCGGGTGCGCAAGTCAACAGAACGCCATCTGACCGAACTTCGTAGGTCTCCGGGTCAACCTCGATTTTCGGCAGCGTGTCGTTGAGGCGCATGTCGCGTTTGCCCAGCCCCCGGCATTTTCTCACCGGCTCGATCTGCTTCGTGAGTCCATAGCGCGCTGCGACGCCGCCCTCGGCGCAGGCCCGCGAAACGAAAGCGAGGGAAGTGGCACCGACCGCCCTTCCGAAGCTGCCGAACATCGGCCGCATGCGAACGGGTTGAGGGGTCGGAATGGAGGCATTGGGGTCGCCCATTTGCGCCCAGGCGATGACGCCGCCCTTCATCACCATCTCCGGTTTGGCCCCGAAGAAGGCTGGCTTCCAAAGGACGAGATCCGCGAGTTTCCCCACCTCCACCGAACCGACCTGGTGGGAGATTCCGTGGGCGATGGCGGGATTAATCGTGTACTTGGCCACGAAGCGGCGGATGCGGAAATTGTCGTTGTCGCCGGTGTCTTCGGGGAGGCGGCCCCGTTGTCGCCGCATCTTGTCGGCTGTCTGCCAGGTGCGGGTCACCACCTCTCCGACGCGACCCATGGCCTGGGAGTCACTCGACATCATGGAGATCGCTCCCAGGTCGTGAAGGATGTCCTCCGCAGCGATGGTCTCGCCTCGGATGCGACTCTCCGCAAACGCCACGTCCTCCGGGATGGCGGGGTCGAGGTGGTGGCACACCATCAGCATGTCGAGGTGCTCGTCCAGCGTGTTCACCGTGAACGGGCGGGTCGGGTTGGTTGAAGACGGCAGGACGTTCGGTTCGCCACAGACCCGGAGGATGTCCGGCGCGTGACCACCGCCAGCGCCCTCGCTGTGGAAGGTGTGGATGGTGCGGCCGCGGAACGCGGCGATGGTGTGCTCGGCGCAGCTCGACTCGTTCAGCGTATCCGTGTGGATGGCCACCTGAACGTCCTCCGCGTCTGCGACACGAAGGCACGCGTCGATGGCTGCGGGCGTGGTCCCCCAGTCCTCGTGAAGCTTGAGACCTACGGCGCCAGCGAGGATTTGCTCAGACAGCCCTTCGGGAAGCGACGTATTCCCCTTGCCGAGGAGCCCGATGTTCAGCGGCAAGCCGTCGGTCGCCTGCAGCATCCGCTCGATGAAGAAGGCCCCCGGTGTACAGGTCGTGGCACACGTGCCCGTTGCTGGACCGGTGCCACCACCAATGAAGGTCGTCACGCCGCTCGCGATGGCCTCCTCAGCCTGCTGCGGACTGATGAAATGGATGTGGCTGTCGATGCCCCCGGCCGTGAGGATGAGCCCCTCGCCGGCGATGCACTCCGTCGTGACGCCCACGACCATGCTCGGGCTCACGCCCGCCATGACGTCCGGGTTTCCCGCTTTGCCGATGCCGGCGATGCGACCGCCCTTCACGCCGATGTCGGCCTTGTAGATGCCTGAGTAGTCGAGGACCAAGGCGTTGGTGATGACGCAGTCGAGGGCGCCGCGATCATCCACGCCGGCCGCTTGCCCCATTCCCTCCCGGAGCACCTTGCCCCCACCGAACATGCATTCGTCGCCCGGGGTGCCGAAATCCCGTTCCACCTCGAGGATGAGGTCGGTGTCGCCAAGTCGGACCCGGTCCCCCGTGGTGGGACCGTAAATCTCGGCATAGTGCCGGCGCTCCATCGTTCGCGGCATGACTCAGTCCTCCTCCCGGTGCGCGAAGCCGAGGGTCCGGACGCGCTCCAGCGCGGCGGCGAGACCCGCCTCTGAGACGGGTCCGCTCGCAAGGGCGTTGCCACCCCGGATGGTCTGGTTGCCGGCAATGGGGACCAGCTGGACGGTCTTGCTCTCGCCCGGCTCGAAACGCACAGCCATTCCAGCGGGGATGTCGAGGCGCTTGCCGTAGGCCTTTCGCCGGTCGAACTGCAAATACGGATTGGCCTCGATGAAGTGATAGTGGCTACCGACCTGGATGGGTCGGTCGGCGAGGCTGGTCACCCGAACCGTGGTGACGGGACGCCCGGCGTTGAGCTCGAGGGTTCCCGCCGCCGCATAGACGGCGCCGGGCTCGCGAGCCCCCGAGTCCTCCTCGGCCTTCTCGAAGCGAGACAGGTCCGGCACCGGGAGAAAAGTTCCGTACAGCGCGAGCCCGAGGTCGCCGTCCTCGGAGGCGATGGGGTGGTGCACCGTGACGAGCTTGGTCCCGTCGGGGAACGTGCCCTCCACCTGAACCTCGCCCAGCAGGTCTGGCACCCCCGCCAGCACCTGTCGGCGGCCCAGCATTTGCCGGCCAAGGTCCATCAACTCCGCCACGCGGCGACCGTCGCGAATGAGCTCGAGAATTTGCGTTGCGATAAGGGCTGCCGCTTCCGGATGGTTGAGGCGAAGGCCTCTGGCGAGACGCTTCTGGGCGAGGAACCCCGCTTGGTGGAGCGTGAGCTTGTCGAGTTCGCGGGGTGTCAGGTGCATGGGACCTCCGGTCACCACCTTCGGGAAAACGGATCTTCGCCGAGGTGGGTTGAGAGAAACGAGAAGTGGTTTCGAAGCGCCGTCCCGAGGTCCTCGACTCGCTCAGCGCCGTAGCGTAAGAGAACCCCGTCCGCGAGCGGACTCGCGGTCACCCTGAGCGCGGACCGACGTTCCGCGGCCGCGCTCGACACCTGCTGCAGCAAACTGTGCGCAGCAACGGTGAACGCCGGCCCAATGACGACCGCCAAGGCGAAGACTTGGAATGGGCCCATTCGCTCAGCCAGTGGCACACCGCCCGGGCCGAGTTCCAGGGCATCCCTCAGGAGCAGTGCACCGCCCGTCGTGACCTCGTTGCTGCTGACGTATTCTTCCAGGGCCCAACACTCGCCGCGCGCGGTACGGCCGGCCGTGATGGCGTCAACGAAGAGAAGGCTGGCGTTCGGCTCGAGCGTGAACCGCTGGGCTTGCGCGTACCGCGCGCCCGAGAAGCACGAGACCGCGTCGGGGAGGAAGGCAAGAAGGCCATCGGCCCGGACACGCGCCTCCACACGGGACTGGCTCCGCACGGCCGACCGGTAGACCTTCCCCTCGGCCTGCGTGGTGACGAGCCCAGCAGCTCCGTTTCCGACCTCGACAGAAAGGGCAATCTGGTCTCCGGAGACAAGCCCGCCGCCGTGACTGGACAGCACGGCCCAGGCCGATGTCCCCCGGCGCCGGGGGGAGAGGATTTGAAGCGGGCTTGCTGCCGCGGAGGAGACGAGGGCTGTGGCGCCGTCGACCCGAGCGAAGACGACTCGTCCTTGACCTGGCGCGAGCCGCGCTGCGTTGTCCGAAGGGGAGGGATGCGCCCTCGGTGGAGCCATCCGCGCAAGGCGGGACGGCACGGAAGCGATCGGCCTCGTTGCGATGGCGGGGATGATAGCGGCACGCCGGGGCGTTCGTCTCGCGGCTCCGCCCCCGGGTGCGGGGCACAACTGGCTGCGCAGGCGCCTGCAGGCTCCTTCCATGAGTGCACCGTGCGCAGGCGCTCGGCGTGCGGAAGGCGAGCGCGGGTGCGCACCCGCGCCATGCGCGGCTCGAGAGACCCCGCCCAAGGGGCGACATAAAAGAGGGCGCAGGGCTGCTCTGGACAGAAATTCGCCGAACAGTCCGGCTGGACTTCCCGGCTCGGCGCCTTCTGTGGAGGGGGCCCTCTGCAGCCTGTCTTCTAGATTCAAACCCCCAGATTTATTGAGGGGCAACTGAACCCCTATGGCGGGCCTAGTTGGCGAGGCCCCCGCGTGGCACGCTTCTGACTTTCCGCGTCAAAGTCCGTAATTCACTCGGAGGGGGAACATGTTGCAGAGACGACTCTTTACGACGCTCGTGGGGTCTGCCGTCGCGCTGGCCGTCCTGGGGCTGCCGATGAGCGCAATGGGTGCGGACAAGACCATCAAGGTCGGCATCCTCCACTCCCTGTCGGGCACCATGGCCATCTCCGAGACCGCGCTCATGGACGTGGCGCTGATGACCATCGAGGAAATCAACGCCTCGGGCGGAGTCCTGGGCCGGAAGCTCGAGCCCGTGGTGGTGGACCCCGCTTCCAACTGGCCACTCTTCGCGGAAAAGGCCCGCCAACTCATCACGCAGGACAAAGTCGCGGTGGTCTTCGGCTGTTGGACCTCGGTGTCTCGCAAGTCGGTGCTGCCCGTCTTCAAGGAGCTCAACGGGCTGCTCTTCTACCCGGTGCAGTACGAGGGCGAGGAACTGGAGAAGAATGTCTTCTACACCGGCGCCGCTCCGAACCAGCAGGCCATCCCGGCGGTCGAGTACTTGATGTCGAAGGAGGGTGGTGGCGCCAAGCGGTTCTTTCTCCTCGGCACCGACTACGTGTACCCGCGGACGACAAACAAGATTTTGCGCGCCTTTCTGAAGTCAAAAGGCGTCAAGGACGTCGACATTGAGGAGGTCTACACGCCGTTCGGCCACAGCGACTACCAGACCATCGTCGCCAACATTAAGAAGTTCTCAGCCGGTGGAAAGACGGCGGTCATCTCGACCATCAACGGCGACTCCAATGTCCCCTTCTACAAGGAACTCGGCAACGCGGGCCTGAAGGCGACCGACGTCCCGGTGGTGGCCTTCTCGGTGGGCGAGGAAGAGCTGCGCGGTATCGACACGAAGCCCTTGGTCGGCCATCTCGCCGCCTGGAATTACTTCATGTCGCTCAAGAACAAGCAGAACGAGGCCTTCATCGCCAAGTACCGCGCCTTCGCGAAGAAGAAGGGGCTGCCCGACGCCGACAAGGTTGTCACCAATGACCCAATGGAGGCGACCTACGTTGGCATCCACATGTGGAAGCAAGCGGTGGAGAAGGCCGGGACGACCGACCCGGACAAGGTCATTGCCGCCATGGCGGGCCAAACCTTCAATGCGCCGTCGGGCTTCATCCTCACGATGGATTTGACAAATCACCACCTCCACAAGCCGGTCTTCATTGGAGAGATTCGGGCAGACGGGCAGTTCACGGTGGTCTGGAAGACCAGCGCCCCCATCCGCGCCCAGCCCTGGAGCCCCTTCATCCCCGGCAACGAAAGCAAGCAGGGCCTCTAAGGCCCGATTCTGGGCGGTGGCCGGCTAGCCCGGCTGCCGCCCCTTCCATGCGCCCCTTCCTCCTCGTCCTGGCTCTCTTCGGGGCAACGGACGCCTTGGCGCTCGACCCTTCGGCTGTCGCCAAGCTTGGCGCAGAGGACTCTGAAGAGAAGATTGCCGGAATCCGTGCCCTGGTTCGCGAGGGGGACCCGGCGGCGCTGACCCTGCTTCAGGCGCTCTCCGACGAGGCCCTCCAGGTCTCGGGCGGACGCGTACTGCGGGTCAGCGGCGAACGAATTTACGACGCCGCCACGGGTGTCGAGGTCATCCCTCCTCCCCCGGACCGAGAGACGATTACCGTCAACAACCGCATGCGCCGAGAACTCGCCGGGGCGATGGCGTGTCTTCGTCTGCTCGACCCGGACCCGAAGGTCAGGCTCGCCGCGGCACAGCAGCTTCACGACGCGGATGATCCGGAGCTGGCCCCTCTGCTGGAAACGGCCCTCGCACGCGAAACCGATGTCGAAGTCCGGGCGCTCCTGTCGCTGATTCACGCCCGCGCGAATCTCAAGAACCCTGACACGAAGGCGCGCCTGGCCGCCGTCCAACTGCTGGGCACGAGTAGCAACCGCGCGGTGGTCAGCCTGCTCGAGGGGAAGCTGGACGCAGCGGCCGAGCCGGATGCCCGTGTGCGAGAGCAGGCGCGCGTCTCGCTGCGCCTTGTCGCGTCGCGGCTGGTGACGGCCGACGCGGTGGGCCGCGTCTTCTCGGGCCTCTCTCTTGGCAGCATCCTTCTCCTGGGCGCGCTCGGGCTGGCCATCACCTACGGGGTCATGGGTGTCATCAATATGGCGCATGGCGAGTTGCTGATGGTCGGTGCCTACTCCACCTTTGCGGTCGAGCGGCTGTTTGAGCGTCATTTCCCGAACGCCATGGAGTGGTACGTCATCGTTGCGATTCCCGTGGCGTTTGCCGTTGCCTTCGCAGTCGGCATCGCAATGGAGCGGACCGTCATTCGCTTCCTGTACGGCCGGCCCTTGGAAACGCTCCTTGCAACCTGGGGTCTGTCGCTCTTCCTCATCCAGTGCACGAGAACCATCTTTGGTCCACAGAACGTGCAGGTCCCCAATCCGTCGTGGATGTCGGCCGGCATCCATCTCGCAGCCGACATCGTTCTGCCCTGGAACCGAATCGCCATTATTGTCTTCACGTTGGGTGTCCTCGCCGTCGTCTGGCTGATTCTCAACCGGACCCGCCTCGGCATGTTCGTCCGCGCGGTCACCCAGAACCGGGCCATGGCCGGGTGCGTGGGGGTTCCCACTGGCCGCGTGGACGCCCTCGCCTTTGGTTTGGGCGCTGGAATCGCCGGGCTGGGGGGGGTCGCCCTGTCACAGATTGCCAACGTGGGACCCGAGATGGGTCAGGGATACATCGTGGATTCGTTTCTGGTGGTGGTGCTCGGCGGCGTGGGGCAACTCATCGGTGCGGTGTGGGCCGCCCTCGGGCTCGGGGTCGCGTCGAAGTTCCTGGAGGCCTCCTGGGGAGCGGTGATCGCCAAGATTGTGGTCCTGTGCTTCGTCGTGGTTGTCATCCAGAAGCGCCCGCAGGGTCTCTTCGCCCCGAAGGGCCGGACGGTAGAAGGGTAGGGATGACGGCTTCCTCGCGCCGAGGGTCCTTTGTCGCGCGGTACTTCGCGGCCGCGCCTCGCGCCGCCTGGCTCTGGCTTGTCGCCTTCGCCGTCGCAACCCTGGTGGTGCTGCCAGCCCTCCACCTCTTCACCCCAGCCGGCAGCCGGCTTCACATCTCGGACTTCGCCATCACCGTGGGTGGCAAAATCATGTGCTACGCGGTGGTCGCCGTTGCTTTGGATTTGGTCTGGGGCTACGCCGGCATCCTCTCGCTCGGTCACGGCCTCTTCTTTGCCCTCGGGGGCTATGCGCTGGGGATGTACCTCATGCGCTCGATTGGGCATGACGGCGTGTACCAGTCCGACCTCCCGGACTTCATGGTCTTCCTCGACTGGAAGAACCTTCCGTGGTTCTGGGAAGGGACCAATCACTTCCTCTGGGCGCTGTTCCTGGTGGTCGCGGTGCCCGCTCTGCTGGCTTTCGTGTTTGGGCTCTTTGCTTTCCGCTCGCGGGTGCGAGGTGTCTACTTCTCCATCATCACCCAGGCGCTGACCTACGCCGCCATGCTGCTGTTCTTCCGGAACGAGACAGGTTTCGGTGGCAACAACGGCTTCACCGATTTCAAGCGCATCCTGGGTGTTCCCATCACTGCCCCGGCGACACGCGCCGTGCTTTTCATGCTCAGTGCCGCGCTGCTGACAGGGACGCTGGTCCTCGGCCGCTACCTTGTGTCCTCGCGCTTCGGGCGCGTGCTCACCGCCATTCGCGATGCGGAGCCGAGGGCGAGGTTCCTCGGCTACGACCCGCTCTGGTACAAGCTCTTCATCTGGACGCTCTCGGCGGCCCTCTGTGCCCTTGCTGGCGCGCTCTACGTGCCGCAGGTCGGCATCATCAACCCCTCGGAGATGTCGCCTGCCAATTCCATCGAGATTGCCATTTGGGTCGCGGTCGGAGGGCGGGGAACGCTGGTCGGTCCCGTGCTGGGCGCCGCGCTCGTGAATTTGGCTAAGAGTTGGTTCACCGTGGCCTTCCCGGAGCTCTGGCCATTTTTCCTCGGCCTGCTCTTCATTCTGGTGACGCTCTTGCTTCCCGAGGGAGTGGTCGGGCTGGTGGGCCGTCTCCGGCGCGCGAGGAAACCCACATGATGCCGCTCCTGACGGCGCCGCACGGGGGCCACCCGTCGTGGGCGCACGCGCTATCCCCTGGGGAACTCGACACTACCCATGACGTCATCCTCTACCTTGAGGGCATCACCGTCTTCTTCGACGGTTTCCGCGCACTCAACCAATTGACGCTGCACATCAAGGTGGGAGAGCTTCGCTGCATCATCGGGCCAAACGGTGCCGGCAAGACCACCATGATGGATGTGGTGACGGGCAGGACGCGTCCCGATCGCGGCGTCGCTTTCTTCGGCCAGCGCCTCGACCTGACGAAGATGTCGGAGACCGAAATCTCCCGGGCAGGCATTGGTCGAAAGTTCCAGAAGCCCACCGTCTTCGAGAGACACACGGTGCGGGAAAACCTGGAGCTGGCGATGAAAGGAGATCGACGAGTTCGTCGAAGCCTCCGGGGCAGCCTCGACTCTGAAGCGCAGGGACGTGTTGGCGAGATGCTCGAGCGCATCCACCTGAAGAATGATGCCCACCGGCCGGCGGGGCTACTCTCCCACGGTCAGAAGCAATGGCTGGAGATTGGCATGCTGCTCGTTCAGGAGCCGCGGCTTCTCCTCCTCGACGAGCCGGTGGCGGGAATGACTGATGAGGAGACCGAGCGCACCGGCGAGCTTATCCGGTCGTTGGCGGAGACGCACTCGCTGGTGGTGGTCGAGCACGACATGGCCTTCATCGCCAGGCTCGGTGGCCGGGTCACCGTCCTCCATGAGGGCTCGGTCCTCGCCGAGGGCGATCTCGAGGAACTTCAGTCCGATCCGCGCGTCATCGAGGTCTACCTGGGAAGATAGCGATGCTGAAGGTCGAAGGGCTGAACCAATACTACGGTGGCAGTCATATCCTGCGAGGCATCTCCTTCGAGGCGCCGCCCGGGCAGGTGACGGCGCTCCTCGGACGAAACGGAGCGGGGAAGACGACACTGCTGCGCGCTCTGATGGGCCTGGTCCCGGTCGCCTCGGGGCAGGTCTCTTTTGAAGGTCTGGACCTCACGGGCGCCCCGCCCTACCGCCGCGCAGCCGCCGGTATTGGCTACGTGCCGCAGGGTCGCGAGATTTTCCCCCGGCTCACCTTGGAGGAAAACTTGCTGATGGGGCTAGCGTCCCGCCCGTACGGGACACCCATCCCCCCCCGCGTCTTCGAGCTATTCCCGATGCTCGCCGAGATGCATGGGCGGCGGGGCGGGGACCTCTCGGGAGGCCAGCAGCAGCAGCTGGCCATTGGTCGTGCCCTCGCCATGGGCCCCCGACTCCTCGTCCTGGATGAGCCGACTGAGGGGATTCAACCCTCCATCATCAAGGACATTGAGCGGGCGATTCGGACGCTGGCCGCCGAGGGAACCATGGCCATCCTGCTGGTCGAGCAGTACTACGACTTCTCCAGGTCGCTCGCCGACCAGTACCTGGTGATGCAGCGGGGCGAAATTGTGAAACGCGGGACGGGTGCCTCCATGGACCGCGATGGCGTGAAGCAGATGCTGGCGGTGTGAGGCGCAGCCAAACGAATCCGTGGAGGAGGAGACATGACCGAGCCGACCGTGGCCGAGCTTGCTAAGCGCCTCGCGGAAACCCAAGCCGCCCTCGACATCGTCTGGACGATGGTGGCTGGCTTTCTGGTGATGTTCATGCTGGCGGGGTTCGCCCTGGTGGAGACCGGGCTCACGCGCGCCAAGAACGCCGCCCACACGATGGGGATGAACCTGCTCGCCTATGCAGTCGGCGTCACCGGTTTCGCCGCGTTGGGCTTCGGGCTCGAAATGGGCGGGGGGGGCGGCGCATTCGGCGCCCAGACCCTTCTGAACGAGGAGTTCACCATCAGCCTGTTTGGCAAGAGTTTCGGGCTCTTTGGCATGAGCGGCTTCGGGCTCCAGCCGCTGTCGGCCTACACCCCAGGCGTCGCCGCAACGTTCCTCTTCGCGACGGTGTTCATGAGTGTTGCGGTCACCATTCCCACGGGGGCGGCGGCGGAGCGCTGGAAACTCACGAGCCTGGTGCTTTTCAGTCTCGTCATGTCCACGCTGGTGTTTCCGGTCTACGCCAACTGGGTCTGGGGCGGTGGTTGGCTCTCCCAGCTCGGCTCGAACTTTGGCCTCGGCCACGGCCACGTGGACTTTGCCGGTAGCTCGGCAGTCCACCTGACGGGCGGCGTCACGGCCTTGGTCGTTGCCAGGCAGCTTGGACCGAGGCTCGGGAAGTACTTGCCGGACGGACGGATTCGCGTCATCGCGCCACAGAGCATCCCGCAGGTCGTGCTGGGTACCTTCATCCTCGGCTTCGGCTGGTTCGGCTTCAACGCCGGCTCCACGCGCTCAGCCATGGACATCCGTCTCGCGGTGGTGGCCGCCAACACGATGCTGGCGGGCGCCGCTGGAGCGTTCGCCGCCTACGTCTACGTGAAGACCCGGTGGGGCAGGGCGGACCCTTCGTGGCTCGCCAACGGAATGCTGGCTGGCTTGGTCGCCATCACCGCCTCGTGTGCCTTCGTCTCCGCCTGGGCCGCCGTGTTGGTAGGAGCGACGGGCAGCATCTTAGCAATTGTCGCCACCGCCTTCATCGAAGTGCGGCTGCGCATCGACGACCCGGTCGGCGCCTCTGCGGTGCACGGCGTGAGCGGCGCATGGGGCGTCCTTGCGCTCGGGCTCTTCGCGAATGGCACCTACGGAGAGGGCCTCAACGGGATCGCCGGCGGTGTGACGGGCCTTTTCTACGGAGACGGTGGCCAGCTCGTCGCCTCGGTGGTCGGAATTCTTGCCAACATTGCCTTCGTCGCTGGGGCGGCTTCCCTGGCCTTCTGGCTGGTTGGAAAGGCTGTCGGGAACCGGGTCTCGGCCGAGGAGGAGGTCGCCGGCCTCGACCTCTCGGAGATGGGCGTTCAAGCCTACTCGGCTGACCCTGGGCCTGCCGGGACGGCAGTTCCCGCAAAGAAGCCGGCCTAAACCGTGCGGCCTGCGCCGCCGCGGGGTCCCGGGGAAGTCCGGCCGGCGACCACCATTGCGCAGGGCCTCCGCCGGAACGGCGCGCTGGTCGCAATGCGGCGCTTCACCGGACGGGAGTCAGCCAGGCCTGAGCGCGCGGGTGGTCACCTCGCACGAGCGCGTGATAGGCCGCTTGCAGTTTGCGGGTCACCGGGCCCGTCGTCCCTGTGCCGATGACCCGGAAGTCGATTTCACGCAGGCCAATCACCTCTGCCGCAGTCCCGCAGACGAAGACTTCGTTCGCCGAATACAGTTGGTCGCGCGAAATGGGTCGCTCGACCACCTCGAATCCCTCGTCGGCAGCGAGCGTGAAGAGCGTGTCTCGAGTGATGCCTTCGAGGATAGCACCCGCGTCCGGTGTGCTAATGCGGCCGCCCTTCACGACGAAGATGTTCTCGCCCGTGCATTCCGCCACATACCCCTGCGGGTCGAGCATGATGGCCTCGTCGAAGCCCAGCCGAAGCGACTCCGTCTTGGCCAGGACGGAGTTCGGGTAGTTCCCGGCAATTTTTGCCTTCGTCATCATCACGTTCGGGTGGTGCCGGGTAAACGAAGACACGTTCGCGCGGACGCCCCGTTCGAGTGCATCCTGACCGAGGTACGCGCCCCATTCCCAGACTGCGATTCCGACGTGCGGTTTGCCCCCGTCGATGCTGAGGTTCCAGCCGCCCTCGGCCTGGTAGATGACCGGGCGGAGGTAGCACTCGTCGAACCCGTTGGCGCGGATGGTCTCCGTGGATGCCCGGGACAACGTCAAGACATCGTACGGGAGTTCGCGCCAACCAAGGATGCGAGCGGACTCGAGCAGCCGTTCCAAGTGCTCCGTCAAGCGAAAGACCGCTGGGCCGCGCGTCGTCTTGTAGCAGCGAATTCCCTCGAAGACTGCGACCCCGTAGTGCAGGGCGGGGGTGAGGAAATCGATTTTCGCTTCGGCGACGCTGCCGAGCTTGCCGTTGAGCCAGATGTGAGTCGTCTTCATTTGGCAGGTAGGTCCTTTTGTCTCGCTCCGACCTCGCTCGAGTCCTTCTTTGCTTCGCGGATCCAACTCATCATCCCGCGCAGGCGCCGGCCAACGTCCTCAATCGCGTGCGCACGCCCCTCCTCGCGAAGCTTGTCGAACATTGGGCGACCCGCCTGGTTCTCAAGAATCCACTCGCGTGCGAACGCGCCAGACTGAATCTCACGGAGGATTTTCTTCATCTCGACACGCGCAGCCTCGCCGACAACACGCGGCCCGCGGGTGTAATCGCCGAACTCGGCCGTGTCGCTGATCGAGTGCCGCATCCAGTCGAGGCCACCCTCATACATGAGGTCGACGATGAGCTTCAGCTCATGCAGACATTCGAAGTAGGCACTCTCGGGCTGGTAGCCAGCGTTCGTCAGCGTGTCGAAGCCCGCGAGTACCAGTGCGGTCACGCCGCCGCACAAGACGGCCTGCTCGCCAAACAGGTCGGTTTCCGTCTCTTCCTTGAACGTTGTCTCCAGGACGCCTGCGCGAAGCACGCCGAGCGCCTTGGCGTACGCAAGCCCGAGCGCCCTGGCCTGCCCCGTTGCGTCCTGATGGACGGCAATGAGCGCGGGAGTGCCCTGGCCAGTCTGGTACAGCCGGCGCACCAAGTGCCCCGGCGCCTTGGGCGCAATCAGTACCACGTCGACGTCCGCCGGCGGCTTCACTTGGCCGTAGTGGATGTTGAAGCCGTGCGCGAAGAAGAGGGCCTTGCCCTTGGTTAGAAATGGGGCGATGTGCTCTTCGTAAATTTGCTTCTGCTTCTCGTCGGGCGCGAGGACCATGATGAGGTCGGCTTCGCGCGCGGCGTCGGCCACACTCGTGACTTTGAGCTCTGCGGCCTCGGCCTTGGCACGCGATTTCGAGCCGGCTTGTAGGCCGACGCGTACGTCCACTCCCGATTCCCGCAGGTTCAGCGCGTGGGCGTGGCCCTGGCTGCCATAACCGACGATCGCCACCTTGCGCGTAGCGAGCAGCTTCGGGTTTGCGTCCTTGTCGTAATACAGAGTTGCCATGACTTGATTCCTTACTTGGGGATGACTGCGGGGGAGGTGACCGCGCCCTGAGACGCTGAGGAGACGAGGGAGGCGTACTTGGCGAAGACGCCGCCGCCATAGTGAGGCTCCGGCGGCGTCCAGGCAGCGAGTCGTCCTGCGAGTTCCGCTGGCGACAGCGTCACGTCGAGGCGGCGCGCTTCGACGTCGAAGGTGACTTCGTCACCGTCGCGCAGAGCGGCGATGGGACCGCCCACGAAAGCTTCCGGGGCGACGTGCCCAACCATCAGGCCGCGCGTTGCGCCGCTGAAGCGGCCGTCCGTGAGGAGCGCGACGGAGGTTCCCAGGCCCTGGCCAACGAGCGCCGACGTGACGCCGAGCATCTCGCGCATGCCGGGACCGCCGCGAGGCCCTTCGTAGCGAATCACCACGACGTCACCCGCGACAATGCGATTGGCTTTCACGGCCGCGAACGCGTCCTCCTCGCGGTCGAAGACGCGTGCTGGACCACGGTGCAGGGGCCGCTCATGGCCCGACATTTTCAGCACGGCCCCCTCGGGTGCGAGGTTTCCCCGGAGAATGACGAGTCCGCCGGAGGCGCTGACGGGGTTGTCGAGTGGTCGGACCACCGCCTGCCCTGGAGTCTCACGGGCTGCTGCGACGTGCTCGGCCCAGGTCGCACCGTCCGCGGTCCGCGCTGTGCCATCGAGCGCGCCAGCATCCAGAAGCCGCCGCGCGACGAGGGGAACACCGCCGGCGCGATCGAGATCAACCGCGACGAAGCGCCCGCCCGGTTTCAAGTCGGCGAGAAGTGGCGTCCGCCGACTGATGCGATCGAAGTCAGCGAGCTCAAGGCGAATGCCGGCTTCATGCGCGATGGAGAGCAGGTGCAGCACGGCGTTCGTTGAGCCACCGGTCCCTGCGACAGCGGCGATGGCGTTGTCGAACGAATTGCGTGCAACGATGTCTCGTGGGCGCTGGTTTCGCTCGAGCAGGCGGACCACCAGCTCGCCAGCCGTTCTCGTCGCCTCGTCCTTACGCGGGTCCACAGCGGGAATCGTCGCGTAGCCAACCGGCCCAAGGCCGAGGACCTCGAGCGCCAGCGCCATGGTATTGGCCGTGTACTGGCCCCCGCACGCGCCCGCGCCGGGGCAGGCGACGTCCTCCAACGCCTGCAGACGCTCGAGCGTCAGTCTGCCAGCCGCGTGCGCGCCGACAGCTTCAAACACGTCGAGGATGGTGACATCCCGGCCCTCGAACCGGCCCGGGGCGATCGAGCCCCCATAGAGCAGCAGGGATGGAAGGTTCAGCCGGAGAAGCGCCATCGCAGCGCCCGGAAGCGTCTTGTCGCAGCCAACCAGCGCGACGACTGCGTCGAACATGTGGCCGCGGGCGACGAGCTCGATGGAGTCAGCAATCACCTCGCGGCTCACCAGCGAGGCCTTCATTCCTTCAGTCCCCATTGTGACGCCGTCACTGATGGCGATGGTGTTGAACTCCATCGGCGTCGCACCGGCCGCTCGGATGCCTTCTTTCACGCGCTCGGCGAGACGCCGGAGGCCGTAGTTGCAGGGCATCGTCTCCGTCCACGTGTTGGCGACTCCGACAATGGGCTTCTTGAGGTCCTCGCTCTTGAAGCCGATGGCCTTCAGCATCGCTCGGGCTGGCGCACGTTCGAAGCCCTCCGTGATGGCTCGACTGTTCTCGCGGGGGTCGTGCGCCATTACTGTCTTTCCTCGAGGAGCGCGCGAACCACGGCGTCCCCGACCTCTCTGGTGGAGACGGCACGCTTGGCTAGATCCTCCGTGAGCGCCCCGTGGTCCAGCGCGGAGCCAACGGCGCTCTCCACGGCGGCCGCTTCGGTCTCGAGCGACAGCGAATGCCGCAAGAGCATGGCCACGCTGAGGATGGCGCCATAGGGATTGGCGACGCCCCGGCCGGCGATGTCCGGCGCTGAACCGTGAATCGGCTCGTACAAGCCGCGGGGTCCCTCGCCAAGCGAGGCCGACGGTAGCATCCCGAGCGTTCCGCCCAGCACGGAGGCCTCATCGGTCAGGATGTCACCGAACATGTTTTCCGTCACGATGACGTCGAACCGCGACGGCTTGCGAACCAGCTGCATCGCGCATGAATCGACCAGCTGGTGGTCGAGACGCACCTGGGGAAACTCCTCATTCACGACCCGCGTTGCGACCTCGCGCCACAGCCGGCTCGTCTCCAGGACATTGGCCTTGTCCACGGAGGTCAGCCGTCCGCGACGCTCACCGGCGAGGCGCGCCGCCATCCGGACGACGCGCTCGACCTCGGCGGTGGTGTACACGCACTCATCCACGGCTCGGTCAGCCTCGCGTCGCTTGGCCCCGAAGTAGATGCCCCCAGTCAATTCACGGACGACGAGGAGGTCCACCCCGTCGAGTACCTCCGGCTTCAAGGGCGACGCAGCGACGAGCTGGGGGAAGAGCCTCACTGGGCGCAGATTCGCGTAGAGGCCAAGGCCCTTGCGGAGCGCAAGCAGCCCTTGCTCGGGACGGACCTTCGCGGGGGGCTCCCACTTGGGGCCCCCGACAGCGCCGAGCAGCACGGCATCGGCCTCGCGGCACAGCGCCTGCGTCTCGTCTGGCAGCGGCGCACCAGTCTTGCCGATGGCGATGCCACCGATCAGGGCATCATGCAGCGCGAAGTCATGCCCGAAGCGCGCGGCTACCGCGGCGAGGACGCGAGTTGCCTGCGCAAGCACCTCGGGACCGATGCCGTCGCCAGCGAGGACCGCAATCGAGGCCTTCACGTCTGCTCCTGCTCGAATCGGGCAATCGCGTCTGCCTGGCCGAGGAGAAAGCCCAGCTCGTCTACGCCGTCGATGAGGCAGCGTCGCGCGAATGGGTCGACGGCGAACGGAACGCTCTCGCCATACGCCGTGAGGGTCTGCGATTCGAGGTCGATGGTCACTGTCGTCGGGCCGGCAAGAAGGCGCCGGTGCATCGCGCTGTCCACCACCACCGGCAACAAGCCATTCTTCAGCGCGTTGGCCCGAAAGATGTCTGCGATCGCCACGCTCACGACAGCGCGAAAGCCCCAGTCAACGAGAGCCCATGGCGCGTGCTCGCGCGAGCTGCCACAGCCAAAGTTTTCACCTGCGACGAGCACCCTCGCGCCGGCCGTCTCGGACGCGTTGAGCGGGAATTCCGAACGTGGTCGCCCCCCCTCGTCGTAGCGCCAGCCGGCGAATGCGTGTTTGCCGAGGCCGAGCTTGTCGGTGGTCTTGAGGAACCTCGCGGGGATGATTTGGTCGGTGTCGATGTTCGCTGCCGGGAGGACCACCGTTCGCGACGTCAGCTTGAGGAAGGGTTCCATCACAGCATCTCCCGCGGATCGACGATGAACCCGCGCACCGCGGCCGCGGCGGCGGTGAACGGGCTGGCCAGAAACGTGCGCCCACCGGGCCCCTGGCGGCCCTCGAAATTGCGATTGCTCGTGCTGACGGCGTATTGACCGGGCCTCAGTGTGTCGCCGTTCATTGCGATGCACATCGAACAACCGGGCTCGCGCCACTCGGCGCCGGCCTCCCGGAAGACCCGGTCCAACCCCTCCGCTTCGGCCGCACGCTTCACGGCCTGGGAGCCGGGGACGACAAGCGTTCGAACGCTGGTGGCCACCCGCCGGCCCCGCAGCACCGCCGCAGCAGCCTGCAGGTCACTCAGGCGGCCGTTCGTGCAGCTGCCAATGAAGACGACGTCGACTGCGCGCCCAAGAACCGGCTTTCCGGCCTCCAGCTGCATGTAGCGCAGCGCCGCCGGGTCCGCCGTCCCGGGCACCGGTGCACGAATGGGGATGGCCATTCCGGGGTTCGTTCCCCAGGTAATCATCGGTTCGAGCGCGGTCCCATCGACCGCGAGCGCGCTGTCGTACGTTGCACCGTCGTCGGTGGGGAGCCGCCGCCAAGCGGAGACTGCGCGGTCCCAAGCTTGGCGCTTCGGCGCCCGTGGCCGGCTGGCGAGGTAGTTGAAGGTGGTGTCGTCGGGCGCAATCAGGCCCGCGCGCGCCCCGGCCTCGATGGACATGTTGCAGACCGTCATGCGTCCTTCCATCGACAAGGAGCAGATGGCCGTGCCCGTGTATTCCAGAATGTGGCCAGCCCCGCCCCCGACGCCGAGTTTCGCGATGACTGCGAGGATGACGTCCTTGGGCGTGACGCCCGACCCGAGTCGACCGTCGACGCGGACCTCGAGCGTCTTCGCGCGCCGCTGCAGCAGGCATTGGGTAGCGAGGACGTGGCCCACTTCCGTCGTGCCGACTCCGAAGGCGAGCGCCCCGAATGCGCCATGGGTGGCCGTGTGGGAATCGCCGCAAACGATGGTGGTTCCCGGCTGGGTTAGGCCGAGCTCTGGGCCAATCACATGAACGATGCCTTGGGCATCGTCCCCGAGGGGATGCAGTTCGATGCCAAATTCTGCGCAGTTGGTCTCGAGCTGTGAGAGCTGAGCCGCACACTGCGCGTCTGTGATGATGAAGCGCCCATTCTGCCGCGGCGTGGTCGGCGTGGAATGGTCCATGGTGGCGATGGTTCGGTCTGGACGCCGGACCTGCAGTCGCTGGCCGCGCAGCACGTCGAACGCCTGGGGGCTGGTCACCTCGTGAACGAGGTGGAGGTCGACGTAGAGGACCGCCGGCGTGTCCGCCGTCTCCGGTCGCACCAGGTGCGAACGCCAGAGTTTCTCGAAGAGCGTGAGCGGTGCCGCTTGACTAGATGGCGCCACAGAGCGCCTCTGCTTCCATCGGGACGACCGTCAAGAGCCGCCGGGTGGCGATGCGATTGAGCACTTCGAGATACGCGTACGCGCTGCCCTCGATGATGTCGGTGCTCACGCCGCGCCCCCGGTAGCGCTTGCCCGCATGTTCCACTTCCACGAGGACCTCGCCCTGTGCGTCCTCGCCTGCGGTGGCGCTGCTCACCTGGTAATCGGAAAGCTTTGCGTTAATCCCGGTGATGCGCTCGATCGCGTTGAAGACTGCGTCGATGGGTCCGTTGCCGGTTGCGGCGTCGGTTAGGCGCCGTCCGTCGCGGTGCTCGAGGCACACTGCCGCGCTTGGCGGGGTCCCCGAAGCGGCCGACAAGCTGACCAGGTGCCACGCACCGTGGGCGGCATCCTGAAACAGCCCGAGCATCAATGCCTCGAGGTCTCCGTCGTAGACCTCCTTCTTCTTGTCGGCGAGGACCTTGAACTGCTCGAACACTCGGTCGAGGTCAGCGCTGTCCAGGTGATAGCCAAGCTCACCGAGCCGGCGCTGAAGAAGGTGGCGCCCGCTGTGCTTACCGAGAACGAGGTTGGTTGCGTGAATACCAACGTCTTCGGGTCGCATGATCTCGTACGTCTCCGCGTGAGACATCATTCCGTGCTGATGGATGCCGGACTCATGGGCGAAGGCGTTCTGCCCCACGATGGCCTTGTTGCGCTGCACATGAAATCCGGTGGCATTGGCGACCACGCGGCTGGTGGCGTACAGATGTTTGGTCTCGATGCCAGTCCGCAAGCGCAGGTAGTCGGCGCGAGTGCGGATGGCCATCACGACTTCCTCGAGCGAGCAGTTACCAGCCCGCTCACCGATGCCGTTGATGGTGCACTCGACTTGGCGCGCACCCGCCTGCAGCGCGGCCAAGGAGTTCGCGACGGCGAGGCCGAGGTCGTTGTGGCAGTGGACGGAGATGACCGCCTTGTCGATGCCACGGACGTTGCGCTTGAGGTGGGCAATCGTCGCGGCGAACTGCGCCGGCATGGCGTAGCCAACCGTGTCGGGGATGTTCACGGTGGTGGCCCCCGCCTCGATGACACGTTCGACCACCTCTGCGAGGTAATCGACCTCGGTCCGCGCGGCATCCTCAGCCGAGAACTCGACGTCGTCGCAGTATCCGCGTGCCCGCGAGACGCCGGCGACGGCACGTTCAAGGATCTGCGCCCTGGTCATCTTGAGCTTGTGCTCGCGGTGAATCGGGCTGGTCGCGAGAAAGACATGCAGCCGTTTGCGGGCCGCGTCTCGCAGCGCCTCCCAAGCCCGGTCAATGTCTTCCTTTCCGCACCTGGCCAGCCCGGCCATCACCGGTCCTTCGACCTGGCGCGCAATCGTTTGCACCGACTCGAAGTCGCCGGGCGAGGCGATGGGAAAGCCGAGCTCAATCACGTCGACGCCAAGATCTCTGAGGGCGCGGGCCACCTGAAGCTTCTGGGCAAGGTTCATGCTTGCCCCAGGCGCCTGCTCGCCGTCGCGCAGCGTCGTGTCGAAGATTGTCACTCGGTCGTGTCCGTCAATCGTCATGGTGTCCTCAGTGGATGCCGCTCCCATTGAAGGAGCCGTAGGTTTTCAGTGCCTATGCCGCCCGCTCGTCTTCCGACGGCGCCTCTCGAGAGAAGTGCAGCCCTTGGTGCGCAGACTCGCCACGCGTCATGGCAATCATTCCGGTGCGCACCATCTCGACGACCCCGAATGGCCGCACCGTTTCGAGCAGGCCGTCGACTTTGTCGGTGGGACCGGTCATCTCGAGGATGATCGAGGCCGAGCTCACGTCCACGATGCGGGCATTGAACGCCTCGCAGAGCTGGAGCAGTTCGGTCCGTCGGTCGGGTCCGGTTGCGACCTTCACGACCAGCCATTCCCGGTCCACGCTCGGCGCCCGGCTCACGTCCTCGACGTAGAGGACGTTGACGAGTTTGTAGAGGTTGGCCTCGAGGCGGCGCGCCGTGTCGTCATCGGCCCGAACCACAATGGTCAAGCGGGAGATCCCGGGCCGCTCGGAGCGACCGACGAGCAGCGACTCGATGTTGTAGGCGCGCCTCCGAAAGAGGGCGACCACACGGGCGAGGACGCCTGGCTGGTCCTCGAGGTAGGCGATGAAACTGCGTTGGGAAGGGTCAAGGCTCATCGGACGTCTCCACGATGGGTGAGGGACGTCGGATCATGTCGTGCAGGTCACAGTTCGCTGGGACCATCGGGTAAACCGAGTCCTCCTGTTCCACTCGGAAGTCGATGACCACGCTGCCGGTCTCCGAGCGCGCCCGTGAAACCGCAGCCGGAATGTCCTCGCGTTTCTCGACGCGGAGACCAACCAGCCCGTGCGCTTCGGCGAGCTTGACGAAGTCGGGACTCTTCAGAGGCGTCGCAACATAGCGGCCGCCGTAGAAGAACTGCTGCCACTGCCGGACCATGCCGAGGTAGCCGTTGTTGATGATGGCCACGTTGACCTTCAGCCCTTCCTGCGCGAGCGTCGTCAGCTCGCAACTGGTCATCTGAAAGCCCCCATCGCCGACGACGACCCACACGTCGTCCGCCGGGCAGGCAAAGCGCGCCCCGATGGCGGCGGGCAGTGCGAAGCCCATCGTGCCGAGGCCGCCAGAGGTGATGAGACGACGCGGGTGGTCGTGCTTGTAATACTGGGCCTCCCACATCTGGTGCTGGCCAACGTCGGTGACCACGAGGGCGCGACCTTCGGTGAGACGCCAGAGGTCGTGAATGACGTGCGGGGCAAGCAACCGCCCATCGGACGGGATGGCTTGCACGTCACGGACCGCGGAGTCGCCCTTCAACGCGGCAATGCGCTCGAGCCACGGGCGGCGCTCACGCTGCCTCACTGCAGGAACGAGCCGAGTCAGCGCGTCCTTCAGGTCGCCGACGATGGGAACGTCGACCTTGACGTTCTTGTTCACCTCGGAAGGGTCGATCTCGACGTGTATTTTCTTCGCCTTGAGCGCATAGGTTTGAAGGCGGCCGGTGACACGGTCGTCGAAGCGCATCCCAAGCGCGAGCAGGAGGTCTGCCTCCTGAATCGACTTGTTCACCCACGCCTCTCCGTGCATCCCCATCATGCCGAGGCTGAGGGGGTGGGTCGCCGGGAAGGCGCCGAGGCCCAAGAGCGTGCTCGCCACTGGAATGCCAGTCCGGGTCGCCAGCTCGCGGAGTAATGCGGTCGCGTCCGCCTCGAGCACTCCGTGTCCGCAGAGGATGACAGGACGTTCGGCGCCGTTGATGAGAACGGCCGCGCGCTCGACGTCCGAGGCCGCGACGCGATGCGCCGGCCGGTACCCGGGCAGACGAATCGGCGAGCGGTCGGGCGCGTATTCGATGAGGCCCTGCTGGGCATCCTTCGTGATGTCGACCAGTACCGGTCCCGGTCGCCCCGAGCGCGCGATGAAGAACGCCTCGCGCAACGCCGGTGCGATGTCCGACGTCTTCGTGACGAGGTAGTTGTGCTTGGTGATTGGAAGCGTGATGCCGGTGATGTCGATTTCCTGGAAGGCGTCGCTGCCGATGAGGGGGGAAGACACTTGGCCGGTGATGAAGACGACTGGCGTCGAATCCAGCATGGCGGTCGCGATGCCGGTCACGAGGTTCGTTGCTCCGGGTCCACTGGTCGCGATGGCCACGCCGACCCTGCCCGACGCACGCGCGTACCCATCGGCCATGTGCGACGAGCCTTGCTCGTGCCGGACCAGCACGTGGCGAATGGGATACCCAGGGAGCGCGTCGTACGTGGGCATGATGGCGCCGCCCGGATAGCCAAAGACAACCTCCACGCCCTCCTGGACGAGCACCTCCCAGATGATTTGAGCGCCGCTCTTCATGACGCGGGGGACTCCTCCCCCGCTGGGTTTGTTCCGGCCGTCGCTTGCGACCGGCGGTTGCCGGTCAAGTTCGCTGGTTGCCACTGCCATCACGACCTCCACAACGTCGACCCCAGAAATGAAAAAGCCCCCGCACCGTTTTTCCGGGTGCGGGGGCTGCTCTTTCCGAATCCTTCTTCGGTCAGAACGGCGGTCCGCACCCGCCGGTAAGGCGGACGAGGCCGACGATGCCGAGAAGCAGAGCGTGTCCGGACGAGCGCGCGCAGTCAGTGGCGGACGCACTCAGAAGATGAAACTTCGCGGACATGCAGTGACGGTATGGGCCGATGCCGCTGCGTGTCAAGCGAACGCCCTCGGCAGCTACAACAGCCCTGAAGTTGTCAGCATCGCGCGGGGGGCCGCTGGACGTGCGGGGAATGGGATGGTGGGCGGCTCGAAAAACTGGGAACCCCGCGGACGTGCCGACTGCCGGTTCAGCCCTGAATTGCTCGCGAAAAGTGCAAAATCGCCCGGAAGATGTCGTCGACGGCGTCAGGGTCGAGCCCAAACTCTTGCGCCCACCGTCGCCGAGTTTCCAAGACCTTGGCTTCGCGCCCAGGGTCCTTCACTGCAATTCCCAGTGCGGCCTTGCTGTTGCCAGCCCGCTTGGAGAGCACGGCTCTGCGAGCGAGCAGGGTCACGAGCTCTTGGTCCAGCTCGTCGAGGAGCTCGCGGGTCTCCTTCAACGCCGGGGACAAGTCGCCGAGGTCCGGAATCGCTAAAGAAGCTGCCTCGACCGCCGGAAGCACCGGGCTTGGAGTATCCAACGCCGAGTCGATGGCCCGGAGCGCTCTGAGAAGCTCGTGGCGGGCTGTGGCTGCGTAGGGGTTGAAGCGGTGGAGCGCCGGCAAGAGGTGGCCCGCATCGACGCGGACGGCTTCGATGCTTTTCGCCATCCCTTGAAAGGATGGCGGTGCATGCGACGGATTCGACGGGACTCCGACGTCAAGCATTCCCTTGGCGACAAAAAAGGCCAAGGCATGAGTCAGTGCCATCTCCTGGTCATGCGCTTCGGCGCTGAGGCGCAACGTCTCGCACCCGACGGCGTGAAAGAACTCCTCTACCTCCGCGACCGCCTGCGGGTGCACCGGGTTGGGGCACACCACCACGCGCAACGGCCGCTCGCCCCGCGCAAGACTCGCCGGCCCAAACAAAGGGTGGGTGGCCACCCACGGCTGGGCACTGCCTAAGTGCTGCGCCATCGAATTGCTGGGCATGAGCTTGACGCTGCCTACGTCCACCACCACCTGAGAGGGCGCCAGGTGCGAAGAGATGCTGATGAGCACCGAATCGAAGATCTCCAGCGGAACGGCCACCACGACCAGCCGCGCTCCGCTGAGGAGTTCGGCCAGCGACAGCGCGCGTACCTCCTCTGGGACTTGCACGCCGGGGTCGAGCGCGCGCACCGCCAGGCCGGCTCCCCGACAAAGCTGTGCGAAAGCCTGGCCGAAGTGGCCATAGCCGAGCACGGCAACGGTGCGTGGCGTGCTAGGCGACACGGGGCTTTTGGGGCCGTTCACGCTGCGGCAAGAACTTGCTCAGGGCCTGGTGGGCTTCCCGAAGCATTTGGGCTGTCATGTCCCATCCCACGCACGCGTCCGTGACTGAGCAGCCGTACTTGAGCTTGGAGCGGTCGGATGGAATTGGCTGATTGCCCGCCACCAGAAAGCTCTCCACCATCAGGCCCACCAGGGATGTGTTTGCGTTGCCAACCTGCTGGATGACGTCCTTCATCACGAGAGGTTGCAATTCGGGCTGCTTCCAGGAGTTGCCGTGTGAGCAGTCGACGACGATGTCTTTGGGCAAGGACGCCTTGCCGAGGGCCTCCTCGGCCATCCGGATGGAGACGGCGTCGAAGTTGGGGCGACCTCCACCCCCGCGCAGGACGAGATGGCCATACCGGTTGCCTCGTGTCCGGACGATGGCCGACTCGCCCCGGCCGTTGATTCCCAAGAAGCTATGGGGCCGGCTTGCAGAGAGGATGCCGTTGACGGCGACTTCGATGTCGCCATCGGTTCCATTCTTGAATCCCACCGGCGTGGACAGGCCAGAAGACATCTCCCGGTGGGTCTGGGATTCAGCCGTCCGTGCCCCAATGGCTGTCCACGACACGAGGTCGCCATAGTACTGGGGCGCAATCGGGTCCAAGGCTTCCGTTCCCACAGGCAAGCCGAGCTCGTTGACATCCAGAAGGAAGCGGCGCGCCTTGCTGATGCCTTCGTCCACGCGAAAGGTGTCATCCATGTAAGGGTCGTTGATGAAGCCCTTCCATCCAGCCACCGTGCGCGGCTTCTCGAAGTAAACGCGCATCACCACGAGGAGCGTTTCACCTACCTCGTCGCTGAGCTGTTTGAGCCGCTGCGCGTAGTCCAGACTGGCCACCGGGTCGTGGATGGAGCAGGGGCCGACCACGACGAAGAGCCGGGAATCCCTGCCATCCAGGATGGCCTCCACGCCTGCGCGCCCCTCGAGCACGGACTTGGCCGCCCGGGCGCTGAGAGGCAGTTTCCCCTTCACCGTATCTGGCGAGGGCATGACATCGAAGCCGATGACATTGAGGTTCTCAGTCTGTTGCACTTGGCTTCCCACGAAATCACAAGAGGGCGAGCTTAACGCCTCAACGACGTCGCGCCTGCGAGCCGATGAGACGCCACCCTGGTTGATAGCATCCATCCAGCCCTCACTGCTTCCTTGGCTGCTCTGGCGCCTCTGGCAATGGCGGTGCGCGAGCGCGATGGTAGATTCCAAAACGCGTGCATACCCGTTGCAAAACGGTGCGTGACTTCGCAAGCGCGGCGGAAGCGCCGGCCAGTGAGGGTCGACGCTGGGCACGCCCTGAGCCCGACCAGCGGAGTGAGTTCAACGCGTCGTATTCGCTCGTCTGGTGACGATGTCTGCCGTTGCCGTTGCCGCACTCAGGATTGGCTACACGGCGACCAAGACAGGCACCGTGCTCGAAATCAGTGACCAGGCCAGCCTCGAGCTTCGCGTGGGCGACCGCGCATCACTCCAGCCCCCGGTGCACGGTTCGGTTGGCATCGAAGCTCAATGCGAAAGCAGCGATTCCGCTGTCCTCCGTCTGGAGAGCGCTGGACTCGACTACCATCACCCACCGGAAGGTCTTCCGCGGGAAGCTCGAGGAGACGCGCGACATCATTGTGGCGGTGAAGGACCGAGCTGCATTCACCCGCAGTCGTCGCGCGCGTTGGTGGGTGGGTGCTTGCCGGTGCTGCCCCGATGCGCGAAGGTTCAATAGTCCAACTCTTCGGGGTTCCTTTTCCTGCCTGCGGACCTAGGACCGGGGAGGCAGGCTGATGGTGGCGCGGTTCCTCATACTCGGTGCGGGTTTTGCTGGTCTCGAACTCAGCACTTTGCTCTCCGAGGCGCTCGGAGACAGCGCGGCCATTACTGTCATTGAAGAAGCCGAAGCCTTTGTCTTCGGTTATTCGAAGCTGGACGTGATGTTTGGTCGTGCCACTGCGGCATCCGTGAAGTTGCCGTATCGAGCGTTTGTGAAGCCGGGCGTCGTTCTCAGGCGCGAGACGGTGACGGCGATCGATCCGGTCGCTCGCCGGGTCATGACCAACGTTGGCACCCACGACGCAGACGTTCTCGTCATCGCGCTGGGCGCGACGTACGACGTCTCCACCACACCCGGCATCACCCTCGGCCAGAACGAGTTCTACTCGGTTCCAGGGGCGTTTCACCTACGCGACGTGCTGCCGACCTTCATCAGAGGGCACGCCGTGATTGGCGTCTGCGGGGCACCCTACAAGTGTCCACCCGCGCCGAGCGAGTGCGCCCTCTTGCTCCACGACTATCTCCTCACGCGTGGGATGCGCAGCGACTGTCACATCACGCTCGTGAACCCACTGCCGAGCCCAGTGCCGCCCTCACCGGAGACGTCCAAGGCACTGATTGCCGCATTCGCCGAGCGCAACATCGAGTACATCCCCAATCGCCGAGTCGCCTCCGTAGATGCCTCGCGAAAGGTAGTCGCCCTCGACGACGGTCGCGAGCTCCCGTGCGAGCTGTTCCTGGGAGTCCCGAAGCATCGTGCGCCTGACGTCGTCATCGCGACAGGGATGACGGAGAACGGTTGGGTCACCATCGACCCGAGGACGCTCGAGACCAAGTTCCCCGGTGTCTATGCAGTCGGCGACCTCGCCAACACGGGCGCTCCCAAGGCGGGTGTCTTCGCCGAAGGCACTGCACGCACGGTCGCGGCAAACCTGATTGCAATGCTCCGCCAGCAGGAGCCCATAGCGAAATACCCCGGCGCGGGATCGTGTTACATCGAATTCGGCGCCAACCGAATTGCCCGCGTCGACGTGGATTTCTTCTCAGGGCCCAAGCCAACCGGGATGTTTCACGAGCCCTCTGAGGAACTGCGGGTGGCGAAGGAACAGTTCGGCTCCAGCCGCCGCGCGCGGTGGTTCGGCCACTGAACCCGAGCGCGGCACGGCTTCCGCCGCTCGCGTGGCGCTCGTTCGCTTAGCCCGGCGCGGCGACTCGCCGGGAGCAGGCGCCCGCCCATCCCTTCTCAACTCGTCTCAATAGGCGAAGAGCTCGATGGACAGGACGAGCCGCCATTCGGGCGCGCCGAACTGTGGGTTGAGTCCACCCCCCGCACCGAGCTTGAAGCGTAGCTGCGGCCCCTCGGCGCCCGTCCCCTCGACTCTCAGTGTGAGTAGCCCCTCCAGCGCCGTGCTGGTGGCGGCCAGGAAGGTGCGAAACGCTGTGGCCCCATAAACTTCGGGGCCGACGATGAAGGCCAGAGTGCCGACAGGCAGTCGTACCCCGGCGGCAACGCCGAAGAGCAGCTCGCTGCCCTCGGGGCTTCCGGGCACCGGGTAGTTGTCCAGCGGCCGGAGGTGCACCCCAAGTTGGCCGGCGTAGGTGAAGAGCCCCACGTCGCCGGCAACCAGGAGGCGAAGCATCGCCCGGAAGGTGTCGTCGGTGTCGTAGTCGGCGCGGTTGCCGTTGGGGATGAAGAGCTGCACCCCGGCACCGAGGCGAAACGGACCGCTTGGCCCGCCGAGAATCCGGACGTCGACTCCGAGGCGCACGTCGGACAGCGTGTCCGGGTGCGAGGCCAAATCCACCGACGGTGCCGTGTACGAGTAGCCGCCCAGCGTTCCGGACTGGCCCTGGGTATCCAGCGGAAGGTCCAGGTTGAGGTAGAAGCGCCAGCAGCCGAACGTGACTGCCCCGCCGATGTCGAGGAAGGCGCGGTCCGAGACGACTGCCAGGCTCTGAGCGCCCTCGGTCAGGCGAAGGGCATTCCTCTCGTAGCCGACCGTGATGTTCACCGCCCCTCCCAGCCCGCCATGCATGTCCAGGCCGTCCATGACGAACCAGCCAGCGCCCGGCGCGGACAGGTAGAGGCGCTCCACCGCGAAGCCTTGGGCCGGCTGCTGTGCCTGAGCGCTCGCAGCGAGCAAGAGGACGCCGAGGGCAAGCGGGCTAGAACTCCGCATGGACCCTCACTCCAAGAATGCTGACCGGGCCTCGCGCCGTGTTGAAGCCCGGGTGCCAGAGGAATTGGTAGTCCCCCGAGAGCCAGAGGGCCTTGAAGAAATTCACACTGTAGAACACCTCGAAAATTCCCTCGCCGCCCTGTTGGAGGTGGCCATCGCCGACGAAGCCGTCGACTCCCCCCATCGCGAGGTACTGCGCGTGAATGGTGGAAATCCAGCTCATGCCGAACCCAACGCCGGTGACGTCGAAAGGCCGCCCCCACCACGAGCCTCGGGCAATGGCGCCAATGGTGAAGGAGCGGTCGGCCGGGTCGAAGGCGTCGACCTCGCTCTCTCCGTCGGCATACATGGCCCGCAGAAACAGGCCGATGTCCTTGGCGACGAATTGCTCGATGCTGATGCCGATG
Source organism: Myxococcaceae bacterium (assembly GCA_017881265.1). Taxonomy (GTDB): domain Bacteria; phylum Myxococcota; class Myxococcia; order Myxococcales; family Myxococcaceae; genus JADGRA01. Next base: position 28,219 of record JADGRA010000014.1, on the reverse strand, counting down.
CCGAGCTTCTGGTTCCCCTTTCGCACCCAGCACAGGTCCGGGGCGGTGAAGTTGCCTGAGCCATAGTTGAAGCTGGTGCAGGCGGCGGCGTTCTTGGCTGGGTTGGCCGCGTACGCCGAGATGGCATCGCTGAAGCGCCCGATGAATTCGAAGTTCCGGTAGCCGAGAATTCGAATGGCCCCGGGCTGCCCAAACAGGACGTGGTCGTGCTCCAGCTCCAGGGCGTCGCCGTAGTACTGCCAGAGGTGGAAATTGATGGGGAGCTGGTTGGGGTTTTGCGGCGGGGCCATCCGGGCAAAGCGCAGGACCCAGTCATCCCAGTACAGTTCCACCGCGGCCCCATACGAGTAGCCCCGGGCGTCCGCCGCAAAGTCCCACGCGGCGTACGTCATGAAGGCCATGTTGAGGAACGTCTGGCGGGGGTCAAACGCGACATTGCTTCGGTCGAGGACGTCGAGGTCCGAGAAGTTGCCGACCGTCAGCACAATCCGGTGGCTGTCGACCACCGTTCCCAGCACCATGGGGGCCGACGGTCGAACGACTTCGGCCCCGCCTAGCCCAATGGTCTGTCGAAGAAGAATTCGGGAGTGGTACACCTGGGGCGTCTCGGCCCCTGTCTTCTGGAGCTCGAAGTTCTGAATGGCGCCGCCGATGCCCCGGAGGTTGGAGAAAGGCCGCTCGGAAATCACCTCCGGAACGAAGTACCCCTCGCCGCCGGGCCACAGTCTCAGCCCAAAGAAGAGGGTGAAGGTGCCGGTGAAGCTTTGCTCCGCGTCCGGCACCAGCGAGTTGATGCTGCCGTCGGAATTCGTGTACGGCGCCGGGAAGGACGGCTTCCAGTTCGAGATGTAGGTGAATTGGCCGTAGAGGTTCCAACTCTCGCTACGGATGTCGTGCAACCCGTGCTGTGCGAGCAGCCCCATGAGGCTGAACGGGGCGCCATCGTCGGCCGCTGGGGATGCCGGCTGAGCCTCTGCTTGCGCCTGTGCCTGCGGCGCGGCCAGGAGTGCCAAGGTAGCGACAGCCAGACGCAGCCCGCCGACGACGTACCGCCTGGCCAGACAGCCCCACGGGTCTTGCGGAGTGCCGGACCAGCGCTTCATCAGGACCCGCCGGCGTCGCTCTTGGGTGTGGAGGTGCAGGTCGCGGCGTCGTAGCTGACGGCCATGAAGAGAGGTGCAAACACGATTTCCGTAAGAAAGTTCGCCTCCGCCTGGGAGAGGACGCTTCCGGCCGCACAGTTGCCGGCGAAAGTGGCGTCATCGACGGGAATGTGCAGCGTCTGGTTGAGGCTGACGGAGAAGCCGCTGCGCGACTGCATGACGACGAGGGCCGTCGGTGGCTTGGCACTGGTCGGGTCCCACCCTGGGGCGAGGACGACGTAGGCCAGGTTGCTCGATGCGGCAATGGTGCTCTGTGGGCTCGACGATGAGCCCGGCGCGATGGGCGTCTGAAACGAGATGGCTTGCCAGAATGCCTGGTAAACCACGGCCGCATTGGTCGCCGACTCTGGATACCGGTTGTCGAGCACCACGAAGGTGGAAGGCGCGTCACAGCCGACCAGCGACACCGTCACCCAGAGAATGGCCAGCGCGCATCGCCGCGCCTCCGCTCCACCCCATCGTCTCCGCTTCGGCAGGACGCGACTTGGCGACGACATTCCGCTGGGCCCGGCTCGAAGTTTCGGGAAGCGAGCACGGCTTCTGACCGGTGGCTGACTCGCGGTCAAGGCAAATTGGCCTGCCGGGCGGCGCTGCTCGGCCCGGTTTCCGTCCGGCGTAGCGAAGGTGACAGGCGTGCCCGTCCGGCAGGCAAGGCGCTGTTGGCTCGATGGATTCACCAAAGTGCCCCGCCAAACGATTTGCTCGTGACTTGAGAGCCAGTTTCCCGAATAACCGAGCCGACGTTCCTCGGTCCAAGCGTAGAGGCGAGGGCTCCTGAAGTGAAGTGCCTCGAGATGATGCTGCCGGACGCAAATAGCCAGGAAGCCAAGCACCCATGAATGAACTTCAGGTCCATGACTGGGTTGCCTGGGGACTAATCGCAGTCGGCGCGATGGTTTTCATCTCGCTCTTCCTCGTGGTGGCTCCCTACGGCCGTCACACCCGCGCCGGCTGGGGAATCATGATTTCCAACCGCGTTGGCTGGATGGTGATGGAGAGCCCCGCCGCGCTCGCCTTCGCCTGCATCTACGCGGCCGGTGCCCACGCCCTGGAGCCAGTGCCGCTCGCCCTGGCGGCCATGTGGCTCACGCACTACGCACATCGGGCGTTCATCTACCCGCTGCGGCTGAAGGCTGGGCAGAAGCCGATGCCGCTGTCGGTGGCGGCGATGGCGATTACCTTCAATCTGCTCAACGCTTACGTCAATGCGCGGTGGATATCGCAGCTGGGACACTATGAAATGAGCTGGTTTATGGACCCCCGCTTCATCATCGGGGTGGCGCTGTTCGCCACTGGCATGGCCATCAACATTCGCTCCGACAACATCCTCTTCGCCCTCCGGAAGCCGGGCGAGACCGGCTACAGGATTCCGTTCGGCGGCGCCTACCGCTGGGTATCGGCGCCCAACTACCTCGGTGAGCTCATCGAGTGGGGCGCCTGGGCGGTGGCAACCTGGTCGCTGGCGGGGCTGTCGTTCTTCCTCTTCACCGCGGCCAACCTGCTGCCGCGCGCGCTCTCTCACCACCGCTGGTACAAGCTGACGTTCCCCGACTACCCGCCGGAGCGCCGCGCGGTCCTCCCATGGCTGCTCTGAAGGGCCCGCGCTTCCTGGCCCGCTATGGCCCGTGGGCGCTGGTGGCGGGCGCGTCGGTGGGCATCGGCGCGTACTTCGCTCGTGCGCTGGCCCAGCGTGGGCTGAGTTTGGTGCTCCTCGCCCGCCGCCGGGGACCGCTCGAGTCGTTGGCGGCGGAGCTGTCCCAGAAGCACCGGGTCCAGACGAAGGTGCTTGCGCTCGACCTGACGTCTCCCGGGCTTCTCGCGGCGGTGGCAGAGGGCACCAGGGACCTGGAAGTCGGTCTGGTGGTCTGCAACGCGGCCCTCTCGCTGATGTCGGGCTTTCTCGAGCTCGAACTCGACGACGTGCTGCGCTCGGTGGACGTGAACGTCCGGGCCCCGCTGGTTCTCGCCCACTTGTTTGGCCGCCAGATGGCGGTGCGCGGGCGGGGCGGCCTGGTGTTGATGTCTTCGGTGGCGGGAATCATCGGTTCTCCGTACTCGGCCACCTACGCCGGGTCGAAGGCCTTTCTCCTGAACTTCGGGGACAGCCTCTGGGCGGAGCTCGAGCCGCGGGGCGTGGATGTGGTCACCTGCGCCGCGGGGCCGACCGAAACACCCACCTACGCGCAGGTGCGGACGTCCTCGTTTCCCCCGGCGATGAACCCGGAGCACGTGGTGAGCGCCGCGCTGGGGGCGCTGGGAAGGCGCCCGCGGGTGGTGCCAGGTCTGTTCAACCGGCTGACCACCTGGCTGCTGGCCCCGCTGCCCCGCGCGACGAGGCTGCGGATGGTTGCCGCACAGACGAAGAAGTTCGCCACCCGGCGACACTGAGCTTGATTAGGCCCGCAGCGGGGCGCTACACGGTACCCGCCGCGTTTTCTCCTTCGAGGAGCCCATGCCCCAGTACGTCTTCGACCCCGACGTAGTCCACGCCTGCGCGATGAAGAGCCTCGGGCACACCAAGCCCGAAATGTTCGACGTGTTCGCCTCTGCGATGGACCAGGAGTACCCGGACGTTCTCGATCACGGTCAGCCCTGGCTCTACAGCATCGCGGGCGGCGCGATGATTCAGATGAAGCTCTATTACGCCTCGATTCACGAATACATCATGATTTGGGGAACGCCCATCGGCTCGGAGGGGCACTCCGGGCGCCACCTCACCGGCTTCTGGGACACGGTGCTTGACGGAGAGGCCTGGTACTACGGCGAAGGTCAGTTCGAGAAGACCGTCTACAAGCCGGGGGACCGCATCTACGTGGGCCCCGGCCAGGCCCGGGCGATGAACTTCACCGACGGCGTATGGGCGGTCGAGTACGCGCGTGGGCTGATTCCGTACAGCCTGCCGTTCGGTGTCGCCGACGAGCTGCTCAGCTGCTGGGACTGGGTTACCGCTGCCCAGACGCTCACTCTCTACACAGACCTTGTGTGCCAGAGCCTGGGCCGTCGCTACGCGCCGCTCAAGAAACCCTTCTCGCTGGTGAGCGCGGCCGCCCGAACCCTGACCGAAAGGTTACGCCCGCGGCCCGAGGTCCCCGAGATTCCCAAGGAAAACATCAAGTTCTTCCGCTGAATGAACGTCCTCGTCACCGGCGCATTTGGAAACATCGGAAGCCACAGCGTCGATGCGCTGCTAAAGCTCGGCCATCGCGTCCGCGCGCTCAGCTTCGGAGCGCCCGACTCCAGGCTTACCAAGGCCTGGGGGAGCAAGGTCGAGGTGGTGCGCGGCGACGTCACCCGGCCCGAGACGCTGCCGCCAGCGCTGCGCGGCGTCGACCGAGTCGTGCACCTGGCATACATCATTCCACCGGCGTGCCTCGAGAAACCCGACGAGGCGCGCAAGGTGAACGTCGATGGCACTCGCAATATGCTCGAGGCGGCCAAGGCCCACGCGCCGGGTGCAAAATTTCTGTTCGCCTCTTCCCTCGACGTGTTTGGTCGCACTGCCGACCAGCCTCCGCCGCGCAAGGTGACCGACTCGGTCAGCGCGACCGACACCTACACTGAGGACAAGCTGGCTTGTGAGGCGCTGGTGCGCGAGAGCGGGCTCAGCTGGGCCATCTTTCGTTACGCCGACGTGCCCCCCCTCGCGTTGCGCCAGCCGGTGCCAATCATGTTTGAGATTCCGCTCTCGCAGCGGATGGAGACGCTCCACCCTCACGACGCAGGCCTCGTGACCGCGAGGGGCGCCACAATGGAGGAGACGTGGGGCAAGGTGTGGCTGGTTGGGGGCGGCCCGCGCTGCCAGGTGAAATACGGCGACTACCTGGCCAAGTTCATGGCGGCGATGGAGATGGGGGGGCCGCTGCCCGAGTCTGCCTTTAGCACCACACCCTATTGCACCGACTGGCTCGACACCGAGGAGAGCCAGCGAGTTTTCCAGTACCAACGCCACAGCTTCGAGGACATCGTGCGCGACGTCGCAGCGCTCCTGGGGTGGAAGCGCTCCTTCGCTCGGCTATCGCAGCCGGTGGTGCGCGAATACATGCTGGGAATGTCGGCGTATTACCGCAAGCGGCGTGGTGGCAGTTAGCGCCCCCGTTTGGCTATCCACTCAGGCCCCGCGCTTTTAAGGCGGAGCCATCGCGCTTGCGCGCGCCCCGCTACGGCTGGAGGAATGCGAGCGGAAGCGAGTCAGTGATGAGCAATTGGTAGGGCGCCAGCGCGGCAACGACATTCGCAGTGCCGTCGCAGGCTTCGTGGAAACTGAAGAGCACCCAACCGCCACCCTTGGTGCCGGCGCGCTGGACCGCAGCGACACCCGAGCTGGGGTTCTTGCGGCACCCTGCCGTGAAGAAGGCATCGCCCATGGCAACCTGCGTCACGTCGGCTGCCGGCGTGGTGGCGCCGGTCGCGAAGAGGGTCTGATCGCCGCCGGAAATCGCGATCGAATCGTCGGCCGGGTCATCCGTGCCTGCAGTGTCAACGTCTACCACCCATGCGACTTGCTTGACGCCGGCGCCCCCGGTGTTGCCGTTCCCCACCAAGATGTCCTCTTCACCGTAAGCGATAGCCAGGTGAGTGCTGTTCACGGGCGCGACTGTCATCGACGCGATCCCAACCACGAGCATCTGGCGAGCGCCGTACGAAAGACCCGTAAAGTCCATGACGAAGGTCGCTAGCTGGGGAGTCCAGGTGCCGGTGACGACCGCCGTGCCACTCCCTTCGGCGCCGAGCATGGGCGGACAGGGGGGGCCGAGGCTGACGTCGACGCGAACGAGTCCCCCCGAGCCGGCCGGCGTGACCACCCTCGCGCACGGAGACGGGCGACCATTCAGCGCTGCCATCGAGACTGCAGCGAAATACGCCGCTGGTACGCCGGCGCCCAGCGTGGTCTCGAGCGGCTGGACGATCTCCACCGGATTCGGCTTCACGCATCCGACGGCCGAGGCCAAAAACGCGACCATCAACAAACGCACTTCACAATCGTCGCACAAAACGAGCTTAAGAAACTTCGGCTCAGGCCCCGGTCAGGAGAGACCCAGTGATGGCATGAGGGTGGCCTCCCTTTCTCTACACCCTTGGTTCCCTGTTACTTTTGCACGACATGTCGAGGTCCTTTGACTGTCGCGTGGTTGAGTCCGTTCGCATCCGAATGGCCCCGCGAGACTCCGAGGCCCTTGCCGGACGTGGCCTTCCCCCCCCCGGGCGAACGCTTTGAAGCGGACTGACGCAAGGCTAGCCAAGGAGCTCACGGCCAGGGGCCTGCTTTTCGACTCGAGCGTTAGTGGTTTTGCTCGTCCGAAGGAATTCGTCCACGACAAGCTACTCGGTGCCGAGCACGATTTGGGCCCTTGCCCACCAAGGCCTCCGCGAATTGGTCGGGACGGGAAGCGACGACGTCCGCGCACGGGGTCGACCTGCGCCGGTCCCTCGACGGGATACCGGTGTCTATGGAGTGCGAGCCGCGTGCTTGCCCGTCGACTCAGCTCGACGGAGAACCGGGGCCAAGACTTCTGAGCCAGCGTCCCCCAGGAGCCTGGCGTTTACAGCCCGTCCGTTTCGGCCGACCGGTTTGGCCAGTATGTTTCCCACCTCGCTAAGCGCTCGCTAGTGCAGCGCGTTTCATTGCGGCGTTGGAGGGAACTTGATGAAGACCGCGATGAAACTCTTGGCTGCAGTCGCCCTGTTAGCGGTGGGATGTTCTGGAGGAAGCTGGGTGGATTTGGCCGCCTTTGGAGCACCTCGGAACTGCAAGGACCTCGATGGGAAGAGCACAGGAGGAAGTTCTGGACTTCTTTGCCCGCGCAACTTGTTCTAATGCAGGCAAGGCATGGACCGGCGAAGTTCGGTGCGGAGACACAGGCGTTCAAGTCAAGTGCAAGTAGCCTGGCGCTGGCATTGCGGGCGCCAGGGCCGTCTCTTCTTAAGGTGGGCCCTCCCACCTGGGAACGGCGAGGACTTGCTCCGTCATCGGATGGGCGGCGCTAGCCGCCCGCCGGGAGGAGCGGCGTAGTGCAGGGACACCACACGCCACTCAGCATCCAAGGTTGGACAATCCCCCATGCATACGCCGATGCGCTTGCCGGCGCAGGCGGGCTCCGTCTGGGCGAGGCTGAGCAAGCTGTCAGGGAAGAGATAGGTACGGTTCGCGAGCGCCACCTGGGGCCGGTCAGTAGAGCAGGCCGAGTGGAGAAAGGCGCGCTGTGCGGACAAGGGCACGGAATAGTGGACGCCGGCAGTTCCGCCGCGCTCCCGCACCCAATGCATCCATGCCTGCGTGAAAGCTACTTGGTCTAAGGCGAGCACCCACACACAAGTGAGCAGGCCTCGCGCTACACGCGGGTACCAGGGGAGCAGGGCCATTGCCAGAGCTCCGATGCCAGTTGGCACAACCCAACAAGCGGCAAGCTGGTAGTGGGGATGGACTGGGAGTCCCAGAGCGGAGAGCAGCACCGCGAGGCCAGCCCACGCCAAAAGTCCAATGCTTGCCACGCGCCGTGCGCCCGGAGTCCCGAAGCGAGCGGCCCAAAGAAGCCCCAAGGCGCCGAGGAGCGCCAGGGCGACCGCAATGACTGGCGCGAGTGCAAGCGAACCCCCGAAGGGCCCCAACCAAGTGTGGAAGGCTGGCCAGGCGTTATCGAAGAAGTAGTCAACACCAGTGGTCGTCAGCACACGCGCCGGCTCGAGCAGTTCCGTCCCGAGGCGAGCCGGTACGCCAAGAAAACGGGTCGCGAGGCCTGGCCCGACAGAAAGTGGCGCACGTCGTGTCTCGTGGAGCGCCCACAGGTAGGGGACATTCACCAGGAGGAGCGCGGCCAGAAGCGCCACGAGTCCCGCGGTGCCCGTGCGACGACGTGCGGCGCTCCAGCCGAGGACGGCAAGAGTTGCAAGCACGACCGGCACGGTCATCGGGTGGCTGGTGAGGCCGAGACCCAAACAGACGCCAACGAGCGCCCCGCGCGGTACGCGGAGGGCGCGGTCGTTCGCCAGAAGAGCGACCGCAAGGGCGATGTAACCAGAGAACACTTCCCAGGCCACCCGAGACCAGAAGAAGAGGAAAGGGGAGGCCGAGAGCAGGACGCTAAGGGTGGCGAAAAGCAGCCACCCGCCGCGCAGCGACCGTGCCAGGGCCGCGGCCAGGAGTAGCTCGGTGAACGAAAGGAAAAGCGTCACAGCGAGGACGCTGCGCTCAGGCCTCGGACCCACCAAATGGTGCACCGCCGTGTAAAACCACACCGGGGCCGGCCCGTACGCGATGCCGAGGTTGCCGGTCAACGGACTGATGGTGGCCCACGTACCAGCGCGTACATGGGCCTCGGCCACGTCCTGGAAATGGGGTTCGTCCAGGATGTAGGGAACGAGGTCTCGGTCGGCGAACCTCAAACCGACGACAACGAGCGCAGCAGCAACAAGGAGACCGCGCAACCAAAGTGGCGCACCCCATTGGGGGTCACGCACCGTCAACAGCTGGAGGTCCACCGTCTTCAACTGCGACGGAGTCTCATTCGCCAGCCCTTGGGACCACAAGGTCAAAGCGACGGCATTCCTCCACACCGTGTCTGTCTTCTTGGTGTGCGCGCGCGCTCTTTACTTGCGAGATTCAAAGACCCTTTCCCGCGACGCTCACTGCCGAGCTCCGTCGGAGCGACCGGGGGCTGGCGGCGCCGTCGGAGCTCGTTGGGCCTCGGCGCGCAGTGCGGCACACCCTTCGGCTCAGGGAGCGGTTAGGACCACACAGGAGGAGCGACGTTCGGCCAAAGACCAGCGCCGCGGTCCGAGCAAACGGAGCCACATGCCAACGCCGTCAAGGACTGCCACCCGCGGCTGAGGAACTGCAAGCGACTGCGGGAGTGTAGCGATGCTCCGGTCGGTGATGCCGTACGGCCAGTCCCGGCGCCCCGGCGTACCCAACAGGCAACTCGCGTAGAACACGGTGGGCCACACCTTCCAGTAGTCGCCGGTGACGTGCGTTGCCCGCGCGGCGATCACGTCTCGGGCTTGGTTTCCCCACCGAGACTCGAAAGCACGCAGCACGGCTGCATGACTTGGCGGGCCCACTGCTACAAGCAGCGCGATGGCGACTGCGCCCAAGCTGGCCCAACTGAGGGCTGGTCGTTGGTCTGTGTGCAGGGCGAGAGCCGGAAGCGTCGCCAAGAGGCAGCAGGCCGCCTCGAGGAGCACCAAGGTTGGAATGAGGTAGCGCACGGAGTACTGATTGTGCGCGACCCAACGCGACGAGGCAGCCACTGCGAAAGAGACAGCGGCCGTGAGAACGAGCCCGCAGGCCGCCATAATTACAGGCTGGGCATCGCGCCGGACCCTCGAAACGCAGAGAGCCAGAAGCCCGAGTGCGCCCAGCCCGAGAGCGACGCCGACCCAAGCACGAACCTTCCCGTAGCCGCTGGCCTCCCGAAGCAGAGCGCCGGCCGCGGCGGACCACGCTGCGAGCGGCACGAGTTCGGTGGGCGTGTGCGGCAAGGTGACGGCCCAGGAAAGGCGGACCGACGCGTAGGTAGCGAAAGCAAGAAGACAAAGACACGTGAGCGCAAAGCGCAGGCGCCCGAGACCGAGGCGCTGGGAATCCGTCAAGAGCGCCCTCCAGAGAACCAGCGGCGCCACCACCATCGCCACACTGACGTTGACCCAGGCTGCGACGAGGAAGAGGACCGCCGCCCCCATCAGTCGCGCCGGCCCCCCCCCGCAGTGAACGAGGGCCACGGCAGACAGAGCGAGGCCAAAGGACAGAAGATAGGGCTGCACCCACAGGATGTTGAAGCGCACTTCCTCAGCCGGGGGGAGAAGCAGCAGCAGGATAAGGACGAGCGCCGCAGCAGGAGTCCAGGGCAGGCCGCGCGGCAGCAGAACACGCACAAGCAAGACGAGTCCCCAGGTCGAGAGCGCCATCGTTAGAAACCCCTGGAGTAAGAGGTGCCAGGCCGGGTCTCGGACCGGAAGCGCGAGCAGCGGAATGAGCATGCCATAGCGGTCTTGGCCCCAGTAAAACGGGGTCCACGACGTTAGGCCGGCAAGCACCGGCACCAGACTATCGGCGTGGTGCAACTCCTGAAGACGGCTGAAATCGAGCCAGGCAGAAAGAGCGACCACCGAGCCAAGGACTGCGAGCGGCCTTCGCACTTGTTCTCCTCCGCGAACGTCGAGCGAGACGCGAGGTCCATCTCTCGCCAGCAACCGACTCGCGGACCAGTTACAGCCGGATCGGAAGGCATGAGAAGTACCGAGCGACCGAATTTCTAGCTGAGCCTCCCGGCGCACTGCTTACTTTGGATGACGTCGTGTGCGAAGCTGAACGTGAGTTGGGTGCGCCGGGGTTTGGCCGTTCCCAATCGAGAAACACTTTCGTGGAACGAGGGGCACCCGGTCGAGCTACACAACCCTCGCGCTGTGGGCCATCCTCATCGTCCTCTTCTTCACGTTCTACAAAATCTTTTCGCGGGCGTAATCGCATCCGGCTCGATGTTGTGGTGGATACCAAACGTTGAGCATGTGAGGTCGGTCGAAAAAGGGCTTGGAACGAAACGGTACGGGGTAGTCGCGCTGTGTCACTTCTTCTCTATGGCCGCTGCCCAGGCCTCTAGCCTCGCCACTTGATCGAAATCTAGACGGTTTCCGCGACGTTCGGCCGCCGGCAGGTACGTTCGCGGAGTCGACCTTGGGCCGGATCAGCCGAGGCAGGCACTGCAAAAGGGCCGTCTCGGCGACTGCTGTGATCAGGGAAGCTCGGTGAGCGCCACCGGTGCTACCGTTCTCCCGCGTGCGTTCCCCGGAAGCGGATCCAAGCGACGGCGAGCCCCCCGGCGGGCAGCGCTCCGGACTTGCCGGCCAGGTGGCAGATGCCCTAGTGACGCGTCTGGTCGACACGCGGCTCGCCGGGGCGCTTATCGAGCGCGTGCTTCAGGCGCTCATGGAGAGCCCGGCGCTGGAGCAACTGGTGGTCCGGCTGCTGACACGGCTCGAGGGCAGCCCGGCTATCGACGCCCTGGTGGACCGACAGGTCGGGCGAGTGCTGCAGGCGCTGGAGAAAAGCGAGGCCCTCCGCCAGCTGGTGCGCGAACAGGCTGGCGCCTACCTGGAGTACCTCACTGAACATCCGGAGCCGGTCCAGCAGCTCATCCAGGACCAGAGCCGCGGGATGGCGCGCGACTTCCAGGAGCGAGTGCGTGCCGCTGCGCTCGATGCCGATGACGCGGTCGAGTTTTGGGTTCGTCGTGTGCTGAGGAGATCATGACGCGCCGATACGCCGGTCTGGCGAGTCGTGGAGCGGCGCTCGTGCTGGACCTCGTGCTGCTGGCGGTCCTGGTAGCTGGCACGAGCTGGCTGGCGCAGCAGCTCGTGCTGCTCGACCCTCAACGTTGCCCACCGGCGCAAGCGTGGTGGCAGTTGCGCCGTCACCTCTGCCAGTTCATTCCGTACGTGGCCCCGGTGGTCGGGCTCGTGTTCTCGCCGCTGTACCGCGTCGGCTTCTGGACCATCACCGGGCAGACGCCAGGCATGGCGCTCCTGGGTCTGCGGGTTCTCCGGGCCGACGGTGGAAAAGTGGGCCTGTTGGTTGCGCTGAAGCGGTTCATTGGACTCGTTCTGAGCGCGTCGACGCTTGGGATTGGCTTCCTGATGGTCCTGGTGACCGAGCGCCGGCGGGCCCTGCACGACCTTCTGGCTGGAACGGTGGTCGTCTACGACTGGGGTACTGGCGTCCGCGCACCGCACAGTCGCTTCCGACCGCTCAGCGCGGAGGCCAGACGGTGACCGGCCCGAGGAGGCGCTACGGAACGCGATGAACCAAACCGCAAATCGGAGCGGTTGAAGCGACGGGACCCCGGATGCTCGCTAGGTGGACCGTGCCAAAGGACTCGCTCCGACAGGGGGAGCCTTAAAGCCCCAGAATTTGGCTCCGCGCCTCAAGGGTACAGAGGAGGTCGACATCGACGTGCGGCGCAATGCATGACGGGTGGCACCATCGCGCCACGCCATGCCACTGAAACCAGCCTTTTCCTTCACAGCGTCGGCAGGTCTGCCCGTCTTCCCCCATCCCCGAGGCGATAAAGCCGGGGGAAGCATCAAGGTCCTCGAGGTGTTCCGGGGAAAAGGCAGCTCGCTGCACCGCGTCAGTTAGGCTCATGGCGCACCTCGCAAGATGTTAGCCACCCGCACTTGCATTTTGCGAGCCGATATTCTGAGAGGATGGTCCGCGCAGGAGCTCAGGGCCAGTGGGCCGGAGTTTTGTGTCACTTGGTTGCCACCGCAGGGCTCATAGTCAGGCCCGCGTCCCAACCGATAACATTTCGCAAAGGCGAAGCCCGCCCGGAAGACCGAAAAGTGCGAGGACGGACCAGCCGAGTGCGTTGGATGCGCCCGACTGGACGCCGTGCACAGACACAAGAAAGCCCAGGGTCTCGCCAATGAAGCGGGCCATAACAGTTGAATGCAGCGCCACCGAGGGGGGTGCAGCGCGCACGAGCCAGCTCAAGATGCCGAGGCCCACAAAGGGACGCCGGCTAGGCGCGCAACGAGGGCCGTGCCTGGCGTGAGCGTGAGTGATGCCAAATGCGGCGAGCAGTTCTGTCGGGACACGTGTTGCAGTGATACCGAAAGCCATCGCGACGATGGCATTCGCACTGAAGAGGATTCCGAGTTTCAGAGTCATTCCCTCCAGGAGGCGGAAAGCGCGTGAAGGAGTTGCGGTTAGAGGGGTTCCAGTCGCACGGAGTGCAGCTATTGCGTCTCAGCCATGGCTGATTCTCTCCGCGGTGGCCGCCCCGCAATTGCTGGCCACGTCCAGGTCGCCCTCACAACGCCCTGGGCCCGGAGCCTAGGGCGACGCCCTTCGCATCCAGGGTCGTTTCGCCGACCAGGCGGCTCTCACCTGTGGACGCGCACTAGACTGCAATCCGGACGGCCGTTCCTGCGAAGGTTGTGCCCATCGACGGTCACGTCCGGGGATGCCTGAGCAGCAATGATCCGGCGTCGAGGACGAATGCGAGGCCCGCGTCCGATCTGGCGCGCATCTCTTTTGCCGCGCTTCTCTCCGCGGCGCTCGATACCCATAGCACCTCGCATCGCGCGTACGGGGCGTGCTCTTGCAGGATCAAGTCTTGGTCGGACTTCGCGTCGTCGACCTGCTTCTGCGCCAAAGCGCATTCTGTCGTCGGCCACGGGCTGCCCTCGACGCACGCCAGGTCCTCCAAGAGTTGGAGGACGAAGATCTTCGCCTGCTGCTCGACGGCAGCCTGGAAGGCTTTCTTCCGGGACGCGGTAACGACCTTCGACTCGGGCTTTTGCCCCGGCGACGAGAGCGAGGAGCAAGAGCAAGCAAACCATCGGTTCCCCCTGCGCAAGAAGCCTAGACCAATTCCGCGGGCTGACAGTCCGCCACCCGAGACGGCTGCGCGCGCCCATCCCCGTGATTACTCTCGCCGCGGCCACGGGACGGATCCCCCCCATCGCCCCGTGTCCCTCGCGCCCGACCCGCTCTCGCAGGGGTCGTGGCCGCGGGTCTACGGTCGTCGCGGGAGCGCCTCGTTCGCGGGGCCTGACAGGGGACGGGAGCTGTAACTCTGCGCCCTGAGTCGGCAGTGGGGAAGGATGTGCCCCTTCTTCTGCGATGCTGGAGTGGATGAATCGCTGTCCTTGCCGATCGAGCTCTCCGTGCCTCAGGCCGAGGGGTCGGGAGGGTCTTTGGAGCGAGTACGGGTCACCCCGGTCAGGATCCCGATCCCGAGCAAGACGACGGAGGCGATGATCACCCATTGGGTGGGTGCTCCCACCTTAATGAGGCCCCAAGCTACGCCGGCGATGACGACTAGAAATCCCACCACATAGAGAACAAAAGACATGGCGCAGCCTCCTTCTTCCCCTAAGTGCGGCAATATACGCAGGAGTCACCCAGCTCGGGATGCGCCGATTGACAGGTCCAGCGGCGCTATGGAGCATTAGCCGGCTCCGGCCGTGGCGCCCACTCCCATGACGAAACGGAGAAGGTCAGCCTGGCACGGGCCCGGGCGCTGAAGAAGTGGAAACGGCGCGCTCTGCGGAAGGTGGGCGTAGCCTCACTATCTCTGCTCAAATCGGACGCACCGTGAGGATGTGCAAGCGTGCGTCCTAGCTGTTGGAGAAGACGTGCAGCGTCTCCTCAAACTCCTGTGGCTGCCGAAAACCTCAGCGGCGCCAGATTTCGAGGGGTTGCGACGTCGGTAACGGGGAGCGGGGGGCCGGACCCCGCTGCCGTTGTGCGTCGCCAATTCACGTTCCGTAGGTGTGAGCGCGTGCGAACCCATCAGGGCACAGCGGCTCAAACGCGAAACACGCGGCGGCGCGAACCCGAGGTCCGTGAATTGGACGGCGCTTGGGCCCCGAGCGCCCACGAGACGCGCCTCTACTTCTGGTAACCCAGGACAGCGCGGGGCCAGAGAGTCTACGCCGCCGCTCGGCGCCAAGCGTAGCGGCGATGGAGGCCGCCGACTCGGCTGAGGCTGACGACGCTGCTTGTCGCGCCGGGACGCCGCTCCACCGCACGTCCGCGTGGAGAGTCCTTGTTTAGGGAAAGGTGCGTGCGGTCTAGATGGTAATAGCCGATGAACGAGTCGAGCAGGCGCCGGAGGTGGCGCTCGTTGAGGACGATGACGTGGTCGAGTAACTCTCGGCGGACGGTTCCGACTAACCGTTCGGCGACCCCGTTCTGCCAGGGACTCCTGTAGCTGGTGCGTGTTGGTTGGATGAGCATGGATTTCAGCGTCCCCGGCACACCAGCTGAGAAAATAGGGTCGCGGTCGAAGACGATGAAGCGCGGCGCCGACTCGAAGGGAAAGGGCTCGCGAAGCTGCTGCGCAACCCAAGCAGAGGTCGGACTGGCCGTCACAGCGCAGTGGACCACCTCGCGCCGGCTGTGGCCGACGACGAGAAACACGTGAAGGACCTGGAACATCGCGGTGGGCACGGAAAAGAAGTCCATGGCGGCGATGCCATCTCGGTGGTTCCGGAGGAACGTCGTCCAAGTCTGCCCGACTCTCGGTGTGACCGGGGCGCCGATGGAGCATCCAACCTCACGGGGCACGCGGCCCGCTGGCGATGACGGCCAGGGGCGTCGTGGGTCTCACCGGACCCTCGGGCGCATCTGAGATGGCGTGGCAATTCCCGTTCGATCGCGCGGTCATTGTATATGTTGCGCCGACACGCTCGGCATGTCCGCCATGTCGAGATGAGGAGGGGACCTGGGCATGCGAGCCACTCGTGGAAGGATCGCCGCGAACGGGGTGCTTCTCCTCGTCGCCGCCTGCAGCTCGAGCAGCAACCCCGGGCAGACTCCGGGGCCCGCCAGTGTGGCCGCGACGTGGACGGGGGCGTTGAGCTCCCCCGACACCAAGTCCGTCAGCATCCAGTTCGCGCTCGCAGAGAGCAATGGCCAGTTGACCGGCCAGATGCTCGTCCAGGACGAGGCGACCGGTGACTTCTTGCCGGACGACGACATCACCGGGACGCGGAGTGGCTCCGATGCCAGCTGGCAGACATCGACCAACCTCCTCGTGAAGGGGAAGTTCGACCTGGACGGCGGCTTCGCCGGGACGCTCGAATTCCCCGCCGACTATCCGCTCGCGATCCACGCCGTGGATCTGACCCTCCACCGATGAGCCCGGGACCCACCATGCGAGCCGCTCTCCTGCTTCTCGCCGCGGCAACGTTTCCGGCGGGCGTCGCGAGGGCAATATCGGACTGCGAGCATCCGGTTGCGGATCTCGCGTCGTGTCCGCCCTGCCCCTCGTCCACGCCTCTCTGCCGGAAGCCGATCGACGGCTACCAGCCCACGGTCAACGGATGCGGGCCGGAGAAGTTCTCCAAGCTGATCAAGGCTGGCGTCATTCCCCAGGGATACAACGCCGCAGACTTTGCCAACGGTGGATGCCCCGCGATGCAGTCCTGCGGCTGCAACCAGCACGACCGGTGCTACGGCACCTGCAACAAGGACAAGACGGCCTGCGACACTGCCTTCCTCCAGGATCTCCTCCGGTCCTGCAACAACGCGTACCCGGTCGACCCGAGGGGCAGGGCCGGCTGTTCCGATGGGCTCTGCTTCTCGAACAACCAGGAGTACGGGATCTGCATCGCGCGGGCGAACAAGTACTACAGCCTGGTGGCCGGGCTCGGTCAGTCGGCATACGACGACGCGCAGAAGGACGCCTGTCAATGCTGCTGCAATCTGCAAGGCGGGATGCTGATCGCACTCGATCGCACGTCGCTGGTGAATCAAGAGGGACCGGTCTGCTCGGCTCCAAGGCTGCAGGGCACCGCCCACCACCATGAGGTGAAAACCACGGGAGACGATGTGGTCGTCACCGATTCGGTGGCGACCCTGGACATGCAGTACGACCCGACAGAGTCCGGCTCTGGCGTCTTCAACTTCCCGTCGATGGGCTCGTACCACTTCCACTACGAGGAGACGAAGCCGAACTGCACCGTGACTGCGCCGGACATCGACGGGACCCTCGTCTCCGAGGCGGAGAATGGCGGGATTGGCGTCTGGCTCGCACCCGACAACACCCACGTGGCCGGCCAGTACCAGGGCACCGTCGGAGCCATCTTCCAGCTCCCCGTCACCTACACCTGCAGCGGGCAGGTCAACGTCGTCACGTACACCTGGCCCGAGGAGTTCTTCATCAATGGCACCCGGACCGACGTTCTGGACGGCGGAACCGGAACCGGAAGCTACGAGCTCGACCAGCCGGGAATCACCCAGACCTTCGACTGGACGTTGCAGGTGTCCGGACTCTGATCGCGCCGCGGGACCAGCTTCGCGGCAGAGAGGTCCCGCACTCCCGAGGCTCTCGCCTTCGCCATCTGGTGGTTCGGAGTGTTGTTCGGGCGGAGGCCCGCTATCGGCGAGTCATGCTGGGAAAGTTTACCGCCGACGCTTTGTGTCGACGCGCTTGGCGGCCACCTTGCTCGCCGATGGGGCGCCTTGCTTCGCCACCCGCGCCTGCCCCGCCTTGGTCATCAAGCGCGATTGTTCGTACATCTCGATCCACTTCTCGCTCGAAATCGCCGAGATCAGCTTGCCAATCGCCTCGAGCGGCAAATCGTCCGGCGACTCGAAATGAAGGCAACACTTCCCCATGTCGAGCTTCTTCCCCGCCGCCCTGAACGCCGCCTTCAGCTGCTCTAGCTGACTCGCACTCCAAAACGCACCCATCAGGTAGAGCGAGCAGTAGCTCTTCTGAGACGAGAGCGCGACGTAGCAGATGGGCTGCCTATTGTAAGTGTCTGGATATCGAGACAGGGGGATCGTCCAGCCGATCGTGCCCCAGACAAGGCACTCATCGTAACCGCGCGGAATGTGCTTGTTCACGAGTGCGCGCACCGTCGCGATCGTCTTCGCACGTTCGGCGGGGAGTGAGGCGATGTATTGCGCTGGCGTCTTGACGTTCGATGGTGGTTTCATGGATTCGTCGTCTTCCCGAACGAAGTCTAATCACCGAACCGTCTCCTCTTCAGAGCCCACCGGCACAGCCCTCGGAATCAGAACCCACGAGGGAGGACGGCACTGATGGCGGAAACCGGGCGGGTCGTGTCGGTCCTCGCTTGCTTTCGCGCTCGATCCCGTCGTCGCTCGTCGGTCACGGGGCCCGGAGCCCCGCTCGCTCCTAGGCCTCGGCAGGGACTGCGGCGCGATCCTCCGACCGCCCCGCCCGGTCCCGCCATTCGCGCTCGTCAGCGCTGCAGCGCTGCGGAAGGCCCGTGCTGGCTACTTTCTCCATCCGCGCGCTTCTCGGCGGCCGGCTCGCAGACCTCCGAGCTTCGGAGTTCAGACTGGTAGCTTACCGGAATGATGCTTGGTGCCCTGTGGCGATTCGTGGTGGGACTGCTCCGCTCGCGCGCCTCGCTCGTCGCAGAGAACGAACTCCTCAGGCAGCAGTTGGTGGTGGCGAAGTGTCGGCTCAGAGGCAAGCGCGTGCGTTGGTCGCCCGCGCAGCAGTGGACCATCGCCGTCCTGGCGAGGTGGACCGGGACGTGGCGAACAGCGGTGACGCTGGTCCAGCCGGCAACGGTGCTGCGGTGGCACCGAGAAGGTTTCCGCCTCTTCTGGCGATGGCGCTCCCGTCCAAGAGGCCGGAAGCCGACCGGCCTCGCGGCCCTCATCCGCGAAGTGAACTCGAACAATCCCCGCTGGGGCGCGGAGCGAATTCGGGGCGAACTCCTCAAGCTAGGAATCCACGTGACGAAGCGAACCATTCAAAGGTACATGAAGAGGCGGCCGCCCGGAGACGGGCAGCGCTGGGCGACCTTCATCGGCAACCACGTCACGTGGGCTTGCGACTTCGTGCAGACCTACGACGCGCGGTTTCGGCAAGTGTTTGTTCTCTTTTTCCTCGACCTAACTCGCCGGAAAGTCATTCGCGCCGCCGTGACGTACAGTCCCACCGACGACTGGTGTGCACAGCAAGCAAGGAACGCGACGTTAGAGAGCGCACCCGAGGTGCTGGTCTGCGACCGTGACGCGAAGTTCGGCCGCTGCTTCGTCAGGGCTTTCGAAGGGACGTCCGTCGTGCGGTCGGCTCCCTGGGCGCCGAACATGAACGCTTTCGCTGAGCGGTTCGTCGGCACCCTCCGTCGTGAGCTGCTCGACCACGTGCTCATATTTAGCGAGCCGCACCTCCGAAGCCTGGTCGCCGAATTTGTGCGCTTCTACAATGGAGTTCGTCCGCATCAGGGCATTGACCAAGAGCAGCCGGTCCCTCGATTGCCAGAGCGTGCCGGCGACGTCATCGCGATTCCGGTCCTCAATGGGCTGCATCATGACTATCGCCGCGCCGCGTGAGCCGTGAATGACGCTCGGATGAACAAAGTAGCCAGCACGGGTGGACGCGGAGGTGGGTATTAGCTTGCTACGCCGCACAGGTCAGCGGCTTTCCCCGAGGCCGTTACGACCCGCCGACGAACTTGAGGGCGACGATGGGCGGGTCGGCGATTGCGTAGGAATCCAAAGGTGCGGAGCAGTCAAGGCACAAGGGCAGAACTCGCCCAGGTCTGGTCTGCGGCGTTAGGTTGGTCCAATTGCCCGCCAATTGCGCGCCCCGCTTCCCATCCAGCCAGGGGACTAGAGATTGGTGCCGACCGAACCAGGACCGTGGCTGAGCCAAAGATTGCGGCTGAGCAGTATCGTCCGCCGCCGAGGACCGCCTTCCCTCATAGCAGGCGCCGAACGGCGCTCCGAATAGCCGCTCGTGTCGTCAACGGCAATTCCGCCATCCACAAGTTCCACGCTGTAACAGGCTGCCCTGCTACTTCGGTAGTTTCTGCTTCGCGGCAGCGACGAGCTTCTGTAGCTGGGAGGCGGTACTGTCGGTCGGCGCGGCCTGGAACAATGAGATGCTGAAGATGACGGAGCCCTGGGTTTCCACGACGCCTCGCCACGCATTGGGATTGCCCTTCGGTTGCAGGTCTCGGATGCGCTTCGCGCCGGCCTCAGCCTCGGCGCTCGTGCCCACGACGGCCATGATCCGGAACTGCCCTCCGCCACTCTTGCTCTCGTAGGTGCAGAGCATGTCACCGGGTGTGGCGGTCGCCGTGTACCCCATGATGCTGCTCCACACCTCGGCGGAGAGCACCTGGCAGGGCGCAGGGACTTCGCCGGACGCTGCGGCGGCCGCGAGGAGCGGCATTCCGAGAATAAACAGCAGCGTGATTCGGGTCTCGAATGTACTCATTGAGGTGAACTCCGGCTGCGAGGGCAGAACCTTTTCCATCGATGAATGGAGCACAGTTGACGCAGCATTCACCTCGGATTGCCACCGCTCCCAGTCGACTCGAAGCGGGCCGCCCGTGTTGGCTACTTTGTTCACCCGAGCGTCATTCACGGCTCACGCGGCGCGGCGATAGTCATGATGCAGCCCAAATCGAAAATTCCCAGCGACTTCTGATGCTTGGCTAGCGAGGAGTACGGGACTTGAACCCGTGACCTCCGGCGTGACAGGCCCGCGGTTGCTGTGGCGCCTTCACCGCAGCAGCCTCAGGCAGGCATCCAGCAGGGCATTCCTCGTCGCGGCTTGAGCTTTCCGCTTGTTGACGCAAGGCCGGAAGCGTCGCCAGACAAAGAGTGTCGTGTCCGACTACCCGAGATCGGCGGAGATTCCCCATGCTCGAGCAGCTTCCGACGAGATCGCGTCCCGTCTTTGTCACTGCGCTCAACACGGGAATGCGCAAGGGCGCGGTCCTCGGCCTGACGAAGCAAGGGCACGCGGGAACTTGCCGAAACACGGAAGCGGGCGCCGCGGAACCCTCAGCAGTCGCGGCTTGTCGCTGCCCGCAGTCGGTGCGTCGTAGGCGTACGTACTCGACGGCGAAGCTCACCTTGCCCAAGCCGAATCAGCGGCGCCACCGAGCAAGGCGCGCGCTAAATTCGGCTCGTCTGCTGCCAACTGTGCTGCCAGTTATTGATGCGGGTCGACTTCTCCTCTGAAACAGAGTGCTGCGAGTGACCCTGCCGGGATTCGAACCCGGGAACGTGGTCTTCCTATGGTGAGAACGGGTTTCGCAGCTCGAGGAAATCGAACCGGCGAAAGTCCGAGTCGTTCGTGCAGAGGGTCGCGATGCCGTTCTGCTTCAGGATTGCCGCGAGGTGGGCATCCGGAACGAGGTTGCCCCGTGCGCGAGTTGTCGCGGAGACCTCACGGTAGACCTCCCAGAACCCGTCCAGCTCGGAGACCACCCGAACGTGAGGAAGCTGGAGCAGTGCATGGATGTTGCCCTCGGCCTCGCCCTGGCTCAATGGGGTCGGGAAAATGGCGGGGTGGGTGCTAATCCGGAGGTAGGCCATCAGCGTTGGCCAGCCCAGGCAGAGCAACTCGGTGCCTCTGGCGCAGGCCGAAAGAAAATCGCGTGCGCGCATGTGCTCAGGGCTTGCCGTGTTCGAGGCGTACAGCAGAACGTTGGCGTCGAGGGCAAAGCTCATCGCCGTGGCGCGTCGACAGCCGTTAGGGCTGCCCAGAGTGCGTCCTTGTCGCCGAGGTCCACGAGCGGGGCGCCCATCGCGCGCGCCGTCCAGCGGAAGGGGACTGGCGGCGGGGCTTTCTCACGGCGGAGCGCGAGTGCCAAGAGTTCGCTGACAAGCCGCCCGAGGGGCTTCCCCTCGCGCTTCTGCAGCTTCTTCAGATCGCGAAGGATGGGGGCATCGATGTCGATTGTTGTCCGTGGCATGATTAATAGTTTGAGCCGTTGCCGCATCAGATGTCAACTGGAACGATGCGTGATGTAGTTGTCGTCGCCTGTTCGGCTTGTTGCGCTCGGTCCTCGCCGGCCAGGAGCTCGCGCTTGAGAACGTCGCACTCCGCCTGTCCGTACCGAAAGCTGAAAGGCGAGCTACGAGTGCGTACACACGACGCCTGCGCCCCAATGAGGTCACCAGCGCGGCGAGCTGCCGGGCGGTAGGCGGCAAACTATGGTCGCCGCCAGAAAACCGCTAGGCGCTGAACGCCCGTCGAGCCCCAGGCTTGACCTCGTAGGCTGCGTGCGGCTTGCACTACGCCGCTCGGCGGTAGTAGCGGTGATGCAGGCCGCCAAGCACCTCGCGCGAACTGACAGCGCCGGCACAGGGCGCCTCGACGGCGCGCTCCTCAGGAGCATCCTTCGCCAGTGACAGATGTGTTCTATCTCGCAGGTAGTAGGCAACGTACTCGCGCAGCATCCGCCGTGCGTGAGACGCGTTGAGGATGATGACGTGGTCCAATAGTTCGCGCCTGAGCGTCCGGATGACCCTCTCGCAGTATGGGTTTTGCCAAGGGCTTCTTGGCGAGATGGGCACGTCTTCTATGCCCATCGCCCTGATGGTCTCCGTGACGGCGTGGCCGTAGATGCCGTCCCGGTCTCGGTGGAGGAATCGGGATGAAGTGTCGAATGGGAACGCCTCGCGAAGTTGCTGGCGCGTCCACGCCGCCGTCGGGTGGGCGGTTACCGCAAGATGCCGGATTCGGCGACGGGCGTGCTCGAGGATGACGAAGCCGTAGAGCAGCTGGAATGTCGCCGTCGGGATGACGAAGAAGTCCATGGCGGCCGCCTGTGACAGGTGGTTCCGCAGGAAGTTCCGCCAGGTTTGGGAGGATGGTCTCCGAGGCCGACGCGGCATGTACTTCGCGACGGTCGACTGGGCGACGCGGTAGCCCAGCTTGAGCAACTCACCGTGAATCCTCGGTGCGCCCCATGAGGGGTTGTCGGTGGCCATCTTTCGGACGAGGGCTTGAATGGCGGCATCGGCACGCGGTCGCCCGCCTCTGCGCGTGCGCCATCGCCAGACGTGGCGGAAACCCGCCCGGTGCCACGCGATGACCGTCTCCGGCTTCACGAGGCACAACACCTCCCGCCACCGCGGCCACCAGCTCGCCAATGCCATCCAGAACAGCCTGTCGACAACGCGAAGACTGGGCCGCGGCCGATGCCTCCGTAAGACAGCGAGTTGCTGGCGGAGTGCGACGTTCTCAAGCGCGAGCTCATGGCCGGCGAGGACCGAGCGCAACAAGCCGAACATGGCGACGAGTAGAACCATGGCCTTGATGTGGCGCAGGACGGCAGCGGGGTCACCAGCCGCGCTCCCGTTACCGACGTCGCAACCCCTCGAAATCTGGCGCTCTTCAGGTTATCGGTAGCCACAGGCCTTCCTCGCCTGGGCCTCGGCGCTGAGCTTCGCGAGCCACTCGGCTACCTCACCCCGTGCCCTCGGCGTGTTGAGGTACACCCGGATCGCTTCTTGAAGGCTCTCCGCAGCGGCGTCCCCGGCCTGGAGGTCGTCGCTCCGGGCGTAGTAGCCCTTGCCGCTCCAGCTCAGGCTTTCTCCTTGGTCCCGCGCAAGGGCACCTCGGTGCCCAGCCGGCGCGAGGGATTGCCGTCCGGCAGCAGGCCGACTCGTTCCTTCAACGCTCGGACCTCATCCTCCAGCTCGGCCATCCTGCGGGAAAGCGCGGGATCTGCTCCGCCGCGCATGGTTCTGTAGTCGAGGAATGCCTGCATCGTGGGCTTCAACGCCAGACGCCAGGTGATCCCCACGGCAAGGAGCAAGAACGACGAGGCGATGATTAACGTAACTACCGCCCGCGCGAGTGTGTCGAAATCGAGCATCGGAATCCTCCGGGTTCAGCCGCAGTACGCCCATCCCACCTCCGGATTGCTCCAGGGCCCGCTGCCGCGAGCCGAAACGCTAACCCTGCGAGGTGGGCGGTACTCCGACGTGTGCCAGACACCCTCTCTGGGCCTAATCTTCAGAGGGGAGGAGACTGTGTCACGCTTTCTTGGGGGGATGGCGCCGACGACCGCGCGGGTTGAATTCCGGCCAGGCCTGAACGTCGCGGCCGACGACTGCCAGGCTGACTGCCAGAAGGTTCGAAGATGACGTTTCTCCTCTGAGGTAAGCCGCTCGGCAGGTCATGGAGCATGTCCTGGCTCTTGGCGGATGCGGCCGTCGCGGATGGTCCCGGGCCTCGGAAAAGTGCCCTCCCGACGCGGTGCGGAAAGTGTCGTTGGCAGGAACCCTCGGCCCCGCGTCCGTCACCCATGTCGGCTAGGACTGAGAGTCGCCATGCCCAAGGCCAAGGACTACAGGGTTCACCTCGACTTCGCGGCCTACGAGCAGCTAGAGCCCCAGCTCCTCGACGAGGGATATCGAGGCAAGTGGGCGCTCATCTCCTGGGGACGGCTCGTCGACACGTTCCGGACCTCGGAGGAGGCCTTCGCGCGCGGCTTGCAGGACGGATGTTTCGTCGTCGTCGAAGTTGGCGCCGGGACGCCCTCCATCGCCAGCCAGCGAGAGGCGCTGCACCGCTACCTAAACGGACTCAAACGCGAGGTTTCAGAGTGGGCAAGCGGCGACGCGTTTGCGAGATGGCTGGGCGTCGCACAGGAGATGGTGTCCGAGGAACGCGCGGCGCGAGGCGATGTTGTGGACAGGCCAGTCACGCTTCGTGACCTGAAGTGGGCCTCGAAGCGAGCACGTCGAGCGAAGAGTTCTGACCCCAGCCCTGACCCCAATTCTTAACCGAGCGCCGCTTCACCTCTGAAGCGGCCCCGGAAAAGTGACCCTGCCGGGATTCGAACCCGAGTTTGAGCCGTGAGAGGGCTCCGTCCTGACCACTAGACGACAGGGCCATGCTTCCTGAAGCGGGGGCGTCTCTAAACGGACTGGGGCCTGCCGTCAACCGGCGGCTTGCCGTAGCGAATCGCGACCTGGTGACGGCCATGGCGATGCCGGTCGTGGTGGCCTCGGCCCCCCCGGCTCGGGCGGCCTGTTCCGAAGGATTCATGAGCTCAGCGTCGCATGGTCAGAGCGGCCGCGGAGAGCGTCCAACTCGAGCCACGCGGTGCCGCACACCGTGCACACCGCTTTTCTGCCTTCGGGGAAGGTGAGGGCGGTTTTCACCTCGACAGCATGTCCGACGGCCTGCGGGCATCGTGGGCACGGGCTCGACGGGGGTCGCACCAAGTAGTCGTCGGCGTGTGGCGGGAGCCGTAACAGTCGAAACCATTCCACCACCAGAGCTTCGGACCAGCCGACGTTGAGCCGTTGGCCGGGGCCAACCAGTCCCCGCGAGAGCGCCAGCCAGTACACCCGCAGCTCTTCGACATGGCGGTGCAACCCCCGTTCGGCCAGGGCCCGCCCGAGGGTGTCGACCATCGCCAGGAGGGAGTGGCGGTCCATCGCACCTGTACACAAGTTCAGTACAGAGTCTCTGTCAACGACCAACCCCGGGCTAAGCTCGCGCTGCCCCCCATGTCCGCTCCGCCCGAACGCACCATTGCCGCTGCGGCCACTCGCCCACGGTTCTTGGTCGAGTTGGACACCCTCATTCGCGCGCGAAACCCCCTCCTGTGGCTGGTGAGCAGCGAGGAGCAGCGGGTGGACGCCCTTCTCGAGGAGATGGCCCAGGCCCATGGCAAGGTGCTGCTCGGCTGGTCGATTTCCAAAGGGCTTCACCGCCTGGGGGGGGCGCGCGCCCAACCTCCCCGTGGCGAGGGAAGCGAGGACCCCCTCGTCGCGCTCCAGGCCGTCGGCGCCTACGGCGAGCCCAGCTTGGTGGTGCTGAAGGACTTCCATCCGTACCTCGCCGAGCCGCGGGTGGTCCGCGCCCTTCGGGAGCTCGGGCATGCGCTCAAGAGCACGTACACCACCGTCATCGTCCTCTCGCCCGTACTGCAACTCCCGGTGGAGTTGGAGAAGGAGATGAGCGTGCTGGACGTCCCCCTTCCCACCTTCCGCGACCTGGCCGAGTTGCTACGCGACATCATCGGCGTCGTCCGCAGTGGAGGGCAGGCCACCGTCGACCTCAAGCGCGAGGAGGGGGAGAAGCTGGTGAAGGCGGCCCTCGGTCTCACCTTGCAGGAGGCAGAGAACGCCTTCGCCAAGGCCATTGCCGAGGACCAGCGCCTGGACGCCTCGGACATTCAGCGCGTGATGGAGGAGAAGCGTCAAGTCATCCGCAAGAGCGGACTCCTCGAGTACTACCCAGCGGAGCACGACCTGCACGGCGTGGGAGGGCTTGAGAACCTCAAGGACTGGCTTGGTCGCCGCGCCGCCGCCTTCGGCGAGGCAGCCCGGCGCTTTGGACTGCCCGAGCCCAAGGGGCTGCTCCTGCTCGGCGTGCAGGGTTGCGGCAAGAGCCTCACCGCGAAGGCCATCGCGTCGCAGTGGACTCTCCCGTTGTTGCGCCTGGACGTGGGCCGCATCTTCAGCGGGCTCATCGGCTCCTCGGAGGAAAATCTCCGCCGGGCCATCCGCGTCGCGGAAAGCGCGGCGCCGGCGGTGCTCTGGGTAGACGAAATCGACAAAGCCCTCGCCGGCGCCGCGACTTCCGGCTCGGTGGACGCGGGCGTCTCGGCCCGCGTCCTTGGCACCTTCCTCACCTGGCTTCAGGAGAAGACGGCTGCCGTCTTCGTCGTCGCCACGGCCAACCGGGTGGACGCCCTGCCGCCGGAGTTGCTGCGCAAGGGGCGCTTCGATGAGATTTTCTTCATCGACCTTCCGGACGCACGCGAGCGCGCGGAGATTCTGGCCATCCACTTGAGGCACCGAGGACGGGACGCGGCCGTCTTCGACCTGGCGCAGGTGGCGGGCCGGACCCCCAATTTCAGCGGGGCCGAACTGGAGCAGTTGGTGGTGGAAGGCCTGTACCTGGCGTTCGCCCAGGGAGCCGAACTCGGGACCGCACACCTCTTGACCGCGGCAGGACAGACATTTCCCCTCGCCGTCACGTTGGCAGAGGAGGTCGAGCGGCTGCGGGCTTGGGCAGTCCGGCGCACCCGGCCCGCCTCCCGAAAGGCGGGCGTGGCCGCGTGAAGCAACTGGGGCGATTTCTGCGTCTGGAGCGCGAGCGCAAGGACACCGAGCCCTCCACGCCGACCCCGCCACGTCGCTTTGCGACGCTGGAGCGAGCGCAGGAGGATGGGGCGACGGTTGCGCCCGTCAGGCGGCCCACTGGAAGCCTCGAGCGGTTTTCTCCGGAACCGGAGCCGCCGCTCGTCCTGGAAGCACCCGACGCGGCGCAGCCTTTCGTCCGCTGCGTCGACTGCGGCGCGGACAGTAGCCGCCACGCCATAGTCTGTGTGCACTGCGAGGCCCGGCTAGACACGGAGGAGTCTCGGGTCTTCAACGCCCGCCTCTGGGCCGAGGCCACCGCGGCGCGCGAAGCAGAGCAGCTCCAGCGGCGGGGGCAGGGGAGGGCAGGAGACGTCGGGCCCTTGGACGGTGAGCCGGTGTCTGCGGCGGAAGTCGCCGCCCGGGCCGAAGCGCAACTCGAGTTGGAGAGGCTTTCGCGAGGAAGCACTCCAGGCTGGCTTCGGCCGGCAGGCGTCGCCTTGGGCGCAGGTCCGCTCGTTGTGTTGTCGGTGGCGCTCGGCATCCCCGGGCTGCTCTTCGCGCTCTCCCACCGGGGGTTCTTCGGCACCACCGTCCTATTGCTCGGACTGGCGTCGCTGCTCCTGGCCGCCTGGCGGCGAGCGCCCTAGCCACAGCCCCGTCCGGGTGCAGCGAGATGCCCGTCGGGGTGCTATGCAGCGCCGCATGTTTGCCGCCTGGGGTGCCTTCGTCTGTCGTCGCAAATGGTGGGTGCTCTCACTCAGCGGGCTGCTCCTCCTCGGGGCGGTTGGCTCGCTCCTCCGTGGCGGGACGCTCACCACCGGGTCCATCGAAGGCATCGAAGCAGACCGGGCCCAGGCGCTGGTCGAGAAGGCGCTCGCGCTTCCAGGGGACACTTCCTTTACCCTCGTCTTCCATGCCGCGGACTTCACCGTGGGGGACCCACGCTTCGCCGCCGCAGTGAAGTCCGCGCTCGCTCCCGTTGCCGCAGAACCCGCCGTCGCCAGCGTCGCCAACCCCTTTGAGATGGCTCCGCTGCTGGCCAAGCGCCTGGTGTCCTCCGATGGGCACCGCATCCTGGCCCTGGTGTCACTGAAGGGCGACCTGCTGACGGCCGCCCGCGCGTACCCGGGCCTGCGCGCCAAGGTGCATGCCGCCCCGCTGGACGTGGTTGCCACGGGCCGCGTGGCCTTCCTTCACGACCTGGACGTCACCTTGGAGCATGACTTGCTCCTGGCCGAGGTCATTTCCCTTCCCTTGGCACTCCTCGTGCTGCTGGCCGTGTTTGGGTCGCTGGTGGCTGCGGCGTTGCCCATCGCGGTGGGCGGGCTGTCGGTGCTGTGCGGCATCGGGGGAGTTCTGCTTCTTTCCCACGTCACCGACATGGCGCAGTACACGGTGAATATCACCTCGTTAATTGGGCTCGGCGTGGCGATTGACTACTCGCTCTTCATGGTGAGCCGCTTCCGGGATGAGCTCGCTTCTGGTGTCTCGGTCGATGAGGCCGTCGTTCATGCGGTGGAGACTGCGGGACGGTCGGTGGCCTTCTCTGGCCTGGCGGTGATGGTCGGCCTGTCCGGGCTGCTCTTCTACTGGGGCTCCTACCTCGCGACGATGGGCCTGGCCGGTGCGCTGGTGGTCGCGCTGGCGGTGCTGTTCGCGCTCAGCTTCCTTCCCGCGGTGCTCTCCGTGCTCGGCCGACGGATTGACGCGGGCCGCG
>JADGRA010000073.1 GCA_017881265.1 Myxococcaceae bacterium | reverse complement strand
GAGCCCTACCTGGTGCATCCGCTGGAGGTGGCGGGCATCCTGGCCGAGCTCAAGCTCGACGAAGCAAGCATCGTCACCGGGCTGCTCCACGACACCATCGAGGACACGCTGGCGACTCCCGAGGAGTTGCAGGAGCTCTTCGGGAAGGAGGTTGCGCAACTCGTCGACGGGGTGACCAAGCTCGGCAAGTTCTCCGCCTCGGCCACGCTGAGCCAGGAAGAGCGCCAGGCGGAGAATTTCCGGAAGATGATTATTGCCATGGCCCAGGACATCAGGGTCATCCTAGTCAAGCTCGCCGACCGTACCCACAACATGCGGACACTGGACCACATGTCCGAGGAGAAGCAGCAGCGCATCGCGCGGGAGACGCTCGACATCTACGCGCCGCTGGCCAACCGGCTGGGCATCAGCTGGATAAAAATCGAGCTGGAAGACCTCGCCTTTCGCTACCTGCGTCCGAGCGACTACGCCGACATCGCCGAGAAGCTGAACCGGCGACGGCACGAGCGCGAGCGCTACGTCAACGACACCTGTGCCCTCATCGAGAACAAGCTCCGGGAGCGGGGCCTCATCGGGCGGGTCCAGGGGCGCTTCAAGCACCTGTACAGCATCTACAAGAAGGTGCGCGCGACGGGCGTGGATGTCGACCAGATTCCGGACATCATCGCCTTCCGGATTGTGCTTCCCACCGTGCCCAACTGCTACGAGGCGCTGGGGATGATTCACCAGCTGTGGAAGCCTGTGCCCGGGCGCTTCAAGGACTTCATCGCCATCCCCAAGCCGAACATGTACCAGTCGCTGCACACCACGGTGATTGGCCCGTTGGGGGAACGGGTGGAGGTGCAAATCCGCACCGAGGAGATGCACACCATCGCCGAGGAAGGCATCGCTGCGCACTGGGCCTACAAGGAGGGCAAGAGCCTGGTCTCGGGCGACGACGAGAAGTTCGCCTGGCTCCGGCAGCTGATGGAGTGGCAGCAAGACCTGAAGGACCCCAAGGAGTTTCTCGACACGGTCAAGGTGGACCTGTTCACCGACGAGGTCTTCGTCTTCACACCCAAAGGCGACGTGAAGAGCTTGCCTCGCGGGGCGACACCGGTGGACTTCGCCTTCGCCATTCACTCCGACGTCGGCAGCCGCTGCGTGGGGGCGAAGGTGAGCGGGAAGATGGTCCCCTTGCGCTACAAGCTGAAGAATGGGGACACGGTGGAGGTGCTGACCAGCCCCAGCGCGCACCCGTCGAAGGACTGGCTCACCTTCGTCAAGACCAGCCGCGCGCAGCAAAAAATCCGCGCTTTCATCAAGCAGCAGCAGCGCGAGAAGAGCCTCCAGCTCGGCAAGGAACTGCTGGAGAAGGAATTCCGCCGCTTCGGTCTCAACTTCGGAAAGCTGCTCAAGTCCGGTGAGCTGAAGGGTCCTGCCGCGGAGCTCGGATACCGCATCGAGGACGACCTCCTGGTCGGCCTGGGCTACGGCAAGGTGGCCCCCCAGCAGCTGCTGCAGAAGCTGCTGCCGCCGGAGAAACTCGCCGAGGGGACCGAGCGCGCCGCAGCGGCCAATGGCGCAGCGGCCCCGGGCACGGACTCAACGGCCGTCTCGACCGGCTTCGGCCGGGTGACGGAGATGGCCCGCAAGCTGGTGGGCAGCCGGAGCAAGACCGGCGTGCAGATTGGCGGGGTGGATGACGTCCTGGTGCGCTTCGGGCGGTGCTGCAATCCGGTGCCGGGTGACCCCATCGTCGGCTTCATCACCCGGGGTAGGGGCGTCACCGTACACACCGTCGGGTGCGAGCGCGCACTCGCCACCGACCCCGAGCGCCGGGTGGACGTGGCCTGGGACGTCCACGGCGACTACAAGCGGCCGGTGACGCTGCGGGTGCTGACGGTGGACCGCCCGGGCTTGTTGGCCGAGATGTCCTCCATCTTCAGCCAGCGGGGCGTCAACATCAGCCAGGCGAACTGCCGGGCCACCGGCGACGAGCGCGCCGTCAATACCTTCGAGGTCACCATCTCGGACCTCAAGCAGCTGACGGACGTCATCCGGACCATCGAACGGCTGAATGGCGTCCACTCCGTCGAGCGCGTCTAGCCCCCCAACAGGAGACTCCGCATGCCCAACGTCCCGGTCCGCACCGCCGACGCGCCCGCTGCCATTGGCCCGTACTCCCAGGGCGTCTCGACGCAGGGCGAGCGCCTGGTCTTCCTCTCCGGACAAATCCCGCTCGACCCCAAGACGGGGGAGCTGGTGGCGGGAGACATCGGCGCGCAGACGGCCCGGGTGATGGAAAACCTGGGCGCCGTGCTTCGGGCGGCCTCGCTCGGCTTCGCCGACGTCGTCCGCTGCACCATCTACCTCGTCGACCTGGGGGACTTCGCCGCCGTGAACGCGGTGTACGGTGGCTACTTCGCCTCGGCCCCGCCGGCGCGAGCGACGGTGCAGGTGTCGGCGCTTCCCAAAGGGGCGCGCGTCGAAATCGACGCCATCGCGGTGGGGTAGGGGCCCCAAGGGGGCAGTGGCAAGACCCGGCCGGGGGGAAGGGCTAGTTTCGCCCGGTGGCCGGGGCCTGGGCGTCCGCCACCAGCCGGCCGTACAGGGCCTCAGGCTTCACGCCCTGCGCCAGTAGCTTGTCGGCCTTGGCAATCTCCCGGTCGATGTCCGCCTTCAGCTGCTCCCAGGGCGGAGCCCCCTCGTACAGGCGGCCGTTGACGTAGAGGCTGGGGGTGGCGTGCACGTCGGCCGCCGCGGCCGCCGCCATGTCCGCGTCGATGCGGGCCTTCACCTCAGCGCTGTCCATGTCCTTGACGAAGCGCTTCATGTCCAGACCCAGCTTCTCGGCGGTGCGCAGCAGGGAGTCGTGGTCCAGCGCCCCCTGGTTGGCGAACAGCTGGTCGTGCATGGGCCAGAACTTGCCCTGCGCGTGGGCGGCCATGGCCGCCTGCGCGGCGGTGCGGGCATTTTGGTGCATGGGCAGCGGAAGGTTGCGAAAGACGACGCGGACGTCCCTGGCGTAGGCGTCCCGGAGTTTCTCCACTGTGGGCGCGGCCCGGCTGCAGTAGGGGCACTGGAAGTCGCTCCACTCGATGATGGTCACCTTGGCGAATTCCGGGCCAAAGGCCGGGGCATCGGCCGGAGCGTCAACTTTGCGGACCGGCTTGCCGCCAGCGCCAGGCGCCTGGCCCTTGTCGATGAGGCGGGCATACACCTCGGAGGCGGGCACGCCGGAGCGCACCATGGCCTCGGCCTTGGCCATCTCCTCGTCGATGAGGGCCTTGAAGTTCTCGATGGGGGCGGCACCACCGGCCAGCCGCCGCCCGTTGATGAAGACGGCGGGTGTGCCAGTGACGCCCACCCCGCTGCCCAGCTCCGTGTCCCGCTCGATGATGTCGGCGTACCGCGGATTGGCGACGTCCGCCTTGAAACGCGTCAGGTCGAGGCCGAACTCCCGCGCGTACCCCTCGATGGAGGCCGGGTCGAGCGCCCGCTGGTTGGCGAAGAGCTTGTCGTGCATCTCCCAGTACTTGCCCTGGGCGCCCGCGGCGAGCGCTCCGAGGGCGGCGCCGCGCGCCATGGGGTGGATGGTGGTCAGCGGAAATTCCTTCATCACCACGCGCAGCCGGTTGCCGTAGTCCTTCTGCAGCTGCTGGATGGTGGTGTGGGCCCGGCTACAGAAAGGACACTGGTAGTCGGAGAATTCGACCAGCGTCACGAGCGCATCCGGAGCGCCAGAGATGGGCGAGCCTTCGACCGGAATCTTCCAGACGGTGGTGTCGCTCTTCGGCGGCGGGCGGGGCGAGGCCGGGGCCTGAGCCCGTGCGTCGGGCTTGGTGGAACCTGGGCCCAGCGACGACGTCGCCCGGCCGACGACAATCCCGAGGATGAGGCCAACGACGAGCGAGACGAGGACGCTGAATTTCATGGAGAAAGGGGCTCCGGCAGACTCTCACAGAGGCGCGGAAAGAGAGCGCCGGCGTGTTAACAGACGGGCCCGACGCGTCGCAACTCGTGCGGGGCGTCTGCTCCGGTGACGCACACCCACCCCGTCCTTGACGTGCAGGGCCTCCCCTGTCCGCTGCCCATCGTCCGGCTGGCCCAGCTGGTCCTTAGTCTCGCGCCGGGCACGCGCGTCCAGCTGTTGGGCACCGACCCGGCACTCACCACCGACTTGCCCGCCTGGTGCGCGGCGACCGGGCACCGGCTGCTGTCGCTAAAGGCACAAGGCACACTCTTCGAGGCCTGGGTCGAAGTAGCCCCGGTCCGGCCGTAACGGGCGGCGGTGACCCGGGGCAGGTTCTCTTAACCCATGTCCATTGCTGGGCTTTCTGCGTGGCATCAGGGTTGTAAGGAAGCTCCCGCACGATGGCCTTCCTTGCCCGAGAGACCTCTGTCGCTGGTGCCGCTTCCACCCCTTCTTCCGCGACGGACCGCGAGGCGGAGCTCACCCGCGCCGAACAGGCGATGCGCACGGCGGAGCAGCAGCTGGCCGCTGAGGTCGAGCGCGTCGCCCGCGAGGCCGCTGCCGTCACGGACCGAGCGCGTGCCCTCGAGGAGGAGGCAGGCGGGCTCGAGGCCGACCCGGCGGTCGCCGCGGTGCTGCTGCGGCTGCGCGAGCCGGCGCCGGTGCCGGCCATGGCCGTCCACACCGAACGTGCCTTTGCCGCGCGCGTCCAGGCGCTGGAGCTCCGGCGCAAGTCGGCCGAGGCCATCCGGACGGGGCTGCGCGCCTGCGGAGAGGTGCTGGCCGAGCGTTCGCGCACCCTGGCCGCGGATGCGCAGGAACTTTCCCGGGCCCGGACTGCGGCCGCCGCGGCCGCGGCGAAGGCCCGCGCTGCCGCAGCCGAGGCCGCGGCGGCGGCCGCGGCGGCCGCTGCCCGGCCACCCCCGCCCGTTCCCGTGCAGCAGGCGGAGGTCGACGTGGCGCCCACCGTGCGGCGCCCCGTTTCCGGCATGCAGCCGGCGATTAGCCCGCAGCCGGTCCCAGGCGCGCCCATCGGAAAAGTCGCGCTGAAGCGGGTCGCCGCCCGGGTGGCCATGCAGACGCAGGTGGACCTGTCCAGCGACTCCAACTTCTTCACCGGCTTCAGCACCAACATCTCCGAGGGAGGCCTCTTCGTCGCGACGGTGAATGTGCTTCCCCCCGGCACGCCGGTGGACGTCACCTTCAGCCTGCCCGCCGGGGCGCGTCTCACCGTCAAGGGCGAGGTGCGCTGGACGCGCGAGGTGAATGACAAGACGCCGGACGTCTTCCCGGGCGTCGGCGTGCGCTTCACCGAGTTGGACCCGGCCGTGGTGAACCAAATCAAGAATTTCGTCCAGCAGCGGGAGCCGCTCTTCTTCCCGGACTGAGGCCGAAAGCGGGGGCGCCGGCCCCTTCAGGTCAGCGCGAGGACGCGACTCTCCAGGGACTGCCCCTGCGAGACGCCGGTGACTTGGACACCCGCGTCCAGCAGCAGCCGCAAGGTGGCGCTGAGGACGGCGTCCGGGGACTCCGCCTTGGGGTCCAGCACCACAATGAGGAGGCCGTCGGGGCGCAGCGTGACATCGCCCACGCCGGACAGCGCGCGGAGCGCCGCTACCGGGATGTCGCCACGGGCCACCTGGATGCGGAACTCGGCGGACCGCGCTGTCAGCTCGGCCATGCTGCCCGCCTGAAGCAGCCGCCCGTGGTCGAGGATGGCGGCGCCATCGCAGAGCGCCTCCAGTTCCGGCAGGTTGTGGCTACTCACCAGCACGGTGGCCCGGCCGCGCATGCGAGCCACCAGCGCGCGGACTTCGGCGGCCACTTTCGGGTCGAGGCCGGAGGTCGGCTCGTCCAGGAGCACCACCGGCGGGTCTCCGAGCAGCGCTTGCGCCAGCCCCACCCGCCGCCCCATGCCGTGGGAGAGCGCAGCGGGCGGTACGTCCCAGACGTCTGACAGGCCCACGCGCTCCAGCGCGACGCGCGCTTCCCGCTCCGGGCGCTCCAGGCCGGACAGTTGTCCGAGGTAGGTGAGCAGGGGGCCGACGGGCAGGTAGCCCGGCAGCGCGGCATCCTGCGGCAGCACGCCCACCACGCCCTTCAGCCCGCCCGGTACGCGGGGGTCGCGTCCCAGGACGCGCACGCGCCCGGACGTCGGCCGGAGGTAGCCGCACAACAGGCTGAAGCTGGTGGACTTGCCGGCGCCGTTTGGCCCAATCAGCCCCCACACCGTGCCCTGGGGCACCGACACCGAGAGGCGGTCCAGGGCTTGGCGGGTCCCGAAGCGCTTGCTGGCCTGGTCGAGGACGAGAACGGGCTCGCTCATACGTCCCGTCCCCGCAGCACGGCCACCGCGCCCGCGCTGCACACGCAGGCGAAGAGGAGGAGCGCCAGGGCCCCCGTCAGCGCCCGGCCGAGGTCCGGGTACAGCACCTCGCTCGACCAGGTGGAGGGGGCGAGCAGGCCGACCCGTTCCTGCCAGCCGATGGACTCGGTCTGGTGTGACACCTGTTCCTGCACCAGGCGCATGACGCGCGCCCCGCTGCCCAGGGTGCCGGCGGCCCAGAAGCCGAGCAGCACGGCGAAGTTGAGGGTCAGGCTGAGGGCCGGGGTGCGCGAGAGCGTGGAACACAGCGTGGTCAGCGCGGCCATGGCCAGGCCCACCAGGACGCTGGTCCCCCACAGTCGGGGCCAGGCGTGCGCGGCGTCGGCGCGGGAGAAGTCCGGGACGGTGGACAGCGCGTAGCCGAAGGCCCCCAGGTGCACCACCGTCACGAGGAGCACCACCACCGCACCCAGGGCGAGGGCCTTGCCGAGGGTGAGCGCGGTCCGGCTGGTCCGCACCGTCAGGTAGCGCAAGGAGCGCGTCTGGAGCTCGGCGCTGACGCTGTCGAAGCCCAGCAGCGCGACGTAGGCCGGCAGGAAAATCAAACCGAGCTTGAAGACGACGAGGAGCACCGAGGGAAGCGCCATCAGCGACTCGAGCAGGCCTCGGTCCTGACCGAAGAGCAGGGCCAGCATGGCGGCCTTCGGCGACTGCAGTCCCTCCATGCCCTGGCCCTGTGCCTCGAACTGCAGCTGCGCCTGGTGCGCCAGCGCGCCCGCGGCGAGCATCACCCCGGCCGAGAAGGCCACGTACAGCAGCAGGACGAGCAGCACCCGCGGGCTCTTCAGTGCGCGGCGCAGCTCGGCGCCGAAGACAATCCACGTGTCCCGTAAGGTCTGCATGCTTTCGGCCCGCTGGCCTACCACAAGACGTCGCGTCTTCCGTGGCGATTGCCGCGTTGCCTGCTAGCATGGAGTCCTTGCTCGACCTCGCCGCCCGACGCCCTGCTGCCCGACGCCTGGCGGTCGCCCTCCTCGGCGTGTCGCTCCTCGCCGGCCCGGCCTACTCCCAAGGGGACCTCGACCGACTTGGCTTCCCCGAGGCGCCCTCGCGGCTGCCGGCGAGGAGTTGTGTGCTGCCGGCGCCGGAGACCCTGGAGCCGGAAGCCATGCCGGCGCCGGTGGAACCGGCCGCGCCCGGGGCCGGGAGCCGCCGGCTTCTGCCCCCGCTGGCCACCGCCCACACACTGTCGGCGGAGCAGGACCTCGTCAGCCGGGCACACCCCGACGGGACGGGCCGGCTGCGGCTTTCCGGGCCCGACGGCGAGCGACTCCTCACCATCCAGCCCGTCCTCCAGGACGCGCTCACCCAACTCCTGGAGAGCTACCGGACGCCCTACGCCGCGGTGGTGGTGCTGGAGCCGTCCACCGGCCGCGTGCTGGCCATGGCCGAGCACGCCCAGGCCAACCCGGCCCTCCGGGGTCTCGCCACCAAGGCCCTCTTCCCGGCGGCATCCGTCTTCAAGCTGGTGACGGCCACCGCGCTTATGGACGCGGGCCTCGGCCCGGACGACGTCGGCTGCGCCCACGGTGGCAAACGCCACATCCAGGCGCGGCTCCTCGAGGACTCGAGTGCCGACCAGACGTGTCTCAGCCTGGCGGAGGCGATGGGGCGGAGTGCCAATGCCGTCTTCGCCAAACTGACCCACCGCTACCTCCGCCCGGCGCAGCTGCGGGCTGCCGCCGAGGCGCTGCACTTCAACCGTCCCTTCGACTTTCCCGTCCCCACCGACGTCTCACTGGCGCGCGTGCCG
Source organism: Myxococcaceae bacterium (assembly GCA_017881265.1). GTDB lineage: Bacteria > Myxococcota > Myxococcia > Myxococcales > Myxococcaceae > JADGRA01. Next base: position 34,845 of record JADGRA010000073.1, on the reverse strand, counting down.
GAGGACCCGCTGGGCCTGGCCACCACCGGGGCCGGCTTCGGAGACGTCTACCTGTCGCCGCTGCACGGCGCGATGCTGGCCTCGGTGGCCGCCAACCGCGGGCTGTGGCGCGCGCCGGTGCTTTTCGAGGACCAGGTGGACCCGGCCAGCGTCGGCGAGCGCGTGCTGTCCGAGGACCAGGCGATGGCGCTGGTGCGGATGATGGAGGAGACGGTGACGCACGGCACGGCCCGCCGCGTCTTCCGTGGCCCGACGCTGCGCACGGCGGTGGGCAAGACGGGCTCGCTCGCCGACAAGCCGCCCTTGCCCTACCGCGACTACACCTGGTTCGTCGGCTTCGCGCCGCGGGACGCCCCGCGGGTGGCGGTGGCGGCGGTGGTGGTGAACGACGTGCTGTGGCGCATCCACGCCCCCTGGCTAGCGGGCGAGGCGCTGCGCCTCGTCTTGCAAGGGGCGGGTCCCCTGCACGCGCGGCGCTGAAGCTCCCCAGCGGGCCCTCTTAGGCCCGTCAGCTGCGCCGCACGTCCACCAGGCCCTGGTCGAGGAAGCCGTGGAAGCACCGGAGGGCCTCCAGCTCATGGATGGGGGACACCTGGATGATGGCCTCCACCGTCCGCTGTCCGTCCACCCGGGACAGCAGGTAGCGCTCGGGGGCCGACAGCGGCAGCCGGCGCAGCACCTCGGCATCCACGCGCAGCGTGGGGACGCAAAGGCCGCCCAGCTCCGCGCGCAGCTGCTCGGTGAGGGCGGTCTCCGCCTGGCGCAGGAAGTTGGCGGTGCTGGCCGCCGGCGACAACTCATACGCGCGCCGGGCGAGGGCCGCCGCATCCGCCACGTTGCCCGCATCGAAGAAGGCCTGCGCCGCTCGGAAAATCTCCTCGGCCCCCTCCTCGGTCCCGAGGACGTTGGGGACGGGCGTGGGCACGCTGAGCACCTCGTGCGGCGCGACGCTCACGGCGTCCAGCCGGTGCAGGGCATACAGGCGCTGGTAGAGGAAGAAGTCGGTGGAGTGCAGGCCGAGGATGAGGTCGTCGATGGTGGCCCCTTCCTCAATCATCCGCGTCAGGCGGTCATCCAGGCTGCCTGGCTCGGGAGCCTGGGCCAGATTCTCCCGGTGCAGGACGAGACGGGCCTGGCCCGAGGGGAAGACGGCGCGGATGGCCTTCCAGGCCGTCTCCCGCATGTCCGCCTCGCGGTAAATCTCGAGCAGCGGGACGCCCACCTCCAGGCCGGGCAGGGGGGGCGGGCCGCCTCCAGGGGTGAAGGTGAAGGTGCCTTCCTCCCAGGCGAAGGCGGACAGCAGGGCCTCGCGAAACTTCAGTTGCAGCGCGTTGCGGACAGCCTCATGGGTGGCCAGTCCCATGCTCACCACGGCCTGGCCGAGAAACACGCGCGTGTCCTGCTGCGCGCGGTAGGCCGCCATGTACTGGTCCTCGCTCATCTGTCCCATGTTGATGAGGAACTGCGCCAGGTAGTCCCGCGGCTGGTTGGAGGACGCATTCACCACTGCACCCTCGCGCACCACCACCTGGCGCTTCTCATCGGCGCGCTCGTACTGGAGAATCCCCGTCGCCTGGCGGTTTCCGAGGTAGGCCACCAGGTCCCTTAGAGGCATCGTGCCCAGGTCACCGATGAGGCCGCGCATGGCTAGCGACAGCATCCCCCCTTGTCTGGTGGAGGTCTACTCGAAACCGGGGTGCAGCCTGTGCACCGAGACGCTCGCCGTCGTCGAGGCGGTCCGCGAGCGCATCCCCTTCCAGTTGCTGGAGCGGGACGTGCGCCAGGACGCCGAGCTGAGCCAGCGCTGGCGCTATGACATCCCGGTGGTGTGCATTGACGGGGAAGTGGCCTTCCGGGGTCGGCTGACCCCCGAAGCCTTCGAGGGGCGCCTCAGGGAGGCGGCGTCTTCCCCAGCTCGAGCACGCGGCGAAACTGGGCCGGCGTCACAGGAACGACACTCAGACGACCTCGGGTGAGCAGCGGAAAGGTGCGCAGCCGCGCGTCCTTCCGGATGCGTTCCAGCGTCACGGGTGCCGTGAGGGCTTTCACCGGGGCCAGCTCCACGCTGGCTCAGTCCTCCTTCGGGGCGGTCGGGTCCGGGCCAGCGGTGCGCGTCACCCGGGCCACCCCCACCACCTGCTTCTCCTCCACCGAATGGTAGTAGAGGACGAGGTCGCCCCGCTGCATGGCCCGCAGGTTGTTGCGCGCCTCGAAGTTCCGGATGCCCGTCCACTCGGTGCGTCCGTCCTTCAGTAGCTGCGCCCAGCCGTAGGCCGTCGGCTCACTCTTCACCAGCCAGTGTCCGGCGGCGGCCATGGACGGGGACAGAGTCTACCCTGCCAGCAGCGGCAGCAGTTCCCCGGGGTGCTGGACGGTGGGGACGCCCGCGGCGGCGACTTCCCGGGCCCGGAACCCCCACAGCACACCCAAGGGACGCATTCCGGCGGCGCGCGCGGTGGAAACGTCCACCAGCGTGTCCCCGACGAAGGAGACGGCGGAGGCGGCGACGTCCATGGCCCGGGCCAGCTCCAGCGCCGCCGCCGGGTCGGGCTTGCGGGGCACCCCGGGCCGCTCGCCGGCCACCGCCCGGAACCGCCATTTGCCAAGTAGCGTCTCGACCATCCGGCGCGTCGGTGCGTCCGGCTTGTTGCTGAGGATGGCCATGGGAATGCTGCGCGCGCTGAGGGCGTCCAGCAGCTCCGGAATGCCAGGGTAGGGCGCGCTCGTCTGCAGCAGGTTCTCGGCGTAGTCCGCCTGGTACGCCTGCAGCAGCGCCGCCTTCTGCTGCTGCTGTCCCGGAGGCAGCGCGCGCTCGGCCAGCTTCTGCACGCCCTCGCCGATGAAGGTGCGGTAGGCGTCCACCGGGTGGGTGGGGAAGCCCCGGCCGGCCAGACTGCGATTCATCGCCGCGGCGATGTCGCCCAGGCTGTCCACCAGGGTGCCGTCGAGGTCAAAAATCACTGCACGCATGTCACTTCTGGGCGCGCAGCTGCCGGAGAAGCTGGGTGAGGGCCGCCCGCATCTGCGGGGGGTTCTCGTCCGGGGGCGCCTCGGCCATAAAGCGGTCGAACGCCTCGGCCGCGCCCCGGTTGTCGCCCGAGCGCATCCGAATCATCCCAAGGAAGAGGAAGGCCTCTGCGGCGTTGGGGTACAGCTGGCTCAGCTGCTGCAATTCCTTGGTGGCTCCCGGCTCGTCCCCGCCCACGGCAAGCAGGAAGGCGTGGTGGACGCGCGCCTCGCTCTGGAAGGGGTCGACGCCGAGGCTGCGCTCCGTCAACTCCTTGGCCTCCTCGTACTCCTGCCGCCGAATCAACTCATGCACCACGTGGGCCGACGTCTCGACGTCGCCCGGGTTGTCGCGCACGCGCGCCAGCGCTGCGGTGAAGGCCGGGTCCTCGGGCGCCGGCGGCGCCTCGTCACGGCCCACCGTCCCGGTGGCAACTTCGCCCCCGGTGCGCGGCTTCGCGTCATTCGCCAGCCACAGCGCGAGGACGCCGAAGAAGGCCACGACGGCGGCGCCCCAGAAGGCCCCCACCAGCTGGGGGTGACGGCCGAAGAAGCCGGCGGGCGGAGCGGCCGGGGCGGCTGCTTCGGAGCGGCCGGGCTTCGCCGCGCTGGGGTGGGCCTGGTCCCGGGCGCGCAGCGCATCGGCGGCCAGCTGTTCCAGGCGGCTGTTTTCCCGCTGGTAGGCTTCCGGGGACAGCTGGTGACGGTCGACTTCCAGTTCGCGCAGCTGGTCGAGGAGTCGGGCGGCACGCAAGTCCGCCTCCTCGGCAGTCTTGGCCGCCCCCGCTCGGCGGCCTTCGCTGGGCGTGGCGCCGGCGCGCCGTCGGCTGACGAAAAGCAGCACCACGGCGGCAACCAGGCCGAGGCCGAGGGCAAGCAGGCCGGGAAGCCAGTCGGTGCGCGTCACTTCTTCAGCTCCGCCCGGACGGCGTCCAGGTAGGGGTCCGCCGAGGCAGGGGAAGGCGCGGGCTGGGCGCCGGCGGCCTGGGCCACGCTGGAATGTCGCACCAGCCGCCCGATGACGAGGGCACCCACCAGCACCAGAGCCACGGGCAACAGAAACACCAGCCAGTTGACGCCGTGGGCGGGCGGCTCGAGCAGCGCCCACTCGCCATAGCGGGCGACGAAGTAGGCGCGGATTTCGTCGTCCGTCTTCCCCTCCGCCACCAACTCCCGCACCCGGTCCATCTGCGCGCGGGCTGCGGAGGAGCCGGAGTCGGCGATGGAAAGGCCCTGGCACATGGGGCAGCGCAACATTTTCCCGAGGGCCTGGACCCGGGCCTCCCGGGTTGGGTCGAGCAGCGCGCTTCCCGCCTGCTGGGGGGCGTGTGGCGTGGCCGACAGAAGCAGCGCGAGGACGAGAACACTCACCGGCTGGCTCCGACGGGACCGGTCGCCTGTTGCAGGGCGTGCAGTCGCGAGGCGAGCTCCTGCATGTCCAGCAGCGGCCCGACGAATTTGTCGCGGATGATGCCCTGCGCGTCGATGAAGTACGTCTCCGGCACTCCGGTCACCCCGTAGTCCACCGCCATGCGCGACTGCGGGTCGATGAGTTGCGGAAAGCTCGGCTCCATCGGGCGGGCGAATTTGCGCGCCTCCTCCGGCGTGTCCTCGAAGACGACGCCGAAGAAGCTGGCTTCCCCCCCGAAGTGCTTGGCGGCGCGGGCCAGGGTGGGGTGTTCTGCCTGGCAGGGACCGCACCAGCTGGCCCAGAAGTTGAGGACCAGGGGGCGTCCGCGCAGCGCCGACAGCTTCACCGTCTCGCCGGTGTCCAGCCGGGTGAGGGTGAAGTCGGGGGCCGGCTTGTCCTTCAGCCCGAAGGGGACCTGGTGGGGGTCCTTGCCAAAGAGGGTGGCGAAGGCGAACAGCAACAGCCCCATGGCTGCCGCAACGGCCAGCAGCACCAGCACCGGCCGTTTCAAGCGGTACCCCGGGCGGCGTCGGCGGCGGCCGTGCTGCCCTCGCTCACCACCGGCACGCTGCGGCGCTTCGGCCAGGCGGCCACCAGGGCGCCCAGGACGAAGAGGGGGATGCTCCACCAAATCCACCCCACCAGCGGGAACGTCCACATGTTGAAGCTGGCAGAGCCGCCCTGGCCGTTCTCATTGAAGGCGAGCAGCGTCAGGTACAGGTCGTCGAAGGCGCTGGAGGCCACCGCCGGGCTGCCCACCGGGTCGGTGCTTCTTTCGTAGAAATTCATCCGCGGGGCCAGCGTCCCGTGCCCGCCGCGGGGCGTGGTGACGTCCAGCCGCGCCGCCACCCAGCGCCGGTGCGGGTCCGCGCCCTCCTCGAGGCCCGTGAAGCGCACGGTGTAGCCGCCGAGGCTGAGGGTTTGCCCCGGCATCAGCGTGCCGGTGGTGTGCTGGACGTAGGCCTGGGAGGCGGCGATGGCCACAAACACCAGCACCACCGCCAGGTGCACCAGGTAGCCCCCCGTCCGCCGGCGCGCGCGCGCCGCGCTGCGGGCAAAAGACGTCCAGGGCTTCTCGCCCTTCTCCCGCATGCGGACGAAGGTGGGCAGAAACAACTCGCGCAGCGTCACCGTCGCGACGAAGCCGCCCAGGGCGAAGGTGGTGAGGGCTGCCCCGCCGCGCAGGCCGGCCAGCAGGCACCCGCCCAACACGGCGAGGCCTACCGCCAGCGGGACGAGGAATTGGCGCTGAAAAGTGCCGGCGTCGGCCCGGCCCCAGGGCAGGGACGGCCCGACGCCCATCAGGAAGAGGACGGCGATGCCCAGCGGGATGGCCATCCGGTTGAAGTAAGGGGCGCCGACGCTGACCCGCACGCCGAAGAAGGCCTCCCGCACCAGGGGAAACACGGTGCCGAGGAGGATGGTGAAGGTGAGGGCCGCGAACAACAGGTTGTTCACCAGGATGGCCGTCTCGCGCGAGGCCAACCCGGGAAGCGGGTCCTCGGGGGCCAGCATCGGCCCACGCACCGCCAACAGCCCGATGGAGACCGCCACCACCACGCCGAGGAAGACGAGGAAGGTGGGGCCGATGTCGGACTGGGTGAAGGAGTGGACGGAGTTGAAGATGCCGCTCCGGGTCATGAAGGTTCCCAGGACGGTGAGCGCGAAGCTGGCCAGCGCCAGGGACATGGTCCACAGCGTCAGGACGCGCCGGCGTTCCTGCAGCATGGTGGCGTGCAGAAAAGCGGTGGCCGTCAACCAGGGGAGAAAGGAGGCGTTTTCCACCGGGTCCCAGGCCCAGTAGCCGCCCCAGCCGAGCACCGCGTAGGCCCACCAGCTGCCGAGGATGATGCCCACGGTGAGGAAGGTCCACGCCAGCAGCGTCCAGCGGCGCAAGGCATTGAGCCAGGCCTCGCCCAGGTGCCCGTCCAGAAGCGCCGCGACGGCGATGCCGAAGGGCACCGTCATGCCCACGTAGCCGCAGTAGAGCATCGGCGGGTGGATGACCATCAGGATGTGGTTCTGCAAGAGCGCGTTGGGTCCCGGTCCGTCGGGCGGAACGGGCGAGACCGGCCCGAACGGGTTGGCGGGCCCGGCGATGAGGAAGGCGAAGAAGGTCGCCGCCCCAAGCATGGCCCCGAGCGCCATCTCGACGTTGCGACCCCGGGAGTCGTGCTGCGCCCGGGCGAATGCGAAGAGGTACACCCCGAGGATTGCGCCCCAGAAGAGGATGCTGCCTTCGAGGGCACTCCACAGCGACACCACCGTGTAGACGAGCGGCGTGCTGCGGCTTCCCACGTGGGAGACGTACTGGACGCTGAAGTCGTGTGCCACCAGCGCCCACACCATGGTGAGGTTGGCCCCCAGCATGCACAGGAAGAAGCCGGTGGTGGCCCGCTCCACCCACAACCGGGTGGCAGGGCGCCGGCGCAAGCCCCCCTCGATGCCCACCACGGCGCCGAAGATGGCGCACAGAAGGCCCCCGAGGACGAAGGCGTAACCGAGGGTGCCTCTCACTTGGGCCTCGCCGAAGAGGTGGTGTCGGAGGACAGGGTGTTCTTCCAGCGGTCACCCTCGCCGGGCTTGGGAGGCCGGTACTCGTTGGAGTGGTTCACCATCAGGCGGTTGGAGGTGAAGACCTGCGATTTGTCGAAGGTGCCTTCAACGACGACGCCAATCCCTTCGCGGAACATCTGCGGGGGCGTCTCGCGCACCCTGACCAGGACATTCTTCGCGGTGGGCGTCATGTCGTTGGCCACCCGGAAGGTGAGCTCGGTGTGCCCCGAGTCCCAGGCGATGGTTCCCCGCTGGACGACGCCGCCCAGGCGAATGGTGGCCCCGTAGGCCTTGCTGCCTGCGTCCAGCATCTCCGCCGGGGTCCAGTAGTAGACGAGGTTACTGCCCAGGTCGCCGAGGGCGATGAAGGCCAGCGCGCCGCCGGCGATGAGCAGCGCCGCCACAGCAAGCCAGGTGGTGCGTTTGAGGGCCATCGTCGGTTACGGCTCCTTCCTCGGGCGGCGAAGCCAGAGACTCAAGGCGTACAGGGCGAGGGCGCTCCAGGTGAGGCCGTAGGCCGTCCAGACGTAGCTCCACCCGCCCTGGATGCGGCCCGCCTCTGCCAGAAGGGGCGTCATGTCGCCGCCTCCGCCACCATGGGGGGCGGGGCCATTTCGCGCTCGGTGCGGGCGCGGGCAATCAGGTAGCGCGTCGACAGGAAGACCAGCCACAGCGCGAGGAAGGCGAAGGCATTCCAGCGCAGCGCGCGCACCATGTCCGGGTCCACGGTGCTGGGAGAGCTCTGCATTTGGTGCAGGCTTCTCCACCAGCGCACGCTGAACCAGATGATGGGGATGTCGACGGCGATGATGATGCCCACCACCGCCGACCACACCGCGCGCCGCTCGGCGTCGTCGATGAAGCGCCTCAGCGCGAGGTAGCCGGCGTATGCCACGAGCAGAATGGCCTCGCTGGTGAGGCGCGGGTCCCAGCTCCAGTAGACGCCCCAAGTGGGCTTGCCCCAGATGCTTCCCAGCACCAGGCCTACCGCCCCGAAGAAGAGCCCGACTTCCGCCGAGGCCTCGGCGAGGGCATCCTTCGGCCAGCTCGGGCGGAACAGGTAGGCCACCGAGCAGAGGAAGTTGAGCGTGACGGCCATCAAGGCCATCCACTGGGCCGGCACGTGCACGTACATGATGCGCTGCACGTTCCCCATCTCCCGGTCCGGGGGGGCCTGGACGAGGCCGTACCAGGCTCCGGAGACGAGCAGGACCAGGGCCAGGACGGCCACGCCGGCGCGCCAGGACGCAGGGCCCCGCACCAGCGCGTACAGACCGCCGCCGACGACAGCGACGCCAACCACGGTGAAGAGTGCGTGGGTCATGTCGGGAGTGAGGCCTAATCCTCGAGGACGCGGGGAAACAGCACGAAGCCTAGGCTCCAATAGACCAAATCGAACCCGGCTAGAAGCCCAAGCCAGGACTGGAACTGAAGCATCGGGTCGCCCTCGAAGACCAAGGACGTCGCCTTAGCTGCCGCCACCAGGGCTGGAATCAGCAGCGGAAAGAGTAAGAGGGGCAGCAAGACGTCCCGGGCGCGAGCCTGGCTGGAGATGGCCGCGTACAGCGTTCCCGGCCCGGCGATGGCCAGCGCGCCGAGGACGAGCACGACGGCCATGGGACCCGGGCCCTGCACCAGCGTGACGCCGGCCAGGGCCGCCAGCACCGGGAGAATGACGGCGCCCAGCAGCATCAGCAGCAGGGCGTTGGCCAGCGACTTCGCCAGAAAGAGTGCCCGGGCATCCGCCGGCGCCAGCCGCAGGCCGTCCAGGGCTGCGTTTTCCTGCTCCACCCGGAAGCTCTCCCCGAGCGCGAGGACGGAGGCCAGCAGGATGGCCAGCCACAGCGTGCCGCCGGCTGCCCGCCGCAGGATGGTGGTGTCCGGACCGAGTGCGAAGGAGAAGAGAAGCAGGGTGGCCAAGGCGAAAAAAACCAAGGCATTGGCGCGGGCGCGGGTCCGCCACTCGAGGAGCAGGTCCTTGCGCACCAGCACCCAGGTGGCGCCGAGCAGGCTGGGGGGACGTCCAGCACTCATGCCTGGGTGGCCCGTCCTGCCGACAGGTGCAGCCGCTCGGTGCAGAGGGTTTGGCCGTGCTCGACCTGGTGCGTCGCGAGCACCACCGTGGTACCCGCGCGCGACAGGCTGCGGATGTGCTGCTCCATCTCGGCGATGCCGGCCGGGTCGAGTGCCGCGAAGGGCTCGTCCAGGAGGGCCAGTGACGGCTGCTTGAGGAGCAGGCCGGCGATTGCCAGACGCTTCTTCATCCCGGCCGAGAAGGTCCGCACTGTCTGGTCGGCCCGCTGGGCCAGCCCGGCCCTGTCCAGCAGCCCGTCCACTTCGGAAGCGGGCCGGCCGAGCAGCCGCGCCAGCAGCACGCAATTCTCCCGGGCGGTGAGGTCTTCATAGAGGAAGCTGGTGTGGCCCAAAAGCGCAATGCGCGGCCGCAGGGTGGCGCGCTGGGCGACGCCATTCTGGCCGAAAAGGACCAGCTGGCCCGTCGTCGGCCGAAGCAGCGTCGCCAGAAGCCGTAGCAACGTCGTCTTGCCGGAGCCGTTGTGGCCCGTCAGCAGCAGGCTGGCGCCGGCGGGGAGGACGAAGCTGAGGCGCGCCAGGGCCCACCTCTGCCCGTAGCGTTTGCTCACGTCAATGCATTCAAGAGCGTTGGACACGTTCGAGAGGGGCAGGGCGCGCGCGACCGGCAGCCCTTCCTGTCGTGTTTCGCCCTCCTGCGCAAGATTCAAGAGGCCAAGCCGGCTTCATCCGGCGCGCAGCGCCTCTGGCGGCGCCCCCGGGACGTCGAGTGCCGCCAGCAACTCGGCCGCCGCGGCGGCCGGGTCCTCGGCCTCCAGCACCGCGCTCCGGACGGCGGCGCCCTCCACGCCCAGAAGGGCGGTCAGCCGCTCTGCCCGGATGCCCCCCAGGGCAAACGCCGGGCAGCGGGAGCGCGCAGCCAGGCGCGCGTAGCCCTCCCGCCCGAGGGTGGGGCGGGTGTCATTCGGCTTGGACCCGGGCCGGAACACCGGACTCAACAGCAGCAGGTCCGCGCCGTCGGCCCGCGCAAGTTCGGCCTCGTCGTGCACCGAGGCACTCACCCACCGGCCCGCGGGTAGGTGGGGGCGGACGTCCGCCGGGGTGGGGGCGTCCACCGGCAGGTGCAGGTGTGCGCCGACGAGGAGGGCGACGTCCAGGCGCGCGCTGACGAAGAGGGGGTTGGCGTGGCGCGCGCAGAGGGCGGCCAGCAGGCGCGCCTGGGCGAGGAAGGGCCGGCTGGCCGCCCCGGGGTGGCGGTGCTGGACGCCCACCCGGGGCCCGAGCGCGCATGCTCGCTCCAGGGCCGACAGAAGGCGCCGCTCGCCCAGCGCCCAGTCCGTGATGAGGAGGAGGCGCAGGCGGGCAACCTCCGTCAGGCTAGCAGTCCGTCCAGGGGACTCGACGCCGAGCCGTAGGCCTTGCGGGCAATCCGCCCGGCGAGGAAGGCCTCGCGGCCGGCCTCCACGCCCAGCTTCATCGCGCGCGCCATCCGCACCGGGTCCTTGGCCCCCGCCACGGCGGTGTTGAGGAGGACGGCGTCGCAGCCGAGTTCCATCGCCACCGCCACGTCGGAGGCCGTTCCGACCCCGGCGTCCACAATCACGGGCACCTTCACCACGTCGCGTAACAGGCGCAAGTTATGCGGGTTGCGGATGCCGAGGCCCGAGCCGATGGGTGCGGCCAGGGGCATCACCGCCGCGCAGCCGGCGTCCTCCAGCTTGCGGGCAATAATCAAATCATCGGTGGTGTAGGGGAGGACGACGAACCCCTCCTTGACTAGCGTCCGGGCGGCGGCGAGCGTCGCTTCCACGTCCGGGAAAAGCGTCTTCTCGTCGCCCAGCACCTCCAGCTTCACCCAGTTGCTCATCCCGAGCTCCCGGGCGAGGCGGCAGGTGCGGATGGCGTCCTCCGCCGTGTAGCAGAGGGCGGTGTTGGGCAGCAGCGTGATGCGCGAGGTGTCAATCCAGTTGAGAAGCGAGGATGTGCCTTCGGCCTTGAGGTCCAGGCGGCGCACCGCCACCGTGACGATTTCGGCCCCCGAGGCCTCGTGGCACTGCTTCATCACCTCGAAGCTGGGGTACTTCCCGGTGCCGATGAGCAACCGCGAGGTGAAGCGCTTTCCGGCGATGACTAGGGGCTCGTCCATAGCAAGGGGCGTTTTACGCCCCACCGCCCACAAACGTCACCACCTCCAGCACGTCGCCCTCCTGCAGCCGCGTCTGGGCGTGCTCCGCCTGGCGCAGCACGGTGCCGTTGCGTTCCACCGCCACCCGGCCACGGAAGCCAAGTGTCTGGAGCAACTCGACGAGGGTGGCGCCGGCGGGCGCTTCCCTGCGCTCGCCGTTGACGAGCAGCCGCAGCGTTTTCCGTGCGTCGGGCTTCACGGTCCGAGAAGTGCGGGGTCCTGCAGGTAGGTGTCGGTGAGGCGGCGTGGCCGCCGGAAACGCGCCCCCAGTCGGTGGAGCTGCGCACGGAAGAGGAGCCAAGCCCGGGACGTGCTTCTCAGCTGGGACAGGCTTCTGTGCAGGAGTCCCATCCGCTGCAGGCGCAGCTCGGTCAGGGCCACCACGTGCGCGAGGAAGGCTTCCGCCTGGCAAAGCACTTCGTGGTCGCTGCCAAGACGCCGCTGCACGTGCCGGGCGAGACGCGGGAGGGCCAGCAGCGAAAGCAGATTCATCCCGAGGAGGACGCCCTTCAGGCCGGGGTCCTTCTGCACGAGGGCGAGGGTCTGCTGCTCGCCGAAGGCGACGTGGCGTTCTTCTTGACGGGCGGCGCCTTCCAAGAGGCGCACCACCGCCTTCTCCTCGACGGTGTCGATGAGCGCCTGGAAGACGGCCAGCACCATGCCCTCGCCCACCGCCATCTCGCTGCACACGTGCTCGGCGTAGTCCCGGCCCATGCTTCCGGTGGACAGCCAGCGCACCACCGGGTGGGCCGGCCCGGGCCGGGTGCCCAGCAGGGCGTGAAGCCTGAGGAAGACGCGCACATGGGCCAACTCCTCGCTCGCCTGGCGGGCGAAGAAGGCGGCCGCTTCCAGGCTGGGGGCGGCGTACAGCCAGTGTCCGCACTGGATGCCCGTCACTTCCCCGTAGAGAAACTGGTCGAGCACCCATCCGAGCAGCGGTGCGTCGCGCGGCAGCCGGAACTTGGCCCCATGGAAGTCGAAGCGCAGGGCCTCCCTCGGCACGAGCATCCCGCTCCGGTTGCTGGAGTCTTCAGCGGGGGCGAGGAGGTCCGGCTCGAGCGTCATCCGGCTTTTCAGTCTAACCTTGGTTGCACCGCCCTGTGGACCCCGTCTCCCTGCACAAAGCGGCGTACGTCGCGGACGCGCACGCCGACAGCTTGCTGTGGAACCGGGACCTCCGCGTCCGGCACCGGACGGGGCACGTGGACTTCGTCCGTCTGCGCGAGGCGGGCGTCCGGCTGCAGGTGTTCACCGTGGTCACGCGCGGCTACCCGGTGGTGGATGGCCTTCGCGCCTTCGCGGCGCTGCGCGGGTGGCCGGCGGCCGCCCGCCGGAGTCCCTGGGCCCGGGCGCAGTTTCAAATCTCGCGGCTGCACGCTTTCTGCGCGGACGCCGCCGCCGGCGCGCGCCTGGTGATGAGTCGGACAGACCTCGAGGCGGCCGAGCGGGAGGGGCAGCTGGCCTGCATCCTCGGCATCGAAGGCGGGCACGCCCTGGAAGGGCGCGTGGAGCGCGTGGCGGAGCTCGCCGCGCAGGGCGTGCGCTTTCTTGGCCTAACGCACCTGTCGGCCAACGCGCTCGGGGGGGCGGCCACCCCTGGCATGCGCGCCCGGGGGCTCTCGGCCCTGGGGGCAGCGGTGGTGCAGGCGATGGGGGAGGCGGGACTCGCCGTGGACGTGGCGCACGCCTCTCCCCGGCTGCTGCAGGCGCTGCTGGCGCAGCGGCAGGCCCGCGTCTTCTGCTCGCACACCGGCGTGCAGGGGGCCGCTGCGCACTGGCGCAATCTGCCGGACGCGGCACTGCGGGCCATCGCCGAGCGGGGCGGGGTGGTGGGCATCCTCTTCGGCACGGCGTACCTCGGCGGGCGGGAACTGTCGGATGTGGCCCGCCACCTGGAACATGCCGTCGCCGTCGCCGGGGAGGAGGCGGTGTGCCTGGGAAGCGACTTCGACGGCTTCGTCCCGCTGCCGCGCGGCATGCGGGACGTCAGCGACTTGCCCCGCCTTACCGAGGTGCTGCTGGCCCGGGGTCACCCCTGGCGTCTGGTGGAGAAGCTGCTCGGCCTCAACCTGCGTCGCTTCTTCGCCGAGGCCCTGGGCTGAGTGGAGGGGGCCGGACGCACCGCCCTCAGGCGGGCCAGCGCCGCAGGAATTGAGCTACTGCTGCGTTGAAGGGCTCGGGCGCCTCGAGGTTGGCGAGGTGTCCAGCGCCTGCAATCTCCACCAGGGTGGCCTGCGGCGCGACGCTTGCCATCTCGCGGGCCTTCGCCGGCGGGGTGAGGACGTCCTCCGCACCCACCGCCACCAGCACCGGCCCGGCGAACCGGGAGAGGATGTCCCGGCTGTCCGGGCGAAGCGCCATGCCCCGGAGGGCCGCCGCAGCAGCTGCCGGCTGGGTGGCCCGAATCTGTTCTGCCAACGAGGCGCGCAGTGCCTCCGGAGCCGAGGGCCGCAGCAGCCGTGGCAAGAGGCGCTCCAAAAGGACGTCGACACCGCGCGCCAGGACGTCCTGGGCCAGCGTTTCGCGCCCGGCGCGACCTGCGTCGTCGTCCGCCCCCATCTGGGTGTCGGCCAGCACCAACCCAGCGACCCGGCCGGGGTCGTGTCGCAAGAGCGCCAGGGAGGCGTAGCCCCCGAGGGAGACCCCTCCGACCACCGCCGCGCCAATGCCGAGATGGTCGAGCAGAAGAAGCGCATCCTCGGCCAGCTGCTCCATGGTGGTGGGCCCGTCCCCCAATGCACTGTGGCCGAAGCCGCGCAGGTCCGGGACGACGAAGCGCGCCTGTCCGGAGAGGGCCGTCACCTGGCTGTCAAACAGGGCACCGGAGAGAGGAAAGGCGTGCAGAAGAAGCACCGGCACCCCGTGCCCCGAGTCACGGTAATGCAGCCGGACGCCTCGCGCGCTGAAAGAGGCCATGGTTTTAAAGGCGCTCCCTTCTTGGACCGATGGCCGGTTTCCCTGGCAAGCTAGCAGCAGTCGCAAGCACCTCGCACCCGCGCCCCCTCCTTGTCCCAGCTCCCCTCGCTTCCCCCCAAACTTGAAGGCGCCCTGCTTCAGGTTCCGGACCAGGCCTTCGCAGCCAAGCTGCGCATCATGTTTCGTGCCGCGGCGCAGACGCTGGACCAGCTGTCGGACGTGGACCTCGTCCGTTATGAGGCCCCCGGCAGCGACACCTCTTGGGACCTCGCCCTGTGGGAGGAGCTCGCGCCCGTCATTGCGGAGACGGTGAAGGGCGTCAACGCCCTGGTGGCAGCCGTCCGCGGGGAGCTGGAACGAAAGGCGCACGGGACGGACCTCGCCTCCCTGCTCGATGCCACGGTGGAGGAGGTGTCCGAGGACGGCGACGCGACACGCACCGTGGAGGTGCAGCGCACGCTGCGCCGGGAGTCGGACGAATTGGCGGCCCTCGTCGCGCAGCTGGGCGAGCGGGTGCGGACGCCGTCGGTGGTGTCCGACCGCTGGAACCTCCTGGCCGAGGTGCAGTCCTTCCGCAGCCAGTTCCGCGCTCAGGTGGGGGACCTCGTCTTCGACGTCGCCAGCCGCTACGTGGACCTCCCGCGGGAGGCGCTGGTGCCCGGGCATGCCGAGGAACTGGAGGCCGCGCTCGCCGTCCGTTCGGCGCTGGCCACGCTGCGGCGCACGGTCGAGGGCCGCTGCGCGGCGCTGCGGGGTGCCAAATTCGAGGACGTCCAGTGGCACGCCACGCAGCTGGGGACGGAGCTCGATGCCTTTGGCAGTAGCGCCGCCTACCAGGCGCTGCGCGCGCAGGACAAACGCTTCCTGGTGGAGGCGCGGGCCCGGCTGCGGGGATTGAAGACGGACATCTCTGGCGCCGGCGACCTCATCCTCGGCTTCGCCGGGGAATTCGTGACCTGGCTGCGCGGGCTGTCGGCCGTCAGCCAGCGGGCCATGCTGGTGGAGCACGACCACGCGGCCTGGGCGGCCACCGCCGTACGTCTCGAGCAGGCCGAGGAGTGGCTGCGGGCCGACCCCCAGCGCGCCGTCCGGGAGCTTGCCGAGGCGGCCCGACTGGCCCGGCAGCTGTACGGCCGGGATGCCACGCTGGATGACTTTCTCGGAGGCCGGGACAGCGAGGCCCTGGCCGCGCTGTCACCGCCGGAGGCCCGCGCGGCGCTGGAGGACTTTCGGCGCGTGCTGGCAGGACTCGCCGACAGCGAGTCGGACTGACACGG
This sequence comes from Myxococcaceae bacterium, assembly GCA_017881265.1. Lineage (GTDB taxonomy): Bacteria > Myxococcota > Myxococcia > Myxococcales > Myxococcaceae > JADGRA01. The sequence goes on along the minus strand of JADGRA010000073.1, from coordinate 19,463 downwards.
CCATGGCCAACGCTGCCGCCCTGGCCCCCCTGCGCTCTGCCGACCTCCGCCGGGTACGCGGCGTCTTCACCGACGTGGACGGGACACTGACGACGGCGGGACTGCTGCGGGCCTCCACCGTGCGGGCGCTTGAGCAACTGCACCGCGCGCGGCTTCCGGTGGTGCTGGTGAGTGGGCGGCCCTCCGGCTACGCGGAAGTCTGGCTGCGGACGCTGCCCGTGGCGGGGGCCATTGCCGAGAACGGAGGCCTCTACCTGGTGCGAAGCCGCTCCGGGAGACTGCGGAAGGTGTACGCGCAGCCCCGCCGAGAGCGCGCCAGTGCCAGGCGGCGACTGCAGCGGGAGGTGGCCCGTGCCCTGCGGGCTGTCCCGGGAAGCCGGCTGTCCACCGACAGCCGCTTCACCGAGGTCGACCTGGCGGTGGACTACAACGAGGACGTCAAGCTCGGCACGCGGGCCGCCGAGCGGGTGGAGACGCTCCTGAGACGGCGCGGGGTGCAGGCGGTCCGTTCCAGCGTGCACGTCAACGCCTGGGTGGGGCGCTTCGACAAGGCGTCCATGGTGCGGCGCTTTCTCCGGCAAGAATGGGGCGCCCGACTCGGCAAGCAGGACGCGTCCTTCGTCTACGTGGGGGACAGCTTCAACGACGCCCCGCTGTTCGCCGCCTTTCACCTCAGCATTGGCGTGGCCAACGTGCGCCAGGTGCTGAGCGCTTTGAGTTCCCCGCCACGCTACGTGACAGCCAGCGCGGAAGGGCGCGGCTTCGAGGAAGTGGCCCGGGCGCTCCTGCGCCAGCGGGGGGCACGGTGAACGTCGTCCGCCTCGCCCTGCGCCCGGGTCTCGCCCGCCACCTCCGTGCCGGGCACCCGTGGGTGTTCCGCAAGGGCCTGGAACAGCTGCCACGCATTCCGCCGGGCAGCGTGGTGGACGTCACCGAGGACGGGAAATTCGTCGCCCGCGGCTACTTCGACCCGCACAGCCCGATTGCCGTCCGCATCCTCACCCGGGACGTACGCGAGGTCATCGACCAGGCCTTTCTCCAGGGCCGCGTCGCGCGGGCCCTGCAGCTGCGGCGCCAGCTGTTGGACCTCTCGGCGACGGACGCCTTTCGCTGGGTGCACGGGGAAAGCGACGGCTTGCCAGGGGTGGTGGTGGACCTCTACGGCACGCTGGCGGTGGTGAAGCTGTACTCGGCGGGCCTCACGCCGTACCGGGCGATGCTGGTGGCCGCGCTGCGCTCGGTGCTGCCCGAGGTGTCCGGCGTCCTCGGCCGGGACCAGCCGGGCGACGGCGACACCCTAGAAGAGGACGCCGGGCGGGGTGGTGGACAGCTGCTGTGGGGCGCCGCCCCGGACGCCGTCACCATCCTGGAGAAGTCCGTCCGCTTCCGCGTCGACCCCTGGCGCGGACAGAAGACGGGCTTCTTCCTCGACCAGCGGGAAAACCGCGCGCTGGTGCGCCGCCTGGCCCGGGGCGCGCGCGTCCTCAACTGTTTCTGCTTCTCGGGTGGCTTCAGCGTGAATGCCGCCCTTGGCGGTGCCGCGCACGTCTTCAGCGTCGACCAGGATGCCGACGCCATCGCGCTGGCCCGGGAGAACTTCCGCGAGAATGGCCTCGACCCGGAGCGCCACGACTTCCTTGCCGCCGACGTCTTTCGCCTGCTGCAGTCCTTCCGGGACGAGGGCCGCCAGTTCGACTTGGTGGTGCTCGACCCGCCCGCCTTCGCCAAGACGCAGCGCGCGGTGGAAGCGGCCCTGGACGGGTACGCCTCGCTGAACCGCCAGGCGCTGGCCCTGGTCGCCCCGGGCGGCCTTCTGGCGACGGCCTCCTGCTCGGCCCGCGTCTCGCCGGAGGCGTTTCTGGGGGTGCTGAAGGAGGCCGGAGCCAAGGCCGGGGTGGACTTGACGCTGGTGGAAGAGCGCTACCAGCCGTCTGACCACCCCGTCGCGCTCGCCTTTCCCGAGGGGCGGTACCTCAAGTTCCACATTCTAAGGGTGCAACCGTGGTGACGCGGGGACAGTTTCTGGAGCGTTCCACCGTCATTCCGGCGAAGCAGGGCGTCCTCGAAGGCCTGTCGCACCGGGGGACGCGCGCGCCGCCCCTCCTCATCGTCCCGCCTCCCCCCGGAAGCGGTGGGATGGACCACCCGGTCGCGGCAGAATTGGCCTGGGCCGTCACCCGCGCCGGCCACCCCACGCTGCGCTTCAACTTCCGCGGCGTCGGTGCAAGCCCCGGGACGCCCGGAGGGCCCGAGGCACGGATGGAAGACATGGAGTCGGCACTTCGGGTGCTGGAGAAGAGCGCGGGGACGGCGGCGCCGGCCGTCGTCGCCCTTGCAGCCTCGGCGCCCAGCGTCCTCGCCCTGGAGCGCGCACACCCTGGGCTGGCCGGCGTGGCATTGGTGAGTCCCGCGTCGCTGGAGGTGGAGGAGCTGGCCCGCGTGCGACACCCCCTGTTGGTGGTGGTGGGCGCCGAGGAGCCGCTCCGGCGGGCGGCCTTGGCGGCTGCTGTCGCCGAGGCTTCTGGCCAGCTGGTGGTGGTGCCCGGAGCCGACGCGCGCTTCCAGCGCAACCTCCCCGAAGTCGGCCGCTCGGTTGCCCGGTGGCTGGCAGGGCTTTCTCCAAGTGCCTGAAAGGACGGGCGCTGTCCGTCGGTGACAATGGCGCGCCGCGCCGGGCGTAAGAGAGGAAGTCCTGCGGAGGTCCTCGAGCCGTGTCCATGCGCATGGTGGTGGTTGGGTTGTTGGGCAGCGCCCTGCTGGCCTGTGGCACGCAGGCGCGCCATGACAAGCGCACCCGCGCCGGGGACGTGACATCGGGCCGGGTGCCCCATCGCGTGGTGGTGGACTTTCGCGACGGGACGCCCGCGGCCGTGCTGGCCGAGCGCGGCGCCAGCTGGGGCGTCTCGCTCCGCTTCAACTCCCTGGTGGGCCCCGAAGACGGGGTGGCCCTCATCGACGGGGTGGAGGACGTCGAGGGCCTGCTCCAGGCCATTCGTCAAAGTCCGGATGTGGAGTTTGCCGAACCGCTGCTGACCTACCAGGCCCAAGACTGGACGCCGAACGACCCGCTGTACCCCAAGCAATGGAACCTGAAGCTCATCGGCATGCCGGAGGCGTGGGAGGTGTCGCACGGCAAGGGCGTCATCGTCGCCGTCCTGGACACCGGCGTGGCCTATGAGACCAAAGGCCCCTTCGTCCGGGTGCCGGACCTGCAGGGCGTCCGCTTCGCGCCGGGGTACGACTTCGTCCATGACAGCGAGCACCCCAACGACGACAACGGCCATGGCACCCACGTCGCCGGAACCATCGCCCAGGCAACCAACAACGCCGAGGGCGTGGCCGGCATCGCCTTCGAGGCGACGCTGATGCCCATCAAAGTGCTGGACGCCACCGGCGCCGGCAATTCAGCGGACATTGCCGATGGCATCCGCTGGGCGGTGGACCACGGCGCCAGGGTGCTCAACCTCTCGCTCGGTGGCTTCGGCTACAGCCGCGTCATCGAGAACGCCGTGGCCTACGCGCGCCGCCACGGGGCGCTGGTGGTGGCGGCGGCTGGCAACCACGGCGATGGGACGGTGGCCTACCCGGCGGCGTACGCCGGCGCCGTCGGCGTCGGCGCCGTCGGGCCGGACGGAACGCGCACGCCCTACTCGGCCTGGGGGGAGCAACTGGACCTGTTGGCCCCGGGCGGGGACAAGCGCCAGGGCGAGGAGGGCGGCATTCTGCAGGCCACCATCGCCAAGGGGGCCCCGGGCCAGAGCGTCTACGCTTCCTCCCAGGGGACCTCCATGGCCACCCCGCACGTGGCTGGCGTGGCGGCGCTCCTCTTCGCGGCCGGGGCGAAGACCCCGGAGCAGGTGGAGCGGGCGCTCTACGCCGGCGCGTCGGGCAGTGGCGGCTGGGACGCCCAGCGCGGGCACGGCCTTCTGGACGCGGCCGGAGCCCTGCGCGCGCTCGGCGCGACGCCGCCCATCAACTGGCAGCCCCTGGCGGCGAGCGCCGCCATCCTCCTGCTGCTCCTGCTGTCGCTGAATCCCAGGGTGCGCCCCGGGGGCGTCCTCAACGTCCTGCTCGACCCGCGGCTGCTGCTGCCTCTCTTGCTGTCGTCGGTGGGCTTCTTCGTCCTGCGTGTCATCTGGCAGCGTTGGGTGGGCAGCCCCCCCGCGCTGGTGGACGGCCTGTCCCTGCCGCTGCCGGACTGGGAGAGGATTGTCTTTGGACGGGGCCGGCTTGCCCACCCGCTGTTCTACAGCGCGTTGCTGCCGCTGCTACTGGCGGTCCCCGCCATCGCCTGGAAGGGCTTCCGCCCGGTGGCGGCCGGCATCGCGCTCGGCTTCGCGGGCTTCCTCGCCTACGCCGCGTGGACGCGGGCACCGGGGCTGTCCTGGCTGCCCTTCCACGTGCTGGCCCTGCCTTGGCTGGTGGCCAACGCGGCGGCCTGCGCGCTGCTCGCCCGGGCCCTGTTGGCCAAGCGGGAGAAGGCATGAAACTCAAAGGACGCGTCACCTTCGAGGACCTCGGCGCCGGCGCGTGGATGCTGGAGGCGGAGGACGGTAAGCGCTATGAGTTGGCGGGCGTAGACGGTGGCCGCTTCAAGGCGGGGGCGCGGGTGGAGGTAGAAGGACACCTGGACGCCGGGGCGGCAAGCACCGCCATGGCGGGCCCCATCTTTCGCGTGAAGCGCGTCACCTCCGTCTAAGGACACGGCGTCGCGCAGACGGACGCTGGTGCGAGCTGTCCCCGGGGGCCGACTTCGGCCACAGCGGCCGCTTTGCTCGCTGGGGTGCCCGGCGCTCAGGGTCCAGCGTCCGGGCATACGGTGGTGAAGTCTGTGGCCGGACAAGCGGGCGGTGAGAACCCCGACGCTGGCCCCGCAAGGCAGGTCGAGCTCTGCGTGTTCGCGCTGTCGGCAACGACGGCCACCAACTGGCCCGTGGCCCGGTCGTAATAAGACTGCACCCCGGTGTCGACGCCGAACTGCCAGGCATTGTCGTAGGGGCCACAGGAGGTGTTCAGCCCCGTGTGGCGGCAGTCAAAACGCGTCGACGTCGGGTCACTGAAGACAGTCCAACTGCAAATGGGCTGCGCCGCCGAGGCACAGTAGGACTCCACGGAGGAGGCACACGGGAGGAGTTGCGCGGGGCACGCGCCACACGGCGGGGGTAACGGCGAGTTGCACCCGCCCGCCACCAGCGCTGCCAGCAGCGCTGCCCCCACATCCTTCCACGACGGGCCGTTCATGACTGTGCGTCCAGTCTGGCACTGGTGGAAACCCCTGCGGAAGTGCGGCGCGGGCGGAAGCGGGCCCCTCAGGGTGGCTTGGGGGTAGGGATGGCCCGGGTGCGCTCCGCCAGGGCGCGGCGGCTTGCCAGGTAACTGTCCAGCGGAGCCTTCCCCGTGCGCACGCTGTCGCGCAGCGCCTTCAAATCCGCGCGTGCCGAACGGACCTCGGCCGGCTCGTCCTCGCGCGGTGCGGGCAGCTCGACGCGCCAGTCGACGACGCCGAGTTCCACGCCCCGGCGGTCGACCAGGAACCAGCCGAGGATGCCCACCGAGGCCCCCACCAACCAGGGGGCGAGGGCGCGGGCCAGGGGAATGCGCGGCCGCTCGAAGGGCGTGGGCCTAGGCTTGCCCCAGACGGAGGGGAAGTGCCGGGCCAAGAGCAGCAGGCCCACCAGGACGCAGATGCCCATGCCTGCCATGCCGATGACTTGGGTGGCCGACATCTCCCCGGCCGCGTCCGGCGCCTCGTTGCGTCCCAGAAAGTAGAGGCCGAGGGAGGTGGCGTTGGTGGTGGCGTGGGCCACCATGCCGGGCAAAAGGGAACCCGTCCGGTGGTAGAGCAGGCCGAAGAGGAGCCCCAGCTCGAGCAGCGCCGGAAACCACACCGGGTTGAGGTGGATGAAGGCGAAGATGAGGGCCGCCCGGAAGATGGCCTCGACGGGATGCGCGCCGGAGGCGGCCAGACCTTGCTGCAGCACGCCGCGGAAGAGGAACTCCTCGCAGAATGCCGCGGCGACCACTGTGGCGACAGAGAAGAGCCACAGGTCCACCCGGGAAAACTGGTCGATGACGTGGGTGATGTCCACGGAGTCCCGCCAGCTTTGCGGGGCAAGGTGCTCGCTCAGGGCGTTGATGGGGGCGGCCAGACCGAAGAAATTCGCGAGCGCCAGCGCGACGGCGAAGAAGACGGTGGGCCAGCCCGGCCAAGACAGGCGCACGTAGGCCGCCGGAGCGCGTCCGCTCCACCGGGTGAGGGCCCACGTCACCCCCAGCACGCAGAAGACTTCGTTGAACCACACGCCGACGGCCGGGTTAAGCCGTTCCACGAGGAAGCCGCCCACCGACGCCGCCAGGAACGCTGCGAGCGCAGTCCACGCCAGGCGCTGAGGTGGGACAGGCGGACGCAGGATGGTATTCACGGAGCGGAAGCGGCCCGGGAACTTGCCACCCCCGGGACCGCTGTGAAAGCCTGTTGACGCTCCGTCCGCCTCACCATGCGCCGCCTCCTCCCTTTCCTTGCTGCCGTGGCCCTGCTTGCCGTCGCCTGCCGTGGCAAGCCCTTCACGCCCTTCCCCCTGCCGGCCAGCTTTGCGGTGCAGAGGATGTCCGGGGAGCACCTCACCGCCGCGCAGATGCGGGGGTCGGCCTGGGTGGTGAATTTCTGGCTCCCCACCTGAAGGGCCTGTGCTCGGGAGTTGCCCGAGCTGGACGCGGTGGCGGCGGAGATGGCGGGCACGCCCGTCCACTTCCTCGCCGTCTCGCTCGAGACTGACACGCGGCGCGTCCGGGTGGCCGTGGAGCGCCTCAAGCTGCACCTGCCGGTGGCGACCTCGGAGTCCGAGGTGCTCGGCCCGCTCACCCTGGACACGGTGCCGGCCACCGTCTTCATCGACGCCTCGGGCCAGGTGGTGTCGCGGCTGGGGACCGCCTCGAAGGCCGAGCTCAAGTTCCATGCCGAGCAGCTGCTGCGACCTGGCGCCACCGCCTCGCGCGCCGCCGCACAGGCCCCGGCAGCGATGCGCTGACAGCCCGTGCTCGACGTCGACGGCATTGTCTCCGGGCGGCGGCCGTCCGCGACCTGGAAGGCAACCGGCGTCCCCATCGGGCTGCCGCCTAAAGGAGTCTCTGGCCTGAAGAGCTGGCCGCGGCCCCTTCAGAGGGCGCTGACGAGGTAGCGGCGGACCTCGTCGGCGACGGCACGCCGCGCCGCGTCCGTCGCGTACTCGGCGCCCAGCGAGAAGCGTTTCTCCGTGCCGTGAAGAATCCTGCGTTCGAGAAAGTAGGCGAGGGCGTTCTCCATATTGGTGCGGGCGAGGGCCTCCTTCGCCTGGATGCGCCCGGCGAGGTACTCGGCCTTGCCGATTTCAAGGGCGGTGCGGATGAAGGACTTTCGGTCCATGCTCTCGGCCTTGGCGACGTCCTCCAACGTGAGAGCCGCCAGCAGGTACGACTCGAGGAAGTCCCGCAGCAGCTCGGCGTAGAAGTCCATCGTGTGCTGCGCCTCGGTCCGCGGCGCGACCCGCAGCGTCCCATCGGTGCGTTCGAGCAGCCCTTCGGCGACGAGGCGGTCGACCGTCTCCCGAAAAATCTCCTCGAAGGGCGCACCCACCCGGTATAGGAATTCGACCTTGAAGAGGCGGGAGAGGAAGAGTGCCCGCGACTCCACCGCGCTGGCCAAATCCCCCGGCGGCCCAGCGCGCACCGCCGCCGCCACCAGCGCGCGGGGGGCGAGGAGATTCATCAGGTTGTTCTTGTAGAAGACGAGCGCCACGCGCTGGTCCTCCACAGCCTGGTACACCGGTTGGCCCCGCGCCTCGGTGAGGCGGACCGCGCCCTCACGGGCAAACCCGGCGAGCGCCTCTCGGATGGGCCCCGGGGAGGCTGGGTCCGAGCCGAAGCCCACCAGGGCCGACGCCAGCGGCACGTGCTCGGACTCGGCCACGCGGCGAAGCACTTCCACCCGCGCACCGAGCTCCGCCGCCGGGATGCCACGTCCCCGGAAGGACAAGAGAGCCGTGGCCGCCAGCGCCTGAGGCGTCACCGTCGAGACGCGAGCGATGTCGAACATGACGCGGTAGGCAAGCGCCCGCACCAGCGCCCGCTTCTGCTCTTCGTTCACCGTGGCCGGGTCCTCCAGCCCGCGGCTGCGCATCAGCTCGCGCAGACGGACGGGGGGCGCGAACGTCACGTGGATGCGCCCGTACCGTCGGGCCAGCACGCGGGGCGCGGTCAAAAGGGCCTTGAAGTCCTCGGGCTTCTTCTCCGCGCCGAGAGACTCGCGCGAGTAGCTTTTCGACTCCACGACGTTCTCGTAGTCCATGGACACCGGGATGAAGGCCAAGTCATCCCGCGCTCCATCGAGAATGGCCTCCACCTCCCAGGTGAGGAGGCCCAGCTTCGGGGGGAGCAGCTTCCCGGTGCGGGAGCGCCCGCCCTCCAGGAAGAATTCCTGGTGCACGCCGTCGCGGACCAGCTTGCGGACGTAGGCCTTGAAGGTGGCGGTGTAGACCTTGTCTCCGCCGAAGGTGCGTCGCAGGAAGAAGGCCCCACAGCGGCGGAGGAAGGGGCCGAGTGGGAAGAAGGAAAGGTTGGAGCCTGCGGCGACGAGGGGCGCCTGGTAGCCGCGGTGCCAGAGGGCCCAGGACAGCACCAGGTAGTCGATGTGGGATTTGTGGGAGGGGCACAGGACGATGGGGGCGCCCTGGGCAGCGCGCATTGCGCTCTCCAGGCCAGCCTCGTCCACGTCGATGCCGTCGTACATGAAGCGGAACACCAGACTCATGAGCGGGTTGGCGACCCCCAGCACTGTCGGGTGAAGCCGCGCCGCGATGGCGTTGAGGTCGCGGCGCGCCTCGCGCTGCACCGACTCGAGCTTGCGGCCCGACGTGTCGGAGATGACCTGCAGGCTCCGGCGCAGGACGCGGTCGCGCAGCGTCTCGTCGATGACGCGTTCGGGCGGCTTGAAGGGGGGACCAAAGACGGTGCGCGTCTCGGCTGCTAGATGCACGTGCAGGATGCTGCGCACCTTGCGTGCCAGCACCGCGTCGGACTGGTCGGCGGAAGCCTTCACCAGGGCGGTGAGGTCAATCGCTTGGCCCACCCGGAACTGGGCCCGCTTGTAGTTGCGGAAGAAGGCCAGCACCGAGTGCAGAAAGCCCGGCGCCTCCGGGCTTCCGAAGACGTAGTCCGCCCAGGCGGGCTTCAGCCGGACGTTCCACTTTTCCCAAACGAAGAGCTCCGGGATGAGAAACACCGGCCGTTCGCTTTTCCGTGCGAGGGCGACCAGGGCGGGGAAGGGGTTGTCGGGCCCGGGGCGGCCGAGCGCCCGGCCGAGGACGGTGGACTGCAGAAACACCAGCGCGGAGCCCTGCTTTCGCTGCGCGTAAGCGAAACGGACTGCGCAGTCGCCCGTCTGCGCGGTACGCCGAAAAGGACGCACCATCCAGGGGCGGAGGTTGACGACAGCCCGGATGGGACGCAGGCGGCGAACGGTGAGGGCCCAAGCGAGGTAGAGGAAATTCACCCAGGAACTGGTGCGCTGGACGTGGACGATGAAGCCGCGCTCCGAGCGCGACCGCAGCTCGGCCTCTGCCTCGGCCGAGAAGCGCACGTGGGAGAAGTAGCGTTTGGCCAGCCAGCGGCCGACGGGGCCGAAATCGCGACGGAGCGCTTTCTCGACTTCCACGTCGCTGGTGGTCAGAGCCGTCTCCATGGGGACGTCGCTCCGTACGTTTTACATGTTCTCTGGTGTCGGGATGCCGAGGAGTGACAGCCCGACCGACAGCGTGATGCGCACTGCGTCAGCCAGCGCCAGACGCGCGGCGCGGGTGCGGGCGTCCTCCTCCACCAGCACTCGCTTGCTGCGGTCCTGGTTGCCCAGGGTGTACCAGCGGCTGAAGGCGGCGGCGACCTCCAGCAGGTGGCTGGCGACGAAGGACGGCTCATAGGCATCGGCCGCAGTGCGGACTGCCCGCGGGAAGAGGGCGAGTGCCCGGACGAGGGCCTCCTCCTCGGGCAGGGTGAGTGCGGCGCTGTCGGCCGCCTCGGGGGCGCCGCCGCCACGGCTGAGCAGGCTGCAAGCGCGGGCGTGGGCGTACTGCAGGTAGGGCCCGGTGTGCCCTTCGAAGCTGAGCACCTCGTCCCAGTCGAAGGTGTAGTCCGAGTTCCGGCGATTCTTCAGGTCCCCGAAGACGACGGCGCCGAGGCCTACCTGCTCGGCGAGCGTCTCGACGTTGTCGGTGTGGATGCGACCCGCCGCCTGGTTCTCTCGCACCTTGTCCAGCGCCAGGGCGCGGGCCTCGTCCAGCACGTCCGTCAGAAGCACCACCTCGCCCTTGCGGGTACTCATCCCCGCGATGCGGCCAAAGGTGACGTGGAGGCAGCGGTCCGCCCAGGGCTTCCCCATGACCTTCAGCACGCGGAACACCTGGGCGAAGTGCAGCGACTGGTCACGCGCGACGACGTACAGCGAGCGGTCGAAATGGAAGCGTTCCCAGCGGTCCTCGGCGGCGGCCAGGTCGCGGGTCGCATACAAGGTGCTGCCGTCGCTCTTCTTCAGGAGGATGGGCGGGTCGTTCTCGGCATAGGGGAGGTCCACCACCAGGGCCCCGTCGCTTTCGCGGACGCCCACGGTGCGGGCGATTTCCGCGATGATTTGCTCCATCCGCCCCTCGTAGCGGCTCTCGCCCTCGATGTGCTCGAAGCGAATGCCCAGCCGGGCGTACAGCGGCTCGAAGCCGGCCAGCGACGCCTCCCGGAACTCCTTCCACAGCTTGAGGGCGTCGGCATCGCCTTGCTCCATCCGCCGGAAGAAGGCGCGCGCCTTCTCGTCGAAGGCGGGGTCGGCCTCGGCCCGGGCGTTGGCCTTCACGTAGACGTCCACCAGATGCGCCATGTCGTGGCGCCGCGCCACGTCGCCAAACACTTCGAAGCCCGCTGCCACCAGGCCAAACTGTTTGCCCCAGTCGCCCAGGTAGTTGATGCCTTCCACCCGGTAGCCGAGATGGCGGTGGAGGTTGGCCAGCGCGTGGCCCAGCACCGTGGTGCGGATGTGGTGAAAGCCGATGGGCTTGGCGATGTTGGGCGAGCTGTAGTCGATGACCACCGTCTTCCCAGCCCCCTCCACACCGCTGCCGTAGCGCTGCTGGGCGCCGCGGACTTCGGCCAGGACTGCGGCCAGGAAAGGCCCGCTGGAAAAGCGCGCGTTGACGTAGGGACCCGCCGCCTGGATGGAGAGCCCAGGGACTTGCAGCGTGGCGGCCAGACCGCTGGCGATGGCCGGGGGCGCCTTGCGCAGCGTCTTGGCCAGCCCGAAGGTGGGGAAGCTGAGGTCCCCGTGGGCGGGCTCGGCGGGCTTCACCAGGGGCAGCACGTCCTCCACCGGGAGGCCGAGCGCGGTGGCGAGTCCGCTGGCAAACGCCTGGGTGAGCTGGTCGTGGACGGACAAAGGGCAGTCCTTCGCGGGGGAAAGGGGAGGGACGTCAGCTCGGCTCGGGTGCGCCGCGCCGCTTGAGGACGCCGGCCTTGTCCACGAAGAAGCCCTCCGGCAGCAGCGCCTCCACCTTCTCGCGGAAGCCCTGGACGCCGAAGCCGCTCTCGGCCAGGGCCTCCACCGCCGCGACCTGAACGCGTCGTCCCGTCTCCGGCGCCGTCAATAGCTGCAGCATCGGCTCGCGCGCGGGTGGGTGCTTCAGGGGCCCGAGGGTGTGCAGGGCGGCAATCCGCACGTCGTCCGCCATGTCGTCGAGGAACGGCAGCACCGCCGGTGCGATGCGGGGGTCGTCCTTGCCGCTGAGCCAATTCAGGAGCACCAGCCGCTTCTCCGGGTTCCGGGTGTAGCCCTGGGCCAGCGTCTGCAACTGCGCGACGAGAACGCCCACCACCTCGGGCTCGGGCAGCAGGGCCGACAGCAGTCGCACTGCCCAGCTGCTGGCGAGGTCGGTGCGGGCCAGGAAGTCGGTGAGGGGCGGGACGGCGGCTGCGCCGCGCGCGCGCACCAGTTCGAAAGCCTGCTCCTTCTCGTCGGCGTCGGTGGTTTGCGGCTCGACGGTGATGGTGAACCGGGAAAGGAGGACGCTCACCGCCTCCGGAATCTCCATCTCCCCCAGCTGCTGGATGGCCTTCTGGCGCGACAGCGGGTCGCCGTACTTCTGCGTGACTTTCGCCTTGAGTTTGAGTGCTTTGCTGGGGCCGCTGCCCCCGAGGAAGTCCAGGATGCCCATGGTGCCTTTCAAGAGCCGAGGTACTGGAGCACCACCTCGCGCCGGTGCGGCCGCCGGCGGTGCTCGAAGAGGTAAATGCCCTGCCAGGTGCCAAGGGTGAGCTGCCCCTGCACCACCGGGATGGAGAGGTGGGTCTGCGTCAGCGCCGCCCGGACGTGCGCGGGCATGTCGTCTGAACCCTCGGCGGTGTGACGGAAGAGCGGGTCCCCGTCGGGCACCAGGCGGGCGAAGAAGCGGTCCAGGTCTGCCAGCACCTCGGGGTCGGCATTCTCCTGAATCAGGAGGCTGGCCGAGGTGTGGCGGCAAAAGACGCTGAGCAGTCCCGTGGCGGCGTTGTCGCCCGCGGCGGTGGCCACCCAGTCCTTCACCGCCCCGGTGAAGAGGAGCAGCCCGCGTCCGGGCGTCTGCAGGACGAGGGTATGGGCAAGTGCGCGCATGAAACGTTCCGCCGGCGCCATCTCCTAGCACGGTCCGGTCCGTCCTCCTCTAGGCACCTGCCGGGCATCCTCTGCCGCCTGGGGTCCGGTGATGGCCCGGCGCACACGCGCCTCACGCAGGGTCACGCCAGCGGGACGTCGTCGCTTGTGGCCGAGGCCAGCCGAGCAACAGACCTAGGCCAGCAAGGCCCCCGCCAGGGCCAAGAAAGGCCAGTCGAAGAGCGCGACCTTGACGAGGGTTGGTGGCATTCGGGGAATGCATACCCCGGCGCGGGTGGCACTGGAGCGGTGCCAGCTTCCCCGGAGCGCCGTTTGCAGCGGTCCTTCCCCTTTTGGGTTGTAGCGATTGAGGCGGCGCGGAGTCAGGCCGATGCCATCTCAGGTCCAGAAGGGGTTGTTCGTGCGTCTGGCACCGGGCACCCCGGGTGGGTCCTGACAAGGTGCTGGGGCTGCTCGGCTCAGGGGGATGGGGGGGGTGTACAGGGCCGGGGAAACGTGGCTCGGGCGGGATGTGATGTGGCCCTCAAGATGGTGTCGAGGCGGCGCGATGCTCGCCAGTGGCCGAGCGGACTGCCTCACGGCGTGATGGGCATGTCCTGGCAGCCAAAGGGCGTGCAGTAGTTGCACCTCTGCAGAGCCCAGGTTTGTGTCCCCGCCGGAAGCTTGAGGAGCATCGTAAAAATTCCTGACTGCCCGCCGCCGAACCAGTACCAAAGCCAGAGGCGACACTGTCCGGAGCCACAGGACGACGTCTCGTCCCGGTCGGGCCGCCCGACGAAGGGATAGACGTCCGCTGCGCTCTTCCCCGACAACCGCCGGCACAGGTCCGAGAAGAACTGAATGTTCAGTCCGTGCAGCTTGTCCATGGCCCGCTCGAGCCCACGGCAATCGGCAGCGTTGGTGGGCGCCGGGGGATTGCAGTAGGTGTCCCACACCTCGGCGTCCTTCGCCTCGTTGGAAAACCACTGCTGCCGGACGGCGTCGCAGGGCGCGAACGCGCTGCAGTCCCGAAGGGGGGCTATCGCCGGGGGCGGGGGCACGGACTTGGCAGCACCGCCGCAGCCCGAGGCGGCAACCACGAGGAGCAGCAGCGCGGCGCCGGGCCTGCAAGAGGGCACCCGGCGCCAGGCCACCGTGTGGCGGGCCGGCGGGCGCGCGTTGAAGGGCACCGCCGGCACCGCGCCCGTCACAGCCGAAGGGCGGAGCGCACGTCCCCGCGGTAGGCGGGCCGGAGCGCCTCCGCCGCCGCTTTCGCCTCGGCGCTGGGACGTTCTGGGACGAGGACCTTGAGTTCCAGGTAGAGGTCTCCCCGGCCGTTGCCCTTCAGCGCGGGGACGCCCTGGCCCTTCAGCCGCAGCTTCCGTCCCGCCTGGCTGCCGGCCGGGACGCTCACCGTGACGTCTCCGCTGAAGGTGGGGACGCGTACCTCGGCCCCCGACATGGCCTCGGGGATGGTGACCGGGAGTTCCATGGTCAAGTCGTCGCCGTCCCGGCGGACAAGGGGGTGGGGCTCGACCTCGGTTTCCAGGTAGAGGTCCCCCGGGGGGCCGCCCAGGGTGCCCGCGGCGCCCTGCCCGGGCAGGCGCACCTGGGAGCCATTCTGCACGCCGGGCGGGATTTTCACGGTCACCCGAACGGTGTTCTCCACCACGCCCTCACCGCCGCAGACGTCACACACCGGGGCCACCTTGCCGGTGCCCCCGCAGTTGGGGCAGGGCGTCGAGAGGGACAGAGGACCGCGGCCTTGCTTCAGCCGTCCCGTCCCGCCGCAGGTGGGACAGGCCTTGGGCTTTCCGACGTGCCCGGTCCCATGGCACTTCTTGCATTCCTCCGGCCGGTCGATGGCCAGGGTGCGCTCGGTGCCCGTCACCGCTTCGCGCAAGCTGACGCGAACGCGGCTGTGGAGGTCCTCGCCCCGGGTCGGCCCCTCGGCGCGTGCGCGGAAAGGCCCGCTGTCTCCGGCGCGGTTGAAGATGTCTCCGAAGATGTCGCCGAAGTCGAAGCCCCCCTCGGAACCGAAGCCGCCCCCGGGCCCTCCCGAGGGCCGGGAGGCTTGGTCCCGGTAGGCGCGGTAGGCGTCGGCCTTCTTGGGGTCGAAGCCCATCTTTGCGGCGTCCTCGCCGAACTCGTCGTACAGAGCGCGCTTCTTGGGGTCGCTCAGCACCTCGAACGCGGCGGACAGCTGCTTGAACTTCTCCTCCGCGGCCTTGTTCCCCTGGTTGACGTCCGGGTGGTGCTTGCGGGCGAGCTTCCGGTACGCCTTCTTGATTTCGTCCTGGCTCGCCGTGCGAGCGACGCCCAGGACTCGGTAGTAGTCTTCTGCCATGGGCTCCCTGTCTGGGCAGCTTAACCCTCCAAAACGCCAGCGCCAGCGCGGACTTCTCTTGCTGCTCGCGCTCGCGAGCCCGGCCGCATCGGCCGAGGTGCTCGACCGCGTCGTTGCCCAGGTGGACGGAAAGGTCATCACCCTCAGCGACCTTCGCTTCGAGGCGCGGGTGGCGATGGTGGAGCGCGGCGGGGCGGCCCTGGCCGAGACTCCCCTGGACCAGGCGACCCTTCAAAGCGCGCTCTCGCTGGCCATCGCCCAGCGGGCCGCGGGCGCGGAGGCGGACCGCCTGGGAAGCTTGTCGCTGGATGCGGCGGTGGAAGCGCGGCTGCACCGCTTCGAGGGCCGCTTCGGAGACCCCAGTGCCTTCGAGCGCTTCCTGCACGCCTCTGGGGCGGACTTGAGCCAGCTGCGCGAGGTCTTGGGGCGAGCCCTCCGCGCGGAACGCGCGCTGGATTCGCGCGTGCGGCTGCGGGCCCAGGTCAACGAGGGCGACGTCCGAAGGGCCTGGGAGGCCGAGGGCAGCCCCGGCACCTTCGAGGAGGCGCGGGCCGCTCTGCGCGAGAAGCTGGTGCGCCAGCGCTACGAGGCGGCGGCGCGGGAAGAACTCGCCAAGCTGCGCGCCGCGGCGCAGGTGCGCATCATCACCCCGCCCGGCGACCTGGCGGAGGTACGGTGAGAAAGCTCGAGGAGACCCCTGCGTTTCAGGTCCGTGTGATGACGGCCGCGGACCTCGCCCGGGTGCTGGAAATCGAGCAGGTGGCGTTCCGCAACCCCTGGAGCGCCGACCTGCTCCGGCGCGAGTTGGGACACGACTGGTCGACCATCCTGGTGGCCGAGGAGGCTGGGCCTCGCGGCCAACTCACCCTGGTGGGCTTCGTCATCTTCTGGGTCGTCCATGACGAGTTACACGTGCTGAACGTGGCCACCGCCCCGGAACACAGAAACCGCGGGGTGGCGCGCACGGTGCTGGAGGCGGCGCTGGACCAGGGCCGGTGCAAGCGGTGCACCCTGGCCACGCTGGAGGTCCGTCGCAGCAACGCTGCCGCCCTCGGGCTGTACGGGGACTTTGGTTTCCGGCCGGTGGGAATCCGCCCCAACTACTACGTGGACGAGGGCGAGGACGCCATCGTCATGGTCCTCGACCTGTGAGGCGACGCAAAGGCAGTGACGGGCTCCGTGCAGATGCTCCGGCAATGGGTCTCGCGGGCGCAGTGGAGGAAGTCGGAACAGGCGGAGGCGAAGCGCTGCTACAGCCGAGCCAGGTTCCAGCCCGTCCGGCCAGGCCAATCGCCTTCCGTATGGCTGGGTTGTACGTTCAGGTCGCCTGGGAATTCGTGTCCCCGGGCGCTTTGGAACCGCCGGGGCCGCGACAGCACAGCGCATCCAATTTCAGCGCCGCTTGACTCCTGGGCGGCCACCGCTATAACGAGCGCCCTTTTTCCGGGAGGCTCCGGGGTCAGGCCGTTTTCTGCCCTGCGGACACCCCACGGAAAACCCCGAGGGAAACCCACAGGATGCCGACGATTAGCCAGCTCGTCCGAAAAGGACGCGAGAAGCTGAAAATTAAGGGCAAGAGCCCGGCGCTGAAGGAGTCGCCGCAAAAGCGCGGGGTGTGCACGCGCGTCTACACCACCACTCCGAAGAAACCGAACTCGGCGCTGCGCAAAGTGGCCCGTGTCCGCCTCACCAATGGCATCGAAGTGACCTCCTACATCCCCGGGGTGGGCCACAACCTTCAGGAGCACTCGGTGGTGATGATTCGAGGGGGCCGCGTCAAGGACCTCCCGGGCGTCCGCTACCACATCATCCGCGGCACGCTGGATTCGGTAGGCGTGCAGGGCCGCAAGCAGGGGCGCAGCAAGTACGGCGCCAAGCGGCCGAGCTGAGCGCCGTTTACCCCTTTTTCCAGTCTCCTTCTCGAGAAAGTCAGAGCAACAGATGCCCCGTCGCCGTGTAGTCGCCAAGCGCAAAATCCTCGCCGACCCGAAGTACCAGGACCGGCTCGTCACCAAGTTCGTCAACGACTTGATGCGCAAGGGCAAGAAGTCCATCGCCGAGCGCGTCTGTTACGGAGCCTTCGCGCTGATTGAAGAGCGGGCCAAGGAAGAGCCCCTTCGGACCTTCAAGAAGGCCCTGGACAACGTCAAGCCGGTGCTCGAGGTGAAGAGCCGGCGCGTCGGCGGCGCGACCTACCAAGTGCCGGTCGAGGTCCGTCAGGACCGCCGCGTGGCCCTCGGGATGCGCTGGCTGATTCAGTATGCCAAGGCGCGGGGCGAGAAGACGATGGAAGAGAAGCTGGCGGGCGAGATTATGGACGCCGCCAACAACCGCGGGAACGCGGTGAAGAAGCGCGAGGACACACACAAGATGGCCGAGGCGAACAAGGCCTTCGCCCACTACCGCTGGTGACCGGCGGCCGGCTCCCCGGGTTGGCGGGAGACGGCGGCCCAGCAGTGAATTCGTTTGTGCCCGGGGTGCGTGGTTCGCCGCGCCGCGGACGTTTCCGGTGGCCCTTTCCCTAGAGTCCTTCGATGGCCCGCGAGTACCCGCTCGAGCGATACCGGAACATCGGCATCATGGCGCACATTGATGCCGGGAAGACCACCACCACCGAGCGCATCCTTTATTACACCGGCGCCATCCACAAGATGGGGGATGTGGATGAGGGCAACACCACCACCGACTGGATGGTGCAGGAGCGCGAGCGCGGCATCACCATCACCTCCGCCGCCATCACCGCCTTCTGGAACCGGGGCGGACAAAAGTACCGCCTCAACCTCATCGACACGCCGGGCCACGTCGACTTCACCATCGAGGTCGAGCGGAGCTTACGCGTGCTGGACGGCGCCATCGCCGTCTTCGACGGGGTGAACGGCGTCGAGCCGCAGAGCGAGACCGTGTGGCGCCAGGCGGACCGCTACGGCGTGCCCCGCATCTGCTTCGTGAACAAGATGGACCGCACCGGCGCGGATTTCGAGATGTCGGTCAAGTCCATCCACGACAAGCTAGGCGCCAATGCCGTCCCGCTGCAGCTGCCGCTCGGCAGCGAGGAGCACCACCGAGGCGTCGTGGACCTGCTGCGGATGAAGGCCCTCGTCTTCCCGGAGGGGGAGCTGGGCGTCCACTACGACGAGGTGGCCATCCCCCAGGAATTTTCGGCGCATGCCGCCGAGGCACGGGCGCGGCTGGTGGAGGCGGCGGCCGACCAGGACGACGGCGTCATGCATGCCTACCTCGAGGGGAAGGAGCCCTCCGAGGCGGACCTGCGCCGCGCCATCCGCAAGGGCTGCATCGCCCGGAAGCTGTTCCCGGTCTTCTGCGGCTCGGCCTTCAAGCACAAGGGCGTCCAGCCCCTGCTGGATGCGGTGGTGGACTACCTCCCGTCGCCTTTGGACATCCCGCCCGTGCATGGAAAGGACAACAAGGGCAACGACGTCGTGCGCGAGACCCGGGACGATGCGCCCTTCAGCGCCCTGGCCTTCAAAATCATGACCGACCCCTTCGTCGGGACGCTGACCTTCATCCGCGTTTACTCCGGGCGCCTCGCCTCTGGTTCGGCGGTGTGGAACTCGGTGAAGCAGAAGCGCGAGCGCGTCGGCCGGCTGGTTCAGATGCGCGCCGACAAGCGCGACGAGATTGAGGAGGTCCTCGCGGGCGACATCGCTGCGGTGGTGGGCCTCAAGGGTGCCACCACCGGGGACACCCTCTGCGAGGAGGGGCGTCCCGTCATCCTCGAGCGGATGGAGTTCCCGGACCCGGTCATCGACATCGCCATTGAACCCAAGACGGTGGCCGACCAGGACAAGCTGGGCGCTTCCCTCGCGAAGCTGGCGATGGAGGACCCCTCCTTCCGCGTGCGCGTCGACAGTGAGAGCGGCCAGACCATCATCGCCGGGATGGGCGAGCTGCACCTGGAGATAATTGTCGACCGTCTGCTGCGTGAGTTCAAAGTGGACGCCAACGTGGGCAAGCCCCAGGTGGCCTACCGCGAGACCATCACCCGCGAGGTGCAGTCGGAGGGAAAGTACATCCGCCAGTCCGGCGGCAAGGGACAGTACGGCCACATCTGGCTGCGACTGGCCCCGAATAAGCCGGGCAAGGGCCTGCACTTCGAGAATGAGATTGTCGGGGGCAAGCTGCCCCGGGAATTCGTCACCGCCGCCGAGCGCGGAGTGGCCGAATCCATGCAGTCGGGTGTCCTGGCTGGCTACCCGCTGGTCGACATCCGTTTCACGGCCTTCGACGGCAGCTTCCACGACGTCGACTCGAACGAGGTGGCCTTCAAGATTGCGGGCTCCATGGCACTCCGGGACGGTGCGGCGCGGGCCGGTCCGGCCCTGCTGGAGCCGGTGATGGCCTGCGAGGTCGTCACCCCCGAGGAATTCATGGGCGACGTCATCGGCGACCTCAATGCCCGGCGGGGGAAAATCCTCGGGATGGGACCCCGCCCAGGCGGCGTCCAGGTCATCGACG
>JADGRA010000072.1 GCA_017881265.1 Myxococcaceae bacterium | reverse complement strand
TGCGTTGATGGCTTGCTGTGTCTTCAATGTTTCTATCCTTCTAGCAATATCGAAATGTTGAATCAAGCCTCTCCGGCTACTTGGGCACAAGACAGGCCATTCCAACTTACGAGCGTCGTGGCTTGGCTGCCGTGGTTGTTCGTGCACATCCTCTACCTGGTCGGGGTCAAGAACCGGATTGCCATTTTCTGGTCAGTGCCCGGCTGATCACCAGCCTCGATGGAGAATGAATGCGGGATCGAGTCCGTCGACAGCTGCACACTGGGTTAAGGGCGACGGCATTCGGCGGTCGTCATCTCACGAGCAGTGCTCGGCGTGGCCCTGAACCGACGTGAGCCCCGGTCCCCTTGGCGATGGATTGCTTTCCGCCGAAGAGGTCGTGGTGGCCTATCACGAGCGGACGAAGCACCACTACCACCGCTTCGCTGCGTCGCTTGGCTCCATGGACTGGGCCACGCAGCCGAATCCGTTCAGGCGCTACGATGGAGCGCCTCTGGTTCGCCTGCCCCTCCCCGAAGAGGGTCTAGGTCTGCACTACTGGCAGCTCTATGTCACGGGCTGCGCCAGGCCAGCCCCGCTCACAATCGAGTCCCTCTCGGTGTTCTTTCGCTACGCTCTGTCCCTGACCGCATGGAAACGCGTCCAGGGGGCGACGTGGTCTCTCCGCGCCAATCCATCGAGCGGGAACCTGCACCCGACTGAGGGATACGCGCTCCTGCCAGCCATGGACGAGATCCATGAGCGTCCAGGCGTCTACCACTACGCCCCAAAGGAACATGGTCTCGAACGGCGTGCGGAGTTTGTCCCTTTTGTCTGGACGGCGCTAACCGGCGTGTTTCCGGAGGGCTCCTTTCTCGTGGGGCTCTCAACCATTCATTGGCGCGAGGCCTGGAAGTACGGCGAGCGCGCGTTCCGGTATTGCCAGCACGATGTCGGACATGCGCTGGGCACGTTGCGCTTCGCCGCGGCTGCCCTGGGGTGGAACCTCTACCTCCTCGAGCATGTCGGCGACACCGCACTCTCACGGATGCTCGGCCTCGATCGTGATGCCGACTACACGGGCGCAGAGCGAGAGCACCCGGAACTGCTCGCGGTGGTCACGCCGGGCGCTTCGGCGGAACCACGACATCTGGGACTGCCGGAAGAGGCCGTCCGTGACGTGTCGGCTGGCCGATGGTTCGGAAAGGCCAACATCCTCAGTCGCGCGCACGGTGTGGAGTGGCCGGTGATCGAAGAGGTGGCCCGTGCCACGGCGAGCGCAGGGATTGCGGTCGACGAGGATTTCTCCGGGTGCCCTTCCGAGGGAGGGCTCTTCGAGTCGTCCGTTCGCTCGGGTTCCTTCACCGCCGAGAACGTGATTCTCGGGCGCAGGAGCGCCGTGAGCATGGACGCGTCCACTGCCATCTCGGCCGCGACCTTCTTCCGGATGCTGGGCCGTCTTGTGCCGACAGGACCTGAGCGGCAGCTGCCATGGGATGCCATCCCTTGGCGACCGCGGATCCACCTGGGCCTCTTCGTACATCGTGTGAACGACCTGGCTCCTGGCCTGTATGTGCTTGCCCGTGATTCGGTAAAGGTCGAAAGGCTTCGCACCGTGATGAATCCGAATTTTCTCTGGCTGCGCCCGCCCTCTTGTCCCCCCAGGCTTCCGCTGTACTTGCTCAGGGAAGGGGACTGCCGCTCTCTTGCTGCGAGCGTCTCCTGTGGTCAGGACATCGCTGGCGACGGGGCTTTCAGCCTGGGGATGGTCGCCGATTACATGGACAGTCTGCTTGCCTACGGGGCCAGCTTCTACCGAAACCTGTTTTGGGAGGCCGGCCTTGTCGGCCAGGTGCTGTACCTCGAGGCGGAAGAGGCGGGCATTCGTTCGACGGGGATCGGCTGTTACTTCGACGATCCGGTTCACGAGGTGTTTGGCATCACCTCGCGCGACTGGCAAAGCTTCTACCACTTCACAGTCGGCGGCCCTGTCGAGGACACTCGGCTCACCACATTGCCACCGTATGCCTGGCAGCCTTAAGGAGAACTCGACCGCCCTATCGACAGGCGCGGTCGGTGAAGAGCCTGAAAGCCGGACTGCGATGCCCGTAGGCAATCCCCCTGCCCGGTCCGTGGCACCTGAGCATCACCCCAGGCATCTAGTCGCACCTGACCCTCGCCCAGCACCAGGGCGCTTAGCTGCCGGAGCGTGGGGCCAAAGACCGCCTGGAGGTTAGCCTCGGAGCAGCGTAAGCACTGCTGCCGAGGTGACCACATGTCGAGCAGGGCAGAGACCAGGGAGAAGCTGCGTGAGGCGGCGGACACCCGGCGGCGTGTGCGGGCGCTGGTCGAGAGGACCCTCGCTGCGGACAAAGCGACCTGGCGGGCCACCACGGAGGAGAGCGCCTTCCTTGGCTACCTCTCCATCTGGGCCGGCGTTCCCGCCCTCGCTGGCGGACAGACGGCGGCGGACGGCGCTGTGCGTATAGCCCGCTGACGATCAGCTCGACCCGTGCCCGTCGTCGCACGTGTACGGGGACTTATGACGTCGAAAAGAGCGCGTGGGACCGCGTCGTCCTGAAGACGGCCGTCGACGGACGCAACTGAGAGGTCCTCCGCTGCTTTCACAGCAACGGCGGAAGCCCGCGACCCTCAACCGGCACTCGGTGGAAATGCCTCACGTCTTCGATCACCGCTTTCGGTTCCGGGTAGGCTCCCGACTCGAGCTGACTGCTACGGCACTTGAACCAGCACCCTTCGGCTCCGGAGGCCGCAGGCGTCGAGTCGTTCGCCCTGCCGCCCGCGGCCGCCTCCACCAGCCGGCGCGCGCAGGCCAGGCCCGCCAGCCCTCCCCCACCACCAGGACGTCTGCTTTCACGGCTGCTCTCCAACTGGCTCAAGCCCACACTGCCAGAGCGGGCGCTTTAGCGGCCGGCCCGCTGCAGGCACAAGGGAGAATGGCGACGACACTGCACACGGACTTTCGCCTCTCGTCGCAATGTGGGGTAGGGGCCGGGGCCCGACAGCTGTTTTGCCCGAGAATGGCCAGTCGCGGTCCTACGTCTCACACGTCTCCCTAGCTTTAGGAGTGCCCTCAGGATGAGCCCCCTCCCCCGAAGCCGCCCGCTGCTCCTGGCCGCCCTGGCCACCCTCGCCGCCTGCTCGAGCAGCACGAGCAACAATTCCCTCACCAACCCCCCGCCAATTACCCGCCAGCTGGCCCTCACCAACTTCACCGACTGCAACTCGCTCGACCAGGCCATCGTCGACACGGAAGTGCTGCAGATGAAGAGCCAGCTTCAGATGGTGCAGCAGGGCTACTTCTGGGGGGGCGGCGTCTACAACGGCGGCCCCGTCCCGGCCACCGCCAACAACGCGGCCGGACCGTCGGCGTACACCACCACCACCGCCCAGGTGGCCGGGGTGGACGAGGCGGACTTCGTGCAGAACGACGGGACGCACATCTTCGTCCTGTCCGGCAACTCCCTGTACGCCGCCTCGAGTTGGCCGCCGCAGAGCCTCTCGCTGACTGGGCATCTCACGCTGGAGGGCTGGCCGCGGGAAATGTTCTACGACGCCGCCCAGGGGGTGGTGGTGGTGTTCTCCTCCGTGTGGTCGCCCCGGCCCATCGACGCCGCGTCCCCTGGCGTCGCCTCGCCGGGCGTCGCGAGCGCCCCCATCTGCGTCGACTCCGGCTGGGAATGCGGCTACCTGGACGACGACGTCACCAAGGTGACCACCGTCGACGCCGCCACGCTGCAGGTGAAGGCCGAGCTGTACCTGCCAGGCAACTACCTCACCTCCCGGCGCATCGGCAGCGTGGTCCGCCTGGTGCTCAACGACGCGCTGCCGTTCCCGGCCGGCGTGCGCTTCTGGCCGGACCTGCCGCCCAATGCCACCACGGACCAGCGCAACCAGGCCTTCGCGCAACTCGAGCAGGCCAACGAGGCGCTCATCCGCAGTTTCACCCTCGATGACTGGCTGCGACGCCCGTCCTACAAGAATGCCGCCGGGGCGACTGTGCCGCTCGGCTACAGCTGCACGGACTTTGCCCGCAGCAACGGCGCCACCCGCATGGGCATCGTCACCATCGCGACCCTGTCCCTAGACGGCAAGGGGCTCACCTCGCGCACCTCAGTGCTCGAGCAGGCGGACCTCGTCTATTCCTCGGCCAGCACCCTCTACATCGCCGCACAGCACTGGTGGTGGTGGCCGGCGCCGGGACAGGACGACGCGACGTACGTCCATGCCTTCGACATCACCCAGCCAAATGCCGCGGCCTACCTCGGCTCGGGCGTCGTCAACGGCACGCCCAAGGACCAGTACAGCTTCGACGAGTGGAACGGTAGCCTGCGCGTCGCCACCCAGACGGCGCACCGGGTGGCGGACACCGCCACCGGGCCCTGGGGCGACGTCCAGACGGCCAGCCAAGTCAGCGTCCTGACGCTGTCCGGCGGCACGCTGGTCAACACCGGCACCAGCCCGGAAGTGGCCCCGGGGGACATGCTCACCGCCTCGCGCTTCCTCGGCTCGCGCGGCTTCCTCCTCGCCAGCCGGCAGATAGACCCGCTCATCACCTTCGACCTATCCAACCCGGCCAAACCCACCAAGGTGGCCGAGCTCCAAGTCAGCGGCTTCAGCAGCTTCCTCTACCCCATCGACGACACGCACCTTTTCGCCGTCGGCGAGCAGCTGGCGACGGACCACTCCAGCGAGCAGCTGCAGCTGACGCTCTTCGACGTCACCGACCTGACCGCCCCGAAGGTGACGTCCCAGGTCCTGGTGGGAACGGGCTACTCCTCCTCGCAGGCGCTGTGGGACCCCCACGCCCTCACCTGGTTCCCCCAGAAGAAGCTTCTGGCGCTGCCCTTCGTCGACTGGCAGCCCTCGCCCACCTGGGATGGCTTCGTCTCCGACTTGCGCCTCTTCACCGTGGACACCGCCACCGGCATCACGCCCTCCGGCAGCCTCTCCATGGCGGACGTCTACGAGACCACCGGCGACCAGAACTGGAGCTACTACTGGAGGCCCCTGGTGACGCGCAGCATCCTCGCCGAGGATTCGGCGAGTGGCATGACGGCCGTCTACGCCATTTCCGACGCGGGCATTCGCTCGGCGTGGGTGTCCAGCCTGCCGGGCTACCTACAGACGGTGCACTTCACCCCGCTGCTGCCCACCAGCCCGTAGACACCCACAGGCCGCATGGGGAATTGGCACAGGCCACGGTGGCTGCTTCTGTTGCCCGTGCTGGGCGGGGCGGGGTGCGACTCGCAGGTGTCGCCGGACTACCCCGGAGAGCCCCTAGTGTCGCTGCACGGGCAGGTGACGAGCAACTCGCCCTTGCCGCTTCCCCAACTCGAGGTGGGCCTGCTGTGGCAGCGCGGGCCGCCGCCCAGCACGGGCGATGAACAGCTCGCCACCAAGGCCGCCGTCCAGGGGGAATTCCCCGCCCAATTCATCCTCCGCCTCTACCACCCGGCCCCGGAGGCGGCCCGGCAGCCGCTGCGCACGGGCGAGGTGCGCTTTGCTCGGGCCAACGCGGCGGTGCTTCCGGTGGGCATCGCCCAGCCGGGGGCCAACTTCGCCAACGTCAACAGCATCGCCTACGCGCTCGACACCCAGCACTGGTTCCTCTTCCTCGAACAGCCGGTGCCGACGGGTTCCCTTACAGAATGGTGGCTGGGCGGGGCACTCCCGGCCGGCTACCACCTGCTCAACGTGCTGGCCACCGCCCCGGCCTGCCTGCAACCGGCGCAGGTGGCCGCGTGTGTCGCGGAACTCGTCCAGCGCGGCGTGCCGGACGTCCCGGCCGGCGCGGGCGAGGCCACCAGCTACTGCACTGCCACCTACCGGCTCCAGCCGGCTTCCTTTGATGAGGGCATCACCCTTCAGATTGGGGGCGCCCTGACGCCCACCACCGCCGGTTGCCCATGAGTCTGGACGCTGGCGGAGTGGAGCAGCTCTACCGGACGCACGGCCACGTGGTGCTGCGCCGGGCGCGCCACCTGCTGGGCAGCGACGTGGACGCCCACGAGGCGCTCCAGGACATTTTCGCCGAGCTGCTGCGCACCCCGCCCGCCCTGCGCAGCCCGGGGTCCCTGGTGGCCTGGCTGTACCAGACCACCACCCACTTCTGCCTCAACCAGCTGCGCAACCGCCGCACCGGGCTGCGCCTGCTCGACCGGCACCTGCGGCCGGCCCAGGCCAGCACCGAGGCCCCGCGCGGGGAGGCGCTGGCGGCGGTGCGCCAGCTGCTTGGCCGCCTTCCGGAAAACCTGGCCGCCGTCGTCGTCTACCACCACCTCGACGGCATGACGCACGAGGAAATCTCCACCGTGCTCGGCTGCTCTCGCCGCCAGGTGGGCTACTTGCTGGAGCGGGCGCACGCCTCGCTCCAGTCGGAGGAACGCAGCGCATGAATGCCTTGCTCGAGGACGCACGCTGGCAGGCCTGTCTGTCGGCTTTCCGGCTCGACCGGTTCCGCCTCCAAGAATTGACGGCCGAGGACGCAGCGGAAGTGCGGGCGCACCTGGCCGGCTGTGCGCAGTGCCGCGCGGCCGAGGCCCAGCTGGCGTCGGCCGAGGACGACTTCCGCGCGCTGGCCGCGCCCCTGCGGCGCCGGCCCCGGGCCGGGCGCGCGGTGGCCTTCAGCGTCGCTGCGGTGGCACTCGCCGCCACCTGCCTCCTGGCCCTCAACCCGGGCGGCGTGCGCAGCAAGGGGGCGCCCACCTCCATCGGCATGTACGTGCAGCACGGCCAGGCCGTGCGACGCGCCCTCCCCGGCGAGGCCGTCTTGCCCGGGGACGTGGTGCGCTTCGTCTACTCCAGCCGGGAGCCGCGCTCGCTGGCCATCCTCAGCCTCGACGGGGCCGGTGTGGCCTCGGTGTACTTCCCGGATGGGCCACAGACCGTCGACGTCCCGGCTGCCGAGGAGGCGCCCCTGCCCCTCGGCACGCGGCTGGACGGCGTCCTCGGGGAGGAACAGGTGGTGGCCCTCTTCTGCCAGCGTACCCGCGCGCTCGAGCCGGTGCGTCAGGCCCTGCAGGCTGCCCACGGCGCGCTGCCCGAAGTCCCGGGCTGCAGCCTGGCCACCTTCCACTTCACCAAGCTGGCTCCGTGAGGCGAAGTCTCGCCGCCACCCTCCTCCTCCTCGCGGTGCCGGCCTCGGCCGAGGTGGAGCGCTTCGCGGTGGTGGTGGGGAACAACCAGGGCGCGGGGCAGGACGCCCCGTTGCGCTACGCCGAGGCCGACGCGGCCCGGGTGGCCTCCGTGCTGCGGGAAGTGGGGGACGTCCGCCCCAGTAACCTCATCCTGCTGCAGGGGGAGGACGCGGACACCGTGCGACGCACCCTCATCGCCGTCAACGAGCGGGTCCGGGCGGCGGGCGGGCAGACGGTGCTGCTCGTCTTCTACTCGGGCCACGCCGACGCCGAGGCGCTGCATCTCGGCACCTCCCGCCTGGAGTTGTCGGAGCTGGAGCAACTGGTGCGCGGCTCGGCCGCACGCTTCCGGCTCCTCATCCTCGACGCCTGTCGCTCCGGCGCGCTCACCCGCGTCAAGGGCGGGACGCCCGTGCCGCCCTTCGACGTCTCCTTGAGCGAGCGCGTCCCCGGCGAGGGGGCCGTGTTTCTCACATCCAGCTCGGCCTCGGAGGACAGCCAGGAGTCCGATGAGTTGCGCGGCAGCTTCTTCACCCAGGCGCTGCTGTCCGGACTCCTCGGGGCCGCCGACGCGGACGGCGACGGGAAGGTGACGCTGCGCGAGGCCTATGCCTACGCCTACGCGGCCACGCTGCGCGCTTCGAGCAAGAGCTGGGCCGGGACCCAGCACCCCACCTTCCAGTATGAATTTCGCGGCCAGGGGGACCTCGTCCTCACCACCCTGCAGGACCCGCGCGGCACCCGGGCCTGGGTGGTGTTCCCGCCCGGCCGGACGTACCTGCTGTTTCAGGACTCGGCCGACGGGCCGGTGGTGGGCGAGGTGGGCGCCGGCGACAGCGTGCGCAAGCTCAGCGTTCGCCCGGGACGCTACTTCGTCCGCGGGCGCGCGCCGGACGTCCTCCTCGAAGGGACGGTGGAGGTGCGGCCCGGAAGCACCGTCACCGTCGACGAGGCAAACCTGACACGCACGGCGTACGCGCGGCTGGTGCGCAAGGGGGAGGGCGCCCGCGACTCCGTGCAGGGGCTGCAGGCGGCCTTCACCGCCGCCACCGCCCTCAGCGACGCCAGCACCCCGTGCCTCGGCGTGGTGGCCGGCTACGCCCTGGTCTTCAAGGCGCTTACCCTCATCCCCCGCCTGGCGTACTGCCACTCGGGCTTCAACGACCAGGACTTGAGCGCCAGCATCAACCAGCTGGATGTGGAGCTGCGGGGGGCGTACGTCTGGGACCTGTCCTGGGTGTCGTTCGAGGTGGGGCTGACGCTAGGCGGGACGTGGCTCAACCAAACCTTCCAAACCAACGGCCTCGCGCCGCCGCGCAACACCCTGGCGCTGCAAATCAGCCCGGACATCGCAGTCAGCTTCGAGCTCGGAGAGCGGGCCTACCTCTTCGTCGAGCTCGCCGCCGCCACCTACCTGTACCAGATGCAGGACACCCTCACCGGCCAGTCCCACTTCGGCCCCTCCTTCACCGGCCGGCTGACGCTGGGCGCAGGCTGGCGCTGGTGATGCGTCCCAGCCGGGACAGCAGCGCTCGGCAGCGCGGGAAGTGGCATGTCGTTTTCTTGTTCCTGGCGCTGGCCGCCGGTGCGGGCTGTTCCTCTCCCCAGGGTTGCCCGCCGTGCCCGTCGGGCCACACCTGCATCCAAGGCGGCACGTGCGCCCTCACCTGCGCGCCAGACGCCGGAGACGCCTGCCCGGCGGGGCAGAGCTGCCAGGGCGTCTGCGCCCCGTGCAGCGGGACGGGGTGCCTGTGCGCGCTGGAGTGGGTCTGCCAGCCGGGGTGAGGGCATGCGCGCCCGGAGCCAGGGTACGGGGCAGCCCTCAGCTTGTGTCGACACGTCCGGCCCCCGGGGCAGCCGCCCGGCGGGGGGCCGGACGCCCAACCTTACGGCTTCTCGATGGGGGCGCCGATGAGGTTTCCGTACTCCGTCCAGCTGCCGTCGTAGTTGCGCACCTTCGGGAAGCCCAGCAGGTAGGTGAGGACGAACCAGGTGTGGCTGCTGCGCTCGCCGATGCGGCAGTAGGCGATGGTGGCCTTCTTCGGGTCGAGCTTCTTCTGCTCGAGGTAGATGCTGCGCAATTCGTCCGGGCTCTTGAAGTAGCCGGTCTCGGTGTTGACGGCGGTACTCCACGGAATGCTGGTGGCCCCCGGCACGTGCCCGCCCCGTTGCGCCGTCTCACTCATGCCCGGCGGGGCGATGACTTTTCCGGTGTACTCGTCCGGGCTCCGCACGTCGACCAGGGCCTCCTTCTTCGTCTTGCTGGCGCCCAGCACGTCCGGGGCAAACGCGCGCAGCGAGGTGTCCACCTTCGACACCTTGTAGTCGCTCGGCGTGACCGGCTTGACGTCCGGGGTGAGCGGCGCGCCGGGCGCATTCAGCCAGGCGGCGCGGCCGCCGTTGAGGAGGCGGACCTCCTTGTGCCCGTAGATTTTGAAGAGCCAGAAGCCGTAGGCGGCGAACCAGTTGCTCGCGTCCCCGTAGATGACGACGGTGTCGGAGTTCTTGATGCCGGCCTTGCGCAGCAGCGCTTCGAAGCCCTCCTTGGAGAGGATGTCGCGGTTCACCTGGTCCTGCAGCTGCGTCGTCCAGTCGAAACCCACCGCGCCGGGGATGTGGCCGGCGGCGTACAGCTTCGGGTCGACGTCCACCTCGACAATCCGGACGCCCGGCTTGTCGAGGTTCTGCTTCAGCCAGTCGATGGACACCAGCACTTCGGGATGCGCGTAGTCACTCATGACGGGAACTTCCTTTGAGGTGGGTGGGGGGACAGCAGCGTCCCGCCGCACAGCGGCCAGCGGGACATTCAGCGGACACCGAGGAGAGGGGCCGCCAACTCGAGGGGGGTGTGCTCATGACTCCACCGCCAGTTCAGGAAGGTGCTTCAGCATGTTCGAGGTGTACTTGAAGACGTTGTCGCAGAAGATGAGGACGCCGCACTCCACCGGCGCCCGCTCCGCCACCCGCCGGGCTCCCTCGAAGATGAGGCCCGAGCTCGGCCCGGCCAGCAGGCCCTCGGCACGCGCCAGGTCGCGGGCCCGGACGTAGGCCAGCTCGAAGTCGACCTCGAGAATCTCGTCGATGAGGGCCGGGTCGAAGAGCTTGCTCACGTCCAGTTCTGACACGTTGCGCAGTCCTGGCACGTCGTGGCCGGCCGACGGCTGCACCGCCACCACCTTCACCGAGGGCTTCTTGGCCTTCAAGAAGGTCGCCAGGCCGGTCACCGTGCCGCAGGTGCCGAGGCTGGTGAAGACGTGGCTGACGCGCCCGCCGGTCTGGCGCCAGATTTCGGGGCCGGTGGTGCGGATGTGCGCGTCGACGTTGTGGCGATTTTCATACTGGTTGGGCATCGCGTACTTGTGCCCCTGCGCCTTGGCGTACGTCTTGGCCAGGCCGATGGTGCCGTCCTCGCTGCCCGGCAAGGGGCAGAGCGCGTCCTTCACCACGTCCACGTCCGCCCCCAGGACGCGCAGCAGCACCTTCTTCTCCTCGGGCACCTTGGAGGGCACCACCGCCCGCATCGGGTAGCCGCGGACGGCCGCCAGCGCCGCGAGGCTGATGCCGGTGTTGCCAGACGTCGGCTCCACCAGCCCGCGCCCGGGGTGGCCGGGGCCAAGTTCCCCGCGCTCCTCGAGGTCCCGAACCATCTCCCAGGCCGCGCGGTCCTTCACAGAACCGAAGGGATTGAGCCATTCGAGCTTGGCCCAGAGCTCCGAGCCATTCTGGGGAACCAGCCGGTGTAGACGCACCAAGGGTGAGGGGTTCTCCTCGTTGGGAAGCATCTCGGTGATGTCGTCGTAGACGCGTGCGGAGTGGTCCATGGGGTACCTGGGAGCTTGGGGAACCTCCGGCGGCGGGGAAAGAACCCGACCAAGAGGCGGAACCTCCAGACAGCAGATGCGGAAGGCAGCCGAACGCTTCAGTGCTGCCGACAACAGCGACAACAGCGACACGTCACGGCCGCCCGAATGGCCAGTGGAAGACGGGATGCACTGTCGACGGAGAGACTCACGCGAGGGGGAGCCTAACGCCCCCGTCCAGGGTGTGCACAGGGCCACCCGCCTTCGGACGTCCGCCAGCCTCCCCGGCAACCCCCGGGGGGGCCGCAAGGCTTGTGCCGGACGGGCAAAGCCGGCGAGTGTCGGCCCCTTTCTGGCAGGTTTTAGGGAGGGAGCCCGATGCGCCACCTCGCACCCATCGTCCTCGCCGCGCTGCTGGGCGCCGGCCCGGCCCGGGCAGACGTCCTCGGGGACTGGACGGACATCGCCTTCACCGCCGCGGCAGCCGGCAAGCAGCCGGCCTACGCGCAGACGCGCACCCTGGCCATGGTGCATGTGGCCATGTTCGAGACGCTCAACGCCGTCGATGCACGCTACGCGCCCTACAAGGTGAAGGCCGTCCCGAGCCTGGGCACCTCGGGCGAGGCTGCCGCGGCCATCGCAGCGCATGACGTCCTTTTGGCCCTCTTCCCTGGCCAAGCGGCCAGTCTCGACGCCGCGCTCGACATCTCGCTGGTGCGAGTGACGGACGCCGGCGTCCGCACCAGCAGCACGGCGCTCGGCCAGCGCGTGGCGGCGGCCATTCTCGCCTTGCGCGCCTCCGACGGTTCCGACGCTCCCAACACCTGGCGGGCAGTGACGGCGCCGGGCGTCTACATCCCCACTACCCTGCCCATCGGCTCGAGCTGGGGCAAGGTGACGCCCTGGGTGCTGGAGAAGGCCGACCAGCTCCGCCCGCCCCCGCCCCCGGCCCTCACCAGCGCCGAGTGGGCACGCGACTACAACGAGGTGAAGTCGCTCGGTGCCAAGGAGAGCGCTGCGCGGACAGCCGCCCAGACGGAGGCCGCGCTCTTCTGGGCCGTCCCCTCCCCTCCGCTGTACACCGCCGCCGTCCGCGCGGTGATGGACGTCGGCGGCCGTTCCCTAGTGCAGAACGCCCGCCTTCTGGCCCTGACGTCCATGGTCCAGGCGGACGCCTTCATCGCCGTCTTCGAGGCGAAGTACGCCTACAACTTCTGGCGGCCCCTCACGGCCATCCGCGACGGAGACCTCGACCAGAATGACGCGACGGCGCCGGACCGCGGCTGGGAGCCGCTGGTGGACACTCCGTTGCATCCCGAGTACCCGAGCGCTCACTGCATTGGCGCCGGGGCCGTGGCCGCCGTGCTGGAGAAGGAATTTGGCCCCCAGCTGCGCGCCTTCCGGCTGAGCAGCCCCGGCGCCCCCAAGGCCACACATGGCTTTGCGCGGCTGTCGGATTTCGTCGAGGAGGTGTCCAACGCCCGAGTGTGGGAAGGCATCCACTACCGGACGTCCACGACGGTGGGCGTCGCCATGGGGCGAAGCATCGGAATCTACGCCTGGGACAAGGTGCTCCGTCCCCTCAAATAGGCCGCCGGCAGAAGGCTTTCGCCGTCGTGTCTTTGGTCGCCGCACCTTTCAACTGTGTGTGCGCATGTCCCACCGAGGTCCGTGGTCGCGTGCGGTGGTCTGTGCGGGGAACCGGGAGCCCCACCCTTCGGACCACTGGCGGTGCAAGCGCGGCGCCTTTTTGCACGCTAGAGAGCCCGGGGCGTGGCCTTCCCAATCGTCGACGCCCACACCCACCTGTTTCCGGAGCGGCTCGCGGCGGCCATCCGCGCCTTCTTCGTCCAATTCGTCTCCCGCGAGGCCTTCCATTACCCGAGTGACTGGCGCGAGGCCCGCGCCCTCCTCGCCGCCTCGGGCGTGGACCGCTGCTGGACGCTGCCCTACGTCCGGCAGCCCAATGGCGCCCCAGCCCTCAACCGGTGGATGGCCGAGACGTTTGCCGACGACACCTTCGTCGAACCGGGCGCCACCGTGCACCCCGGCGACGACGTGCGCGCGGTCGTCGACGAGGCGCTGGACGTGCTGGGCCTGCGTCTCTTCAAGCTGCATTGTTCGGTCGGCAACTACCCCCTCACCGAGGAGCGCCTCGAGCCGCTCTGGCGGCGTCTGTCCGGAAGCGGCATCCCGGTGGTGGTGCACCTCGGCCACTCCACGGCGGGCAACACAGAGGCCAGCGAACTCGACAACCTGGAAGCCGTGGCCCGGCGCTGGCCGGAGGCGCGCATCATCCTCGCGCACTGCGCGGCGCCGGCGGTGGAGGAGGCACTGGGGCTGCTGCGCCGCTACCCCAACCTGCACGCCGACCTCACCCCCGTCGTCTTTCACCTAGCCCCGGTGCCGTCCGGAAGCCTGGCGGGCCTGGAGGACCGTATCCTCTTCGGCTCGGACATGCCCAATGTGGTGGTGAAGGTGGAGGACGCGCTCGCGGCCGTCCGGGCACTGGGGCTTTCCGCAGAGCACCAGGCGCTCGTCCTAGGCGGAAATGCCGAGCGCCTCCTCCCTCGCCGCAAGAGGGGTGTGTGAGCACAACCACTGGCACCGAAAAGCGCGGGGCCAACCATTCACGCGGGCTAGGAAGGCGGATAAGACGAGTCACTCGCAAGACGCGACTTAGACGTTGAGTTATTCCGCCCGTTTTGTAGAACGCCCCCCCGCGGTGACCCTGCCTGAAGGGCCGCCTCCCCCTTTCCGCGCAGGCTCTCGACGATGCCCCTCTTTCCTCGCTGGACGAATACGGTCTCCCGGCTGAGCGTGTTTCTGCTGCTCGCTCTGCCCGCGGTGGCCATCGGGGGGTTGCTCATCATCGTCCGTTCGCCCTACGGCACGAAGGTGAACCGGCAGGTGGTGCAGCCCATCCAGTTCGACCATCGCCACCACGTTGGCGACGAGGGCATCGACTGCCGCTTCTGCCACTACACGGTGGAGAAGTCCCCCAACGCGGGCATCCCCTCCACCCAGGTGTGCATGAGCTGCCACGCGCAGGTGTGGAACAAGAGTCCGCTGCTCGGGCTGGTGCGCGAGTACTACTTCAAGGACCGCCCCATCCCCTGGAACAGCGTCCACAACTTGCCGGACTTCGTCTACTTCAACCACTCCATCCACGTGAACAAGGGCGTTGGCTGTGCGAGCTGCCACGGCCGAATTGACCAGATGGCAGCCGTGGAGCAGGTCTCGCCCCTCACCATGTCCTGGTGCCTGGACTGCCACCGGGCGCCGGAGAAGAACCTCCGCCCGGTGGAGTACATGACCAGCATGACCTGGAAGCCGGACCCCGGCGTCGATGGGGAGAAGCTGGGGGCGGACTTGGCCAAGCTGTACAACGTCCACACACGGACTTCCTGCGACACATGCCACCGATGAAATTCGCTCTTCCCGTCCTCGCCGACACCCAGAGCGTTCCCCTCTCGGCGGCGGCTGCGCCCGAGGCCCCCGCCGACGAGGCGCAGTTTGCGCCCCAGCGCACGCCGGGCGAGCACGGCTACGGGCGTACCTACTGGCGCTCCATCGAGGAGAGCCTCCGCGGGCCCGAGGCCATTCCAGACCGAGGCGGCGAATTCGCACCGGGTGAGCTGGACGTCCCGACCGGCTTTCAGCGGCGTGACTTCCTCCAGCTGATGGGCGCCTCGCTGGCGCTGGCCGGTCTGACCGCCTGCACCGAGAAGCCGGTGGAGCGCATCCTCGCCTACACGCGCACGCCCGACGGCCTCGCGCCGGGGACACCGCTGCACTACGCCACCGCGTACGCGCGGGACGGCATCGGGACGGGGTTGCTCGTCACGGCGTGGGAGGGGCGTCCGACGAAGGTGGAGGGCAACCCCTCGCACCCCGGCAGCAAGGGGGCCACCGGCCCGGGTGAGCAGGCGCTGCTGCTACAGCTGTATGACCCCTCGCGCGCCCGCGTCCTCAAGGAACGGGGCGCCGGCCGCAGCTGGCGCAGCTTCCGCGAGTCGATGAACCTTCGCGCCTCCACCTGGAACCCAAGCGGCGGCGCCAACGTCCACTTCCTGGTGGAGCCGTCCAGCTCGCCGACGGTGCAGGCACTTCGGCGGGAAATCCTCGGCCGCCTGCCCAAGGCGCGCATCCACGCGTACGCGAGCGCGCCGCGCGACAACATCTACGAGGGCACGCGCTGGGCGTTTGGCGTCCCGCTCGAGCCGCACCTGGACGTCGAACGTGCCGACGCCATCCTCTCGCTCGACGCGGACTTCCTCGAAGCGCGGAGCGAGAACCTCCCGGCCACCCGCGGGTTCGCCGCCCGCCGGGACCCCAAGTCTCCGGCCGGGATGAATCGGCTGTACGTGGTGGAACCCCGGCTGAGCATCACCGGCGGCATGGCGGACCACCGGCTGCGCGCCCGCAGCTCGGACATCGAGGGCATCGCGCTCGGCGTCCTCGCCCAGCTCGGCAAGACGGTGCCCGCCCTATCGGCCTTCGCTTCCGGCGCCGGGCCGGCGCTCCCGCCCGAGGCGGCGCGTTTCGTGAAGGCCGTGGCCAAGGACCTGGCCAGCAAGGCCGGGCGCTCCCTGGTGGTGGCGGGCGAACGCCAGTCGCCGCTCACCCATGCCGTGGCCCACGCCATCAACGCCGGGCTGGGCAACGTCGGCACGACGGTGCGCTTCACCGAGCCGGTGGTGGACACCAGCTCCGGCCCGGCCTCCTGGCAGCCCCTGCTGGAGGAGCTGCGCGCGGGCCGGGTCGACACGCTGGTCATCACCGCGAACAACCCGGTAACCAGCGCGCCGGCCGACGCCGGCCTCGCCGCGCTGCTGAAGAAGGTTCCCAACGTCATCTATTGGGGCCTGTACGAGGATGAGACCGGGCAGCTGGCCAACTGGTTCATTCCGGCCGCGCACCCCTTCGAGAGCTGGGGCGACGTGCGCTCGCTCGACGGCACCGCCAGCATCGTCCAGCCCCTCATCTCCCCGCTGTACGGCGGCCTCACCGAGATTGAGGTGCTGGAGGCCTTCGTCGACCGGGGCGAGCTCAAGCCTCACGACGCCGTGCGTGCCACCTGGAAGGCGAAGGGGCTGAGCGCCGACTTCGACAACGCCTGGGAAACCTGGCTGTCGGCTGGCGTCATCCCGCAGACGCAGAGCCCGTTCGCCTCGCCCGTGCTCCGGGCTGACTCGCTGGCGCAGCTGGCGGCGGCGGCACGGCCCGCGCCGGCCGGCCTCGAGGTCAACTTCGTCACCGACTACAAGGTCTTTGATGGGCGCTGGGCGCAGAATGCCTGGCTGCAGGAGCTCCCGGACCCGGTGACGAAGGTGGTGTGGGACAACGTCGCGCTCCTCAGCGAGGCCACGGCCGCCAAGCTGGGCGTCAAGAAGTACGACCCCATCTCGCGGAAATTCGACCTCGTCACCCTCAGCGTCGACGGCCGCTCGGTGGAGGCGCCGGCACTGGTGCAGCCTGGCTGCGCGGACGACGCGGTGACCATCCAGCTCGGCTACGGCAAGCAGGTGGTCGAGCTCTACTTCGAGGCGGACGTCCCGCGGGTGGTGGGCTTCGACGCGGCCCGCATCCGGACCGCCGGCTCCCCGTGGTTCCGGACCGGGCTCCAGCTGGCCCCCACCGGGCGCACCTACACCGTCGTCACCACGCAGACGCAGCCCACCGCCGCTGACCGCCCGGTGGCGCTGATGCAGACGCTGGAGGAGTTCCGGAAGGACCCCGAGGCGGCCGACCACCGGCGTCCCGAGGGCAAGCTGAAGGGCAATCCCCTGCCGACGGTGCAGAAGCCGGTCGACTACTCCCAGCAGCAGTACAAGTGGGGGATGAGCGTCGACATGAGTCGCTGCACCGGGTGCAGCGCCTGTGTCGTCGCCTGCCAGGCCGAAAACAACATCCCGGTGGTGGGCAAGGAGCAGGCGGGCAAGGGCCGGGTGATGCAGTGGATGCGGATGGACCGCTACTACTCGGGCACCGTCGAGGACCCGGAAGTGGTGAACCAGCCAATGCTCTGCCAGCACTGCGAGGCGGCGCCGTGCGAGTACGTCTGCCCGGTCAACGCCACCGTGCACTCGGACGAAGGCCTCAACGACATGGTCTACAACCGGTGCATCGGCACCCGGTACTGCTCCAACAACTGCCCCTACAAGGTGCGGCGCTTCAACTACCTGCACTGGACGGCGGACCGCAGCCAGGTGGAGCGGATGATTTACAACCCCGACGTCACCGTCCGGGCGCGCGGGGTGATGGAGAAATGCACCTACTGCGTGCAGCGCATCGAGCGGGCGCGCATCGTCTCCAGGCTCGAGAACCGCACCATCATCGAATCCGAGCTGCTGACGGCCTGCCAGCAAGCGTGCCCCAGCAACGCCATCGTCTTCGGCAGCCTGAATGACCCGAAGTCGCGCGTCAGCCAGCTCCACGCCGACCCGCGCCGCTTCGACGTCCTCCACGAGCTCAACACCCGGCCGCGCACCGCCTACCTGACGAAACTCAAGAACCCGAATCCGGAGCTCGCCTGATGGCCGCCGACCTCGCCGCCGCGCCGGCGCTCGACGGAGCGCCCCTCCTCCTCGGCAAGAACGACAACACCAGTCTCACCAAGACGCTCCTCGGGCCGGTCTGGGCACGGCCGGACCGGGGGTGGCTCCTGTCCTTCCTGCTGGCCCTCTCCGGCACCGGCGCGATGGGCCTGGCCATCATCGTCACCCTGGCCCGCGGCATCGGCAGCTGGGGCAACAACATCCCCGTCGCCTGGGGCTTCGGCATCATCAACTTCGTCTGGTGGATTGGTATCGGCCATGCCGGCACCCTCATCTCCGCCATCCTCTTCCTCTTCCAGCAGCAGTGGCGGACGGCCATCAACCGTTTCGCCGAGGCGATGACCATCTTCGCGGTGCTGTGCGCCGGCCTGTTTCCCGTGATGCACACCGGGCGGCCGTGGTTCGCCTACTTCATGTTCCCCTACCCCAGCGACCTGCAGATGTGGCCGCAGTTCAAGAGCCCGCTCGTGTGGGACGTCTTCGCGGTATCGACCTACCTCACGGTGTCGGTGTTG
>JADGRA010000071.1 GCA_017881265.1 Myxococcaceae bacterium | reverse complement strand
GCGGTCCCCTGGTCTGGGAGCCCGGGGCCGCGCGCTGCCAGGCGTGCCGCCGGCGCTACCCCGTCAACGACGGGATTCCGGAGATGGACCCGGGCGAGCCCTACTAGCGCTCGGCCGCCCGCCCCAAGGCCAGTGTCCGGGCGAAGGCGGCGGCAGCCTCGGCCACCAGCGATTCGAGGGGGTCCCCCCGCTCCGCAGCCAGGGTGAGGTCCACCATCCGGTGCGGCGCGGTGGGGTAGCCCCAGCGCGCCGGGTCCATCTGCAGGAAGAGGCCCAGCGTCGGCGCCCCCACCGCCACCGAGAGGTGAAGCGGCCCGCTGTTGTTGCACACTGTGCAGCCGGCGGCGGCCAGCAACGCCGCCAGGGCGTCCAGGTCCGTGGCCGGTGCCAGCAGTGCCCCCGGCGCTGCCTCCACCACCGCCCGGGCCAGCGTCTCCTCCCCGGGGCCCCAGGCCACCAGGGGATGACGGCCGGACGCGCTGAGGGCCCGGGCCGCCGCGGCGAACACCTCCGGGGGAATGCGGCGCCAGCCCAGACGGCCGCCCGGGAGGAGGACGGCGTGCGGGCGCGCGGCCACCTCGGCCAGCAGGGGCCGCAGCGCCTCCGGTGGTCGCGGGGCGCGGAAGGACGGGAGGCCCGTCGGCACGGCCCCCACAAGGGGCGACAGGAGGTGAAGCCGCTGCGCCACCTCGGACGGCGTGTCCGGCCGCTGGGGGACGGCAATGTCGGGCAGAAGCCGGGTGGGCCAGACGTCCGGCCCCAGCAGGACGGCGGGGCCTGCCACCAGGCGCGACACCAGGGCCGAGGTGACGGAGGGCACCTGCCAGTTGCCACAATCCACCACCACGTCCCAGCGCCCGCTGCGGCGCAGCGCCCGGATGCCGGGAGCCAGCGGGCCGAGGAAGAGGGCGCGGCGGTCCAGCGTCCAAAGTCCGTCCAAGGCCGGGTGTCCCTCCAGCACCCGGGTGCAGCGCGCGTGGACGAGTGCCTCCACCCGCAGCGGGGGCGTGCGGGCCTTCAGCGCGGACAGAAGCGGGGTGAGGAGCAGCGCCTCGCCCACCCTGTCGTCCACGCGAACGAGGAGGACGGAGGAGGCGACGGCCAGCCGGGCCGGCGCCCGGGAGCGCCGCGACGGGCGGAAGAAGAGGGCCGCGGCCAAAAGCGCCAGCGCGCGCTTGGCCCAGCCCTCGAGGCGCTTGAGCGGCGACATGGCAGGGCCGAGCACACTACTACTTGACGGCCGGGGGCCGGGGGCCGCTACAACGCCTGCTTACTTGGGGACCCTGCGCAGCATGACCGGCTTCGGCGTCGGGCGCGGTCGCGCCGGCGGCGAGGAATTCACGGCCGAGCTGAAGGCCGTCAACCACAAGTACGTGGAGGTGAAGGTGCGCCTTCCCCGAGAGCTGCAGGCGCTCGAGCCGGAGCTGCAGCGGCAGGTGAAGGCGGCTTGCACCCGTGGCGCCGTGGAACTCACGCTGCGCCGGGCTGCCGTCACCGCCACCGGCAACGTCCCCAGCGTCGATGCAGCCATGGCCCGGGCCTGGCGTGCCGCGCTGGCCGAGGTGGCAGCCGTCACCGGGCTGGAGGACGGGACGACGGCGGCGGACGTGGCCGGCCGGCCAGGCGTCGTCCGCATGGAGGAACCGACGGTGGACGTGCCCTCGGCTACGCGGGCGGCGGAGGCGGCTGTCTCCGAGGCCCTTTCGGGGCTTCTGGCCATGCGCGAACGGGAGGGCCTTGCCCTCGCCGCAGACCTCCAAGGACGGCTGGAGCGCGTGACCCAGCTGGTGCAGCAACTGCAGGGCTTGGCCCCGCGCGCGGTGGAGGAGTACCGGGACCGCTTGGCCGCGCGGCTGGCCGAGCTCACCGCCGGGTCCAGCGTGGACCCCAGCCGGCTGGCCCAGGAGTTGGCCCTCTTTGCCGAGCGCACCGACGTCGCCGAGGAGCTGACGCGGCTGGACTCGCACTTGGGCCAATTTCGCAGCCTGCTGGGCGCCGATGAGCCGTCCGGGCGAAAGCTGGACTTCCTGCTGCAGGAGATGAACCGCGAGGTGAACACGGCGGGCAGCAAAATCCAGAGTGCCGAGGCCTCCACCTTCGTGGTGGAGCTGAAGGCCGAGCTGGAGCGCATCCGGGAGCAGGTCCAGAACGTTGAGTAGCCCCCCCGGCAGGATTTGACCGCTGGCCTGATGGCCCCCGCGTCACCGGAGAGCGCCGTTCCCCGCGCTGCAATCGTACAGAACACGTCATGGGCGCCTGGCCCCCGGTGTGGGCGAGGGATGGCTTGTGGGTTTTTGGGCCGCTGGCTGCCCCCGGTGGCCACCGGGACTTCCGGATACCGAATGAGCTCCCGGCGCCGCCCGGCCAATTCACCTTCAGCGAGCGCGTGGGGGCGGCGGCGGTTGCCGACAACGCCGAGCCAGCGGGCGCGCGAGCAACTCGCGCTGGGGGCGTCGCAGGTCAAGCTGATGGCTGGCGGTGGCGTCGCGTCCAAATTTGACCCGCGGGACGTCACGCAATACACGGTCGCCGAGCTGCGCCCCGCCGTGGAGCCGCGGAGAACTGGGGCACCTATGTGACGGTGCATGCGTATACGCCACGGGCGGTGCGCCAGGGGATTGAGGCGGGCGTCAAATGCATCGACCATGGCCAGCTCCTCGACGAGGCGACCGCCAAGCTGATGACGGAGAAGGGCCTCTGGTGGAGCCTGCAGCCCTTCCTGGACCACCGGCCGTCCACGTACCCCGAAGGCTCGCCCAACCGGCTGAAGCAGCTGCAAATGTTTGCCGGGACCGACACCGCCTATGGCTTGGCAAAGAAATACAAAACCAA
Source organism: Myxococcaceae bacterium (assembly GCA_017881265.1). Lineage (GTDB taxonomy): Bacteria > Myxococcota > Myxococcia > Myxococcales > Myxococcaceae > JADGRA01. The sequence continues at coordinate 1,722 of JADGRA010000071.1, read as the reverse complement.
GACGGCCTGCGCCGGGCTGTACCAGCGGACCATCTTGGCCAGCTGCGCTCCCTGCATCGCGGCGACCTCGGGGCTGAAGAGCGTGTCGGTGCCCTATGCTGGCCCTGTCCGGATTGCGAAGCCCGTACCGGGGCAAGCTGGGTGTCGTCCAGGAGGGGCGCTGCCCGACCTGCTGCTCGTCGAAGGGGACCCCATTTCCAACATCAAGCTATTGGAGAACCCGGCGAAGAATCTGCTCGTCATCCTGAAGGACGGAAAGGTTTACAAGAACGCTGCCGTAACGCCCGGGCCCCTGCCGGTAGCGGCCCGGGGTTGCCCCCCGGGGGGAAAGCGCCGCCCAAGGAAGCACCTGAAGCTTTGCCGGCCCAGGGTGCTTGGGATAGGAACCTCTCCCCCCCCCGCAGGCGTCAGCGCTGACGTCTGAACGCACGGCCCTTGGCCCTCGCCGACTGATGGCACCCGAGCTCCACCCCGGACTGCTTCTGGCGCTGTCCGCCCCCTCTGGCACGGGGAAGACGACGCTTGCCAGACGGCTGGTGAGCGAGGTGGAAGGGGGCGAGTTCTCGGTCAGCATCACCACCCGCGAGCGCCGCGGCGCCGAGCGGGACGGGGTGGACTACCACTTCGTCGATGAGCGGACGTTCCTGAAGAAAATCGAGCGGGGAGACCTCCTCGAGTGGGCCGAGGTGCACGGGCACTTCTACGGCACGCCCCGGGGCCCGGCCGAGCGCGCTCTCGCCTCGGGGGGCGTCATCGTCTTCGACATCGACGTGCAGGGCGGCCGCAGCATCCAGCGGCTGTACCCGGAGGCGGTCCTCGTCTTCGTCCTGCCGCCGTCCCTGCGGGAGCTGGAGCGGCGGCTGCGTAGCCGGGGGACGGACGGGGCGGGCACCATCCGCCGCCGGATGCTGACGGCGCGGGCGGAGATTGAGCAGGGGCTGGCCGCCTACGACTACGTGGTGGTGAACGACGAAGTGGACCTGGCTCTGGTGCAGCTCCAGGCCATCCTGGTGGCCGAGCGCTGCCGCCGGGGGCGGGTGCGTCTGGAGGGCCTCCCGCTGGCACGGCAGCGCCGGCGCAAGGCCCCCCCGCGCAGACGCAAGGGCCGCGGGCCCGGCACCGGGCGGCCACGGCGGGGCCGGCGGAGGCCGTAGCCGGCAGTTGACAGGGTGCGCCAAGGGGGGTAGAGACCGCGCCCCCTCGTGGTTCCCACCCGGTCCTGTCGCGGCCGACGTGGTTCTACCGGGGCTCACATTGAGAATACGGTGAAGTTGACAGGGGGCCTGCCGTCCGCTAGACAGCGCCCCCGCCTAAGTGCCTCACTGGAGGCCTCTTTTGCGGGTCAGCTTGACGAAGTCGTTACAGGACGCGTACAACTGCCGGTCCCGCTGGGGCTGTCGGTCGGAAGCGGCTCGGTCTTTGAAAACCGGATAGCAAGTCCAAGACGATTGCGGAAACCGCAGTCAATTCAAGGACATCCATGGCCACTCCTCCTCCTGGTGACAGGGCAGGGGAGCAGGCACATAGATGGAAGTACGAACAGCGTATCATGGGCCCTTCGGGACCTGTGATTTACGCCAGTTCAAACATCCATATTTTTTCAATTGGAGAGTTTGATCCTGGCTCAGAACGAACGCTGGCGGCGTGCCTAACACATGCAAGTCGAGCGCGAACGGAGCAATCCTAGTAGAGCGGCGCACGGGTGCGTAACACGTGGGTAAT
>JADGRA010000070.1 GCA_017881265.1 Myxococcaceae bacterium | reverse complement strand
CTGCCCCAGCAGCGCTTCCAAGTCCTCCCGGGACAGCCCGGGGTTGCGCGCCTGGACGGGCGAGAGGAGGCACTCCTCGGTGGTGAGCAGCGTGCCCGCCCCGTTGACGTCGATGCTGCCCCCTTCCAGCACCACCGGCTGCAGCTTGCCGCCGAAGCGCGCCATCGGCTTCCACACGCGCCGCTTCTGCGCGCGGGCAATGCGGTCCGCTACCGCGTCGTCCTTCTTGTGGTTTTTGTACTTCGCCCAGCCGTTGAAGCGCCAGTGGGTGAGAGCCACCTCGCCGTCGGCGTGCTTGACGAAGAGGGGCCCGTGGTCGCGCGTCCACACCCGGTCAGTGGGGACGGGGAAGAAGTCCACCTGGGCCAGGTCCACCCCCGCCCGCCGCAACAGGCGGCGCGCGGCCAATTCCTGGGCCTTGCCATTCACCTCCAGGCGCACCCGCTCGCCCAAGGAAAGCCAGCGCACAATCTCCGCGTAGATGAGGGGTATGGCGGGAAACTTCCCCGGCCAGTCCGTCTTCTCATGCGGCCAGGCCAGCCAGGTGGCCGCGTGCGGCTCCCACTCCGCCGGCATGCGGAAGCCCGAGGCCGCCGGGGTGCGCTTCATTCGTCCAGCATGCGCCGGGTGAGGGAGCCGTAGGCGTCGATGCGCCGGTCGCGGAGGAAGGGCCAGTGGCGCCGGACCTCCTCCGTGCGCTGCGGGTCGCAGCGCACTACCAGAATCTCCTCCTCGGTGCGCGAGGCCTCGGCCAGCACGATGCCGAAGGGGTCGGCGACGAAGCTGCCGCCCCAGAACTCAATGCCGCCCGAGGCCGGCCCCTCATGGCCCACCCGGTTGACGGCCGCGACGAAGAGGCCATTGGCGATGGCGTGACTGCGCTGGATGGTTTGCCAGGCCGAGGCCTGCGCCGCCCCGTGCTGGGCCTTCTCTGCCGGGTGCCAGCCGATGGCCGTCGGGTAGAACAGAATGTCCGCGCCGGTGAGGGCGGTGAGGCGCGCGCCTTCGGGGTACCACTGGTCCCAGCAGATGAGCGTGCCGAGCCGTCCATGGGCGGTGTCGAAGCTCTTGAAGCCCAGGTCCCCGGGGGTGAAGTAGAACTTTTCGTGAAACAGCGGGTCATCCGGAATGTGCATCTTCCGGTACAGCCCGCGGCTAGTGCCGTCCGTGTCCAGCACCACCACCGTGTTGTGGTACAGGCCGGGCGCGCGCTTCTCGAAGAGACTGGCTACGATGACGACTTGCAGTTCCTTGGCCAGGGGCGCAAGTCGCTGCGTCGAGGGCCCGGGAATAGGCTCGGCCAAGTCGAACAGCGCGACGTCCTCGCGCTGGCAGAAGTACTGGCTGCGAAAAAGTTCCGGCAGGCACACCACCTGCGCGCCCTTCTGGGCCGCCTCGCGCACCCGCTGCACGGCCTTGTCCAGGTTTTCCGCGGGACTCGGGCTACAGCGCATCTGCACCAGCCCGACGGTGAAGGGCTTCTTTTCGCTCATGGCCGGGGCGGACGCTGCCCACCCGCGGTGCCGGCTGTCAACCCAGCGCGGGTGCGGCCCGTGCGCGGGGGCTGTCAGTGGCCGGCGGCCATCAGCCGCTCCAGCTCGGCCGGGTCCTTGGGAATGGCGCCGGTGAGGAGCTCCGCCCCGGTGGGGGTGATGAGGATTTCGTCCTCGATGCGGACCCCGAAGCCCCGCTGCGGCAGGTAGATGCCCGGTTCCACGGTGATGACGGCGCCGGCCGGCAGCGGTGCGTCGTAGTCGCCGGGGTCGTGCACCTCCAGCCCCACGAAGTGGCAGCAGCCGTGCACGTAGTAGTCGTAGTAGCCCGCCTCCTGGATGACGCGCCGGGTGGCGGCGTCGATGTCCGCCACGCGCACGCCGGCCCTGGCCGCGGCGATGCCCGCCGCCTGGGCCTTCAGGACGATGTCGTAGATGGTGCGCTGCTCGGCCGTGAATTTCCCACTGACGGGAAGGGTGCGCGTGACGTCGGCGGCGTAGTACTCGGCCTCCGCGGCGACATCCAGGAGGATGAGTTCCCCGGCCTTCATGACGCGGTCGTCCTTGCCGTAGTGCAGGAAGGTGGAGTCGGAGCCTGAGCCGACGATGGACTCGTAGGCCAGGTGGCGGGAGCCCGCGTGCTTGAAGGCCGCCTCCACCGCGTCCTTCACCTCGTACTCGTGCGCGCCCGCATGCACGGCCTTGAGGCCGGCGGCATGGCCTGCCCCCGTGTACACAATGGCCTGGCGCATGAGGGCCAGCTCCGCCGGCTCCTTCACCTCCCGCAGCCGGGCGATGGCGCCGTTGAAGTCATTCACCTTGCAGCCGTACGTCCGCTCCTGGGCCCGGGCGTAGGCGTCCATGGCCTTGGGCCGGGGAGCGGGCTCGGCCCGGTACTGGCCGACAAAGGTGAGGCCGCCGCGGTGCACGCAGGCCTCCACCAGGGCCGGCGGCAGCCAGCGGCTGCGGTTCAGGGCGGCGAAGCCAGTGGCGACTTCCAGGGCGTTGGAGGGCAGCTGCGCGCGCGCCCCATGCACCCGTTCCCCCTCCACGTCCAAGGAGGAGAGGAAGAGGGCCTCGCGCGCCCAGGTGTAGAAGGGCGTTGCCGGCGCGGTGGGCTCGAGCAGCAGCGCCGCCCCGGCCTCGTCGATGCCAGTGAGGTAGTAGAAGTCCATCCCCTCGCGCAGGCCGTCGAAGCTCATCTCATTGACGACCAGCGCCGCCCCCGTCTTGAAGGTGGCCATGAGGGCCTGGCGCCGCTTGCGGTAAACGTCGGCGCCCAGTGTCCCCCGCGGCCCCACCGCCGGGCGCTCCGGCATGCCCGGAAGCGGCGAAGCCAGTGGCCCCACCGGGGCCGGGCGTGGCACCGGCGCCTCGTCGGCCGCGAAGGACAGATGAGAGGACAGAAGCGCGCAAGCCAGGGCGAGGCGGACGGGCGCAGCGAAGCGCAGGGGATGGAGCATGCCGGCACTCTCCCAAGCCGCGGGCGGCCAGGGGAAGCGCCAAACGCAGGCAACGCCGAAGAAGAGCGGTGCTGCTCTAGGCGCGCCGCAGGCTGGGAGCGCGGGTGCGTCGCAGCAGCTGCTGGGCAATCTCCCCCAGCGTGCGCAGCGCCTGGTGGATGCGCTCGTCGTCGGGGATGCCGGTGTTGATGCGGATGCAGCTGGGGTAGCCGGTGCCGGTGGCGGAGAAGATGGGCCCCGGGGCGACGGCAATGCCGCGCTCGAGGGCCTCGGCGTGCAGGGCGAGCGCATCCACCCCGTCCGGCATCTGCACCCAGAGCAGCGTGCCGCCGTCGGGGCGGGTAATGCGCGTGCCCTCGGGCAACACATGGCTCAGCGTCTCCCGCATGCGTTCCATCTGCCCGGCCAGCGTACGCCGCAGCGTGCGCAGGTGCCGGTCATACCCGCCGCCCTGGAGGAATTCGGCGATGGCCATCTGCGGCAGCGTGGGGGTGGCCACCGTCTGGGCGAACTTCAGCAGTTCCACCCGCTCGGCGAAGCGCCCGGGCGCTGCCCAGCCCACGCGAAACCCCGGGGCCAGCGTCTTGCTGAAGGAGCCGCACAGCATCACCCAGCCCTCCTTGTCCCAGGCCTTGGCCGCGCGCGGGCGCAAGGGCCCGAACTGGAGGTCCCCGTAGATGTCATCCTCGATGAGGGGCACCTCGGCCCGTCGCAAAAGTTCCACCAGTTCCTGCTTGCGGGCGTCGGGCATGACGGTGCCCAGGGGGTTGCTGAAGTTGGTGACGACCAGCACCGCGCGCACCGGGTGGCGGCGCAGCGCCTCGGCCAGGGCGTCCAGCTGGATGCCGTCCCGCGGATGGGTGGGAATCTCCAGCGCCCGCAGGCCGAGGGCCTCCACCGCGCGCAGCACGCCGTAGTAGGCGGGCGACTCCAGGGCCACAATGTCTCCGGGGCGGGCGACGGCCAACAGGCACAGGGAAACGGCCTCGCTCGCCCCGCATGTGGTGATGAAGTCCTCGGCCGACAGCGCGCAGCCCCAGGTGAGCGAGCGTCGGGCCAGCTGCTGGCGCAGGGGCGGCCAGCCCGGGGGCATGTCGTACTCGAGGCCCACCGCGCCCACTTCCCGGGCCAGGGCTGCCACAAGCCGGTTGAGGGGCTTGCTGGGCAGCAACTCGGTGGAGGGGACGGCGGCGCCCAGCTGCACCATGCGCTCGTCCCGGGCGGCTGCGTAGACGCGGCGGACGAGGTCGCTCACCTCCGGCTCCGCCGCGCGCCGCGGGGGGCGGCTGGTGGCTGGCTCCGGCGCGGCCGCCAGGCGCGGCGGCAGCCGGACGTAGTGGCCCGACTGGGGCCGCGCTTCCACCAGGTCCCGACTTTCCAGAAGCTGGTAGGCCTGCAGCACCGTGGAGACGCTGACGCGTTCCTGGAGCGACAGCTCGCGGACGGACGGCAGCCGGTCTCCCGGCAGGAGGATGCCGGCCGAGATGGCATCTCCCAGCTTCTCCGCCACCCGCTCGAAGAGGAGCATCCGGGGGGCCCGTGCGGGCTGTGCCATGAAACACCTCTCTCGCGCGCGGCCTTGTTGCCGACACCAGGGGGGGACTTAGCCACGGCCCCCGGCGGAAGGCCAGTACAGTGCCCCCGGGGGTGGGGCCGACTTGTCGCAGACTGTGCTGGTCGGCCTTTGGAGGGTGGGGACCGGCCCCCGCGGGGGCCGCGGGGTCAGTACCGCCAGCTGGTGGTGTCCGCGCCCGCCGGGGCCGTCTTGAGGAAGTGCTCCACCAACAGCGGGATGAAGCGCGCGTGGTAGGTGAGGCGGGACTGGAAATTCATGTGCTCGGCGTCCCCGCTCCAGCAGTGTCCGTCCCGCACTCCGTAGCGCACCACCGCGTCGGAGTGGGGGTTGGTGGTCGAGCGGAAGAAGGCATCCAGGCGGCGCACCGCCCCGTCGAGGAAGTAGGTGTCCATGTTTCCGACGTTGACCCAGAGCTTGCCCTGCAGCTTCGGGCCTAGCGTCGCCCAGTCCCGCTCGAGCAGGTGCGTCAAGTCGTAGTGCTCGCGCCAGTCGCTGGCCACCGCCCGGTCCAGCGTGCCGGTCTGCTTGTCCCAAATGTGGGCCGGGTAGCCGTCCTTGGCCTGGGGCGAGTACACGGCTTCCCAGGCGTCGAACTGGCCGCCGGAGCGCGTGTGCTCACCCAGCACCAGCTCCGCCCAGTTGTCCTGCTCCATGGTGCTCTGCGTGTAGCCGGCCGGGGTGCGGGTGGCGACTCGCGGCGTGCGGCGAAAGGGCCCTTCGCTGAAGTAGGCGTTGGTGTCCTGGGTGAGGTCCACCGAAATGAAGGCGCGGAAGTCCACCGGGTCCGGGCAGTTGGCGATGGCCCCGTTGTACGCGTCCGGGTACAGCACCTGCTCCGCCAGGGAAATCCATCCCCCGGTGGAGCCGCCATACATGCCCCGGGCCCACGGCCCCAGCCCCCGGTACGTCTTCTCGAGGTGGGGCACCAACTCCTCGGTGATGGCGTCCCCGTAGGGGCCGAGGTTGGCCGAATTCACCCCGTAGGAGTCGTCGTAGTAGGGGTTGGCGTGCTGCAGCTGCACCAGCAGCACCCGCGGAAAGGCCGGTCCCGTCCACGCCTGGTGAAAGCGCCAGCCGTACTCCTGCACCATGCGCTTGTAGCCATAGCGTTCGCAGTCCTCGTGGCCGTTGGGGCAGTGGCTTTCCAGTCCGGCCAGGTCCACCGGCGGCAGCTGCGGGTCCGGCGGCTGGCCGCGGTAGCCCTGCAAGTCCGCGGAGAAGTGCGACTGGTAGATGACCAGCGGGTAGTGCGCCGCCGGGTGGCTGTCCCAGCCTTCGGGCAGCAGCACCAGCGCGCTGAGGAAGGTGTCGCGCCCCCAGAAGCCGGACAGCTTCTCGCTGCGGTAGCGTACGTGCTTCAGGTACGGGGTGTCGGCTTCTTCGGGAAGCGGTGGCAGCGCGTGGTCCAGTTGCAGCGCCACCGTCCAGCCGTTCTGGGCGTCCACGCGCACGCGCTTGGGCGTGCTGACGAGGTTGCCCGGGGCCTCATTCCACTGCTGTCCCTCGCCCCGGTCCGGCGCCAGCTTCACCACGCTGCCGTCGCCCCGCCGAAAGGTTTCATAGCGGTGCAGCACCGCCTGCACCCAGTACTCGCCCGGGGGTACTGAGGCCAACCAAGCATGGGGGTAGCCGTGCGCGTCGCCGGCGACGACGGCCTCGGCGCCCGGCGCCCAGCTGTCCACGTCCACGCCGAAGGCTTGCGGCGTGGCGTCGGTGCTGTGCTGGGGGTTGAACTGCAGCCGCGGCTCGGGGACGTCGGCCGCCGCGATGAGCACCACCAGCCGGCCGTCAAGCGGCCCAGGGGTAAGGGTGCGCGGGTAGCGGACGGCGAAGCGCAGCGGCGTCGGGGGGCCGCCGTGCGGCTCCACCGTCTGGCAGGACAGGATGAGGACAGAGGAGGCAGCCAGCAGAAGCGCGCGCATGGGCCAGGGCTTTTAGCTGGCCGCGGACGGCTTGGGGGGGCCGCTTCTGGCTAGACGGCCCCGGCCGCCCTCCGGCGGCCACGCAGCAGCCCTGCCCCCACCAGCAAGGCCAGCCAGAGGCTGGGGCTGCCGCCCCCCGACGCGGAACAGCCGCCGCTTTGCTGCACGGAAAGGGTGGCGGTGGAGCTGTGGCCGGCCGGCTGCGAGGGACTGGTCCCCAGAAGGGTGATGGGGGTGGCGGGCGCCTTCTGCGTGCCGCTCGGGGCGGTCAGCGTCAGCGTTGCAGTCCCGCCGGCCGTCACCTGGGCCGGGGTGAAGGCGGCCGAGACGCCCGGCGGAAGCCCGCTGACGCTGAATGACACGACCTCCGGGTTGCCGGCGGCCAGGGCCGTGGTGACGGTGAGGCTGGCCGTGCCGCCGACCGGGAGGGACACGCTGGCGGGCGCGGAAGAGAGGGTGAAGTCGTTGAGGATGTTGACCACACTGACGACGACCGAGACGGACGTGCTGGCGCTGTCGGTGTCCAGCGCGGTGACGTGCAGGGTGTGGCTGCCGTTGGTGGCCGTCTTGGTGTCCCACGCCACGCCGGTGGCCGTCCCACTGGACAGCGGCGCGTCACTGTCGACGGCAATGGTGATGCTGGCCAGCGAGGCATTGGCCCCGGGCGTCACCACCACCTGCACCTGCGTCGTCCCCGACACCGTCGCCCCGGCCGCGGGACTGGTGATGGAGACGCTGGGCGGGGTGTCCACCTGGACTTGCGCGCTGACGGTGTGCCCCGCCGCCTGCGAGGGGCTGGCCGCCGTCGCCGTGAAGGTGGACGCCGGCGCGCCCGCCGCGGTCGATGAGACGCTCAGCGTCAGCAGCGCGGCCGAGGCCCCGGGCGTCAGCGTGGACGGGTTGAAGGAAGCCGTCACGCCCGGCGGCAGCCCAGTCACCGTCGGATTCAGCGACACCAGTTCGGCCTTGCCCGACGTCACCTGGCCATTCACCGAGAAGACACGGCTGGTCCCGGGCAGCAGCGCCGCCGAGGAGGGGGACAGATTGAGGCTCCAGTCATTCTGCGGGAGGGCCACCTGCACCAAAAGGGAGACCGAGTGCGTCGCCGCGCCGGTGGCGCGCACCACCAGCACCCCGTCCCGCAGCAGCGGGGCATTGGCGTCGGTCGACACGGTGAGGTTTGCCGTGCCGCCCGAATTCAGCGAGGTGGTGTCGAAACTGGCATGCAGGCCCGCCGGGATGTCCGTGACGGACAGCGTGACGGGCTGGGCGGCGCCATTGGAGATGGTGGTGACGATGGGAATGGGCGCCGAGGTGTCTCCCGGCGCCAGCGTCAGGGTGTTGGGGGTGAGGGCCAGCGCGTAGTCATCGACGTCATAGCGCGTGGAGACGCACGCCGCGGTGCTGGGCACGGGGTTGGCGTTCCAGACCTCACGCGAGAAGATTTGCTGCACCGTGTAGCAGCCCGCAGCGCCGGCGGTGCACCCGGTCAGCCCGCGGGTGTCCACGGTGTCCGGGTGCTGGTTGCACATGTCGCCGACTTCGCCCTGACTTGGGTTTTCGGTGTCGTACCACCCCGCCGGGTAGTCGACGTTGCTGCCAGTCACGAGGCCGATTTCGCTGTCGGTGATGGCCTCGGCAATCTCGTGCGAGGCGGCCGCGCAGGTATTTTGAAAGGCGGTGCCCCCGCCGCAGCCCGACTGGCACCCGTTGGCGGTCAAGTCCGGCAGCACCGCGTAGAAGACGGGCTGGGGAACGCCGGCCTGGTAGGTGCCCTGGAATGTGTTGTGGTAGGCGCAGAACTGCTGGCAGGCCATGTTGCCCGTGTCGCCCACCTGGACGGTGGGCGGAAAGTGCACCATGAAAATAGTGTTGGCGTCCGGGACAGGAAGGCGTCCGTGGCGGATTTGCCAGTCGAGTTCCGCCTCGACGTCCGCGCTGCTGACGCACGTCAGCAGCTGGTTGGGCGAAGCGCAGGCCGGGTACGTCTTGGAATAGACGGACAGCGTGACGCTGCCGGCGAAGGTGCCGCGCCCGACGACTTGTCCCGTGCCGGGTTGTCCCTGGTGGCTGCCGGCGTCCGCCGCCCCCTGCGTCGAGTATTCGGTGAGCCAGTCCACCCACTCGCTGTTGGTGAGGGCCCGGTAGAAGCCGCCCATGCCGCCGGAGATGGCGGGGCTGACGCCGCTGCTCCAGTACACCGCGTACACCTTCACGTTGCTGAGGACGGGGCCGCCGAAGTACTGCATGGCCACCGCGCAGGGGATGAGCTTGGTGCCGGCCGCGTTGATGCACTCCGGCGCCGTTCCCGCCTCCTGCAGAAGACTTCCGCCCAGGCCGGGCTGCGGGGCCTCCGCCGGCGGCTGGCTGCGCGGACGCGCAATATGAATGACGTCCGCGCCGGCAACCGAGGCGAGGAGGAGTAGCGCGAGGGGAAACGCCCGTGTGGGCATGCGGCCGGCCCCTAGCAAAAGTCGAGATGGGGTGGGGTGCCTTTGTTTCACCAATCGCGGAGGGGTGCGAGGGAGACCCACCCGTTTCGCGAGAGAAGTGTCGATTTGCCAGCACCTGGCTGGAAGGCCGCGCGTGCCGAAAGCGGGCATGTGGCGACTTCGGCGGCTACATGGGGGCGGTGAGTTGCTTCCGCTGCCCTGGGCTGCCGAAGCGGGGGCCCTTCCCCGCCGCCCGGGCTGCCGTCCTTGCCGTGCTGGCGTCGGGGTGTGCCACGGCGCCTACCCCGGGGGCCTTCTACCGCGCCGACGCCGTCCCGGCGGCAGGGAATCCCGGGGACATTCTCCGGGTGGAGGCCATGCCGGGCGCGCCCTGCTGGCTGTCCGCCTCCCGGGTGCTGTACCTCTCCACCGGACTGGACGGCAGGCTGGTGCCCGTCTCCGGCCTGGTGCTGGCCCCGCGGGGCCCAGTGCCACCGGGCGGCCGGCCGGTGGTGGCCTGGGCCCACCCCACCACGGGCGTGGCGACGGGCTGCGCGCCCTCGCTTTTGGGCAGGCACTTCTTCGAAGGGACGCTGGGCATTCCCGGCAGCATCCCGGGGCTGTCCGCCTTGCTGGCGGCCGGCTTCGCCATCGCCGCCACGGACTACCCGGGGCTGGGGACGCCCGGGCCGCACCCCTACCTGGTTGGGGAAAGCGAAGGACGGGCGGTGCTGGACTCGGTGCGGGCCGCCCGCGGGCTGCTGGAGGTGGGCGCGGGCAGCCGCTTCGCCGTGTGGGGCAATTCCCAGGGAGGCCAGGCAGCGCTGTTCGCCGGGCAGCTGGCCGCGGCCTACGCGCCCGAATTGTCCCTTCTGGGCGTGGCCGCCGCCGCGCCGCCGACGGACCTCGCCGCGCTTCTGGAAGTCGGCCTGGGGACGGACGTCGGCAAGGTGCTGGCGGCGTACAGCCTCTGGGCCTGGTCCCGCGTCTACCAAGCCTCCCTTTCGGGCGTGGTGTCGCCTGCGCAACAGCCGGTGGTGGACAGTGTCGCCAGCACCTGTGTCACCAACGCCTGGCAGGCGCTGGCCGCCCTCAGCGCGGCCAAGCCGCTGCGGGAAGGCTTCCCCAGCGTCAACCCAGGCACGGTGCAGCCCTGGCAGACGCTGCTGGCCCGCAACCGGCCCGGGCAGTCCCCCGCCGGTGCCCCCCTGTTCATCGCCCAGGGCACCGCGGACAGCCTTGTGGACCCGGCGGTGACGGCGGCCTTCGTCGCCTCGCTGTGTCGCCGCGGCGAAACCGTGCGCTACCTGGAGATGGCGGACGTCGGCCACCTGGAGGCGGGCGACCGCGCCGCGGCGTCGGCAGTGGGCTGGCTTCAGGACCGCTTTGCCGGGCGCCCGGCGCCGACGAGCTGCGCGCCCTAAGGGCCCGTGGGAAGACAGTCCTACGTCCCCCGCCTTGCGCCCGCGGGCGGCGGTGCACTACAGACAATGGGTTCCAGGTGCTGCACCGCACCCGGCTTTGCAATGCAGAAACCCCGCCGACAGACGCGCCGAACGCCGATGGCCGCCGGCCTGTCCGTGCTGCTGCTGGGGCTGCAGCTTTTCGGCCTCGGGCACCTGGCCCTGGAGAGGCACGGCGTCTGCTGGGAACATGGCACCCTCACCGAGGCCCGGACGTCCGAGGCGCACGCCCTCCTCGTCCCGGTCGCCCCGGTGGCGCCTGGCCTGCACGCCCGCGCGACGTCCGCCGCGCTGCAGGACACGGACGCGCACCACCACTGCCCGGTGCAGGCGTCCCGCCGTCACTGGGGCGCTCCTCCGGCGGGTGCAGCGCTGCCGCTAGAGGCGGGGGCCGACCCGGGGGCCCTGCTGCTTCTCGCCGCGTGGCAACGGGCGGATGGGGCCCTGCTGTTGCGGGCTCCCAAGCAGTCGCCACCGCGCTCCGCGTAGCGTTGCCCTGCCGCGCGTGGCCTAGCGCTGCTGGCCCGCGGGCGGCCTCCTCTTCCTTGGGGGGGACTTCGTCTTCCCCCCCCGGCTTGAAGGAGCGCGGCCCCCAGGGCTTGGGGGCCCCCCCGGGCGAAGCGTTTCCCTCCCCTTTCTTTTTCAGTCCAACGGGCCGCAGCAGGGCCCGGGTCGTCGCACGCGAGGAAGCACATGGGCATTGTCGAACACCTCAAACACGTCCTGTTGGACCTGCGCGCTGCGTGGGTGCTGTGGATTTTGCTGGGCCTGTCGGTGGCCAGCGTCCTGCTCATCGCCGAGCGGGCCTTCTTCTTTCATTCCCTGCGCGACGACGTGCGGCGGCTGGCCCGAGAGCTGGACGGCCTTTTACGCGCCGGGCGCTACCGCGACGCCCTGGAAGCGATGGGGCGTTCGCCGTCCCCGGAGGCGGCGGCGGTGCTGGCCGGTCTGCGGAACGCGGACCTCGGCCCGGTGGCCGCGGAGAAGGCCATCGGCGGCGCGCTGGCGCTCGAACGTACGCGCATGGAGCGGGGCCTCGCCTTCCTCGGGACGCTGGGCAACAACGCCCCCTTCGTCGGCCTCCTCGGCACCGTCATCGGGATTATTGAGGCCTTCGAGGTGCTCGGCCGTCCCGAGGGAGCGGCGGCTGCGGGCGGCGCGCTGGCCCCGCAAGCCATCATGAGCAGCATCGCCGAGGCGCTGGTGGCCACCGCGGTGGGCCTCTTCGTCGCCATCCCCGCGGTGGCGGCCTTCAACTACTTCCAGCGCCGCATCGCCACCATCCTCTCCCGCAGCGAGGCACTCACCAGCGTGCTGCTCGCGCACCTCAACGCCGAGGAGCCGGTGCTGCCGGCGGCGGCCAGCGCGGCCGAGCCGACGAGGGCGGGCTGATGGCGTCAAGCAACGGAGACAACGGCAGTAGCAGCCTCATCGCCGGCATCAACGTCACGCCGCTGGTGGACGTGGCGCTGGTGCTTCTCATCATCTTCATGGTGACGGCGCGCATGGTGGTGGCGCCCAACAGCGCGCTGAAGCTTACGCTTCCGACGGCCTCCACTGGAGAGCAGGTGACGCCGGTGTTCGCCGTCACCCTCACCCGGGACGGCCTGACGCGCGTCAACGGGCAGCCGGTGCCCTCCGACGCGGCCTTCCTGGAGCGGGCGCGGGGCGAGCACCAGAGTCACCCGGACTTGCGCGCCGTCATCCAGGCCGACGGCGAGGTGCACCACGCGCGGGTGGTGAAGGCGATGGACCTGCTCTCGCAGGCCGGGGTGACGCAGATTGCCTTCGCCGTGCAGCCGGACTCTGCCGCGCCGTGAGTCAGGGCCGCCGCAAGGGCTACGTCCTCAAGTACCGCGTCCCCCACGCGGACGTGGGAACGCTGTCCGGCGGCCCCTACGCCATCGCCGAACAGATTGGTGGCCACAGCGCGCGCTGGCGCTGGCCGACGGCGCTGGGAGTGACGCTGGGCGTGCATGTGCTGCTGGTGTTTCTGGGCGTCCTGGGCGACCAGGAACACCGACGCAAGGCACACGTGGAACAGCAGGTGGTGACGCTGGAGCGCCCGCCGCCGCCGCCGGAGCCGCCGGTGGAGCCGGAGCCCCCGCCACCCCCGCCGCACCGCACGCCCCTGCCCTCCGCCGCCGCCGGGAAGGTGGTGGCCGCCGCGCCGGACCCCAGTCAGCCCGTGGACATGACGTCCTTCTCCATGCCGGTGGGGACGAGTGACGCCTACGCCGGGGGCTTCACAGCGCCGTCCGGGACGGCGACAGTGGCGGTGGCCGCCCCGCCGCCCCGGGCGGCACGGCCAAGCGGCCGGGCGCGGCCGGCGGGGCCGGCCCGCCGGGACTGGAGCTGCCCATGGCCGGAGGAGGAGCAGTCCGGGGACCTGCACGACGTCTCGGTGCGCATCCGCATCCACGTCGCCGCCGACGGCCGGGCGCGCGCGGTGGACGTCCTGAGCAGCCCCAAGGACAGCTTTTCCCAGGCCGCGCAGGCCTGTGCCCTGTCGGAGCCGTTCCGGCCGGAACTGGACGACAGCGGCCAGGCGGTGGCCGGCCTCACCCCTCCCATCTCGGTGCACTTCGTCCGATGATTTCCCGACTCCTCGTCCTGGCAGTCTGCTTGCTTGGCACCGCGGCCCTCGCGGACGTCGTCGCGCCCAAAGTCCTGGACAGCCCGGCGGCCATCTACCCCGCCGGGGCCACCCAGGCGGCCGCCGTCGTCACGCTGGTGACGGTGGACGCCCAGGGGCAGGTGACGGGGGCGGAGGTTGTGGACAGCGGCGGGCCGGCCTTCGACGCATCGGCGCTGGAGGCGGTGAAGCGCTGGACGTTTAGCCCCGCCCTGCGCGACGGGACGCCCATCCCGGCCCGCATCCGCATTCCGTTCCGCTTCGAGCCGCCGGCCCCGGTGGCCACGCCCGACGCCGGCGTGCCCATCGCCGTCGGCCCGCCCGCGGCCGACGCCCCGGTGGTGGTGCCGGTGGCGCCGCCGCCCGGCGCGGGCGGCGCCGGGGAGGCCGAGTCCATTGAGGAAGTCACCGTGCGCGGCACCCGGCACCAGGACTTCGGCACCGGCGACTTTCAGATTGAGATGGGGGCGCTGGCCGCGACCGTCGGCGCCTCGGCAGCGAAGGCGCTGGAGATGGCGCCGGGCATCGTCATCGGCAACGAGGGCGGCCTGGGCCACGCGCAGCAGATTATTTTGCGCGGCTTCAACGCCGACCAGGGCACCGCGGTCGAATTCACCTTCAACGGCGTGCCCATCAACCAGGTGGCCAACACCGACGCCCAGGGCTACGCGGACCTCAACTTCATCATCCCGGAGGTGGTGCGCGAGGTGGTGGTGCTGGAGGGGCCGTACGACCCGCGCCAGGGGGACTTCGCGGCGGCCGGCAGCGCCGACTACCAGCTGGGCGTGCTGGAACGGGGCATCCGGCTGCAGGCCGGCTACGGCAGCTTCGGGACACTGCGCGCGCTGGGCGTCATCGCCCCGGCGGAGGAGCGCACCGGGACGTTCCTCGCGGCTTCCTACATCAAGACGAATGGCTACGGCGCCAACCGCTCCGGGACGGCCGTCAGCGTCATGGGCCAGTACGAGGGGACGCTGGGGGCCCGGGGGCTGTGGCACGTGCTCGCCACCGGCTACACGTCCCAGTACCAGATGGCGGGCGTGGTGCGGCAGGACGACGTGCAGGCAGGACTGATGCCGTTTTACGGCACCTACGACACACTGCTCGGCGGAGAGGCGCAGACGTTCAACCTCGCCGCGGACCTGGAAATCCCGGCTGGCTCCGGCGTCTTCAAGCTGCAGGCCTTCCTCATCTGGCGCACGCTGAAGATTCTCGAAAACTTCGAGGGCATTTTTCCCAGCGAAGAAAATCCTCCCCAGACGCCTCTCGGCACTGTCGGCGAGGGCATCCAGCAGTCCTACAGCGCCTTCACCGCCGGAAGCCGCGGCAGCTACCGGCTGAGTGGGCCCTGGCTCGGCCGCGAGCAGTCGCTGGAACTCGGCTTCTACGCCCGGTACGACCATGCGACGCCCAACGTGTCGCGTCTCATCGAAGGCACGACGACGCCCTACGCGCTGGAGAACGACACCACCTCGGACGTCGTGAATCTGGCCGCATACGTGGATGCCGACTTTCGCCCCACCGACTGGTTCCGGCTGCGCGGCGGGTTTCGCCAGGAGTACTTCTCCTACGACGTCCTCTTCAACTGCGGGGATTTGGGCGGGGCCTACGTGGCCGGCACCTCCCTCAGCCGGGTGTGCACCAGCACCGCCCCCGAGCGGAAGTCCACCGGCGCCGGCCTCTTTGAACCGCGGGTGACGGCCCTGGCGCAGGTGACGCCCAGCGTGACGCTGTCCGTTAGCTACGGCGTCGGGGCCCAGTCGCTGGACGCACAGTATGTCGGGGTGCCGGTGCAGTCGGGCCAGCCGCCCCCCAGCCCCTTTGCCAAGCAGCAGGCGGTGGAGGGAGGGGTGCTGTACAGGCGGCGCTTCGGGACGGTGGAGGTGACGGCGCGCGCGGTGGGCTTCTACAGCGTGCTGTCGAGTGACCTCGTCTTCGACCCGAGCGTCGGCTACGCGGTGCCCTCGCCCGGCACCACCCGGGTGGGCTTCGTCGGCTCCTCGCGCGCTACCGGGACGTGGTTCGACGTGCTGGGGACCCTCAGCTATGCGGACGCCTTCTACACGGACAGCCAGCAGCTGGTGCCGCTGGTCCCCGCCTGGGTGGCGCGCGTGTATGGCGCGGTGTTTGGCCCGGTGCCTGGCCTCGCCATCGATGGGTCGCCGTTGGTGGGGCAACTCACCTTGAAGGCCAGCTACATCGGCTCGCGCCCGGTGGGCGACGGCGTCCGCAGTCCCGCCACCTTCACCTTGGACCTCGACGCCACGCTGCGCTGGCGCGTGCTGGAGATTGGCTTTCGCGCGGAAAACCTCACCAACCTTCAGTACGCGCTGACGCCCTTCTACGGGCCGGCCAACTTTCCCATTGGAAGCCTGACGGCCCCGCGCACCCCGTACAACGCCTACACCTTCACCGCGGCGCCGCCGGCGGCCTTCTACGTCACCCTGGCCGTCATTTTCGGCGGTCCCTAGCCGGGCCTGGGCAGCAGTGCCCGCTCGCGCCACCAGCGCAAGAAGGCGCGCACGCCCCAGCTGGCCAGCAGCCCAAAGGCCACCCCCAACAGTGCCCCCGCCAGCACGTCCGAGGGCCAGTGCACGCCGGCCACCACCCGGGTGAGGCCCGCCAGCGCGGCCACGCCGAAAAGGACAGGCCCCGCCGCCGGCGCTGCCACCGCCAGCGGCGTCACCGCGGCAAACCAGTTGGCCGCGTGCAGGCTGGGCAGGCTTCCAGAGTTGGACACGGCCACCAGCTGGCGAAAGGAACCGTCCGGCAACGCATAGCAGGGCCGCGTCCGGGCGATGGCGGGCTTCAGCACGCGGGCGCCGATGATGTCCGTCGCCACGGTGGCCAGCACGGCCGCAAGGACAATCGGCACCGCCCGGGCGCGCCACCGCCAGGCGGCGTACACCAGCAGAAGGACGGTGAAGAGGATGGCCGAGCGCGGTCCGTGGAAGAAACGCACCAGGCCATCCACCCCTGGGCCGAAGTCCCGGTTGAAGGCGTGGAAGAAGGCCGTGTCCCACGTGTTGGGTTCGACCTGCAGCGTCATGTCGCCACCATAGCGCGGTCCGTCTTGCCCCTGGGTCGGCCCCGCTTCACTGTGGTGGACAGTCTTCCTCGCCTCGGCCTGCACCCCGCAACAAAACGCGTGGCCAAGATGGAAGCCCCAGGGCACAGACAATTCAGCGGGAGGGCGGCACGAATCCTGCGACTGCTTTTGTGCGCCATGAAGGACGGTCTCCCTGCTGACCCACCTGCGCCTGGCTTCGCCCTGGAGGCCCCCCCCTTGTCGCGGGCCAATCCAGCGTCGCTGGAGTTCCTCCGGGCCTGGGTGTCCGGCGAACAAGTCAGCGTGGAATTGCGCGAG
>JADGRA010000069.1 GCA_017881265.1 Myxococcaceae bacterium | reverse complement strand
GCGGGGTGGCGGTCGTCAGCGTCGGCGCCGCCACCGAGACCGAGATGAAGGAGAAGAAGGCCCGGGTGGAGGATGCGCTCAACGCCACCCGCGCCGCGGTCGAAGAGGGCGTCGTCCCGGGCGGCGGAGTGGCCTACGTCCGCGCCCTCAAGGCGCTCGAGAAGGGTGACTGGCTCGAGGGCGAGAAGTTCGGCGTGGAGATTGTGCGCCGCGCGCTCGAGGAGCCCCTGCGCCAGATTGTCGGCAACGGCGGTCTGGAAGGCTCGGTCATCGTCAACAAGGTGAAGGAAGGCACGGGAAGCTTCGGCTTCAACGCCCAAACCGGCGTCTACGAGGACCTCCTCGCCGCCGGCGTCATCGACCCGGCCAAGGTGTCCCGCACCGCACTGCAGAACGCCTCCTCCGTCGCCTCCCTCATGCTCACCACCGAAGCCATGGTGGCCGACCGTCCGAAGGAGGACGAGGGCAGGGGCGGCGGTGGCGGTGGCGGTGGAATGGGCGGCATGGGTGGCATGGGCGGGATGGGGATGTAAGTTCCCGTCTTCCCCCCCCAAGTCCGCTGTCGTGCGACGGCCTCCGTGGGGACACCCCCCCACGGGGGCCGTCGTCGTTGGGTCAGTCCTTCCAACGGGCATCCCCCGGCGGGCGCGGGACGCCCTTCCCCTTGCGTCTTCAGCGGATGAAGGGGCCCGCGGCCGGCAGCGGGGTGCCGGTGGGCGACAGCCCGAAGAGTTGCCGCAGCTGGGGAGGGATGTCGGTGAAGCACACCCCCATGCGTCCGCGCAGGTTGATGCGGAAGTCCCCCTGGCGGGCCCAGGCTACCCGGCCGGAGAACTCGAATTCCGTCCCGTCCACCAGCACGCTGCCCTTCACCGCGGTGCCCTTGGGAAAGACGCGCATCAGCTCGGCACAGAAGCCCCCCGCGGAGACGTCCACGGTGAAACCGGAGGCGGGGCCGAGATTCACCTTGAAGCGACGGCGCTGACGGCCCAGCACCCGCGTGTTGTGCATCGCGCCTACCCCCGGGGGCCGTTACGACCCACCAGAAGGCCTAGCACGCCCTGGGTCGCTGCTGCACTGTTGGGGGCGCCACAAGCGTACGCGGCCCAACACCGCCCGGAGAGTCCGGACGCTTCTTACCCACAGAGCCCGACACGAGGAGTCGTCAGCATGCAGAACGTCGTCGTCTACACAACAACCTCCTGCTCCTTCTGCCGCAGCGCCAAGGCGTGGCTGACGGCGCGCGGGGTGCCCTACCAGGAGGTAGACGTCACCGGGGACGACGCGGCCCGGCAAGGTTTGGTGGAGCGGTCCGGCGGACACCGCACCGTCCCGCAAATCTTCGTCGGGGGCCTGCACGTCGGCGGCTACACGGACCTCATCGCCCTGGACGCCGCCGGCAAGTTCACCCCCCTCCTCGACGCCACGCCGGCGTGAGGACGGCCCTGCTGGCGGCCGCTGCCCTGGCCGCGGGCTGCGCCGGGACGCCCGTCACCGCCCACGCGCAGCTGGACGCCTCGGCGCGCTTTTCCGCCGTGGTGCTGGAACCGGTGCACGGCGCCGACAGCCAGCAGGCGCCGGCGCTGGGCGAGCGTCTGGCGGCGGTGGCCCTGCAGGCGGTGGACGGCGTGGTGCCGGTGTGGGCCCCGGCCGAAGTCCAGCTGCTGCACCCGGAGCGGCGCGACTGGAGCGCCAGCACCGCGGTGCCGCTGCTGCGCGCGGCGGACATCCGCCCGGAGCAGGCGTTGGTGGTGCGGGTGCGGGTGGACACCGGGCAGGCCTCCAGCCAGCAGGAGGTGCAGGGCGCCTCGGGCTCGGCGGTGGGGGCGACGGCCGAATTGCGCTGGCGCGCGACGGTGGAGGTGCTTCAGCCGAACACCTCCCAGACGCTG
Organism: Myxococcaceae bacterium; assembly: GCA_017881265.1. GTDB lineage: Bacteria > Myxococcota > Myxococcia > Myxococcales > Myxococcaceae > JADGRA01. The sequence continues at coordinate 46,672 of JADGRA010000069.1, read as the reverse complement.
GTGGAGACGACGGCCGAGGCACGCGCGGACCCCTTCGCCCATGGCGGCAGCGAGGCAGCGGCCCTGCAGCCAGCGGGCGTGCTGGAACGGGCGGCCACCGAGGCGTTTGCCCGGCTAGCCAGCAGTTGGACGCCTCCCCGGCCGCCCCACGGCCCGTTGCTGAGCACCTGGACGGTGGTGGCGGTGCCGGAGGGACGTCTCGGCCGCGGGCTGGACGCCGAGGTGCAACGGCTGCAACTGCTGCAGACGGCCAACCCCGGGCTGGACGAGACGGAGGCCGCGCGGCTGGCCCGGCTTCCGCCGGGTGTCCTGGTGCGCGAGGCGCCGCTCGGCTACCGGCTGCGGGCGCAGGACGAGGTGCTCAGCGTCGACGCTGCGCCGGCCAGCGCCGCGGCCCTGGCGCGCTGCCGGTTTGCCACCGCACCGGTCGCACTGGAAGTCCGGGCGCCGGAGGGCCGTCTTCGGCGCGTGAAAGTCCCGTGACGCTTTGCTAAGGGGGCGGTCCCCCCAGAGGGGGAATGCCCCCGTTTGCCGGAGGTACCAAGTGTCTTCCCGCCTCGCCGCCTGCAGCCTCGCTCTGCTTCTCGCCACCACGGCGAGGGCCGCCGACAAGGACAAGGTCGGCAACTTCGTCCCCTTCGACCTCGCCGTGTGCTTCTTGAAGCCCACCACCATCCAGGCGCCGGCAACGGACACCGCCCTCAGCGGGCTGTGGATTCTGGCGCGGCCCCTGGTCCTCGAATGCATGGCCGACACCCGCTTCTTCGTCCCTGGCAAGTCGCCGGCCTTCAAAATCACCTTGACGGTGAATGACGCAGGCTTCACCCAAACCGTCGACTCCGACGGACTGACGGCCTTCGGCAAGAAGTGCATCCAGGACGCGGTGACGCGGGTGTCGCCGACGCTGGCCCCCCTGCCTGCCGGGAGCAAGCCGGCGACGTTCTCCGAGCAGTGGCCGGAGCTGCCCCCCACCACCCAGGTGCGCTTCGGAACCAATGAATTCTCGGATGTCACCGGCACGGTGCGGCTGGCCCTGCCCGCCATGTGCCCCTGCTTTGCGCCCTTCGAGAAGGGCCCGGACCCGGCCGCCATCGGCCTCAAGGTGCAGCTGACCCAGGCCCCGGAGAAATTCAAGGCAGGCGACGGCAGCCTGCCACCGCCGGTGCTGGTGACGGTGGCCGACGGGCCCCCGGCGGTGAAGACCTGCCTCACCCCGAAACTCACCGCCCTGCCCTACCCCAAGCCGAAGTCGGACCAGATTGTCGTCCCCTACGAAATCACCTTCCTCAACTCCGTGGCGGACTCGACCGACACCGGCGCCCTGCCCGACGCGGTGCGCTTCGCGCAGCTGGACGCGATGGCCGTTCCCCGCGCGGCGACGTCGCAGCTGGAGCTAGACCGCAAGGTGAAGAGCAGCGACGCGTACAACGCCCTGGTGAAGCAGTACCAGGACGTCGCCAAGAAGGACCCGAAGAAGGCCAAGGGCATGCTCAAGGACCTGGTGGCCAGCTGCAAGCAGATGGTGGCCCAGGACGACGTCTACATCGCGACGCTAGAGAACGAGAGCAAGCTGCGCCAGGAGCAGCTCACCGTGGTGACGGCACTGGGCGCGAAGAACGCGGCCTGGGCGCCCCTGGAGGCCGCCGCCAAGAAGACCGCCAGCGAGAGCGAGGCCCTGATGAACAAGGCCAAGGACCTCAAGACCAGCGACGAGAAGGTGTGCCCGAAAGTGCACCTCTAGTAGCCCCGGGGGCGGGCGGCCCGCCCGGGGGGGAACGCGCGTCAGGCCACCGCCTGGTCGTCGTTGGCCGCGGCCACGTCCCGCAGCCGCACCGACACCAATTTGGAGATGCCCGGCTCCTCCATCGTCACCCCGTACAGGGTGTCGGCGACTTCCATCGTCCGTTTGTTGTGGGTGATGAGGATGAACTGCGACTGCGCGCTCATCTCGCGCAGCAACGCGTTGTAGCGGCCCACGTTGGCCTCGTCGAGCGGCGCGTCCACCTCGTCCAGCACGCAGAAGGGCGAGGGCTTGATGAGGAAGATGGCGAAGATGAGCGCCACCGCCGTCAGGGCCTTCTCCCCGCCGGACAGCAAGGTGACGCTCTGCAGCTTCTTTCCCGGGGGCTGGGCGACGATGTCCACGCCCCCCTCGACGCCCGCCGCCTCGTCGGCCAGCACCAGGCACGCCCGGCCCCCGCCGAAGAGGCGGGGGAAGACGGCCTGAAACTTCTCGTTCACCGCCTCGAAGGTATGGGCGAAGCGGTCGCGGCTGGTGCGGTCGATTTTGCTGATGGCGCTGCGCAGCTGGGCGAGGCTCGTCTCGAGGTCCTTCTTCTGCGCCGCCAGGAAGCCATGCCGCTCGGCCACCTCGCGGTGCTCGTCGATGGCAGTGAGGTTGATTTCGCCCATCCGCTCCACCTGGGCGCGGAGCTCGCGCATCTCCGCTTCGGCGGCATCGTCCAGCGCCGGCAGCAGGTGGAAGCGGTGCAGCTGGTGGGCAAGTTCCGTCTGGTGCCGGTCCCGCACGCCGTCCAGAAGGTGCGTCAATTCCAGGACCAGCTCGCGCTCCCGCAGGGTGAGCTGGCTCAGGCCCTCGGTGAGGTCGTCCAGGCTGGCCCGCTCCTCGCGCAGCCGCTGTTCCTCGGCCCGCACGCGCGCCGCCCGGGCGGTATGGGCGTGCTGGCTGCTCTCCAGCTCGGCGCGCCGGGCGGCCAATTCATCGCTGCGCGCCTGGTGTCCGGCCGCCGTTGCGGCGATGCGCCCGAGCAGCTCCCGGGCGCGCTCGGCCGCCTGGGCGTGCGTCTCGAGCAGCCGGGTGCTGCGCACCAGCAGCTGGTCGCGGGAGGCGACCGCCTCGGCCAGCGTGCGGCGGGCGGCCTCGCCGCGCTCGGCGTGGGCGGCGCGGCGGACCTGCAACTCCAAGAGTTCGGCCTGGTGCGCCTCGGCCGAGGTACGCAGCGACTCGATGCGCTCGGCCAGCTGCTTCAGGCCCTCCTCGCGCGCGGCGCGCTCGGCCTGGGCGTGGGCCACCTCGCCCCGGGACGTCTCCTCCTCGCGCTGCACCTGAAGCAGGCTCTGGTGCAGCCCTTCGGCCTCCAGGCCGGCGGCGGACAGGCGCTCCCGCAGGGAGGCCAGCTGCTCGGCCGCCCGGGTGAGGTCCTTCTCCAGGGCACTCCGGTTGAGCTCCTCCTCGTGGTGGTGGCGCTGCAGCCCCTTCAGCACCTCCTCGGTGTGCAGCACGTGCTTCTGCAGGCTGAGGCCCCGGGTGACGGCCTCCTGGAAGCGCTCCTCCAGCCCCACCAGCGCCTCGGCCAGCTCGGCAATTTCCCGTTTCTTCTGGAGCGCCCCCACCGCCGGGCCCTCCAGCACCCCGCCGGTGACGGAGCCGTCCCGGCCCAGCACCTCTCCCTCCAGGGTGACGCAGCTGAAGGTGCCCGGGGCCACTGCGGCCACCGCCCGGGCGGCGGCCAAGTCCTCCACCAGCAGCACGTCGGCCAGAAGCGCCTCCACCGCCGGGCGGAAGGCCGCTTCGGTGGACACCTGCTCCAGGGCCATGGCCAGTACGCCGGGGATGCCCGCGGGCGGCACCGGCCGAATTCCCGAGGGGGCCACCGCCTGCAGCGGCAGGAAGGTGCTGCGCCCCTCGCCCAGGCTGCGCAGGTGGCCGGCCAGGGCGAAGGCCTCCTCGCTGCCCTCCACCAGCACGTGCTGGAGCCGGGTGCCCAGGGCGGCCTCCACCGCCTTCTCGAAGCGCGCGCTGGTGGTGACGACGTCGGCCACCAGCCCGCGCACGCCACTCTTGCCGTCGCCCTCGGCGGCATAGCGCATGACGGCGCGCACGCCGCGGTCGAAGCCTTCGTAGTGGCGCTGAATCTCCTGCAGCGAGTGCAGGCGACTCCGGCGGTCGGCCAGCTCCTCCCGGGCCGAGATGACGGCCACCTCGTGCTCGGCAAAGGCCGCCCGGGCGCGCGCCAGGCTCTCCTCCTCGGCCCCGCTGCGCTCCGCCAGTTCCAGGGTAAGCTGGCGGCTGCGCGTCACAGCGCGGGTGACTTCGTTGCGCTCGCGGTCAAGGCTGGCCACCTGCGCCCGCAGCGCGTCGGCTTCGGCCTCCGCGCGGGCGTGCCGGCCGGCCAGTTCCTCGCGCTTCTGCGCCAGGTTGACCAGGTTGTTTTCGTGGTTGGCTACCCGGGCGGCCAGGCCGAGCAGCGTTAGCCGCTGCTGTTCCATCTGCCCGGTGCCCTCCGCCTGCATCACCTGCACCGCCTCCAAGCCCTCCTGGGCCCGTCGCAGCGCCGCCGACTCCTCCTCAGACGTCTCGGAAAGCGCGGCCAACTCAGCATCCAGGGCGAGGACGCGCGCGGCGAAGGCCTCGGCCAGCCCCTGCACCTCGGCCAGCTCCGCCCCACTCGACCGCTCGGTGGCCTGGGCGGCAGCCACGTCCTCCTGCCAGTGGGCGAGGTTTTGCGCGTCGCGCTGGACGTCGGACTCCAGCGCGTGCGCCGTCTCCCCCAGCGCTTGCAGCCGCAGCGCCTCGGCGTCGAGGGCCGAGCGCTCCAGGGCGATGGCGTCCTCCAGGGCACGTACCCCCTCCACCGCCTCCCTCTCCGTGCCGCTCAGCGCCGACAGTCGCTCGGCCAGCTGCTTCTGCTCCGCCGCCAGGGCCAGCCAGCGGTGGGCCGCATGGTGCAGCTCAATCTCCTGCATCCGCGCCTTCAGCGTCTTGTACTTCTCCGCCTTGCGCGCCTGGCGGCCCAGGGTGTCGAGGCGCTTGGAGAGCTCCGCCACCAGGTCCGCCACCCGCAGCAGGTTGGCCTCGGTGGCCTCCATCTTCCGCTCGGCCGCCCGGCGCCGGGACTTGTACTTCGTCACCCCGGCGGCCTCCTCGATGAGGAAGCGGCGGTCCTCCGGCTTGGAAGACACAATCAGGCCCACGCGGCCCTGCTCGATGATGGAGTAGGCGCGCGTGCCCACCCCGGTTCCGAGGAACAGCTCCACAATGTCCAGCAGCCGGCAGGAGGTCTTGTTGATGAGGTACTCGGACTCCCCAGATCGGAAAAGGCGGCGGGTGACCGTCATCTCCGGGTAGCCGGCGTACTGGGGCGCGAGCGCGTCGGCGGCCTCGACCGACAGCGTCAGGGACACCTCGGCCATGGAGAGGGGCCCGGTGCTCTCACTGCCATTGAAAATGACGTCCTCCATGCCCCGGCCGCGCAGCGCCTTGGCGCTCTGCTCCCCCATGACCCAGCGCAGGGCGTCGACGACGTTGGACTTTCCGCAGCCGTTGGGACCGACGACGCCGGTGATGCCGTCTCCAAAAGCGAAGACGCTGCGGTCCATGAAGGACTTGAAGCCGGTGATGTCCAGGCGCTTGATGCGCATGCGGGGCGTGGCTCCGGGCAGAAGGGAGGGCTACTTTCCCACAGGTTACGCGCCGCTTTCGGCGTGAGCAAGCAACACGTGACGTGACGTGGCGTGACACTCGGTGAATGGTCACGCTCCCGTTTGGAGGGGCCCCTACGGGACGGGCGCGGGCGGGGGACGCGGTTCAATGCGCACCTTCAGGACGCGGGGCCCGTCCGTCTCGGCCACCCGCACCTCCCACTCCCCCACCCCGGCGGCGTCGCCCGGCACCGGCACCCGGTTCAGCTTGGCCATCAGGTAGCCGGCAATGGTGGTGACCTCCGCGCCGTCCACGTCGAAGTCCATGTCCAGCCGGTCGTGCAATTCCTCCAGGGAGGTGCTCCCGGAGACCTCGAAGCGCCCGCCGGGCAGCGTCTTCACGTCCGCCGAGTGTCGCCCCAGCTTGGCCACGTCCCCCACCACCTCGGACACCACGTCCGAGACGGAAACAATCCCGGAAGTGCCCCCGTGCTCGTCCACCACCACCGCCAGCTGCCGGCGGCGCTTGCCAAACTCCGCCAGCAGCTGGTCGAGCGTGACGTTCTCCGGGACGAAGAGGACCGGGCGCTGCACCTGCGCCAGGCTATTCAGCTTCCCCTCCGCCAGAAGCACGAAGAGGTCCTTCACGTTCACCACGCCCTCCACCTGGTCGAGGTTGGCCCGGCACACCGGCATCCAGGTGTGCCCGGTGGCGCGCGCCTCGGCCACGTTGTGCTCGAGCGACTCCTCGAGGTCGAGGTAGTGGACCTCGGTACGGGGAACCAGAATCTGCCGGGCCGTCTTCTCCGTCATGGCGAGCGCCCTTTCCAGGAGCTCCGCCCGGGCGCTGTCGATGGTGCCCATCTCCGCCGCTGAGGCGAGAATGATGCGCAGCTCATCCTCGGTGTGCGCTTGCTCCTGGCCCGGCTTGGCCCTCAACCCCAAAAGCCGCAGCACGAAGCCCGAGGCCCGGTTCACCAGCCACACCCCGGGGAAGAAGACGACGTACAGCGCCCGCAGCGGCCCGGCCACCGCCATGGCCGTGCCCTCCGCCTGCTGGATGGCGATGCCCTTGGGGACCAGTTCCCCCAGCACCAGGCACAAGACGGTGACGAGCGAGAAGCCCACCACCACGGAGAAGGTGGGCAGCGCCGCCAGCAGCGCGGGCCGGGTGTGGACGAGGGGCCACAGCAGCCGCTCCAGCGTGTCCGCCACCGCCGGCTCCCCCACCCAGCCGATGCCCACCGCGCACAGCGTCACCCCGAATTGGATGACGCTGAGGTAGGGGGTGAAATCCTCGATGATGTGTAGCGCGGAGGCGGCCTCGGTGCGGCCCGCCTCCGCCAGCGCCTGCAGCCGCGCCGGGCGCACCTTCACCAGCGCCATCTCTGCCAGCACAAAGAAGGCGTTGAGGCCGATGAGGCCCACCGCGATGGCGATGTGCCACGCGGCCGCCCTCACAGAAGGCTCTCGTACTCCGGGTCGCCCTTGAGCGCGTCGAACATCGGGTCGGTGGCCAGCCAGCCCGTCACCTTGGCCCGGTCGAGCTCGAGGGACGTCTTGAGGGCGGCCAGCGCCTCGGGCTTCTTTCCCCACAGCGCGTAGAGCGCCGCCAGGTTGTAGTGCAACAGCAGGTCCTCGGCGTTCAGCTCGCGCGCCCGGCCATAGGCCCGCTCGGCCTCGGCGTAGAAGCCCTTCTGCGCATAGCAGATGCCCAAGTCCAGGTGGGCCTCGAAGTTGTCCGGTTCCAGCCGCACCACTTCCTTCAGGTGGGTGATGGCATTTCGGTAGTCGCCCTCGTCCATCAGCAGCGCGGCCAGCTCGTGGCGCGGGAAGGCGTCGGCGGGGTCCAGGTCGATGGCCCGCTTGAGTTCAGTCACGGCCTCCTCCACCCGGCCGTGGTCGGCGTAGGTGAGGCCCAGGTTGAGGTGGGCGTCCGGGTACTCCGGGTCCAAGTCGATGGCCTGCCGGTAGGCCGACACCGCGAATTCCGGCCCGTGGGTGGAGAGGAAGCAGGCCAGGTTGTAGTGCGCGGTGGCGCTGTCCGGCTCGAGCTTCAGCGCGGTCAGGTACTCGGCCAGCGCTTCGCGGTACAGCTTCTTCTCGGCGTACACCGTGGCCAGGTTGTCGTGGGCGTGGGCCGAGTCCGGGTCGAGGTCAATCGCCCGCTTGAATTCCCGGATGGCCTCATCGAGCCAGCCGCGGTCGGCCAGCTCGATGCCCCGGGAGTTGTGCTCGTCGGAGAGCGCGATGTTGTCCTTCTCGCGTGCCATGGGCGCTCGGGGGGGGAAAGCCGACAGTACTTAAGGGGGGCGCCCTGGCCGATGCAAGGCGCGGCCGCCGCCCTTCGCTTCGGCGGCGCTCTCCCAAGGGGAAAGAGGTCCAGCGCCGCGCCGCCGCTGTGGGCCGGGGGGGTTGCTTGGGGGGTGCCGCCCTACGGACTACTTCCCGGTGGCCTTCCGCTTGCGGATGCGCCGGCGCTTCAGCACGCCGCGCTTCAGCTTGGCCCGGTTCTTGAGCTTCTTCTTGCTGCGGTTGGTGTTCACTGGCTTGGCCATGGGGCCAGGCTCCTTAGCACAGCCCTCCCGGCGACGGGGCAGCTGCTTCGCCGCCCGGCGGCCGGGGGGTGCCTTGCGCGAGGCCCCCAGGGCCGGTAGGGGAAGCCTGCCATGCTCGAGAAGCTCCACGACGTCGAGCGCCGCTTCGACCGGCTCACCGCCGAGCTCTCCAGTCCGGAGACGCTCGCGGACTCGATCAAGTTCCGCAAGGTGGCCAAGGAACGCTCGGACCTGGAGAAGCTGGTGGAGACGTTTCGCACCTACCGCCAGGTGAAGGGCGACGAGGAGGAACTCGACGCCTGGCTCAGCGGCAGTGACCCCGAAGCCCGTGAGATGGCACGCAAGGAGCTACCCGTCTTGAAGGAGCGCCGCGAGGCGCTGGAGAAGGCGCTGCACCTGCTGCTGTTGCCGCGCGACCCCAACGACGACAAGGACGTCATCTTGGAAGTGCGCGCTGGCGCCGGCGGGGACGAGGCGGGCCTGTTTGCCGAGGAGGTGCTGCAGATGTACCTGCGCTACGCCGAGCAAAAGGGGTGGCGCACCGAACTGCTCGATGTCAGCCCGGGCAACGCCGGCGGCCTGAAGGACGCGAGCGCCGTCATCTCCGGCGGCGGCGTCTACGGCTGGCTCAAGTACGAGTCCGGCGTGCACCGCGTCCAGCGCGTGCCGGCCACCGAAGCGCAAGGGCGCATCCACACCTCCACCATCACCGTCGCGGTGATGCCGGAGGCCGAGGACGTCGACGTCCAGCTCAACCCGGCCGACATCGAGATGCAGGTGATGCGCTCCACCGGCGCCGGAGGGCAGAGCGTCAACACCACCGACTCCGCCGTCCGGCTCCGTCACAAGCCGTCCGGCATCGTCGTTAAGTGCCAGCAGGAGAAGAGCCAGACGAAGAACCGGGCCATGGCCATGAAGATGCTCCGGGCGAAACTGTTCGAGTTGGAGCAGGAACGGCTGGCCAGCGAGCGCGAGGCCCTGCGTCGGGGCCAGGTGGGCACCGGCGACCGAAGCGAGAAAATCCGCACCTACAACTTCCCCCAGGACCGGCTGACCGACCACCGCATCGGCGTCACCTGGCACAACCTGGCGGCGCGCATGGCCGGGAACATCGACGACGTGGTGACGGCCTGCCGCACCTTCTTCCAGGCCGAGCTGCTGAAGGCGGAGGGCGTGGGGGCGAGCCCGGGCGCATGAGCGAGGCCCCGTGGACGGTCCGCCGGGTGCTCGGCTGGACCACCCAGCACTTCGACAAGCGCGGCGTGGACGCCCCCCGGCTCGCCTCGGAGTTGCTGCTCGCCCACGTGCTGGGCCTTACCCGGCTGCGCCTGTACACGGACCTGGACCGGCCCCTGGACCGCGCCGAGCTGCAGGCCTACCGGGCGCTCATCGAGGCCCGCGTCGCCGGGACCCCGGTGCAGTACCTCACCGGCCGACGTGAATTCTACGGACGCCCCTTCCAGGTGGACGCGCGCGTCCTCATCCCCCGGCCGGAGACGGAAGGCCTGGTGGAGGCGGTGCTGCGGACGCTGCCCACCGAAGGCCCCTTGCGCGTGCTGGACGTGGCCACCGGCAGCGGGTGCATCGCCGTCACCCTGGCCGCCGAACGCCCCGCGGCGACGGTGGTGGCCACCGACATCGACGCCGGCGCCTGCGAGTTGGCCCAGGCCAATGCCGAGGCCCACGCCGTCGGGAACCGCGTGCTGGTGCGCCAGGGCGACCTGTTTGCCGCCGTGGCCGGGGAGGCCCCCTTCGACGCCGTCGTCAGTAACCCACCCTACGTGCGCACCGTGGAACTGAAGGGCCTTCAGGCCGAGGTGCAGCGTGAGCCCAGACTCGCGCTGGACGGCGGGCCCGAGGGCCTCACCGTGGTGGCCCGGGTGGTGGAGGGGGCCTACGACGTCCTCGTCCCCGGGGGACTGCTGGCGCTGGAGATGGGGGAGGAGCAGGGTGCGGCGGTCCGGAACTTGCTCCTGCAGCGCGGGTATGAGGCAGTGCGCGTCGAACAGGACTTCGAGCGGCGTGACCGCATGGCATTCGGGACACGGCCCCGCGGCTGACGGGCCGCACCCAAGGAGGAACGACGGCGTGGACCGAATCCTGGTGGAGGGCGGGCGCAGGCTGGAGGGCGAGGTGACGGTGTCCGGGGCCAAGAATGCGGCCCTGCCGCTGCTTGCCGCCGGGCTGTTGCCCGAGGGCCCGAGCACCTTCCGCAACGTCCCGGACCTGGCCGACGTCTCGACGCTGCTGCGGCTTCTGCGCACCATGGGCGTCGACGCCCAGCGCCTGCCGGGGGAGGACCGGCATGTGGTGCGGGTGCATGCCGTCAACGGCATCACCGCCGAGGCGCCCTATGAATTGGTGCGCACCATGCGCGCCTCGGTGCTGGTGCTCGGTCCGCTTCTCGCCCGCTACGGCCACGCCCGGGTGTCGCTGCCCGGGGGCTGCGCCATCGGCGCCCGCCCCATCGACCAGCACCTGAAGGGCTTCGCGGCGCTGGGGGCGGAGATTCAGCTGGAGGAGGGCTACGTCGAGGCCCGGGCCACGCGCCTGCGTGGCGCCACGGTGCGCTTCGACAAGGTGACGGTGACGGGCACCGAGAACGTGCTCATGGCGGCGGTGCTGGCCGAGGGCGACACCGTGCTGGAGAACGCCGCGCGCGAGCCCGAGGTGGAGGAGTTGGCGCGGGTGCTGCGGGCCATGGGGGCCCAAATCGAGGGGGCCGGCACCGACACGCTGCACATCCACGGGGTGAGCCGGCTGCGCCCCGTCGACCACGCCATCCTCCCCGACCGCATCGAGGCCGGGACGCTGTTGGTCGCGGCTGCCATCACCGGCGGCGACGTCCACGTCCGCGGGGCGCGCGCCGAGCACTTGGATGCCCTCCTCAGCAAGCTCCGCGAGGCGGGCTGCTCCATCGCCAGCACCGAGGCCGGGCTGCGCTGCCGCGGCCCGGAGGTGCCACGTCCGGTGGACATCCAGACCAATGAACATCCCGGCTTCCCCACCGACATGCAGGCCCAGATGATGGCCTTCCTCAGCGTCGCCTCGGGACCCAGCGTCATCTCGGAGAACATCTTCGAGAACCGCTTCATGCACGTGGCGGAGCTGCAACGGATGGGGGCGAACATCCGGGTGGAGGGCCGCACGGCGGTGGTGAAGGGCGTGCCCCACCTTTCCGGAGCGCCCGTCATGGCCACCGACCTGCGCGCCTCGGCCTCGCTCATCCTGGCAGGTTTGCGAGCCCAGGGCACCACCGAGCTGAGCCGCGTGTACCACCTGGACCGTGGTTACGAGAAGCTGGAGGCCAAGCTGTCGCAGCTCGGAGCCCGGGCGACCCGGGTCAAGTGAGCCCTCCGAGCGCCGGTAGGGTTGCAGTCGAAAAATTCCCCGCCCTAGTATCTCCACTGTCGCGTCCCACGGGGCATCGCCCCGGCCACAGGAGAAGACCGAGTCCGCCATGAATTGCCCCAGCTGCAACGTCGAGATGGGTGAGCTCGATGGGGAAGCGACGTTGCGAAGGTGCGGACAGTGCTTCGGCCTTTGGATTGACGTCGCCGACCTGAACCGCGTTCTTCTGCACAACAACCTGCCCGGGCTGGAGAGCCTGGGCGGCCGCGTCGACGCCGAGGCACTCACCGGCCAATGCCCGGAGTGCCAGGTGGACCTCGTCCGCGTGGACGGCGGAGAGCGCCAGCACCGGTTGCACTACGACACGTGCGAATCCTGCGGCGGCATCTTCCTGGAGTCCGAATTCAAGGACGCCAGCGATGCCGAGGTGGCCTTCACCGAGATTGTCGACTTCTTCCAGCACTTCTCGGCCAAGAAGAAGCGCGCCGCGCTCTGAAGACCCCCTCGGCTTCGGGGGCCATTTCCGACGCCTGGCCTAGCGGCGGTCCCGGAAGGTTTGCTTCAGCTCGCCCACCTGCCCCTCCAGGGTGAGTGAGGCGGTCGTCTTGCCGCCTGCCTCAGAGGCGGTCAGCCGCGGGTGGGCCTGCACCTTGCCCATCCCCGGAATGCTGAGCCACAGCTCGCCGGCCTTCATCCAGAAGCTGCCGCGCAGGGGCTTGCCCCGGCCGCTCGGCCCCTCCGGGGACAGCCGCCAGCTGCCGTCGAGAAAGAAGGTGAGCGAGCTGTCCGGCGCCCCCACCGGGCCCCCGTACCAGACGCCCAGCAACTCCGTGCCCCCGGGCTGGTAACGAAGTTGCTTCGTCAGCCCGGCGCCGGCCAGGGGCGTCGTCCCAGAAAAGGGCAGGAAGTCGGCCAGGCACGCTGCGGCCAGCACGTCCTCGGCGGGGAAGGTGTCCAGCACTTCCAGGGTGAAGGCCTGTCCCCGCAAGGGCTTGGGCAGCGGCACGGACTGCGCCTCCGGTCGGTCCTCCAGCACCAGGGTGGCCGTGCCACTGGGCCCACGCAGGAGCAGCTTCCGCACCCGGGTGAAGGCATGAAACGTCTCGTCGCTGGCTGCGTTCCCCGTCGTCACGTCCACGCGGGTAAGCGTCACCGGCTCGGCAAAGCCGAAGCTGAGCGTCTCGCTGAGGGCATCCGCCCCCCGGCTGCACCAGACGGTGGAGGCAACGCCGTCCAGAAGGTGCAGGGGCGTATACCGGCTGGGCGTCGAGGCGTCGAGCTGGCCACTGGCGCGCACCCAGCCCACCTTGGGCGCCGCCTCGGCCGTCGTCACGGCAAGCAACAGCAAAACCAGGGGCCACGCGCGCATGGGACACCCATGCTGCAATGGGCGGGGAGGCGAGCACCAGCCCCGGGGGGCCCTGGACGGCCAGGCCCCACGCACTGGGGACCCGGCAGGAGGCGCCGTTCCCTGAACGGCGTGCGGGGGCTGTGGTAGGCGTTCCCCTCCTTGAAACTGACGACGCGCGCCGCCCCGCTGTTGCTGTACCTGCTGGCCACGGCCTGCCCCCGTCCGGCCCCCGCCCCTGCCCCACCGCCGTCGGCGGACGCAGGCCCTGTCCGGCGGGCGGAAGTCGAGCCCAATGACAGGCCCGACCAGTCCATGGCCATTGGCGAGTCCACCCTCGTCGCCGGCAGCCTCACGGCCGACCCGGCCAAGCCCGACGAGGACTGGTACCTCCTCTTCGCCGACCATCCCCGTCTGGTGGACGTCACGCTGAGTGGCATCCCGGGAACCGTGGGGGTGCTGGAGGTGTACGACGTCGCCAAAAACCGCCTGGCCGTCGTGAATGGCGCCGGCGCGGGCCGGCCGGCCCACCTGCCCAACCTCTCGGTGAAGGACAAGCTGCTCCTCAAGGTATCGGCCGCGCGCCGTGGAACGGGCGGCGCCTACACCCTGTCCCTCCTCTTCGGCGAGCCATTGCCTGGGATGGAGGTGGAGCCCAATGACAGGGCGGCCGACGCCACCGAGGTGACGTCCACGCCCGAAGGCCAGGGGCCCTGGGTGGTGAAGGGCTTCCTCGCCCATTCCGGCGACGAGGACTACTTCCGCCTGGAGCTGGCGCCGTCGGACACAAGCGATGCCGGCCCCATGCCGCCGGACGCGGGACCGCTGGCCATGCCGCCCCCTGCCCTGCCGGCGCCACCCGAGGCGCCGGCGGGGGACGGGGGCAACATGGCATCGCCGGTCGAGGTGGCCCGCGTGCCGCTGCGCCTCAACCTGACGGCCGTGCCGGGCGTGCGCTTCGAGGTGCAGGTCCTCTCCGAAGCGCAGGCGCAGCTTTTTCTCGGCCGCGGCCAGGAAGGGCAGCCCTTCGACCAACGCAACGTCGCCGTACGGGGCACGGACAAAGTCGTTTACGTGGTGGTGCGCAGCGCCTGGACGGGCGCCGGCAAGGATGCCCACCGCGGCAGCAACGCGGCAATGCCCTACACCCTCACCGTGTCCCGCGAAGCTGCTGGCGCCAACGCAGAGTATGAGCCCAACGACGACCTGGCCCACGCCACGCCGCTCCCCGTCAACGGCTACCGCGAGGGCTTCCTCTCCCCGGCCGGCGACGTCGACTACTACGTGCTGCGGGTGCCCCAGCCGTCGCTGGCGCGCTTTGAGTTGTCCGGCCTCGACCGGGTGGACCTCGTCCTCTCGGTGGTGGCACCCGGCGACAAGCCTGGCACCGAGAAGGTGCTGCTGAAATCCAACGACGGGGCGGTGAAGGAGCCGGAACGCCTCAACAGCGTGGCCTGTGCCACCGAGTGCTACGTCAGGGTGGAGGGGGCCCCGCGCAAGGTGGACGGCAAGTGGGTGCGGGACTTCGAGAATGCCGACCAGCCGTACCGCCTCACCGTGACGACGACGCCCGACACCGGCGCCGAGGAGCGCGAGCCGAATGACTCGCCGGCGACGGCCACTCCCCTTTCCCCCGGAAAGCCCATCCGCGGGACGGTGTACCCGAAGCGCGACGTGGACTTCTACCGCCTGGACCTCGGCGACCGGCAAGTGAAGACGCCGCTGCGGGCGACCCTCACCGGCATCCTCAAGGTGGACGTGGCGCTGTTTCTCTACCGGCAGGAGGCGGACGGCTCGCTCACGCTGGTCCAGACGGCCGACCGCGCGAAGGGCGACGCCCCGGAAGTCATCCGCTATGCGGCGGAGCCTGGAACGTACTTCTTCAAGGTGCAGGACTCGAAGAACCGCGAATCCAACTTCCAGGACAGCTACCAGCTCACCGTTGACGAGTCCGACTGAGGGCGATGCGGGCGCCCTTCCGGAGATTCCGCGAACGCGTCCCTTGGTTCCGGAGCCCGTCGCCCGCCGGCTTGTGGATGGGCTGAGCGGCACCCCGCAACGGTTGCGCGCGCTGGCTTGCACAGACCTCGACGCGGGTTGCCGTGGAGGGGCGCGATACCTACCTTGCTCTGTCTCAAGGAGACTCAAATGATGCGGAAAAGCCTACTGTTGGCAGTTCTCGCGCTCCCCACCTTGGCGCTGGCGCAGGCGACGCCAAAGACCACCGAGACCAAGGTGGAGAGCTCGACGGCGACTCCTTCCACGAAGGATTCGGCGACCACGGAAAAGACCGTCAAGCACAAGTCAGACGGCACCTCTACCACCGTGAAGGAAAGCACAACCAAGCACGACGCGCCGGGCACGACTCACGACAAGACGACACACACCAAATCAACGGTGGCGAAGGACTCCACGGGGTCGGTGACCAATTCGGAGACCACAACGGAAAAGAAGTAGGAATGGCTTGACGTCAGCATCCGCAGGCGCCACGTCGTCTTTCGGCGTGGCGAGCTTTCTCCTTGACTAGAGCGTATGGCGACGCGTCCGACGTTGGCCGGTACTCCCGACGCTCGGACACCCTCGCGCCGCTCGGCGCCGGGGTCCCCGCGCCCGAGATTGGTCGTCCAAGATGAGCGAGCGAGGCAAGACCGCCACCGGCAAACGCCTCCGCTGGCCACCGGGGAAACGGTCGTCCATCTGGTTGGTTGCGGCAGCTGCGTTCGGCGTGGCGGTGCTGGGGGTGCACCTAGCTGCGCACCCTGTCGCCCGCTGGCAGACGCGTCGATGGGTAAGCCAGCTCCACGGTATCGACGGCGACTTTCTCGACGCACGCCTGAGCTTCTTCCCTCTGACGTACGAGGTCACGCACCTCAAGCTTGTCCAGCCGGAACGGCAGACGAGGGAGCCTCTCTTCTACGCCGAACGGGTTTCCCTGCAGCTCTTGTGGGGGAAGCTGGTGACTGGCCAACTGGTGGCGCGGGTCGATGCGCGCGGCGTGAAGGTGGTGCTGGAGCAACCTGTGCCGGGCGAAGCGATGCGGCTCCCGGAGCTCTCCACCCTCATCCCGATGAAGATTGTGCTCGACCGCCTTCAAGCAAAAGACGGCGAGGTGCTCTACGTCTGGGTCCACCAGAAGTACCGGCCGACTTTGTGGTTTCACGACATCGAAGCAACCCTGGAGAACCTTGGGTCGCGCCCGAAGCTAACCTCCGGGCCGATGACGCTTGCCGCCGCAGGAATTGTTCAGCGGGCAGGTCGGATGTCAGTCGTGGTCCAGGCGGACCCGTTCGGGCTGGCGCCCTCCTTCGCGGGACAGGCGCGAATCGAGGGCTTCGACGTTTCGCAGATGAACGCGCTCATCGACAGTCAGAACGACGTGAAGCTCGCACCGGGACTCTTCAGCATGAAGATGAGTTTCGAGTCGAGGGATGGGAAGTTGACCGGTCAGGTCGACCCGCGCCTCGAAACCTCGGAAATCATCCCTCACGATGCGAGCCTTGGAAGCGCAATCAAGATGCTGCTCGGCCGGCTCTCCATGGCCATCTCCACTCCGGCGGAAGGCACGACGGCCTCTGGGGCGATTCTCATCCGGGACGACCTCACCGGGTCGGACCGGCAGCTGCTGCTAACCATGGAAAAGGTGGTGGAGAACGGCTTCCTCCTCGGCCTCCAGGAGGGACTGAAGCGCGTCTACGCTGGAAGACCGGCGCCGGTCGAGGGCAAAAAGCCGGTACCCACC
The DNA here is from genome assembly GCA_017881265.1 of Myxococcaceae bacterium. Lineage (GTDB taxonomy): Bacteria > Myxococcota > Myxococcia > Myxococcales > Myxococcaceae > JADGRA01. The sequence continues at coordinate 30,294 of JADGRA010000069.1, read as the reverse complement.
AACCTCAAGACCGGGTCCTGAAAGCGCTCCGACCCCTTCCCCCGGGCATCAGCGGCGGCGACGAGACGGGAGCAGCCATTCCCATCAGGGCATTTCCGCTTCGGTGGCGTTCCAGGTGGGAACTGCCGGTGCAACTCCCTGGATTCATGGGATTCGACGGCCGATTGTCGACGACCCCGAGCGCGCAGGATTTGCGTGCCCGAATCCCGAGGCTGCCAGGCCGTTCAACCAGTTCGTGCCTATCTCCATCCAAAAGCGCTTCAAAAAGGGGGCGCAGACGAGGACAGACGACCTACCTCCGGGTGACGCGGGCCGTTCCGGAGGTGAGCGTGACGCCCATGCACCGCGGCCCGCCAGTTCCGGCAAGGTGGATTCCACCGTCCTTGCTCATCAATCAAGGAGCTTCAAATGACTCTCGAGACGTTCTTGCTGTGGGTTGTGATTGGCGCAGTCGCCGGATTTCTTGCAAATGCAGTCATGAGGAGCAGCTACGGCCTCGGCGGTGACGTCATCATCGGCGTGATTGGGGCCTTCATCGGGGGCTGGCTATTCCGGGACATGCGCTGGCATGCGCCGCTCAACGGTATCGCGGGCACCATCATCGTCGCCTTCATCGGGGCGGTCATTCTGCTGGGCGTGCTTCGGATGATCAGGTCCGTCGGAAGATCCAGGCGAGTCTGACGGATGGGGGCCTGACACGCTCGGCAAGGTGAGACGGGCCGGGCGTTTCACGGACTGGCCCGTGGGCCGTTTCGGCACGGGTTTTCACTCAGTTTCTCAGTGGTAGTTGCTGCTCGAAAGAAGCTTCGTATGCGATTCCAAGCCGCAGTTGTCAGTGCTATGATGCTCTCGTTGTGCTTCACCAGTCTCGCCTGCGTAACGACGGAGGAGTACCCGCATGGGCACCCAGACCATTACGCCCATGTTGCGCCTCCCGTGCAGGAGGAGCACCATGAAGGGCAGAATGAAGAACATCAGCAAAACGAAAAGCATCAGCAGAATGAACAGCATCAGCAGAACGGGTCGCAACAGTACGAGCAGCATCCGTAGCTAGGATTGCCTTGGCGCAGCAGTGGAGGGGACGCAATGAACTTACTTTGGGGCTTGGCGGTGCTTCTGGTCGTGCTCTGGCTGCTTGGATTCACCATGCATGTGGGAGGCGGGCTCATCCACTTGCTCCTGGTGGTGGCGGTCGTTGTGATCATCATTCGGCTCGTCAGTGGCCGGAGCGTCTGAGGAGCGGCGACGCGCGCGCTTCGTTCGGGTTGAAGCTGCCACGGCACGTTGACGTTTCGTTCCGCCCGGAGCACAAGCAACCTACTCGAGTCAGCGAGACTCACCCGCTGCTCGCGGTCGTTCCACGGACTTCAACTGTCATTTGGAGGTTCAAGTGATGAAGAGACTTCTCTCTGCAGTCATCCTGATGACCGCCACCACTGCTTTCGCCGACGACACGATGCAGAAGGCGGGCAAGCAGGTCGACAAGGCGGCGGCCGACACGGCCGATGCGACCAAAAGGGCGGCGAAGGACACGTCCAAGGCGACGAAGAAGGCCGCCGCTGACACGTCGGACGCGACCAAGAAGACCGTCTCGAGCGGTGCGGATGCGACCGGCAAGGCGGCCTCGAAGACCGGGGACGCCATGAAGAAGACGGCGAACGACGTGTCACCCGCCAAGTAGCCTTGAAGCAGGCGCTCGTCACCGGTGCGAGCCGCGGGATTGGTGCTGCCACGGCCCTCGCGCTTGGCGCAGCAGGCTATCGCGTGTGGTTGCACTACCGTCGCCAGGAGGCGGCCGCTCGCAGCGTCGCAGCCGCCATCCTCGGGGCCGGCGGCCCGGAGCCACATCTGGTGTCCTTCGACCTGAGGGACCGCCAACAGACAGAAGCCGCCACGCACACCTTGCTGCAGGAACTGGGTAATCCTGACGCCGTGGTGTTGAACGCTGGCATTTCCCACAATCAACTCTTCGCCCTAATGGATGACACGCAATGGGACGAGGTCATTGGCACCAACCTGAATGGGTTCCTGGCCGTCGGCCGGCCCGTGGTGAAAGCAATGGTCCGACAGAGGAGGGGGCGCATCGTCGTCGTCTCATCGGTCGCCGCCCAGCGGGGAAGTGCCGGGCAAGTCGCCTATGCGGCAAGCAAGGGCGCCCTCGCTTCGGCGGCGCGGTCTCTGGCCCTCGAAGTCGCGCGCCTTGGCATCACCGTGAACGTCGTCTCGCCGGGATTCATCGAGACGGAGATGCTCGCAGGTGCCCCAGTCCAGGCCTACCTGCCGTTGGTCCCGCTGCGTCGTGTCGGCCAACCGAGCGAGGTGGCGCACGTCATCCGCTACCTTTGCTCGGACGAGGCCGCCTTCGTCACCGGCCAGGTCATTGGCGTCAACGGCGGGCTGTGGATGTAGCCGGCAGCGGTCAGAGGCCTTGTACTCTGAGTAGGTCGTCCGGCACGGGGAACCCCGGCTCGTACCCGGTCACGCTTAGCTCGAGGGAAAAGCCCCTGCTGTCTGTCAGATGGACCGTCCGCGCGAGCCAGCTTCCCTGGACGAGCTCCAGCTTGCCGTAGTCCACCTGCACCACCTGCTTGCCGGCCCGGTAGTAGCGCTTGCGACGAAGAGCCAGGGTTCCGTCCTCCCGCCACTCCTCGACCGCATCGATGTCCCCCTCGCCGGCGATGCTCGACCTCGAGACCCAGCTCCCGGACTCAGCGGCGAGCGGCCCGGTGGCTGGCAGGAAGTAGATGCGTTCGACCGAGCGTCCAAGGTTGGTGGGGTCGAACCGCTCGGCGAAGTCCTTCAGGTAGACGCGGGCCTCCCATCGCCCGTCGAGCTTGGCAACGTCGAACAACTTAGGGCCCAGTGCCGCCGTGGCCGACACGCGGAAGGACCCGTCCTTGCGCGCCAAGAAGTAGCCGGACATCAAGTACTTCTGAACCTGGTACGTCGCGACCACCTGGTGAAGCATTTTGAAGGACCCAGGCTCCTTGGAGACGAGCGCCGCCCTCGCTGCCTCCGCGGCCTCGACCGACATCGACACTGACGGTGGTGACGGCCGGACGTCCGGCTGTGCACACCCGCACAGGAGGGCCACCAGGACCGTGACTGGCCGGCCACTCATGGTGACCCTTCGACCTTCAGCACCCGGAACCCGAGCAAGCGGCAAAAGCCTGGCAGGAGAAGGATGGCTGCGGCGGCGCTGATGATGATTCCAAGCCCAACGGCAGCGCCCAAAGACTGCAAGGCACGGTACGACGCGAGGACGAGCGTTCCAAAGCCGATGAGCGACGTCAGCGCCGTCAACACGACCCCGGTCGACTCCACGCCGGTCACTGGCGAAGGCCCGGTGAGGCCTTGTAGCGCGAAGATGCCGTAGTCGACGCCGCAACCGAGGATGAGCACCAGGGCGCTCGCCGACACGATGTTCAAGGGGCTATGGCTCGCCGCGAGAATCGCCATCGTCCCTGCCAGCCCGAGGCACCCTGGAAGACAGGCGGCGACGGCCAGTCGCGGCGACCGGTAGGCGAACGCTAGGAGCAGCACGTTCAGTCCGAGCCCAAGACCGCTCATCAACGCGAGCTGACGGGGAATCCTCGCCATCGTATTTTTGGCGAGGGCATCGGTGTTGAGAAGCACCGCGCCGGTTGGAAGGTCTGCGGCGAGGGCTGTCAGCTGGGCCGGCCCGCCGAGCTGGACGGGGGTGACGGCAATACAGGAGGTCGCCGAACACCGAAGCAAGCGCTTAACCAGCGGGGCCAAGGACGTCAGGCTGAAATCCTCTGAGGTCAACGGTGCGACTTCCCCGGCCCGCACCGCCGAGACCTCTGCCCAGAAGCCGTCAAACGCGCCCGGCAGAAAGCCCGCCTTGACTGCCGCTTCCGACAGCTGGGCCCGCGCTCTGGACACATCCAGGCTGGCGAGCCGCTGGGCCCGCGCCCGCTGGGTGGCAACCGCTGGGAGGAAGGAGCCGACGCTGAGCGCTGCGGAGGTCCCTCCAACTGCCGTCGAGTGACGCACCACGCTGCCGACAGCGTCGTTGAGGGCCAGGGCTTCCTCGGCGGAATGACCACGGGCCACCACCAATGAGTCGGCACTGCGGAGGCCGAACCGGTCCATCACCCGCTCGAAGGCAGCGAGGGTCTGGGGACGCTGAGCGTCCAAGTGACGGAGCTCGCCATCGAAGCGCAACTTCGGGGTCAGGACAACCGAGGCACCGAGGATGACCAGCGCCGTCCCACCTGCCAGCCAGGCGGGCACCCTCCACCGCTGCAGCGCGGGCATCCACCCGGGGACGTCGGACCACCGCTTCGGACCCCAGCGTGCGCACAGCGGAACCAGCAGAATCAGCGTGGCGGCGAAGGACGTGACAATGCCTGCGCCGGCAAATAGAGCCGCTTCCTGCAGGAACGGAAAGTGTGAAAGCAGCATCATCAGGAAGGCGATGAGGGTGGTGAGGAAGCCGAGCCACAGCGAACGCCACGTCTCATCGAGTCCCCCGCTCATCCTCGCCATGGCGGCCCCAGGCTGCACGGACGCCGCGTTGAGAAGGTACAGAGGGTAGTCCATGCCCACGCCCATCAGCACTGAGCCAAAGGCGAAAGTCAGTGCATGGATTCGCCCCTGCACAAGGACGACTGCCATGAATCCACCGACCATCCCGAGCCCGACCGGGATGGCTGCGAGAAAGAAGAGCCTCAGGCTTCTGAACCGCGCCAGGAACAGAAGACTCAGTCCGACCGCCGACGTCAACAGGGTGATGACGACGTCCTTGCGAACGACCTCAGCAGTCTCCGCAGCGAACCTCGGTCCACCGACCGCGGTCACCACGGCGGGGCCTACGGGACCGGGAGGCAACCGAGCGGTCAGGCCCGCCAGCGTGTCGAGCAGCGCCCGAGACGCCTTCGCATCGAGCGCGGACCGTGCCGGAGTCGTCACCAGGAGCAGATGGTGCCCATCGCGCGAGAGCAACTGACCTCGAAAGGGGTGGACGTCTCCCGCCAGCTGCGAGAGTCCTGCGATGAGCTCCGAGTCAAGGCCGAGGGGATCCCGCAGCAAGTCGACCTTCGTCACCAGGGCCTGGGGCGATGCGAGTTGGCTCCGGAGTGCGGTCAGAGCGACCTTGAGGCGTTCGGGCTCGAGTCGCCGTTCGATGTCGGCGCGCGGGTCCTCGAGGAGGTAGAGACGTCTCGGGAACAGCACCCGTCCCAGCACCATCATCTCCTCGCTCGAGGGCGCGGTGGTGACCTCGGTGAATGACCCCGAGGCTCGCAGGGCGGCGGCGAGCGCACTGCCCTGTTCTGCCAGCTGCTCCTCAGTTGCTCCCGGGAGTTCCAGGTCGATGAGCAACGTATTCAGCACGCCGAATTCACTGAGGAGCCGGGCCGCTTCTCGCGGGGAGCCTGGTCCGTCCGGGAGCATCGCGCCGACGTCCTGCTCCGTCGCCGTGCGGGCGTACAGAAGGAGCCCGCCCAACACGAAGCCCGCGGGGACCAGCAGCGTGACGCCCAGATGGGCTGCCATCCACCGGTGGGCTCTGTGCAGACCTGCCAGCATGCTCAGCGGGTCGCGGTCTGAACGTTGTGGTCTCGGAAGGAGATCTCGGTCGAGTCGCCGTCCGGCTCAGTGAGGACCACACGGACCAAGCGGAGACTCCGATCGAACACGAGCCGGATGCGCCGCAGCGTCCGTCCGAGCTCCTCCGAGCGCGGTGACAAGGAGATGCTCAGAGGCTCCTTGCGTTCGACTGTCAGGCGGAACAGCGGGAGCAGGCGGTCGAGATCGGCCTGAAGCACGGCGCGAATGGTCTCGAAAACCCTGCCCATGCCGGGTTCGGAGGAGAAATCGACCGACTGCGCGGCGCCCATCCCGGGGTAGCTGATGGTCGCATGCTGACCGTCGAGGACGAGCTCGCTCTCGGCCGGCGGCAGGGTCCGCCAGACGAGCCGACCACCCTTTTGGTAGTCTAGAGTTCCTTCGGTCACCAGCGCATCCCGAAGGGCGGCCAAATGGCGAGTCTGCGTGAAGCGTGCGGAGAGCTTCTCCGTGCGTTGCAGGGTCTCGCGCAGCGCGAGTAGCTCCTGCGGTAGGGGCTCGGGCGACGTGCCGGCCGCGCCGTGAAGGGCGAGCAGTAAAGTCGTCGCGAATAGGCCGTTTAGTGTGAGGACGGACATACCAGCCGAAGAATAAGCATTCCGCAGGAGGTCCGGGAGGGCCACGGTGCATGTCGGCAGCAATTACGTCCATTGGCGCCGTCACGGGGTTCGGGCTCGGCATCGAAGTCACGGTTGGCGCGCTGCTCGAAGGCCGCACGGCAATTCGGCCGGTGACCCGGTTCCCGACGGCGGGGCTGTGCAGCTCTCTGGCATCAGAAGTACCGGACAACGTCGACCTGCTCGCCGCCGCTGCGGGGTTCAACCAGCACCCAGCGACGGACCGAGCGTCGCAATTGCTTCTTGCCGCGCTCGCGGATGCGCTTGGCCAACGCATCCTCGAACCCACCCGGCGACGCGGCGTGGTGTTGGGCACAACCAAGGGAGCGCTGGAGCGTGAGCTCTCTAGCCACGAACGCGGCCTCCTCCCGGCCGAGGACGTACTCGGCAGTCCAGCGCGCGCCTTGGCCGCCGCGACAGGCGCCCGGGGACCGGTCTACACGACCGCAGCCGCCTGCGCCTCCAGCGCCGTCGCACTCGGTGAGGCACTCGCGCTGGTGGAGGAAGGTGGCTGTGACGAAGTCGTGGTCGGCGGCACCGAGGCGCTCCATGCCTTCGTTTACCAAGGGTTCCACGCGCTCAAAGCCCTGTCGGCGGCTCCGGCAGCGCCGTTCGATGTCAGCCGCAACGGGCTGTCGCTGGGCGAGGGCGCTGCCGTTCTCATCGTGGAGTCAGTGGCTCACGCGCGGGCCCAGGGTCGGAGGCCAATCGCCCTCATCGAGGGCTTCGGTTCGGCCGTCGACGGCTTCGACCAAACCGCACCAGACCCCTCGGGCTCGGGGCTCCTCGCTGCGTGTCGGCGAGCGCTGGCACACGCCGGTGTGACGGCGCACGACATCGACCGCTACCACGCGCATGGCACGGCCACCGTCCAGAACGACCGAATGGAAGCAGTCGTTCACGCGTCGCTCTTTGCGAACCGCCCGGTGCCCGTCTGTGCAATCAAGGGCGCCGTCGGACATACCCTGGGCGCTGCTGCGGCGTTGGACATCGCCGTCTGCGCGCGGACGCTCGCCCGGAAGGTTCTTCCCCCCGTCGTCAACCTCCGGCGTATCGACGCGTCGGCCTTCGTCCCAGCTGTCATCGGCGTGGGCCAAGCTTCGCCCGGCGGCCTCGCCCTCATCGCCAGCGCCGGCTTCGGCGGGATTAACACCGCGGTCATCCTGCGGAGGCCGGGGTGAGGGTCTTGAATACACCCGTGGCTGTCACCGCCACGGCGGTCTGGACCCCCGGTGGGGTGTGGGTCAATGCACGGCCGAACGCGGGGTCCTCGGGGGGCGCCCTCGCCGCGTGGCCCGAAGCCCCTCCCCTCCGTGTGGCGCACCCCAAGGCAAGGAGGCCGCATCGGGAGGCGACCGTGCTCGTCCAGCTGGCGCACGCGCTGCTCATGGCACGAGCAGCCTCGGACCCGACGGCACCCCCGCCCAACCCGGCGCAGACCGACCTCCTCCTGGGGACAGCGAGGGGCTCCGCGGCCACCGACGGTGAATTCCTGCGAGACCTCCGGGAGCGCGGAAGCGGGTTTGGCTCCCCATCCACCTTCGTCTACACGCTGTCCACAGCCGCGCCGGCAGAGGTGGCCATCGCGCTCGGCCTCCGCGGTTCACTCGCCACGATCACCGCAGGTGGCATCAGCGGACTGTCGGCAGTGGTCAGGGCTGCGAGGCGCTTGGGCCGCGGAGAATCGCGCGCCTGCATCACCGGCGGTGTCGAGCTTGCTGGACCGGTGCATCCCCCCGCGTCCGAGGAGCCACTGCGCGAGGTCGCCGCGCTGTTCCTTCTGGAATCCTCGTCGTTTCCGTCCGTATGGCCGACGTTGAGCGATGCAGAGCTCGGCTTCGAGCCGGCGGCCACTGGGGGCGACGTGGGCGCCGGGGACTGCGCCACCGAAACCCTGCTCGCCCTGGCGACGGCGTGCGTCGAGCGGGGGGAATCGCATCAGGTTGAGGTCAAAGCCCACTCACGGGAGGGGCACTGGGCCCGTCTGCGCGTTCAGTGGTAGACATCGTCAGCGTCATGTACCCCACCGCGCACCATGCGCTCGTCACTGGCGGAACCGAAACGATTGGCCTCGCGGTGGTTCGCCGGCTGGCACGCGAGGGGCATGCGGTGACCGCCATCTACCTGGCCGAGGACGAGGGTCACCAAGAGGCCGGGCGGGGGGTCGCCGAAGCTCACCCCGAAGTCGTCTTCGAACGGTTGGACCTCACGAGGGCGGCCCAGGTGGTCGACCTCTTTGACCGGCTGGCGGAGATGGGTCGTTCACCCGAGCTGCTCGTCAATGCGGCCGGCCTCGACACACGCCCTCCGACCGCGTTCCTCGACGCGGCGGATCTGGACGCCGTCCTGGACCTGAGCCTCCGGTCAACCTTCCTCACGTGTCAGCAGGCAGTGAAGGCAATGGCCCGGCGCCGCTTCGGAAGAATCATCAACTTCGCCTCACCCTCCGCCCTGCAGGGCGGTGAGGGGCAAGCGGTCGAAGCAGCCGCTAAAGCCGGTGTGCTGGGGTTGACGCGCGCGCTGGCGCGGGAGGTCGGTCCGCTCGGTATCACCGTGAACGCCGTCTGCGCGGGGGCGATCCGGACGGAAGGGACCACCCAGGCTTACGCCCAGCAGCTCGAGGCGCTGGTCCGTCGAACGCCGTTGCGAAGGGCGGGAACCGCCGACGAAGTCGCAGGGATGGTGAACATGCTGTGCGAGGACGACGCCGGCTACATCACCGGCCAATGTCTTTCCATCGACGGTGGCCTGAACTAGTCCCATGAGTACCAACCCGGACAACCAGCGCGCCCTCCGCGACCAGCTCAAGTCGCTTCTCGTCGAAGCCCTTCGCCTGGAAGGCGTGAAACCCGAGGACATCGGCGACGCCGAGGCCCTCTTCGCCCCGGACAACCGCCTCGGCCTCGACTCGCTTTCCGCACTCGAGCTCCTGTCGGCGATTGAGTTCAAATTCGATGTTCTCTTTCCCAATGATGGGTCGGCCAAGCGGCACTTCGAGTCCATCGCCAGCCTCGCCGCCTTCGTCGATTCAACGAGAGGATGAGGCATGCACGGGGTGGCCATCACCGGCCTCGGAATCGTCTCGGGACTAGGAAGCGGTACCGAAGTTCACCTGGACGGGCTCCGTACAGGCCGTCGCGGGCTGCATCCCCTCTCCCTCTTCTCCTTGCCGGGCTTGCCCGCCCTGCACGTGGGCGAAGTGGACGAGGCCCTGGTCTCCGGCCAGCACCCCTCTCGGAGCGTCGCCCTGGCCCTGCTCGCCGCGCGGCAGGCACTCGCTCACCAAGTGCTCTCCGGAAGCGGCGTAGTGGCGGTCGGAACGACCACTGGCGGCATTCTCGAATCTGAACAGCACTACCTTCGCCATCGAGGGCAGGAGGGTCGGGCCGACCGGGAGCTGCTCACCTACCATCCAGCGGGTGCCATCGCCGATGTTCTCGCCTCGGAGCTCGGCCTTTCCGGGGAGCGGTACACCTTCTCAACTGCGTGCTCGTCCAGCGCCAATGCGATTGGCTACGGTGCTGCTTGCATCCGCCAGGGCAAGCCCTGGGCTCTGGCGGGGGGCGTGGATTCGCTCTGTCGGTTGACGTACTCAGGCTTTCACGCACTCAAGCTGCTCTCCAGCGAGCCGTGCCGCCCCTTCGACGTCAACCGAAGCGGGTTGTCCCTGGGCGAGGGCGCTGCCTTCGTACTGCTCGAGGACGAGGAGCACGCTCGAAGCCGTGGCGCGTCCGTCCTGGGTCGAGTCGCTGGCTGGGGCTGCACCGCGGACGCCCACCACATGACCGCGCCCCACCCGGAAGGGCTCGGCGCGCTGGCGGCGATGAAGGCGGCCCTCGCGGACGCGGGTGTCGAAGCCTCCGAGGTCGACTACGTCAACGCTCATGGAACGGCCACGCCGGCCAACGACCGCGCCGAGGGGCTGGCGGTGGGAGCGCTGTTCCCGTCGCCAGGGCCGCTGGTGAGTTCCACCAAGGGGTCCACCGGACACACGCTAGGCGCCGCGGGCGCAATGGAGGCGGTCTTCTGCGTCCTAACTTTGGCGGCCGGCTTCGCACCAGCCACTGCCGGCCTCAGCGAACCGGACCCATTGCTTCCGTTCCGGCATGTGCCTCCAGGAGGCGTGGTCGCTTCGCTCCGGGTGGCACTGTCCAATTCATTCGGCTTCGGGGGAAACAACGCCACTCTGGTCTTCGCCGGGCCCACCCAATGAACGTCAGCATCCTCGGGCTGGGACTGGTGGCCCCCGGTGTCGAGGACGCCTACCGCGTCAGAGCGCTCCCGGAGCTGGCCGACAGCCGCGCCAAGCGCATGACCAGGCTGGAGCGGATGGCTCTGGGTGCAGCCCAACGGGCGCTGCCTCCCGGGATGGAGACGCGGGACTTGGCGCTGGTCTTTGCGACTGGCTACGGAGGCCTCGCCTCCACAGCGGACTTTCTCGAAGGCATCGCCACGCGCGGTGCGGCGTTTGGGAGCCCCATTGCCTTCCAGCAGTCGGTTCATCACTCGCCCGCGGGCCAGCTCTCCATCATGCTCGGCTCGCACGGGTCTTCCCTGACACTGAGTGCTCGCGAGATTTCGGGAGAATCTGCGTTGCAGGTGGCGACGACGCTTCTCGGCACCGGGCGCGCCGAACGGGTGCTGGTGGTGGCTGCCGACGAATGGACCGAGACGCTCGCGGCCGGCTACAGAGCGTTCGATTGCAGCGCCGCGCCGAGCCTCGGAGAGGGTGCTGCCGCCATCCTGCTCGGAAGGGAACCGGGCCCTCTGTCCGTCGAGCGCTGCACGCTCACGGCCCATTCGTGCCCCATCCTTCGCTACCCCACCCGGGAGCAGCTGCGTCCGCTCCTCCTCGACGGGACGAAGCCCGGGACCGGAGTGGACTCGGTCTCCCTGTCCGCGGCGAGCGTCGCGGTCCTGGAAGCGGAGACGTCAGTCCTGGCAGAAGTGCAACCGCCTCTTGTGCGCTGCCTGGAGACGGCGCCGTTTGGCTTTCATGCCTCCGCCGGCTTGCTCCGCGTGGTGGCTGCAGCAATGCACGTTCGGGCGTCGCCGGCAGGGTCCGCCTGCGCAGTCCATGGCCTCGCGCTTGGGGGCGGTCAGTCCTTGACCGTGGTGCGTCATGTCCGGGCCTGAGTCGTCCAGTCTCCAGGCGGCGGTCGCTTCAGCGGTGGCCACCGGCAGTCTCCTGACGGCAGCGACGCTCGGTGTGTTTCATCCGAGGGTGGCCCTCTTCGGTCCTGTCGTCTGGCGGGGACCGACCACGCGCCCCGCAGTCGCGCTCACCTTCGACGACGGACCAGACCCGCGACACACGGCCCGCATCGCCGACATTCTGGAGGTGCACCAGGCCAGGGCCACCTTCTTCTGCATCGGCCGTCAACTGGAGTTGCACGGCGCGCTCGCGCGGTTCCTTCACGCCTCCGGACACCAGCTGGAGAACCACACCTACAGTCACGGCACAGGGCTCGACCTCTTCCGGGCTTCCCGGCTGCAGAAAGACCTCCGGCGCTGCCAGGACGTCCTCGCTCAGCTGACAGGAAGCGCGCCTTCCTACTACCGACCTGCGGTGGGGATTCGCAATCCACCGGTGCACGCCGCCGCACGTGACCTGGGCTTGACGGTGGTGACCTGGACCCACTCGGCGCGGGACGGCGTCTTCCCGCTCACGCCTCACCGCGCGATCGCCCTCGCCGGGCGAGCACGGGCCGGCAGCATCCTGGCCCTGCACGATGGTCAGCTGCGGGGCGACTCGACCCTTCGAGAACAGACGGTCCGGCACCTTCCCCTTTTGCTGGAGCAGCTCAAGGAGCGCGGGTTCGCCTTCGAGACCCTCTCGTCGCTCCTCAGGAGCTGAGTGGGGCGTGGCTCAGCCGAGCTTCAACAGCGCGGCGAGCGCGCGTTCGGGCTCGCGCACGAAGGGGTTGTTGGAGTCGAGCACGTAGCCCCCCAGGATTGCAGTAATCGAGCGCTTGATGGCATCCGCCTTGTCCGCCCGGAGCAAGACTCTCTGAAGCTCACCTGCGTACCAGGACCGGACAAAGGCCTTGAAGACACCGACCGCCTTGAGCACCACGCCGTCGTACTCAGCGGCCCAGTCCACCGGTTCCCCGGAGAAAGAACGGTGAACGAGCGCGGCTGCGCGGGCCGCAGATTCCAGAGCGAGCGTCACGCCAGAGGAGAACACTGGGTCTAGAAACTCCGCTGCATTTCCGGTGAGCGCCCACCCCGTGCCATGGAGCCGTTCCACGGCGCTGGACCACGCCTGAAGCTTGACTGTCTTGAGCACTGGGACGGCGCGCCGCAGCCGCTGGAGGATGTTCTCATCCTCGAAGAGAAGCTTGAACAACCGGTCTCGGTCGCAGCCCGGAACGCTTTCGTAAACCGCTGGCTCCATCACCAGACCGACCGAGGTCCGACCGTTGGAGAACGGGATGATCCACGCCCAGGCTCCTCGGGGATGGATGCAAATCCAGATGTCTCCCTCGTGGTCTCCAGCCGGACGCTCGTCCCCTTCTACCCAGGTGAAGAGCGCCACGCGCGGCGTGAGGACCGACGGGCGCTCGAGTGCGAGCAGGCGCGGAAGGACCCTTCCGTACCCGCTACAGTCGAGGACGAAACGCGCTCGAAGCTGGGTGCGTGCCTCGGTCTCGACGTCGCTGGCTGTGACCAGGGCTCCTCCCGCGTCGAAGGCGACTGCCTCGACGCGTTGGTTGAAGCGAACATCCACCCCGTGCTGCCGGGCGGTGGTGGCCAGGGTTTGGTCGAAATCCCCTCGGGGCACCTGAAAGGTTTGTGTCCGCTGTCCCGGAAACACTTCCGCAAAGCAAAAACGCTCACGCACAGCGCCTTGGAGGAACAGAGCGGCGTTCTTCGCTTGGTACCCTCGGGCAACGACAGCATCGAGCAATCCAGCCTCGGCCAGGATGTCGTTCGAACGCGGAAGGAGAGACTCGCCAATCTGGAAGCGGGGGAAGGTTCCCGCCTCGAGCATCACCACCCGGTGGTGGTGTCGCGCCAGAATGGACCCAGCAACGCTTCCGGCGGGTCCGGCACCGATGACCAGGACGTCAGTATCCATGGAGCGCGACCGGCTGCCGCTGCAATCGCGAGACCGCAACGGCAGAGGCGCTGCCGAGGAGGACCGCGAACACGCCCCCGACGAGCACTCCGCCCACCAGCATGTCGAGGAACAAATCGGCCACCAGCGTCGCGGCAGGAACGTTTTGGAAACCCGCCAGCCGGAGTGGGAGCCAGTGGCCGCGAAGCACGAGTGCCCCGAGCTGGGCAGTCACAAAGAGGACGACTGGTGTCAGCGGAGGAATGGAAATCTGCACGCCGAGGACGGCGGCGATGGGGTTGAGGCGGAAGAGTCTGGCCAGCACGACCGCGAGGACCACCTGAACGCCGAGGAACGGGCTGCACCCCAGCATGACGCCCATACCGACGGCGACGGCGACCTTTCCCGGGGTCGTGTGCTGCCGCGCGAGCAATTCGACCTGCGCTCGGAGGCGAGCCACGAGAACCATGGCTTTGCGTGTACCCCGTTTCCCCCGGGTTCGCCACCCAGGGCCGTTTGACAACGAGTGCTCGGGAGGGCGAGATGTTTCGGTGGAGTCTGAAACCGCACAGCGCACCGGCGAACTCGAGCAGGCCTGCGTCGTGATTCCGGTCTTCAACAACGTCCGGACGGTCGGCGACGTGGTGCGCGGGGCGCTCGAACATGTCTCGACGGTGATCGTCTTCGATGATGGCTCGACGGACGGGTCCGCCGAGAGTGCGCAGGCGGCCGGCGCAACCGTGCTTCGCCAGAGGACCAACGCGGGCAAAGGGACCGCCCTTCGGCAGCTTTTCGAAACTGCCCACCAGCGGGGCTTCCGCTATGCCATCGCGATGGACGCGGACGGACAGCACCTGCCCGCCGATTTGCCCCGATTCCTGGAGGCGGCAGAGAAGGACCCGGGCGCCCTCATCCTCGGCGCTCGGGACCTGGTCGCTGCGGGCGCTCCAGGTTCGAGCGAGTTTGGCCGGAAGACTTCCAATTTCTGGATTTGGTTCGAAACAGGCCTTCGGGTGGCTGACAGCCAGTCCGGGTTCCGGGCTTACCCACTGCCGGAAACGGTGCAGCTGAGGCCGTGGGGCAGACGCTACGAGTTCGAGGCCGACGTCCTGCTCCGTGCAGCCTGGGCTGGGATCCCGTTCCACACGGTCCCCATCCACGTCCTGTACCCTGCGGACCGCGTCACGCATTTTCGGATGGTTGTGGACAACGTCCGCATCGTGGCTCTCAACACGCTGGCCTGCCTGCGGATGCCCCTGCCGATGCCCCTTGGCCCACGGCTACACTGGCTTCCGCATCGTCCGGGGCTCTCGCTGTTCGCGCTTCGCCGCTGGGCTTGGCTTGGCGGAGAAGGACCCGGCTGGCGGGCAGCAGCTGCGGCAACGGGCGTCGTCTGTAGCCTTGAGGCACTCGACCCCTGGCTTCGGGTGGCCGCCGGGCTGAGCTGCGTGATTGCTGGGCTGGGCGCACTCCCCGCGCTGCTTGCCGCCATCGGCTGGACGGCACTGGTGCACCGCGGCCTTCGGCCAGCGGTCGCAGCGGCACTGGTGGTGGGAGTCTTCGCCTCGCTCGGGGCTCTCGAGGCGCTCCTCCTGCCCCGCAAGCCCCGGGCAAAGCGGTGGTCCGGCCAGAGCCGTGGGGGCGTCTTCGGCTATTGGTTCTTCTTCCAGGTGACCCGGTACTTCGGGCTCTCCGCCGCCTACTGGGTTCTCTACCCAGTGACATTCTATTTCCTCTGCACCTCACGCATTGCCCGCAACGCCTCGCTCCAGTATCTCGAGCGCGCGGTGGGACCGGCGCCGCGGCCAGTTCGCCTCTTTCGCACCTATCGCCACATTCTCGCTTTCGCGCGCACGATGGTTGACCGAGCGCTCTTCGCAACCCGGGGCAAAGCGATTTTTCGGTTCGAAGAGAATGGCTTTGACCACATCCGCTCGGCTGCTGCGAGCGGTCGAGGGGCAATTCTTCTCACCGCGCATCTCGGCAACTGGGAGATCGCGGCCGGCTTGCTGGGGGAGGCAGCGCAGAAGCTGGCCATCGTCGCCTACCGTGGGGACCACGAGAGGATTACCCGCTACTTGGACCGGGCACAGGGTCCGCGACCGCGAATCATCGAGGTGGGCTCGGACAGCCTTTCTTCGCTGGAGATGCTCCGCTCGCTTCGCGAAGGGACCGTTCTTGCCGTCCAGGGCGACCGCCCGATGGACCGGCACGTTGTCCGCGTTCCGTTTCTGGGTCACGAGGCCCCCTTCCCGGTTGGGCCCTTCCTCCTCGCGGCGGTGAGTGGCGCACCGCTGATCGCAACCTTCTCCCTGCAAGTAGCGCCGGCGAGCTACCGCTTCTTCGCGGACCCGCCGCGACAGCTGAGCTTCCGGGGGGACGAAAGCCGCGACGCTCAACTCCGGACATGGGTCGAGGAGTACGTCCGTCGGCTCGAAGCGCTGGTCCGCCAGGACCCGTACCAGTGGTTCAACTTCTACGAGTTTTGGGACGCGGCCCCACCGACTCCGGTCACGAAGGTTTCGGAGCTCCACGCTCCCGCGCATGAAGCTCTTGGACCAGACGCCGGACGTCCCCGCCCAAAGGGCGATCCGGATCGACCGGCGGCACCCATGCACTGAGCTGTTCCATGAGCTCGGTCCCGGCGCCCGACGTTGGATGCGGCGCCCCGAGGTAGGTCGCCTGACGAAGGCCAAGCGCAAGCGAGGCCTGAACCAGGGCAAGCCTGTCGGCTTGTCGAAGTGCCTCGAGCGCGGCCTGTGTCCCAAAAGGGACCACGTCCTGGTTGTGGCCGTTGGTGGGAAGGCTCTGGATGCTGGCAGGAGTTGAGTAGCGGCGCATCGAGCCAACGATGGCGGTGGCCGACAGGTTCACCCCAGCGAGCCCCGACTGGGCTCCCGGCTTGGCCGAGAGGAGGAGTGGAAGCCCTCCATTGCGAACCGGGTCGAGGAGAAGGTCGAGCTGGCGCTCGGCGAGGTTGGCGAGCTGGGTGAGCGCCAGGTTGAGCGCGTCGGAGACGAAGGCGACCTGCTGACCAAAGAAGTTTCCCCCGTGAATCACCGTGCCCTCGTCAGGGAAAAACACCGGATTGTCGCTCACGCCATTGAGGTCGTTGGTGATGACCTGGTGCGCGTGCTCTACCGTTTCCTCGACAGCGCCGACCAGCTGCGGCACGCACCGGAGACTGTACGCTTCCTGCAGCGGCCGGTCCCGCTTCGCGGTGGAGCCGCGCAAGAGAGCTTCCAGTCGCTGCGCCACCCGGTGCCCCGCAGGATGGCCAGACAAGGCCAGCAGCGTGGGCGCGCTGAAATTCCCCGCGGCACCGATTGTTTCCACGAGCAAGGCCGACAGCTCCAGACTGATGGAAACGGCGCGACGTGCGGAGGCGACGGTGAGCGAGGCCGCCGCTGCGGTCAATGCAGTGCCATTGACCAGGGCGAGCGCGTCCCGGCCTTGAAGCAGCAAAGGACGCAGACCGCCGCGCTCCAGCGCCGCGGCGGCTGCCAGGCGTTCCTCGCCCAAGAATGCCTCGCCCTCACCGCAGAGCGCCGCGGCGGCGTAGGCCAGGGGAGCAAGGTCACCGCTGGCTCCAACGGAACCCCACTCGGGCACGGCAGGCGCCCATGGGACGGCCAGCGCGGCGCTGAGTGCGTCGAGGACGCCCAAGCTGGCGCCGGAATGTCCCTGACCCATCGACCAGGCCCGCGCCAGCAACATGGCCCGCGCGACGGGCGGCGCGAGCACCTCCCCCTGGCCAGTGCGAAGGTGATTGAGCAGCCCGGTTCCCTGAGCCTCTGCATCGGCAGAAGCCTCGAAGGACACGAGGGGGCCGAACCCGGTGGAGAGACCGTAGATGGCGTTGCCCGCATCGGCGTGCTCCTTCACGAAACGCGCACACCGGGCCACACGGTCACGGGCGGAGTTCGAGAAGGAAAGCGTGATGGGACGCGCGGCCTCCTCGAGGTCCAGGGGCGCCAGCCGTCGCCGGCCGTCGAACGCCAAGCTGTTGGAAGGAGGGCTCATGCTTGATAGAAAAGTTGCTGAGCGCGCCGCCGGGACACCTTACCGGTCGGAGTCGTGCAGGCGTTCCAGAAGTCCTCAGGCATCGCCCTGGGCGGGAGATAGGGCACCGGAAGCGTAAAGCCCTGCGGCTCCGCGCCTCGCAACAGTGGCTGGACGGCCCCGCGGCCCTCGCCAATCAGAAGGATGGAGCCCTCGTAGGGCCGCTCGAGGGGAACGGGGTTCACCATCCGGCCATTGTCTAACTTGAAGAGCTCGTCTTTCCTCCCTTGAAAGACGAAACCATTGCCAGACGGTGTTGCCAGGTCTCCCGTCGCGCGCCATCCATCCGGGGAGGCTACCGGCATCAGATGGTCGCCCTGCACGTAGCCCATCGCCAGATTGGGACCTTGCACAGAGAGCTCGCCAACGCGTTCGCCAGCGTCAGTGCGGAGTGTCACCGCGCACCCCACGGCGCGGCCCAGGAAGTCGTCGAACTCCCACTCGCCCGCATCGCCGAGCGACACACCTGGCCCGCACTCCGACTGTCCGTAGCCGACGCGAAGTCGAGTCGCTTGCAGGCGCCGCCGGACCCGCCCATGGATGGGTGCACCCCCCACAATCCCCGCTCGTACGTGGCGCAGGGCGCGGTCGGAGAGACGCTCAATCATTCGCGGGACCGTGAAAAGACAATCACCCGACCGGGCGTCGAAGACCTCCGGGAAGGCCGTGGCGGAAACGGAACGGAGCAGGCCCTGGTACAAGAGACCCATCAGAAGCTCGAGGGTGAACCCGAAGGTGTGGCTCCAAGGAAGGTAGCCGGTGATGGTATCGCCTGGGCCGTAGCCCAATGCTGCGTGGTGGGTGTCCGCCACGTGCAGCAAGGCCTGCCCGGAGAGCGCCACCGGCCGGGCAGTTCCTGAGCTTCCGCTTGTGAAGAAAATAACGGCCGGAACATCGGTCGACTGCGAAGGGAATGGGCCGCCTGGAGCAACCCGGAGCAAACCTTTCCGGGTACTCAGCAGCCCGGTGACGCTCGCTGCGCGACACCGGTCCACAAGGTCATGGTCCGAAATGCCCGGGTGAAGGGGCAAGAACGTCATCCCGTGCTGGAGACAAGCGATGAACGTCGCAACGAAGTCAGGGCCGTTTGGAAGCACCACCGCCAGCCGGTCACCCTTTCCCAAGCCCAGTCGAGCTAGGTCACGCCCGACAGTCTTCGCGTGCAGTCGTGGGTCAGGGGAGCAAGGGCCCAACGCGTTCGCTACATACAATTCTCGTACGTTGGCAAGCCGATCGCAGAGGGTCAGCGTCGAATCCATCGCTCTTCGCGTTGTGCTTCGTGGCGCAGCTGAATTTGCCTCGCCCTTAACAACTAGACAGTCGTTCACCCGGAAGCAAGCCGCAAGCCAGCGCGGGAGGGTTGGGCTAACTGGAGGCGGCCTGGGCCAGTGAGAATCGGCGGCCCATGGATTTCAAAGGCCTCACAGTCCGTACAGCTGAGACGGAAGTTTAGGAGCTTGCCAGAGAAAGGACCCTGTTCGCGACAGGGGTCGCTTTCCCCCTGCGGCAGAAGAAACGAAGGGTTTTCGCGGGGGGCAGCCGGCGCCAGCGCTCAAAGGCTGCCCGCCGATGACAATCACGTGGCGACGTCCTATTTGAGGTCTCGAGGGTCGCGCTGGTTGCTATCGACTTTCCCCGTAACCCCTCGCCAATTCACCTCCCGCCTCAATCCGTTGCCTCTGAACGTCGATGAAGGCCGGACGAACTTGGTCCCTCAGCTCTAAACTGGCGCAGCGCGGCGGGTATCGGCGTTCGACACGCAGCGGTCCGGGCTCCGGCTCGGACGCAAAGTTGCGGTCCGAGAACGTGTGGCGAAACCACGGACTGTCGCCCGCCCCGGCCGTACCGGCGAGGCCGGCGCCATCATCTCGCACGCAGGCAGCGACGCGGGCGGATATAGCGTGCGCCTCTCACGATTGATCACTTCTCGGCCTCCTCCCTGCCCCGCCAGCCGAGTTCCATGAGGACGAGGTCGTGTAGCCCCCGCCCAAGGACGAGCCAGCCAGGGTCCCCATTGCTCTTCAGGTGCCCGCCCAAGGCCGCGACGGCGAGCATCGCCTCGCGTGCCATAGGTTTCGTAGGAAGGGGTCTCTTCGCGACAGCGTGTAACACCTCGAGCTGTTTGGGCGTGAGCGCTGCTGTCGCTGGCGCCCTCTCATCGGTCTGAGCCAAGTGCCGCAGGAGCAGCAGCCGCCATGCCACCTGGGCCAAGATGGCCAGGGCATTTAGAAGACTGTGAGCACTCTCAAGTTGCCGTCGCTCGTACTGGCAGCCTGTCTTCAGTGCCTTGAAGAATTCCTCAATCACCCACCGCCCGCGAGAGCAATCCACCGCGAAAGCGATCGCCTCGGGTGAGTCGATGGGTAGGTTCGTCAGCAGAAACCATTCGCCTGGAGGCTCGCCGCGAGGCGGCCGTCGCTCAAATACGTGAATGACATTGAGACGAAGTGATGCTGAGAGCGCTCTTCGACTGTCCGAGGTGCGTGGCAGCTCTACAGCGGTGGCTGCGAAGCTGAGGTGCGCAACGCGGAAACGCCGCGCAGGATGGCGCTTCCCTTTGGGTCCTCGGATCGGTGCGCGAGACGAGAGCGGTACCTCTCGATGCAGAGTGGCTTTGGCCGCCCGTGCGGTAGCCCTGAGTTGTGCTTCGTCCTCCCCGGCGAGGACCCGGTCCTGAAACGAGCGAATTACGAAAGACTGGTCCGCTTCGCAAAAGCGCTACGAACAGGACGTCCGAGTCTGCCTCGCGATCCACTGGGCGTGCCTCCGGCAACGGACGGCTGCCTCGCAACACCCGGCTCGAACGAGATGCCGAGGCGAGCGGCAATCCGCCCGGCGACGCCTTTGAGCGACATCTCTGGAGTCCGCCCGGGCCGGATGCCCGGCCCCCAGGCGAGGTAGACCGCGCGGTACCGCGTCGGCCAGTACCCGTGCCGTCGCGCGTCGGCGGGCTTCGAACCCAAATCGCCCGAGGTCGCGGAGCCGAACCGAGCACCAGGCGCTGGCTCGAAGACCACCGTCGCGCGAGCAGGTCGGGCGAGAACCGTTGGATTTCGTCTTTCGGCACCTCGCGGCCGATCCCGTATTGCGGATCCTGCCGCAGCTCGCCGAGAAGCTTCGCGGCCTCGGCGTCGTCCGCGACGACCGCGTATCCGAGGGATCGCAGACCCCTTCACCCCCCCCGATCTTGGGAAGCTCGCGCGGGGCTCTTGAACGCACACTCGGGGCCTTGGCAGTAGCCGGACTCACTGGAGCGCGCAGGACGAGCATCCCGACGGCGGGAGGCACAAGGGGCGCCTGGCGCTAGAGTCTGGCCAGGAGGGTTCCCCATGCGCATCCCGGAACGCCCCCGCGTCATCCTCCGTCACTGTGATGCTTACGAGCCGGAGCGGATCCGGTCCCTGGTCCGAGAGGGTCTCGACACCCTTGGCCTGAAGCCGCGCGGCCGTACGTTGGTCAAGCCCAACCTAGTCGCCGCGGGGAAGCTCTTCCCCCATGCGCACACCCGGCCTGAGTTCGAGGAGGGTGTTCTTCTAGCAATGCAGGATCGTGGGACGGAAATTTCCGAGCTGGCGGTCGGTGAGCGCTGTGGCATCACCCTGCCTACGCGCCACGCGTACTCCGAGTCTGGCTTCGACCGGATGCTTGCCCGCTTCCCGGGCGTGAAGCGTTACTGCTTCGAGGAGGCGCCCCAAGTGGAGGTTCGCCTGACGCACCCCGGGCGGCTCCGGGACGCGATCTTCGTCCCCGAGCCGGTCGCGCGCGCCGACTTCTTCGTCAACACGCCCAAATTCAAGGCCCACCCCTGGACCACGGTGACCTTCTCCCTCAAGGCGTACATCGGGCTCCAGGACGACCGGCACCGGCTCATCGACCACGACCACCGGCTGGGCGAGAAAATCGTCGACTTGCACCACGTGCTCCAGGCGCAGTTCATCGCCATCGACGCCATCATCGCCGGCCAGGGGCGGATGCTTACCCCCAAACCCTTTCCTCTGAACCTGGTCATCCTCGGCGATGCCCAAGTAGCCTTCGACGCGGTCTGCTGCGCAATTCTCGGTCTGGAGCCTCGCAGCGTGGAGCACATCCGACTGGCTGAGGACGCGGGGTTGGGAACCACCGACCTCGGGCGCATCCAGATTTCGGGCGACGTCACGCTCGAGGAGGCGCGGGCCCGGGCGCGCGGGTTCGAGGTGGGGCTGGTTCGGGTGGAGAAGTACTTCGAGGGCACGAAAATCTCCGCCTACGCCGGCCCGCCGCCCGAGCCCGAGCGCACGGACTACTGCTGGGGTGGCTGCCCCGGAGCCATCGAAGAAGCGATCGAGATTCTCCGGCTGTTCGACGAGGAGACGGACGTCAAGATGCCTCGTTTGCACATTGTCTTCGGCGCCTACGAGGGCCCCATCGACGCCGGACCCGGTGAGAAGGTCGTCTTCATCGGCGACTGTTCCCGCTGGAAGGGAACACTGCATGGCCAGGACGTGGAGCTGCCCAGCATCTACCTCGAGCGGAACCTTAAGGACCCGCACCATGCCCGTGCAGAGGACATCTACCGGAAGATGCTCCACGTCCACCGTCAAATGTACGCCGCTCGCAACGCGCCGTTCGTCCGCCTGGAGGGGTGTCCAGTGAGCGTGGCAGAGCAAGTCCTGGCCCTGGTCTCACTGGGGGGGCTGAGGAACCCCTACTTCGATCCGCGCGAGGTGGTGGCTTTCAACAAAGCCTGGCTGAGCTGGCGGGCGCGGGTGGCCTGGCAGCGGACAACCGGCACGCGCTACCAGATTGCCGGCCCTGCGCAGCGTGGCGGAGCGATACCAGAGCAAGGCCCGATCTCCGCCTAGCCACCGTTAACCAGCTTGTCCATCGCCGGAGGTACCCTCGCCGTCCGTGTCTATCCAAGCGGAACTCTCTCGCTTTGCCCGTCGGGAATGCCCTTGTGCAGGAGTGGGTGCCAACACCATCTCGAAGCTAAGAATGTATGGACTCGGGTGTCTATAAAGCCTAGGTGGCGCGCGCTTTGCGCGATAGGAAAGCTGAAGCGAAGCGCCTAGCTGCACAAGCCAGCGTGACGAGGCTCGAGGGGGCGGGAAGTGAAGAGTGGGAAATCTTCAGGCTCGGGATCGAGACCGCCTCGAAGGACGTCGGCGTCGGTTTCAAGGAACTTGCATGCTGACGGCAAAGGCGTTGCGCGGGAGACAGCCGAGCGACGGTCGAGGGGGTTCGTGGGCCGAGTACTCGACCCGAACAACCTCCGCTCTGTCTTCGATGCGCTCTCGGTCGGCTCCGACATGCTCCGGGCGCTGCGCGAGGACTCTGCTTTCCTATCAGTCGCGAGGCGGACGCTGTTTCCGCTGCCCACCGACCGGGAGCCCGTCCTAGAGACCGACCCCTTCCCGGCCTTCGCGCCGTTGGACCTCCCCGCGCTGCGGCGTCTGAAAATGGGCCTAGTTGTCTCGGGGGGCAGCGGCGCCACTGCGTCCGTCGTTGGCGTGCAGCGCGTCTTCGAGGAGGCCGGAATTCGCCCGACCGCCATCGCCGCCAGTTCCGGCTCCGGATTGTTCGCTGCTTTGTGGGCCTGCGGACTTGACTCGGCCGCCATCGCGCGCTTCTGGCTGTCGCTACCTCGGCGCGGCTACGTCGATCCGGACTGGAAGTCCCTAGTTCGTTCGGCGGGCCGCGCGCTCGGTGGCTGGGCGGGCCTCTTGCGAGGCGACGCCCTTGAGCGCTCGCTGCGCTCGCTGATCGGCGACGTTCGGCTCGGGGAGACCACAGTCCCGTTCTCGATGCCGGCGTGGAACGTGGACCTGAACCGGGTGGAAATCTTCGGAACGCAGACAACACCAGACCTGCCGGTTGCCGTGGCAATGCGGGTGGCCGTGGCCATTCCCATCTTCGTCGAGCCGGTTCGGGTCGGTGAGCACCTTTACGGCGACGGCGGCATCGTTAACATCTTCCCCGTGCGTCCCGTCCTGGCCCACGACCCGGACCTCGTTGTGGGCCTCAACTGCTACCTGCCGGAAGGCTTTGAGGGAGAGAACGTCACGGGGTGGCATCAACGATCCTTCGCAATCCTTCGGGCCAGCGGGCAGCTGCGGTGGTCGGGGATGGTAGCCCTCGCTCGAGAGCAGGCGTTGCTTGCCGGAGAGCGCCTCGTGCTGCTGCATCCGGTGCCTTACGCCGAGGTCCGAGGCGCTCATTTCTACGAGACCTTCGTTGATCGCTCCCGGTGGCCGCACTTCATGCGGGCCGGGTATTCTTGCGCGCGAGCGGCACTTGCCGTGGCCGACAACCAGCGGCAGCCTGCGCCAGCCACGCCTTGAGCCCAAGAAGTCCCATGAAGACAGTTGCCCAGCCGCGCAGTGACTCACCGGTTACGTCGAACACCGGCTGGTGGTCTTGACGGGGAGGGCCCGTGGCCCTGGAGCCTCAATCGCTCGGAGGCCGAACCTCGGCACCGTTTCCAGCAATTCGTCCCCGAACTAAATTGATGTGCGTCTTGAGCTGATAGAGATTTTGACTGAGCGTTAGCGGGACACGCAACCGGTTCGCTCTTTGCTCCAGCTGATCGACTTGCGCGACTAAGTTCGCTCCGTTCTCACGAGTGGGCTGCTCGTCGAGTTCCCGTTCCACCAGCTTCAGCTCCCTGTACAGCAGGAGTATCCGCCGCTGCATGGCGCCGAAGTAAACCGCCGGGAGCACTCGAAACATGGGGCAGAGGAGACCGGCTACGGGAATCAGCAAGATGACAAGGCGCTTCACCAAGACTGCCAACCAAAACGGGAAGTACCGGTAGAGAAAGGGCAGTCCTGACTTGTAGAAATGCTGCGCATCGGAACTGAGCGGGACATCCATGGGCTCACCGGCTGGAAACTGCCCAGCATGCTGAAAAAGGGAGGTCCTCCATGGATTTCCGTCGCCGCGTCGAGCAGGAGGTACTGCACGGCAGGATGTAAATCCTCACGGATGAGCAGACTCACTTTGGTGGCGAGTACCGCGACGTGCTGGTGGGCGATGAAGTCCTTTGTGCTCGACAACCGGAAGGGGTTCAACCCTCCGACGCCGAGCTTGGGAAGCTGGCCCGCGGAAGCCTCGGAGAGTCGAGCCCCCAATCAACAGCTACCCTCCGGGTCGGCTGCTGTGGTCGCCAGGTTCACCGCATGCTTCCACCCATCGCAGGCAGGCCCAGGGCGAGCAGCCCCTCGAGTTGGGCCGTCACGGCCGCGTGGTCGCCGTGCAGCTCGGCCAGGGCCAGTCGGAGCCGGGTAGCTTGCATCCCATGACGAGGTGTCACCGGATGCGTCCCGACGTTGGTGGTCTTCATCCTGTGGCGAGGTGTGGGCGAGCAGACCTCAATGCTCGTGCGAGCCACGAGAGCGTGAATCCGACGGAATGGACGGTACCGGGCGGCCACCACCGTGTTCGTCGTGGTGGTCGTCCTCGCGACGCTCGACGCGAACAGGCGCCACCACGTAGTTAGGTGCCCA
Source organism: Myxococcaceae bacterium (assembly GCA_017881265.1). Lineage (GTDB taxonomy): Bacteria > Myxococcota > Myxococcia > Myxococcales > Myxococcaceae > JADGRA01. The sequence goes on along the minus strand of JADGRA010000069.1, from coordinate 5,479 downwards.
GCCACCGTAGTTGTAACCGCCGCGTTGGTAGTACTGCGCGTCGTACCCATATCCGCCGCCAGTTACGGCGCAGCCGGACGACGTGGCCGTGAGCAGAACAACCCCGAAGGCGAAGGCGAACCACAGTCGCTTCTTCATTTGGTCACCGCTTTGGTCTGGGTTTCCTGCCATTCAAGCAGTCCGAAGGGTGCGCCCTGGGGATCGGCGACCACTGCAACCATGCTGCCATGACGATCAACCCGCGGCTCGACCAGCACGCGGCCACCGAGCGCCACGACCTTCGCGGCCATCTTGACCGCATCCTCGACGCGTACGTAGTTGAGCCAGTAGGGATGGAAGGCTGGCCCGGTGGCAGGCAACGTATTGCCGCTCGCGCGAGCATAGTTGTCGGATGCCAGCATGAGATGCTGTGCACCTGCGACAGCGGGCAAATCGAAGACTTCGTAAGCGAATAGTGCCTGGTAGAAGGAAGCGGCGGCTTTCGGATCGCTCGTGATGAGCGAGCTCCAAATCCAGTCTCCGGGGGCGGCCAGGACCTCGGGTGGATCGCCGCTACTCGAGGCGAGAGCCACAAAGACGGCCCCCTGCGGATCCGCGAACACAGCTTCCCGCCCACGGTCAGGGAGCGTGTGGGGCTCGAACAAGACCTTGGCGCCTCGTTCCAGGGCTATCTTGGTTGCCGCGTCGACATCACGCGTGGAGATATAGGTCAGCCACGCCGGCTGTCGATGCTCTCCTTCCGGTAAATCCTTGTGAAAGAGTCCTGCGATAGGGTGACCACCGAGAGATGCCTCGGCGTAGTGTCTCGTACCGGCTTGAACATCGCGGAATGTCCAGCCGAACAGTGCCGCATAGAACTGCTTTGAGGCAGCAAGGTCTGGCGTCACGAGTTCAACAAAAATCACCTTGCCGACGTGGTGCTCTTGCCTGGGAGGATCAACAATCGCTGGAAACTGAAGCCGTGGTTCCTGGACCGTCGCGCATCCAGTGCCGGCGAGGAAGGCGACTGCGATGAGCGTTCTCTGGACCTTCGTCATTGGCGTTCCTTCCGCGGCGGGCCACCGGAATTCGCCGCCTATTCAGTTTTCAGCTGCGAGTACGCTCTTTTGAGCGCCCCGTCGCTGGTCTGAAACTTTCAAAAACTAGGTACACCGGACCCCTGAAACAAGGGCCTGACGCGAATGCTCATGAGCGTGCAAGCCACCTGACCCTTGGGAGATTCTCGAAGCGAGGAGTACGGGACTTGAAGGCGTCCAGAGTATATCTTGTAACCTCCGACCGCACATCGATTTCCGCTCAAACGATCTGAAATTAATCAGATTTTTGCTATTCGTCGACTCCCCATGAGTCCACCCGGGAACCCCGCAGTTTGCACCAGTCGTGGCGGATCCGTGGCGGATCCGTGGCGGATCCGTGGCGGATCCGTGGCGGATTCTCGGCGAACGAATCGGGCTTTCGACGCACCACCGCGCAAATTCGGTAGCGGCGACAAAAGCCAGTCGACAAGCAGACGAGCGAGCAGGCCAGCCTCGCGGGAAAGTCCTATTACGAGGCGCTTGAACATGCCACCCTAGAATGACCGATGTGAGGGCCCCCGCAGACCCTTGATTGACGGTCCGCTAAGCTTGGCTTTCGGAGCGGTACTTCATTCTGAAGATGGGCGAGCCGAGGTCCTAACCATACCCGATGGGGAGCCTGCGAGAAGCGCGCCTGTTTCAGCTCCTCCACGCCGGCGCGTAGCAAAATCGGGGCTTGGATGCTCCTCGCGCTCGCGTTCAACGAGAGCAGCGCCCCTAGTGCCATGAAGCTCCCGAAAGGAGGCTGGTCATACCCACTCGACGTCAGCGCACCTCGCAGATAACCATCGAACCAACGAGGTCACAAATGAATTCGCTAAGATTCTTCGTCGAACACAACCATCATCGCCGTCGACTCCTTGGGGCCGCCGCGGTGACTATTGCCGCCCTCCAGTTCAGCGCGATGCCATCGTCGACCGCGCAGCCTAGTGCGCCGAAAAGCTTGTCTCCGGCGAAGCCGGGGACAAACACATCCTTCGGCTCAATAAAGCAAATCGACGCCGGTCTGTTGAATGTTGGCTATGCCGAAGTTGGTCCAACCGATGGGCCTCCAGTAATCCTCCTGCACGGATGGCCCTACGACATTTATAGCTTCGTCGACGTCGCGCCCCTGTTGGCCGCTAAAGGCTACAGGGTCCTCGTTCCGTACTTGCGGGGCTATGGAACGACACGTTTCAAGTCGACCGACACCTTCCGGAATGCTCAGCAATCAGCCGTCGCCTTAGACATCATCGCTTTTATGGATGCTCTTCAGATCAAGAAAGCAATCATAGCCGGCTTTGATTGGGGGGCGCGGACTGCCGACGTCATGGCAGTACTATGGCCAGAACGCGTCAAGGCAATCGTTTCCGTCAGCGGCTATCTGATTAGCAGTCCTGCGGGCAACCAGACACCGTTGCCGCCCCAGGCTGCATCCGCATTTTGGTACCAGTACTATTTCGCCACTGAAGTCGGCAAGGCCGGCTATGCGAAATACCTCGACGAGTTCAATAAGTTCATCTGGCACCAGGCTTCGCCGAAGTGGAATTTCGACGATGCCACGTACAACCGCTCTGCAGCTTCCTTCAACAACCCGGACCATGTTGACATCGTGATGCACGATTATCGCTGGCGGCTCGGCCTAGCGGATGGTGAGCGGAAATATGACGACCTCGAAAAGCGGCTGGCCGCGCTTCCTGTCGTCACCGTGCCGGCCATCACCATGGAAGGCGACTCCAACGGGGCAATCCACGCGCCCAGCACAGCCTATCGCAACAAGTTCTCCGGCAAGTATGACTACCGGCTCATCACCGGCGGCGTCGGCCACAACCTTCCGCAGGAAGCCCCGCGGGCCTTTGCCCAGGCGATCATCGATGTCGATGGTTACTGATTGAGCTGGGTGTGCGTGCCCCGGAGACCTGTCTGAACCCCCGACGAGGCTAGAATCGGTGGGCGGGCCGCGTCACTTCGAAGCGGCCCAGGCTTTGGTGAAGCCGCAGAACCGAGCCGATGCGGTGCCGGATTTTCAACTACTTGGAAGCGAGGAGTCCGGGACTTGAACCCATGACCTCCGGCGTGACAGGCGTTGAAGCTCCGACTCCAGCGGTTCTCGAGCATTCCCAACCCATGCTAACCGTCGGTAATTCTTACAAGGCTGGAGGAGCCTCTAACCCTCAAAAGCGTCCAACGGATCCATCTGTCACATCGGTTACGCTCTCTTTTGCTGCATTAGTGCTGCAAGGTCTGGAACAATGCCCGGCGATTGTTGCTGGCTCTCCCAACCGCTTCCTAAGCGTGAGTGAAGTGGCTGACCCGTGCTGGCTACTTTCTCCATCCTCGCGTGGTTCTCGGCGTCGCCAGGGTTCGGTGCGTAGACCTCCGAGCTTCGGAGTTCAGACTGGTAGCCTACAGCGATGATGCTTGGTGCCCTGTGCCGATTCGTGGTGGGACTGCTCCAGTCGCGCGCGTCGCTCGTCGCAGAGAACGAACTCCTCAGGCAACAGTTGGTGGTGGCGAAGTGTCGGCTCAGGGGTAAGCGCGTGCGTTGGTCGCCCGCGCAGCGGTGGACCATCGCCGTCCTGGCGAGGTGGACCGGGACGTGGCGAACAGCGGTGACGCTGGTCCAGCCGGCAACGGTGCTGCGGTGGCACAGACAAGGTTTCCGCCTCTTCTGGCGATGGCGCTCCCATCCAGGAGGCCGGAAGCCGACGGGCCTCGCGGCCCTCATCCGCGAAGTGAACTCGACCAATCCCCGCTGGGGCGCGGAGCGAATTCGGGGCGAACTCCTCAAGCTAGGAATCCAGGTTACGAAGCGAACCATTCAACGGTACATGAAGAGGCGGCCGCCCGGAGACGGGCAGCGCTGGGCGACCTTCATCAGCAACCATGTCACGTGGGCTTGCGACTTCGTGCAGACGTACGACGCGCGGTTTCGCCAAGTGTTTGTTTTCTTCTTCCTCGACCTAAGTCGCCGGAAAGTCATTCGCGCCGCCGTGACATACAGTCCCACCGACGACTGGTGCGCACAGCAAGCGAGGAACGCGACTTTAGAGAGCGCACCCGAGGTGCTGGTCTGCGACCGTGACGCGAAGTTCGGCCGCTGCTTCGTCAGGGCTTTCCAAGGCACCGGGGCGTCCGTCGTGCGGTCGGCTCCCTCGGCGCCGAACATGAACGCTTTCGCGGAGCGTTTCGTCGGCACCCTCCGTCGTGAGCTGCTCGACCACGTGCTCATATTCAACGAGCCGCACCTACGAAGCCTAGTCGCCGAATTCGTGCGCTTCTACAATGGAGCTCGGCCGCATCAGGGCATCGACCAAGAGCAGCCGGTTCCTCGATTGCCACAGTGTGCCGGCGGCATCATCGCGATTCCGATCCTCAATGGGCTTCACCATGACTATCGCCGCGCCGCATGAGCCGTTAATGACGCTCGGATGAGGAAAGTAGCCAGCACGGCGGGTAAGACGATGAGCGGCGCAAGGGATTCGAACCCTCGACCCCGAGCTTGGGAAACTCTTGAACGTACACACCGGGTCTTGGCTACCCTTCGCCCTCCGGCGAGACGCTCCCGTGGCCTCCCAGAGGCTCCCAGCGGTACGTTCGGAACGACATTCAGTGCTGCCAGTACCCAAGCGCGAGGAAGCGCCGTTACGCAAAGTCCTGCACGAGGCCGTCCTGGACCCTCCGCGAGAGCCAGCCCAACAGTGGACCGTCCTTCGCGTCGTACCGGGAGAGCTCTTGGTAGGCGATACTGTAGGCCCGCCCGACCATGACGCCTTGCAAACCGTCGTAACGTTCCAGGTCTGAATGCACGACAGCGGCGGCGGCCAAACGCACAGCCTGCGTCACTTCGGGCGTGCTGAGCATTGCCGTCGGGTCCATGGGCTCTCCGAGCGAGGCCAGCTGTTCCAAAGCCTCCGAGGAGGCTTCGTCCGAAAGGGTCTGTCGGGCTGCGTCCTGCATTGACGCCTCTCCTCTTTTTCGCAACGGCTCCTGCGAACAATGCATTCTCGACACCAGGGCTAACCCCCGAAACCCTCTCCGGGTCGGGTGGGTCATTTCGTCGCGGGTGGGTCGGAGACTGCCCGCCTTTCGGACTCGTCGCGTCACTTCCAAAGGCGGCACCGGGGTGGGCACGCGTCACCTGGGCTACTTCCACACTTGCCGGGAGGCACTGCGAGCACTCATAGCGGTGGCCGGGTGAGTCGATCGCCAGGTTAGCAGTGCCCGCAATGGGGGCGATCAGTTCGGTAATGTCATGGCTGGGTGCGAAGCAGGGTCCCGGGAGGTGTGAATGCCAGCCCCGTATTCGATAGACCTTCGCCTTCGCGTCATCGCGGCTTGCAAGCGCGGCGTCTTCACCGAGCTGGAGGTCGCCGAGACTTTCAACATCGGCGAAGCCACCGTCCGCCGATGGAAGCGCCGAG
>JADGRA010000068.1 GCA_017881265.1 Myxococcaceae bacterium | reverse complement strand
CTCGGCGCTTCCATCGGCGGACGGTGGCTTCGCCGATGTTGAAAGTCTCGGCGACCTCCAGCTCGGTGAAGACGCCGCGCTTGCAAGCCGCGATGACGCGAAGGCGAAGGTCTATCGAATACGGGGCCGGCATTGACACCTCCCGGGACCCTGCTTCGCACCCAGCCATGACATTACCGAAAGTCAAACTGATCGCCCCCATTGCGGGCACTGCTAACCTGGCGATCGACTCACCCGGCCACCGCTATCAGAATGAAGTTCACGGCTTGGCAGCGAAGGCATCGGGCCCACCTCGTTTCCTTCGAAGCCTCGACGCTTCAGGGTGCCGCTGCACCTGCCGCGATCCGTCGGAGGACGAACTCCGTTCACCAACCACCTCGCCCCGGGAGTCTCCTCATCCTCCCGCCTCCCCCTGCCTTCGACCCGAGTAGGGAGAACTTGCCGCGCCTTCTCAGCGCCCCGGGGAAGGCGAAACTATCTGCAACTCCAGATACTTGCACTTCAGATGGCCCGCACGTCGGCCCGCAGTGATAATGCACTGCGTCACGATGGTCCTCGAGGGTCCCATGTTCCTGTTTCGGCGGAGTGCTGTGTCGCGCAAGGCGCGAATTCGAGATGGGACACGAGTCACGCTGCGACAAGTCCGCGGCACGGACGTTGCCGCACTGCGCGCCTTCGTGCAGTCGCTCTCCGCGGAGTCGCGTTACCTCCGCTTTCACGGAATCGTCACCGACCTTTCCGAAGCGCAGTGGAAGTACTTGGTCTCCGCTGATGGCTTGGACCACGTGGCGGTCGTCGCTTGGATTGGTCGGCGCATCGTAGGCGTCGGTCGGTACATCCGACTCGAGCACGCGCATGACACGGCAGAGGTTTCCTTTGTCGTGGCCGACAGCCTACAGAGGCGCGGCCTTGGGAGCCTCTTGCGAGACGAGCTTGTTGCCCTTGCGCTCCGGTCAGGCATCCGTTCGTTTCGCGCAGAGGTGATGGCAGCGAATCAAGGGATGCGCCGGTTGCTCCGGGCTTCTTCAATGAACGTCGTCAAGGATATGGGCGACACGATTGAGGTAAGCCTCGACCAAGCTGACAGCCGTCCCGAGCCGCTGGTCGCCTGACCGACCCGCTCGCTCCAAGGAAGCTCGTTTGCTGCGGGCCTCCGCTGCTTGAGGTCAGTGGCGCCTTCTCAAGGGGCTGGGCGATGTGTCGCAAATATTCCGAAGAACGGCGGGGAGGTCGCTAGAACGTCTCCGGCGACGCCCAGCTCTGGAGCACCCTCTGCTGCCGAGCACGCTCCTACGAACTGCAGCGAGGCTCCCAAGAATGAGGAAACAACCACCGGTCTTCCGCCGGTGCGGGCCAATGTCCCTGCATCGAGGTCCAAAATCTCCATCGTGAGGCAGCCGCGGTAATCGGTTCCAACGCCTCCGCCCGGATATTGCACTGGCCCGCCCGGAGTCGCGAACAAGTACGTTTTGGCTCCGACCTGAAATAAATCCGGAGCGCTGATTTGAGGACGTGCCGAGCCCAACGCCAAAGCGTCGTTGGCCGATAGAAGCGTCGCGACAAACGTGAAACTCGCAGCGTGGTCGGTCGAACGAATCAAGTCGATCTCGATTGCAATCTCGCCGTTGTAAACAAATGCGCAGCCGAGAGCGAGGTCAATCACATCACCGGTCGGCAAGGAACGAAACAGTGCCCCAGGCTCAGTCAACGTGATGCAGTGACTGAGACCAGACAGGGCCGGGTCCGTCGAGGCATTCTGCGCGACGCCGGTCGATGAGAGCGGGGATGACCCGTTCCAGCCGAGGAGCGGCGTCTGCGTCCACGGACCGCCCGGACCGGGTGACGTCTCAAGCTCGATGTACCCAATGTCCCGGTGCATGCCCATCGCCCCATCTGTGAAATACGTGTGCGTAAATACTTTGAACCGGCGACTGGGCACATCATCCAGATCCACGACGAGCGACGGGACCTCACGGATGAGGGTTCCGAAGCAAGTCGGCTGCCCGCAGACTGACAGGTCTGAGGTGTTCACCGAAGCTTCCGGTGCTTCGTTGACCTCCCCCACGTAGGACCAGCTTCGCCCTTGGTCACTCGACGTCCCCATGCGGGCATGCACGTGTAGCGCGTCCGGGACCACGCTGTAGACAAGGAAGCCTCCGTCGCTCCCGAGGGCGTAGACGATGGACGGATCGAAAATGCCTAATCCCTCGTCTGGATCGCCGGCGACGACGAGGCTCTTGACGAGTGGAACCGTTCCAGCGTTCGGCCCCCCGTCACTTCCCGGGACGCCCGCGTCGGGTGCCGTCTGGGTAAACGAGTTGCATCCGACGAGAAACGCGACGACGCACATTCCTAGAGAGAGCTGACGAGCGCTGAGGGAGCTTTTCGCACGACGGTTCTTTGGGCGGGGGCGAACCATGCATTTCTTGGCCGAAGTCGTGGGCAGGTAACCGCGGCGCCTCTCACACCATACTCGCGCCTCACCAGGTGTTCACTCGAACGGATGAAGCTCAGCTCGCGCGTGTCTCTGCTCGGTGAATGCGTCGCCCGGGGCTGTTCTCGCCCAGGCGAGATGGTCTATAGCCGGCGCGAACGACGAAGCCCGGGATTCCCTCTCTTCCGTCGACGTCAGGGGACGTCAGGAGGCTCCAGAGGAGTGGCTCAGCGGCGGCTCACGGCCGACTCGTTCCAAAGGACTTCCCTCCAACTCATGGGAGAACCAGCAATGATTGTTCGCGTATCAACGGCCCACTTCGAGGCCAGTCAGTATGAGGAAATCGAGAGGACGCTGCGGGAAGGCGGCGCGCGCCTCGTTCCAGCGATTCGGGCGCTTCCCGGGTGCCTGCACTACTACGCAGGCACCAACCGGGCGGCCAGCGCCATCATCAATGCCAGTGTTTGGGACACGCTTGAGCACGCCGAGCAGATGACGTCGCTCGCAGAGATGAAAGCGGAGGGCACCCTCATGCGGTCGAAGGGCGTGCGGTTCGAGCCCATCATCAACTATGAGATCGACTGGACCATCAAGCCGTAAGAGTCGGGACCGACAGCCGCATCGCTAAGGCTTTGGACTGCCGACCCGGTGGACAAACCGACCCTCATCATCAGGCCGTCGCGATGCCAGGCGAGAAACAGCCGACCTGGCTCGATTGCTCTCGAACTGCACGTTGGTCACGGGGAACCGCCGAGCGCTCGGCCAATTGCCGCTCGAGAACTGTCGCGTGTGTCGGGCCGCACGGCGTCAATGGTCGTGTAGAAGACCTCGACGCGACTGAACGGCAGGGGGATGAGCTTCCGGTCCCAGGTCGGCAAGCGAATGGCCGCCGAGTGCTCGAAGCGCATGGCGAGTACACGCACGCCGGTCGCTACTGAGAGGTCGAGCACCCCATCCTTCACCCGGTGGGCCGGACCGTAGGGCCCATCCGGATTGAGGAAGGTAGGCTTACCCGCCCTGACGCTCGGAATGAGGGCGGCGAGCGCCGCGCGACCGCCGTGCCCGGAGGAACCGAGAATCAACTCCTGCACGCCCATCCAGCCGAGCAGAACGTGAATGGGCTTCATGAACCATGCTGGGTGATTCATCCAGACGTAGGGCCTTGGGTACGGCATCCGGACGAGAAAGTACGGAAGCAGGAACTCGTGCCAGGCGCACTCAATGCTTGAGACTGCCACATCATCGCCCGGCCGACCGGCGTGCCGAACTCGCACGGTGAGTTTGAGGAGCCCCCACAACAGGGCGAGGAGGCCCGCCCCAAGCGTCCCTCCCAGCCACAGCACCGGTCGCCAGGCGTGCGGCAGGTTGTCGACGCGCCAGGTCATATCCGCCTAAGGAACGGAAACCACGTTTGACAGCAGTTCCTTCCTATTCTGGCGGTGCTGGCGCTGTCGACTTCCGTAGGTCTTGCCAACACAGAGTCGTCGACTGTCCTCTCGAAAGGCACGTCATGAAGCCTTCGCCCAAGACTGGTGCCATCCTGGCGCTCGTCGTCATAGCGGTCGGTATCGGCACCTGGCTGGTGCTGTCCGGGCGCCTCGTCGCCCGGAGCGCGCCCCCGAATTCACTGACGCTGTACGGGAACGTCGACGTGCGCCAGGTCGAGCTCGGATTTCGGGTCGCAGGACGGCTCAAGACGGTGGACCTCGAGGAGGGACAGGCGGTCCGTGCCGGGGCGCTGATGGCCTCTCTGGATGCGCAGCCATTCGAGGACGAGTTACACGTCGCCGAGGCGGACGTTGCCGCGCAGGACGCCAATCTCCAGAAGCTCCTCGGCGGCAACCGCGCACCGGAAATTGCCAGGGCACGCGCTGCGGTGGACGAGGCCTCGGCCTCCCAGCAAAACGCTCGGACCGCCCTGAAACGCGCGCAGATGCTTCTCGACTCCGGTGCCATGCCCCCTTCGACCTACGACGACGCCGTCGCGGCGAGCCGGGTGGCGGATGCGCGCCTGGCCTCGGCGTCCGAGGAGCATCGGCTCCTCGTCCAGGGCTTCCGCTCCGAGGACATCTCGGCCGGCAGGGCGATGCTCCAAGCGACTCGGGCGAGACTGAACGCTGCACAGACCTCTCTTGGGGACACACGTTTGGTCGCGCCCTCGGACGGTGTCGTCATTTCGCGCGTGCGGGAGCCGGGCGCCATCGTCTCGCCCAGCGACGTCGTCTGTGTCCTCTCGCTCACGCAGTCGGTGTGGGTGCGCGCATACGTTGCCGAGCCGCAACTGGGGAAGCTTCGCCTTGGAATGGAAGTCTCCGTTACTTCAGACACGGCGCCCTCGCGCCCAGTGCGCGGGCACCTCGGGTTCATTTCTCCAACGGCGGAGTTCACGCCCAAGTCCGTCGAGACTTCCCAGCTGCGCACGGACCTCGTCTACCGGCTGCGCATCATCGTCGATGAACCAGACGCGGGATTGCATCAGGGCATGCCCGTCACGGTCCACATTCAAACCAGCGGACCGGGCGCATGAGCAAAACTCTCGTCCGGTTGCACGCGGTGACCAAGCGTTTCGGTGACGCGCCCCCCGCGCTCGATGCCGTGTCGGGCAGCGTCTCCGCAGGCGCCATCACCGGCCTGGTCGGACCCGACGGTGCGGGCAAGACCACGCTGATTCGTCTCATGGCCGGACTGGTGACGGCCGAACATGGCTCGCTGGACGTGCTGGGCTTCAACCCGGCCACCCAGTCTGCCTCCATCCACACCGCCATCGGGTACATGCCGCAGCGCTTTGGCCTCTACGAGGACCTGACTGTCGAGGAGAACCTGACGCTGTACGCAGACCTGCGTGCGCTGCCCACTGCGCAACGGGCGGACGTCTTCGAGGAGCTGCTCGCATTCACCGACCTGCGCAGCTTCAAGACTCGCCCCGCGGGCAAGCTGTCCGGGGGCATGAAGCAGAAGCTCGGCCTTGCCTGTGCGCTCATACGCAAGCCACGCCTTCTGCTGCTCGATGAGCCCACCGTGGGAGTGGACCCCATCTCACGCCGCGAGCTCTGGCGCATGGTGCGCGGCCTGAGGGACGAGGGGGTTGGAGTGGTGTGGTCCACCGCCTACCTCGATGAGGCCGAGGCGTGCGACCGCGTTCTGCTGATGAACGCCGGCAAGCTGCTCTTCGACGGCCCTCCACGGGAGCTGACCCGCCGGACAGAGGGGCGCGTGTTCCGGATGGTCGACATCGAAGGAAGACGTCGGCCGGCCCTGGCAGCGACGCTCGCGCTCCCCGAAGTCATCGACGGCGTGGTGCAGGGACGCGCGATTCGCGTCGTCGCGCGCGACGCCCAGCACGTACCTTCGGTGCCCAGGGAAGCGGGACCGCACGCCAGACTCCTTCCGGCGTCACCTCGCTTCGAAGACTCCTTCATCGACATCCTGGGGGGAGGCCCGGGCGGCGAGTCCAAGCTGGCGGAAGGCGTACGGGCCATTCCCGGGCGAGGAGAGAACGTCATCGAGGCGCGCGCGCTCACCAAGCGTTTTGGAGACTTCACCGCGGCGTCGGAGATTTCCTTCAATGTCTCGCGCGGCGAGATTTTCGGGCTTCTCGGTCCCAACGGCGCCGGCAAGTCGACGACGTTCCGGATGCTGTGTGGGCTGCTCAAGCCCACCTCCGGTGAGGGCCGCGTGGCGGGCATCGACCTGCGGCGCGACACCGCGGGCGCCCGTGGGCGACTCGGGTACATGGCACAGAAGTTCTCGCTCTATGGGGACCTGAGCGCACGGCAGAACCTCCGCTTCTTTGCCGGCGTGTACGGGCTGAGCGGTGCGCGGAAGCGCCAGCAAATCGAGCAGATGATTGACGTCTTCGCGCTCAGCGCCCACCTGGACATGGCATCCAGGGAACTCCCGCTGGGCTTCAAGCAGCGGCTCGCCCTGGCCTGTGCGGTGATGCACGAACCCGAGGCGTTGTTTCTCGACGAGCCGACGTCGGGGGTCGACCCCATCACACGCCGCGAGTTCTGGTGCCACATCAACGGCCTCGTCGAAAAGGGGGTCGCCGCCGTGGTGACGACGCACTTCATGGAGGAGGCCGAGTACTGCGACCGAATCTCACTCATCTACCGGGGGCGCTCGATCGCGCTCGGATCCCCGGACGAGCTGAAGGCGAGGGCAGTCACCAAGGACCGCCCCGAGCCCACGATGGAGGACGCTTTCGTGGCGCTCGTCGAGGCATACGACAGGACGCAGGTCGCCGCATGATGCCCTCGTCGAGCGAGCGTCCGTATTCGGCCAGGGCGCGCGCGCGGCGCATCTTGGCGCTCATCCGGAAGGAGGTGCGGCAGATTTTCCGGGACCCGAGCAGCATCCTCATCGCGTTCGTCCTCCCACTCATCTTGCTGTTCTTGTTCGGGTACGGCGTGTCGCTCGACACGACGCGGACGCGGATTGGGGTGGCCATCGAGCGGTCTACTCCCTCGGCGCGCGGGCTCCTGGCGGCCTTCCAGGCCTCACCGTACTTCGAGGTGGACGTCGCAACGGACCGTCGGGAGCTAGAGCAGCCCCTGACCTCGGGCCAACTGCGCGGCATCATCGTCATCCCGGCGAGCTTTGACGCGGACCTGTGGAAGCGTTCTGCCACGCCGGCGGTGCAGGTCATCGTCGACGGTTCGGACCCGAACACGGCTGCCCTAGTGCAAGGCTACGCGCAGGGCGTCGTGGGGGTCTGGACCCGGGCTCGAGCCGTTGAGGCAGGGCGCGTCAGGAGTCCCTCTGGCTCGGAGGAGCGCTTCTGGTTTAACCCGGAGCTCTCGAGTCGCTTCTTCCTGGTCCCTGGCTCCATCGCCATCGTCATGGCCCTGGTCGGAACGCTGCTCACTTCGCTCGTCGTGGCGCGCGAGTGGGAGCGCGGAACCATGGAGGCGATGATGGCGACGCCCGTCACAGCCATTGAACTGCTTCTCGGGAAAATCATCCCGTATTTCGTTCTCGGCCTTGCCTCGATGAGCCTGTGCGCGCTGGTTGCGGTGTGGTTGTTCGACGTTCCGTTCCGAGGCTCTGTCCTTGCGCTGTACGTCATCTCGGCAGCGTTCCTCCTGCCGGCCCTCGGTCAGGGGCTGCTCATCTCGGCGGCGACCAAGAATCAGTTTCTCGCCTCTCAGCTCGCGCTGCTCTCCGCCTTCTTGCCGACGTTTCTGCTCTCCGGCTTTCTCTTCGAGATTTCATCCATGCCCCGGGTGATTCAGTGGATTACGAACCTCGTGCCAGGCCGGTGGCTGATTCCGAGTCTGCAGACGGTGTTCGTCGCGGGCGACATCTGGCCGCTCTTCCTCCGCGACGTCGGGGCGATGAGCTTGTTTGGCGTGGTGTTCCTTGCCCTGGCCGTGCGCACGACCAGGAAGCGGGTGGCGTGATGTGGGCCCGGCTCCTCGCGCTCATCGTCAAGGAGTTGCTGGTGGTGCTTCGCGACCCACGAAGCCGTTTCATCCTGGTGGGTCCTCCCGTGGTGCAGCTCGTCGTCTTTGCGTTCGCGGCCACGCTCGAGGTGAAGAATGTCGACCTCGTAGTGCTCAACCGCGACGAGGGCGCGTCAGGGCTGGAACTCGTTCGCCGCATCGAGGGGTCTCCCACCTTCCGGTCAGTGCTCGCCGTGCATGACCCCAAGGCGCTCCAGAAAGCGATCGACCAACAACAGGCTATCTGCGCCGTCCACATCGGCCCATCCTTCTCGCGGGACCTGGTGGCCGGGCGTCCAGCCAGCGTCCAGTTCATGCTCGACGGACGCCGGTCGAACGCGGCGCAAATCGTGAATGGGTACCTCGGCACGATTGTGAACACCTATGTCGCTGACGAAAACGAGCGCTCTCACCGCGTGGCGAGCACCCCGCGCGTCGTCCCGCGAAACTGGTTCAACCCTAACCTGACGTTCACCTGGTTCACCGTGCCCGGCCTCATCGCCATCGTGGCCCAACTCATCGGGTTGATTGTGACTGCGCTGTCCGTCGCGCGCGAACGCGAGCTTGGAACTTTCGACCAGCTCATGGTGGCCCCGCTGCGGACGCCCGAAATCCTTCTGGGGAAGCTGATTCCACCGATGCTGATTGGACTGGCGCACATCACCCTGTACGTGCTTGCCACTGTTCTCATTTTCAGCGTCCCGCTCCGGGGCTCGCTTCTGCTTCTTTATGGGAGCGCGCTTTTCTTCCTGGCCGCGGTTGCGGGCATCGGCCTGTTCATCTCCTCGCTGTGCGCCACACAGCAGCAAGCCATTCTCGGGGCGTTTCTGTTTCTCGCGCCCGCGACGCTCCTGTCGGGCTTCGCCACTCCCATCGAGAACATGCCGCCCTGGCTTCAGCCCCTCACCACCGTCAACCCGCTGCGCTACTTCCTGGTCGTCACCCGTGGCGTGTTCCTCAAGGCGATGCCCTTCGCCGAAGTCGTCAAGAGTACCGTTCCGTTGTTCTTCATCGCCGTGGTGACACTCACGGTCGCAGCCTGGCTGTTTCGCAGGCGGACGGAATAGGGAGCCGTTCGGGTCCGTGCAGCGTCCACGCAACGTGGCCAGTGCTCGACGCCGCCTCCATCCTTTCGGTGCAGTACAACAGCTACCTCGGGCGGTGGACGGCCATCTACTCGGCTCCCTTGTCCAATGACGTGCTGGTACGGACGGCGCCGGAGTTCGTCGGCCCCTGGTCTGATTCCACCCGTCTCTTCACGGCGGACAGGCGGGGCCTGGGTGGCATCAGCTACGACGCGCAGGTGCACGCCGAGCTTGCCGAGGGCAATGGTCAGGTGCTGTACGTCAGCTACTCCCGCCCGAACGGCAATGGTCCCTTCGGCTCCGAGTTGGTGCTGGTCCGCGTGAGCCTGGAGAAGCCGTAGGGACTGTTACCCAGTCGTCACAGCGCACGAAGGTGGGCTTTGGCTGTGGATGCGGCGCCGAGGCAAGTAGGCTCTGCGTCCGGGAGGGAGAAGACGCATGTGTGCCGCCTGGGACTCGCAGCACTGGTTGCAGCTGCATTCGCCGCCGGGTGCAGCAACAGCACCTCGAACAGCTACATCTGTTGCTACACCTGGAATGGGACTTCGGGCTCTTGGAGCTGCCCCATCCAGGCCGCCTTCACGGCCTGCTGTGGCGCGACCCCGACGACGGAGCCGGGCTGCATCACCAGCCCGGGCACGTGCACCATGGTGGCCCAGAGCGAGTGTCCGTAGCTATTTCTTCATCTGCCTTACGAGTCCGTGCGATCCCCAACGCCAAGGTCCGACTGCGCACGCGCCGCCCGGGCCTGCGCCTCGCAGCGCTGAAAAGCCGACCACGAGCGTAAGACGCCGCGGACGTAGCCGGGGGTCTCCAGGTTTTCGGGAAGCGGCGCAAATGGGCGGCGCGCACGTGCGTTGTAGGCCACCAGGGCCGAGATGACGTCGCCCTGGTAATGCTGGAGGAGGACGGCCAGCATGCGCGTCCCAGCGAGGATGTTGCTCGCGGGATTCCACAGCCCTTGGGGAGTCATTCCGAGGCGGCGGGCATTGGACGGCAACACCTGCATCAAGCCAATGGCCCCGGCCGGCGACAGAGCGCCTGGGTTGAAGGCACTTTCCCGTAGGATGACCGCCCGGATGAGAGACGCCGGCACCGGCCAGACAGCTGCCGCGTCGAGGACGGCCGCCGCAATTTCGCCCTGGTAGCCGGAACACCCCATGGGTCGAGCGCTTCCCGGGCGAGGCTGTGCGCTGCCAATCGGTGCCACCATGAGCAGCGCGAGGGCGAGTGTTGACCGGCAAAGTGGACGCGCGACCAGCCGCCCCAGACTGCCTGCCCGTTTGCTTCCGCCCAGCACCTAGAGGAACCAGCTGTAAGAGATGGACAGCAAGAGTGATGCTCCCAGAGTCGCGTCGGGTCCGATGAGGACCATGAAGCGTGGAATGAGGGACGCGCTCCAGTGGTCGGCGAACGCCCACTCCACTCCGAGGAGGGGCTGCAGCACGAAGTTGTTGGTGCTGAAGCTCGGCAGCGGAAAGCTCGCGCTCCCGTCGAAGCGCACCCCCGTGTAGACGCGGTGGCACCAACCCGCCTCCAGCCCAACCACCAGCTTCCACACCGAGCCGCCGACGTAGCGCAGCCCTCCGACAGCCCCGACGAAGTACAGCGAGTTCGTCACCGTTCCAGGGAGAGGCCGTGCGTTGCCAGGCACCTGAACGCCGACGCCGTCGTGGACATAGGTGACGTTCGGTTCGAAATACGCCGCGGCCGTGAACTCGAGCGCATTGGTGAGGGCATAGCGGAGGCCCACCATCGTCTCGAAGCCGACGCCAACCGTATTGCCACCGCCGGTGGCGTACGGGGCCGGAAGGTTGAGCCCGGCTGCACCCGCGCCGACGTCGAGGCTCAGCGCCCCGCGGTCAGCCTGTGCCGGCGCAGCGCTCAGAAGCCCTGCGACTACCAACATCATGCGGCAGCGAGTGCCCTGGCCTGGCAGCCCCTTCGACCGCTCGACTCTCTCTCGTCCCCATCCCCGACGCGCAGTCCAGTGCACAGGCCTTCCTCGTTCAGCACTTTTCAGTAGCTCGCGTCCCCAGTGACGCCGATGGAGCGCGGTGCTCCATCCCCGAGGTCCGTCGTGGGCGTGAGCGGCGCGTAGCTCTGGTACGTCCACGTGCCCGAAAAGGACTCGCTCGCGGAACTCAGGACCTTGGTCCAACGCAGCTGCGGGAATTGGTACAGCCTTCCGTGCTGACAGACTGGGGGCGCCATGCTGCAGTTGCAGGTGACCGTCCCCTGGCTCGCGCCGCGCTGCCAGAGGTCCTGGATGAAGCGGTAAAAGCGCAGGACGCCGTCGGGGTTCGAGTCGGTGCCAAAGGAGTAGGCGGGCAGGCCGAAAGAGCTCCAGGGGCGCCCGGCGTAGACGACGATGGCTCCCGCGGTACTCCCCTGCGCAGCCGGAATCACGACTCGGTCGTTGTAGCCGCCCGGAGGCAACCCCTCCGCTCCGAATTGCCAGGCCGAGAGTTCCCCCGTGGGGCTGGTGAAGACGGCAGCGGGCGGGTTGCTCTGACTCTGGGGACTGCTCGCGGCCTCGCAGGAGTAGGTCATGCTGCCGAGCGTCGTCACGTAAGGCTGGGGTTGCGTCGCTTGGGGGTCGCAGGGAGGCCCGGCGGCGCAGAGGGAAGTCACGTCCCAGACGACGCTGCCAGTGGTCCAGACGGAGTCGTCCCACTCCTCCGAGCCCGTGGTCAGGTAGCTCGGGACGGCCGTGCTGAACGGCACCGCGACAGGGTAGGGGTTGTAGACGACGAAGCGTACCTGCCGGGCAATCTCCCGGCCATTGTCCCCAGCGAACTTGCTCGGGTACGTGCCGTTGGCCAGGGCGAATGGGTAGACGGACTTCGTGTCGCCGGCGTCTGGGTAGGCTGTGTCCTGTTCCACGTAGAATGGCGGGCCAATCACGTGAAAGAGAAAGTCTCCGCTCGTCGCGTCCTCGAGCGTGTTCGTGGTTGCGTTGCCTGCAGCGTCCGTCACAGTGATCGAAATTTTGAACGTGAGCGGGCTAACGGACGAGTGAGCGAGGTCAGGCATCGTCTCTTGGCTCAAAGGGAGGTAGTAATAGACGGTGCCCTGAGGCATTTTTTGGGCGGCGATGAGCGAACCTCTCGAGGTGGCTCCGCCTTGGACAGCGATGCTGTACGCGACCGAGGCGATGGGAGCATCGGTGGTTGCCTCAAACGGAATACCGATTTGGATGAACGGCACGTTGTTCGAATTGGGGCTCTCTAGGCTTTCCCCCGTCGGCTGAGCTGTTCCCCACGAGAGTCGGACCGAACTCTTCCACACGGCAGCTTCGGGACCAGGCCCAACAGCCCTTGGAAGGCTCGCTGGCCAAGTGAACTGAGCGGGAACGGCATTGCTCGCGAGCTGCATCGTGCGCTCATCGAGGTAACTCGGCACGCTGAAGTCCTGAACAATGGTGGGAGCGACCTGGTCCTGGAGACACGGCAGGCGCAGGTGGTAGTCCCCAACGGGGAATTGCTCGCCCGAGTTGTTGGTGTTGTCGATTGCCCAGACCTCGAAGTACGGCTGAGCGCCGCCAGCAAGGACGTTGGAAAACGTCCACACGTTCCCTGTCGTATTGACTCCGGTGAGTTCAGTCCCGTCGCCAGTTTTCGCGATGACCGCCTTAACGCCGGTCGAATTCGGTCCTGCATTTGCCGCGACCGAGAAGCTCACCGCGTTTTCGTTGGTGTAGGGCGGCGGCGCCGACACGACCGTGACCTTCGGCGGTGTGACGTCGAAAGGCGTCCCAGGGGACTTGAAGAGGTAGGTGTCCGAATCGGCGCTTAGGGCGCCTGTGACGGCGGCGACGTCGGGGATGGTGATGCTGCTGGTGTTGCTGCCAGACCGGACAAAGGTGGCAATGGCCGAGGCGAGTGCAAGACGGACGGTTGACCCATCGAGCGCGGTTGCAGTTGGGCCGGTGGGGCGGACGGAACCACCCGCGGGAAGCAGCAGCTGACGGCCTCCCGTGCCCAGGCCGTCGAAGAGGCCGTCCGCTTCGAGGTCCTCGGCCAGGGCCGTCAGCAGCGACAGGGCGTTGACCGGGCCTCCGGGGGAGATGGCGGCACGGCTGGAGATGGTGGCGGCGACTTCGGACAGGCCGGCGAGCACCAGCGCAGCCCGCTGCGCAGCCGTCAGTTGCGCGCCGTCCCCGGCCCCGAGGGTAGTCGGGACAACGGTGCGCCAGTCGAGGTCCGTCGCGACGCCGGGGACGTTGCCGAAGTGACTGCCCAGGTGTGTGAAGGCGTCGCTGACGGCCTTTGCCAACGGCTCGCCGAGATTCCGGACGTGGTAGCGGGCCAGCGAATAGGCCAGGTGCGAGATGGGGGTGATGTTGGCCGTGGCGGGTTGCCCGGGTTGGTAAGTGAGGAAGATGCCCACGAAGTCGACGTTGACGGTGAGTGTCGGTCCCGGCACGCCAGCGTCCGCGTCGACAAGGGCCTCCTCAAGGTAGCTCCCGCCGTTGACGACGAGAAGGACGTCCCCTGTGAAAGCGGGCAGGGAGAGCCCGAAGAAGCCACTCGAGTCGGTGGTGGTGCTGGCGAGTTGTTCGCCCCGGGACATGTCCGGGAGCAACCGGTAAGCCGTGACGGTGCCACCGGAGATGGGGCCCTTCACGGCGTACCCGGAGATGTCGAGTCCGCCGTCCGGGTTTCCTGGCGCGAGACGGATGGGGGGCTCGCCACCCCCGCACTGCGCCGCGACCAGCCCGGCGAGAACCATCGCGCCAGCGGCGGCAACCCTCCTCCACAATCCCGCTCGCATGGGCGCCCTCCCCATACCACCTAGAGTCTTATAATGGTCTCAAATAGGTGACGCGTCAAGCGTCACGTGCGAGGGCGGACTTGAGCAAAAGGCTAGCCGTCCAGCCACGGCGCTGACGGGCGTGCTGTGCCGGTCCGCGAGATGCGTTCCGCCGTTCACACATCCGAGCGGTCGGTGGAGCGAAACCGCCGCGGGCCGGCTTCCACGGCGGCCTGCACAATCCTGTCGAGGCGGAGGGACCGACGCTCGCCCCGGTCGAGTCCCTCACAGTGGAGCAGCGTCAGCGAGCGCTCCATGGTCAGTCCCCGCACGAGGACGGTGCGCTGGGACGCAGTGCCATCCGCGGCGCGGTACTGCAGGCGCACGGGCCTGCGCTCGAACCAGGCGTCCTCGACGGCCTCCCGGACGCCGGGAGCTGCCGGGTGTGCCGGAATCCCCACGAAGGTGAGCTCCTGCAGCAACGTCAGGAGCTCCCGCTGGGCTGAGGCCGCCAGGGCGCCCCGCACCTTGTCGAGGGCTGAACCCAGCGTCCGGGGTGAAGGGCACCAGCCGCGCGTCGATGGCCCACCGGCCTAGGGCGGAGAAGAGGGCGGCTCTCGCGCGGTAAAATTCACCGGGGGCAGGGAGTAGGTCCTATCCAGCGTGTAGCCCCCGCCGCGGCCGTGCTCCGCCGACACCGGGAGTTCTGCTTCTCGGAGCGCGTCCAGGTCTCGGTAGATGGTGCGAACGGCGACCCCAAAGCGCTCCGCCAACTCGGACGCGTTCACCCCCGTCCTACGGGCGCGCAGGTGCTCGGCGAGGGCAAAGAGACGGGACTGGCGTCTCATTCATGAAGAAACCTGACACACACCTGACAGCGACTCAAGCCAGTGTCCCATGTGCGTTCCGAGAAGAGGTGGGCGCCATTTCGGTTCCCCCAGTGGAGCGCTTGCGGAGAGAACGCCATGGCTCGTCCCCTCGACTGGTTTGAAATCCCCACCGCCGACCTTGACCGTGCTGTCCGCTTCTACGAGACGGTGCTCGGGGTGTCCCTGAAGCGAGAGGTCTTCGGCGGCGTGCCGATGGCCGGCTTCCCCTTCGCCGACAAATCCACCGGCGGGGCCCTGGTGCAGGACGCCCGGCGCACGCCGTCCGCGGAAGGGGCGCTCCTCTACTTGAACGCGCGCGGGCAGCTCGACACCTGCGTCCAGCGCATCGCCAGGGCGGGGGGGCGTGGTCATTGCTCCCAGGGTGGACATCGGCGAGCCCGGCTTCATCGCCATCTTTAAGGACACCGAGGGAAACGTCGTCGGCCTGCACCAGGAGCGGTGACGGGGCCGGAGGTAAGGACGCGCTCCCTCGCAGTCCGGGCGTGCGTCAGGTGTGCCGGGCACCCACACTGAGACTGTCGTGTGCGCCAGGAAGGCGTACACGAAACCACCGGTATGACGCAGGGGCGGGCCCAATTGCTTGATGCACAGGCGCCCGCCGCTGTGTCATCAATCCTCCAACCGTGCGTTTGCTCGCCGTCGCGCTCCTCCTCTTGCCGGTCTCGCGCGTGCTGGCGCAATCCGCAGGCGGGTACTCAGCTGGTCCGGGCCAGGCGGCCCCGCGCTACCAACCGGTCGGGCCAGACGGTGGCGTCGCCGAGGAGCCTCCCTCCAAGGACGACACCGGAGCGGACTACGCAACACGCGTCATCAGCTACGTTCCGTCGCCAGGCTTCACGCAGGACAGGGAATTCACCAATGCGCGGATGTGGGTGCTCGACCCTGGCAAGTACACCGTCGAGCAGTGGTGGACGGGCTATTTCGGAGCGCCCAAAGGGCGTCCTGGCCCCTACCAGGACGACCAGTATTTCCAGACGGAGGTGGAGATAGGGCTCGTCCCGCACCTCCAGCTAGACATCTACCTCAACTACGAATTCAACCAGAACTCGACGGGAGGTTACGTGGTGGCGCCCGGCGGCCACACCGGCATTGCGGCCGAGCTGCGCGTCGCCATCGGAAACTACTGGGACCAAATCTGGGGGAACCCGACGCTTTATTTCGAGCTGAGCAGCCTCTACTACAACTCACCGCGGGCGGAGTTCCGGCTCCTGCTTGGCGGGACGGTGTTCACGCCCAAGCTGCTCTTGGCGGTCAACCTCGGCGTCGAGCGCAATATTTTCTACGACCACACGAGCGGCATCGACTACGAGCTGAAGGCGGACTTCGGGCTCAACTATGAACTGGTGAAGGACATCTTCCGGGTGGGGGTTGAAGCCGTGCTGGGCTTCGACAGCCACGGGACGAGCGAGCTGCACCCGGTGGCGCAACTGGGCCCGAGCCTTTTGCTGACCGAGCCCAAGAAGCACTTCAAGCTGCTGGCGGCCGTCTTGTACGGCTTCGCCACCTGGGACCCGCCCTGGCAGCCGACCCTTATCCTCAGCTGCACCTTCTAGGACAGCCTTGTCGTCAGCCCTTCACTGGGCGACGACAGTGACCATGCCCTGGCCCATCATCGAGCGGTGCACCGTGCAGAAATACGGGATGACGGTGCCGGGCGTCGCAGTGGTGGGGATGGTGATGGTGCGACTCCCGAGCCCGGAGGGCCCGGTGTCGAACGCGACGCCGCTCACGGCGCCGGCGAGGTAATCGCCCAGAAAGCACGCCGGCGGCGGCCACCTAGGCGAAAATGCGGACACTACGCATAGGGACAGGGCAGCCTCTCTTTCGTTCTCAAAGGACACCAGCCGGACAGAAGTTTGCAACGCTCCGACTGAGAAAGCCGCGCGTCCATCCGGGTGTCCCAGCGGAGCATCCGCACTGTCCGGCCCCGTCAGGTTTGAGGTGCCGAGGCTAGCCCCCCTGTCGCCAACGCCGTGGGCGCGTTGGCGAGGCTGGCCGACAGCGCCGCGGCCGCAGCGGTGTGCAGGGGTGTCGAGACGCCGAGGGCCTGGCCCATGCGTGCCACCGCGCCCATCAGCGCCTCCAATTCCGTCGGGCCGCCGCGCTCGAGGTCGACGAGGAAGCTGGGACGCATCTGCGCAGGGAGGCCTTGAATCATCGCCACGGTGCGTGCCGCCTGGTCCTCCGGGAGACGGACGCCACGCGCGCGCGCGACGGACACGGCCTCGCTTACCGCGGTGGCATTGAAGTCGGCTCCCCGGCTCGTGGAGCGGACCGCGCCAATCGGCGACCGCGCCAGGCCGCAGACGGCCGCGAGCGACGCGATGAAGACGAATTTCTGCCAGAGGTCGACTTCTACCTGGTCCGTCTCGCGCGCATCCACCCGGGCACCGCGCAGGGCGGCGACCAGTTGCTGGGCACGTGGACTTGTTCCTCCGCTCAGCTCCCCGAGGACGATGGTCGCATAGGGACTCTTGCGCTGCACCACGCCGGGCGCCACCCGGCTCTGCGCTAAATCGTCAACCCGCCGACCAGCGCCTCCCGGGGGACCCCCAACGAAACCAGTTGCTCGGCGACGTCCACGCCGTTGAGCAGTGGAAGGACGGTGGCGCCCTGGCGTGCCACGCTTCGTGCGGCGTCGGCGACGTCGGGTAGCGAGTAGCTCTTCACCGCAACGACGGCCAAGTCCACCCGCCCGAGGCCTTCAGCTTCGTCCGTGGCCGTCACGCCAACAGTGAAGCTCTCCTCGGGGGTGCGGACTTCCAGGCCCCGCCGGCGCAGCGCGTCTAGATTGTCGCCCCGCGCCCACACGCGGACGTCGTGGCCCGAGCGCGCGAGCATTCCCCCGTAATAGCCGCCGCCGCCCCCCCGCACCCAGAATGGCGATGTCCATCATGGCACCAGCCCTTGCCCAAGAGGCGGCCGCTCCGCCCGCACGTCGCTCTTCGTCCGCCAGGCGGATGCCTCCGTCGCGCTTACTCGAAAACTGTAGTGACCAGGTCCGCCCAAGGCCACCGGGAGTTCCGGCCAGGAGCGCACACGCCACGGGGCCTACCCGCCACCCTCGGCTCGTTCACCGCGGAACACGGTGCTGTCCGGGTGCCGCTGGTTTCAACGACGTTGCTGGGGGGGGGGCAGGCGGCGCGGGCGGGGCAGAGTCCACGCCCACCCACCCCGTGGTGGCGCGGCAAGCGTCCAGCAGTTGCACGGGACGCTGCGCCGTCTTTGGAGGTAGCCTCGGCAGCGCGGGAGGGGGAGGCATGCCGGTGCACGGTCGACCGAAGGAGGCCTGGGGGCGCAGAGGACTCCTCGCGGCCGCACTGGCGCTGGTGGCGAGCGCCGGGTGTTGGGACTTGAGCATACCGACCGTCCCGCCCAACCCCCCACCGCCGTCGCTGAAGGTCCTGGCCCCCAAGGCGGGGGACACCATTGCACTGACGGGGGAGGTGTCGGTGCAGGCGGACTCGGTCAACGGCGTCAACAGCGTCGCGCTTCTCTGCGGGCCGCTCGACGGTGGAGCACGCCAGGCCTACGCATGGGGGTCGCCTCCCTTCGTCGCGCTGGTGGACTTCTCCGTCTGCCAAGGCCTGACGTTGCCTAACCCCGACGCTGGCAATCCCATCCTTCAGCTGAGCGTCCAGGCCGTGACGACGGCCGGCGCCGACGCGGGGGAAAACCTCCAGGTGTTTCTCGACGCGACGGGCCCCGCCATCTCGGTCGTCTACCCACCCGCCGCACAGCCCAAGTCGCCCTTCGTCGTGCTGGTGACGCCAACGGACCCGCAGCATCCTCTGAGCGCCTTCCCGGTCGTCCTCTTGGCCGGGGCGCCGGCGGACCGCATCACGTCCATTCCAAATCCGGACGGCGGCCCGCCCACCTACGAGGCCTTCTTCAACAGCACGCCAGGCATCGGGATTGACAACTACGATGGAGGGCAGCCGGTTCCCATCGAGGTCCTGACGGACACGGACGATGTGGTGCGTCTCACCGTCGACGCGACGGGACTCAATGGGAACACCACCGCCGTCGACTTGAGCGTCGGCTTGTCGCGCCTTGTATGGGACCGCTACATCCCGGGCCAACCCGCGGCCAGCAGTCCCATCAACTGGGCGGCCGAACCGGTGGCGTTCGGCAGCGGGCTGAACGGCGGCGTGGTGTTGCCGTTGGCCACCAGTGCCGGAGGCGGCGCCACCGCGCAGTGGATTCCCGGCGTCCTCTCCTCTGCGGATGGGACGTTTTACGGCTTCGACGTCGCCACCATTGGTGGCCTGGACGGTGGCTACCTGGCGCGCGGGTTGAATGCGCAGGGCCAGACCCTCTTCTTCCAGTTCACGGGCAAGACTTCCAACCTCCTACTGGCGCCCCCGCCGCCCGCCGCGGGGCCTGTCGTTACCGGCACGTTGCCTGTGGCGCTGCCCAATCCGCCGTTGACGTCGGTCACGGGAGGGGACGGCGGGCCGGACCTCTTGTGTCTGCAGGATACGGCGCAGGTGTGCTCCGCGGCGCCGCCAGAGGCCCTCATCTGCGTGACGCCGCAGCTGACGCCGGTCACCGCGCTGGCCACCGGCAAAGTCTTTGGAGGGCCTGATGCTGGCGTCGTGGCGGGCGCTGGAGGCTTCTACCTCTCGCCCAACGTCGCAGTATGCGGAGCCAGTTGGAACTTGGTGGACCTCACGCAGGGGGCCATCAGCTTTGGGCCAGTCTTCGACCCCAACGGCCTCCTGCGGGCGTGCGCCGTCTCGAAAATTGGCAGGCTTCTCGCGGTTGGCGACGGAACCTTCGTTGTCCAGCTCGTCTCCAGTTGCGACGTCACGGGAACGACGGAGTACCCCATCCTTCGCGTCGGCTCCGGCCCAGCCAATGGCCAGAGCACCATTCTGGGTGCCTACACCGCACCGCTCGGGACGCCACGGCTGGTGCAGCGCGAGGTGGTGGGCGTGCTGGCGGACGGCCGGGTCGTCACCCTGACCAACTCGCCCCCCAACACCACCTTCGACCTCTGGTCGCTGTACCCGTCCTCGCTCAACGACGCGGGCGTCACTTCCGTCGACATTCCCGACGTCACCTCGCCCATCGCCGGCCTGTACGACTCGGCGGATGCGACGGAGGACTCCGTGGTGGCACGAAGTGTCTATTCGGGAGCCGACGGGACCTTCGCTGTGCTGCTGTCGGGCGCTCCCCTGGGCGTCGGCGTACTGGCCTTTGGCCCCGGGCTCAGCCCATGGTGGCTGTACCTCTACCCGCGCATCACCAGCACCGGCAACGCACGCCTTGTCTCTGCTTCGACTGTAGGAGACGTCTACCTCATCGACGAGTTCAACAACCGCGCCGCCTCGCTCCGTGTGAGGCCACCTACGCAGTCCTCCGTCCAGGCGCCGAGCAACCTCGCGTACTCCACCAATCCAGCGGTGTACACGAAGGGCACGGCCATCGCGCCGAATGTGCCGACGTACAGCGGTGGAACACCCTTTTTACGCGGCGTCACCGGCGCTGCCAGCGGGTCTGAGCCTCAGCTCCACCAGCGGTAATTAAGGCACCCGACCTCGGTCACCGCGACGGCAAGGCACACCTCACTGCGAGCAACGCCGCGGGCACGGCCTGCCTCACCATCACCGTCAACGACGCGGCGCCGGCCGGCCGCGCTGACTCGACCAATCCAGCGGTGTTCTCGCAAGGGATACCCATCGTGGCGAATATGCCCACCCACCGGCGGAACCCCCACCTCCTACTTGGTGTCGCCGGCACTGCCAGCCGGCTTCAGACTGAGCCCGACGACCGGCGTCATCACCGGCACCCCGACCGCCGTCGCCGCGACGGCCATCTACACGGTGACCGCGAGCAACGCCGAAGGCAGCATTACGGCCAGCGTCACCCACAGTGTGACTGCCCGGGAAAGTGGACGCTGGCTGCACGCTTGCCTCATCATTTCACTCACCCTTGTGCAAGTAGTCCCGAATGTGGCTGGTGTCCCTGTCTACATTTTCGGGACTGGTCCCAGCACGCTGAACGGGAACGTTAGCGTCGCAGGGACAGGGCCCAACGGGACGGTGGTTGGTCCGCCGATGGTCATCATCAGCTCCCCTTCCCGACTTCCGTCTATTTTGTGAAGGCTCGGCCTCCTAGCCCACTACGTTCAGCGTGGGGATGGCGTCGCTGGCGGTGCCGGGCCCGCCCGTTGTGGAAACCCTCACCGCAACGTCCCCGGAGGGTGGACTCACCAGCACCCCCACCTTCAGCATCCAGGTCACGCTGCGGTCCGTCGTGGTGTCGCGAACCCCGCGCTCAACGTCGTTGTCCTCAACAACTACCAATTCAGTGCCTCCGTGCAAGGCACGACGACTACGGCCGTGACCTGGTCCGTCGACGAAGGGCCACCCGGCGGCACCATCGACAGCAGCGGCTTGAATAAGGCACCGTCGACTGTCGGGACCTTGCATGTGCGGGCCACTCTGAATGCTACCCCGCCATCTACGGCGAGGCCGTCGTCACCGTCATCGCGGGCTGAGACTTCGCTTGCGCCCCACGGGGCCGAACAGCCTCGAAGACAGGTGAGCGGCACGAGTTCCGGGCTGGCGCGACGCCGCCTCAGAAACGCTGGCGAACGAAGACGTCAATGCCTGCGCCGGCATCGAGGAGAATGGCGGCTTCGGCCTCCGCTGCGGTCGCTGCGGGCGCATTGAGGGCGGTTTGTCCAGCGCCATTGGCTAACTGACCGCCCAGACTACCGTCAGCGGTGGCGCTGGCCAGGGCCGTCGACGCGGCTCCCCGCAGGACGGCGCCGGTGACCGTGTCCTGCCCGGTACTCGCCCCGCCAAGGCGACGGTTGGCCAACAGGCCAGGCTTGCCGTCCGCAACGTCCATGGCCACCCCGTCAAAGTGCACCTCGGTCCCGTCGGGCAGACGGAGGCGCTGGAAACTGACGAGGAAACGGCCGCCCTGGGCCGTGCATTGGCCGTAGGCCAGTGTCCGGTTGGGGAGCACCACCTCCCCATTGACGACATAGGGGCGGACAAGGACAGCCTCCACGGCGCCCGAGCCACACAACCGGCTGTCGAGGTTGCTGCGCAATTCTAGCCGCAGGTGGTCACCGTACCGGCCTCCGAATTTCCGCTCGCCAGCGACCGCTGGCTTGGCGTCGACCACCTCGACGCCCTTCACCCAGCTGGGCTTGCCCGGACTCGGCGGCGGCGGCTTGCCGGGCAGGGTGGGACGCCGCGCGCCGTAGGCACGCTCGAGTTCGGCCTGGATGGCCTTCGCGTCACTCGGTGACGGGGCGCTGCTTGGCCCCCCGGGCAGCGGGGGGGACAACGTCTCGCCCCCGGACGGGGACGACACAGGCGGGGCCGTGGGCAGCACCGAGGGGGCGGGCGCCGGCAGGGCGGGGCCGACGGAGACCTGGGTTGCGGGAGCCGAGCGCTCTTCTGCCGTTGTCTCCTTGGCGAGGTCCTCCCGGTACCTTTCGAGCAGGCTCTTCGGCGCCGCGCGGGGGCGGTCCGCGAGTGACTTCGCGACGAACGCTCCCCCGGTGAGGAGCGTCGCCCCGGCCAGGGTGAGGCCCAGCGCTCCCAGGCGCCGCTTGGGACGCGACGCGGGCTGCAGGTGCTCGGCCACCTTGCGGAGGGCGGTGTCGTTGAAGGCACTCAAGCGGGTAGGGGCCGGTTTTTCCGGGGCGGCTTCCGGAGGGACGAAGGGTGGGGGCCCTTCGCGCGTGGGGGGCCGGAAGTCGGGCGGTGGCGGGGGCGGCACGGACACTCCCGTCTGCAGCGCCTGGATGGCTTGGTCCGTGCTGCCAGCACCGCCGTTGCCTTTTTCGGCGGGAGGCCGCTCGACACTGTCCGGCATGGGCAGCCTCACCGGAGCGCTGCGCGGCAAGTCCGTTCTCTGGACGCCACGCGGGACAGCGAACGGTTCATCCCAAAAGGCCGGGGCGGCCCGCAAGGTGGCGTCGAGTTCGTCCCGCAGCGCGGCCGCGTCGCGGACACCAGCCTCGGGCGTCTTGGCGAGCAGGCGCATGGTGAGCGCCGACAGTTGCTCTGGGACCGCGGGCCACAGGGCTCTCGGCGCGGGAGGTACGTGCTCCATCACCTGGTGGTAGTAGTCGAACTCGGGCCACTCGACGTCGCTGCGCTGGCGGAAGGGCGCCGTTCCGGTGAGCCTCTCGTACAGCATGAAGCCGAGCGCATGCAGGTCGTCGTGCGCGCCGAAGCGGTAGGCGTGGGACTTCTCCCCGACCAGGTACCGGCAGACGCCCGGGGAGAGGTGCGTCGTGGTACCGATGACGGTGCCGACACGCGTGAGCGTGTACGCGGCCGGAGACCGCGCGATGCCGAGGTCGATGACGACGGGCGTCCCATCGTCCCGCACCAGGACGTTGGGGTCCTTCAAGTCCCGGTGGTAGATGCCCGCGCGGTGCATGTAGTCGAGCGCGTCCGCGACGCGCTGGAAGACGCGTGCCAGCTGCCGCAGCGATGGCCCCCGGCGCTCGTGCCAGCGGTCCAGCGGCTCGCCGGCCACCAATTCGGTGATGAGGTAGAGGTAGCCGCCTTTGTCTGGCCAACGGCCACTGCCGATGATGGCCAGAATGTTGGGGTGGGTGAGGCTCAGCAGGACGGCAGCCTCGCGGCGAGACCGCGCCTCCAACTCTTCACGCTTCAGTGGGTCCATGGCCTCGCTGAGGCGCTCCCCCTGCACCTTCAGGGCGAAGACCTCCCGGCCCCGCTGCACCCGGTAGATTTCCCCCATCCCGCCGCCGCCGAGCTTGCCGAGCACGGTGTAACCGTCCACCAGCGTTCCAGCCGGGAGGTTTCGGGGGTCGATGTCGTCGTACATGGAAACCTGTCCCTCCCGCAGTGCCTGGGTGCCGCCTCAAAGCGACAGGCCGTCGAGCCGGAGGTGCCGGCTCCCATTCTTTTCGAGGAGTTGAAGACTCAAGCTGTTGCCACTGCCCTGGGGTGGCGTCTGGAAAACCACCACCAGCTTTCCCGTGTCGTTGGGGGCGATGGCCGTGGTGTCCATCCGGAAGGCCGTCACCGAGACGTCGATGGACTGGCTGCCGCCCGTGACGCTGAGCTCCGGACGGTCGAGCACCCAGGCGCGGGAGGGGTCACGGTTTTCCAGGGTGACCACCAGGTAGGTGTGTCCGAAAATCCGGTAGGCGGCCCGCACGTCCACCAGAAGACGCTCCTGCTTGTCGCGCCGGTGCAATTCGTGTCGTTCGAAGACCTGCGGGCGCGACAGGTCCTGTTGCAGGACGAGACTGGCCAGCTTCGCAATGCCGGCGGTGCCCTGGTCGGCGCGGCACTCGTCGAGCTCGCTGCGCAGTTCCAGAAGCGAGGCCTTGAGGACAGTGGCCGACTCCGGTGGCGCCTGTTGGACGAGGGCGACAGAGATGTCCACGCCGATGTCGGCTTCTCCGGAGACGGTGGTGAGAAGCAGGGGCAGGATGGTGCCATCGGCGAGCGTGACGGTGAGGGTGGTCATCGAACGCTGGCCCAGGTCCCACTTGGGGATGAGGACGATGCTGCTCTCCGTGGCCTTCACCGGGAGAAAGGCGTTGGTGACGTCTGCCAGGATGACGCTTTCGGCCCGGAGCGGCTGGCGGAAGCTGAGCGTCGTCGGCACTCCGGCGGCGACGTGCACCACCTGCACCTCGTTGAAGTTGGCATCCGTCACCACGAGGCTCCGACGTTTGAGGGCCCGCTTGCCGCTGGTGACGACCGCATCGGAGTCCTTCCGGGGCGTCGCCGGGGCCCCGGTACCGGCCAGCACGGCGAGCAGCGCAGCGGTACCAAGGACGCTAAGGCGCATGGGCGGATGGCTCCGAGGCGCTGCTTGGGTCCACCTTCTCGGACCGGCTGGTGAATTGGCCAATGACGAGCCCATCCGGGTGGGCGGCGGTGCGTGGAACCACCGACTCGTAGAGGTCCACCTCGAGACGGTCGAAGGACACCAGGGCTCCCTCGCTGAAGCTCTCGGTTCTTCGGAGAAGCACGGCCCGGAGGTGAAGGGCCTCCGTCGTCCGCTCCACGAGGTCGAGACTCTCGAACGTGAGGGTGGCTCGGCTGTGAGTCGCCCGGACCGCCTCCAGCACCCTGGAAGCCGCGGCCTCGCGTGCCACGCGCTCGCGGAAGCCCGCCGACAACATTCCGAGCGCCTCGGCGAAGGAGGAGGCGTAGCTCAGCGAGTCGATGGCGAAAAAGTGCTGAAGGAAGTCCCGGGTGAAATGAAAGATGGTGACGTCGTTCGGCAGCTGACGCTGTTCCTCGAGGAAGCGGACGAGCGCATCCCCCGCCACGCTGCGGTTGACGTAGGTGCTCCTGCCATCGGGCGCGATGAGCACGATGTCTGGCTCCTTGCGGGCAAGCTTAAGCATGACCAGCCCCTGGAGCGCACACAGGGAGAAGGCCAGGACGAGGGCCCAACTCTTCCACTGGGCTTGCCGCGCCATGGCTGCCCAGACCGCTGCCGGGCCGGCAGGTGTCCGCGCCCCGGAGGCGCGGACGACCGTGGGGCCCGCTTCCGGCGGCCTGGGAAGCGGACTCACGGTAACACCCCTGCGGCGGCCGCCCCGCCGGCAACGCGCAGGGCCGCGGCGGCCCCTTCGCCAAGGAGGTTGCCCACACCCCCGACCAGCGCGGAGGCAATCCTGGGCGTGGCAAAGGCCAGCACGCACAACAGCAGCGAGGACGCCACGGCCCCGAAGGTTGCGCCCGAGCCCGTGCTGCTGGCGCGGTGGAGCACGGACGTGGAGAGGTGGAGGAGGATGGAGGAAACCACGGGCCAACAGGAGACGGTGGTGAGGCTTCGCAGCCACCGCAGCGGGGCATCCAGTCCGGGCACATAGAAGGCCAGCGCCAGCGGGCCGATGGCGTAGAAGAAGCTGATGAGGATGCGGGAGAGTTCCGTGAACACCCAGTGGATGGCTCCCGCCAGCAGGAGGAGCAGGGAGATGCCCGCGTCGAAGAAGAGCCCGCCGAGGCCAGACGGCTTGGCTGCGTCGGAAGTCCCTGGGTCGGGGCCCGGCGCCGCGGCGAAGCTCTGCGCGACGGCTGATTTGTAGCGTTGCAGAGGCGCGTCGGCCTCCTGCGGCGCGAGGCTTTGCGCGAGCGCGGTGCACTGCTTCACCAGCGAGCCCGCGAGGAAGGTGTAGGCCTGCAGCAGACCGAGAACGAGGAGCGTCCTCCAAACGACGGCCAGGTAGCGCCGGGGCTGTCCTGGCCCCCGCAGCAGCTCGACGACGAGTCCGAGGACGAGGAGAAAGGCGAGTAGCCCGTGCGCGATGCCGAGGGTGCGGGCGGTGAGCTCGCCGACTGCCCCGCCACGGAGGTCCAGGGCGTCGCCATCCGCGGCAAGGGCGAGTCCCGGCCAGCCCAGGGCGCCAAGGACAAGCCACGGCCGCGCCCTCACCGGTCGCCTCCGAGGAGGCTGACGCCGTCGGCGGACACGGCGAGGGTGGGCGTTCGCAGCGCCTTCCACCCCTCCGTTACCACCGTCCGGCGCTCCTGCGCCTCGCCCAGTGCGCGCTTGCGCTCGGCGTTTTGCAGCGCCAGGCGGACGGCCTGGAGCCGGTTCGCCTCGGCCAGCTGCTCGTTGACGGCGTCGAGCTGGCTCTCCTGGCGTGCCGTCTGGGCCAGTCCACACACCGCTGCGTCCTCTCCGCTTGCGCACGCGGCGCTTCGACTCGCGGCAGAAACAGCCGCACGCGAGCCCTCCTGCTGCTGGTGCGCGTCGGCAGCGGAGAGCGCACGCGCCACCTCATAGTCGCCGGCCTGCGTGTCCGGCTGCAGCGCAGGTCCGAAGGTGCGCCTGACCGCGCTCTGCGCATCGGTGGGAGTGAGGGCGTCATGGACTTGGCGGCAAGCGGAGGCGCCCGACGTGACGTCGCTTGCGCACTGGCGGCTGACGCCCCGGAGCTCGCCGGTGGCCGGTGCCCAGGGGGCGACGCCACTCCGGAGCCGACTCCCGTCGGAGACGGGCAGGGTCCCGTGGGCAAGGCCGAAGCTGTCCGCTCCAAAATCCGCCACTCGGGAAGTGGCGAAGCGGGAAAAGAGGGTTTGGGCCTGGGTGGCAAAACCCACCATCCGCTGGGCCGACGTCACCCCCTCCCGGAGGGTCCCGAGGGCCTGCGCGGCGGTGGAAAGCTCCTGGGCGCCCTGGGAGACCAGCGTCCCTAGCAGCGAGACGTCGGCGCCGAAGAGGTCGGCTGAGGCCTCGGGCGTGACGAGCAGCAGGGCCAAGCCAGCGGCGACAATGGCGGTGAACAGCGACGCAGAGGGGCGTGGGGGGAGGCGGGGCATGCTGACTCCTGTCGGGTGGCCGTCATTGCGGCCCGGGGGACGAGGCGCCCCTGGGGTAGCGGGCGGAGAGCTCCTGGAGGAGGGCGAGCTCGTCGAGGTGTGGATTCTTCTGTCGGGCCCGCTCCAGCAGCCGCCTGTCCTCTCCGTGCGTGGTGAGCAGCCAGTAGGCAAGCGGCGGGACGGCGTGGCGCACGGTGGCATAGCGCTCGCCGTAAACCAGGAGAAAGTCCGTGTAGTGGAAGGGGACGCGCTCGAGCGCCCGGAACTGCCGGTAGACGCTGTCCGGCCACCCGAAGGCGTCGCGCACCACCTCCCAGCCAGAGGAGTGCCAGAGGAACAGCTTGAGGAAGGAGTTGCCGATGATGGTGGCTGCGGCCCGCGAGCGCTGGAAGTCCTCGAATTTCTGGCTGATGGCCCACATCGCCACGTCGAATTTCCGCATCTTGGCGTAGGCCTTCCCGAGGAAGGCGTCGGCTGCCGCGCTGTCTCCGAGGTAGTCGTGCGCCTCGTCGATGGCGCACAGCGTCCGGTTTCTTCGGGCGGCGGCACGGGCGGTGACGGTGCCCATGACGGCAGCCAACGCAATTCGCTTCAGCAGCGGGTCCTTGCCGATGGCTCCCATCTCGAAGGTGAGAAGGCGCCCGTCGTAGCGAAGCTCGCTCGGCCGGTTGAGGAAGCGGCCGTAGGTGCCCGTGCAGAACAGCTCGAGCCTGCGCACCAGCAGTGCCGCCAGCGCTCGGTCCTCCGGGTGCAGCATCGCGTCTTCGGACAGCTGGCGGAGCGCCTGCTGGAGGTCGCCCATCACGGGACGCTCCGCGGGCCGCGCGCGAAAGCGCTCCTGGTAGCTGCGCGTAACGGCCTGGCCCACCAGGTTCTGCTGGGGGACGGTGAACGAGGGCAGCTCCCGGTCCTCGACGCACACTTGCAGGAAGCCGACGACGTCCTGCACCAGCGCGCTGTCGAGCTGTTCGAGTCCCGTCCTCGCCAGTTCCTCGCGGTCCAGCATGTCGCGGTAGGGGAGGAAGGGGCAGAGCGGTGTGTTGAGCGTCACCTCCACCAGGGTCCCTCCCAAAAGGCGCGTCAGGCGCGACCAGCTCCCGCCGTTGTCGACGAGGATGACGTCCTTGCCGGCGATGTAGGCATCGATGGCAAGCGCGCCGGCGGTGAGAGATTTTCCGGCCCCGGTGTCGGCGCACATGAGGCCGTGAAAGGCATTCCCCAGGCTCGTGTCGAAGAGCCCGAACCGCAGCGTGGTGCCGAGTGGCGTGGTGAGCAGGCTGTCCGCGCTGCTGCCGCCGCCCCACGGCTCGAAGAGTGGAAGCAGGTCCGCAGCATTCCGGGTGGTGCAGCCCTTGCGACGAACCTGGTAGGCGCCGGCACCGGGAAAGACGGCGAAGTAGCAGGGAAGCTGGGCGACGTGCTCCACCAGCAGTTCGCTGTTGCCGAGCCGACGAAAGCTGTCGCGCGCTGCCTCGGTCCGCGCCTCGAGTTCATCCAGCGTGTCGGCGTCGAGGAGGAGGGTGACGGAGACGTCCACCAGTTTGGAGGAGAGCGAGTTGAGCTCCTGGAAGAGGGCGAGGATGGCACCTTGTTTGTCCGCGTCCTCGACGGACCTCCGGGCATCCTCGCCGCTCACCTGGTGGACCAGGCTGCGCAGGGCCGAGACGAGCTTGTGCTGCTGGTTGAGAAAGAATTTCGCCCGCGCTTGAGGGCGAAGGCGCACGGCGACGGCCAGCGTGTACCCAAACGCCTGGCCGGTGAGCGGGTGGGCGAGTGCCTGCAGCGGCTCGGCGCAGAAGGGCCGCGTCCGTGCCTCCGGCAGTGCCTTGAGCGTGGCCACGCGGCGGAGGAGGCCCCCCTGGCGGAAGTAGCCGTGCTCCTCGGAGATGGATTCGAAGCACAGGCACTCGGCCTCGGTGTACTCGAGGACATGGTGTCCCTCTCGCCGTGTCAGCGCCTCCGTCCAGAGGTTGTCCAGGAGTTCGACGGTGGGACAGGCCGCCCCGGGCCTGCGGGTGCGGCCGGGATTGAGCAATTCATAGTGCAACTGCCAGACGTCCTTGGGCTCGAGCTCCCGGGACTGGATGCCGGCCGCTGCCAGCCGCGCGCGCAGCCGGTCCCGCAGGCCACGCAGGGCCTGCAAGCGCGCGGCGTGGATGCGATGGGAGAGGCGCTCGGCATTCTTGAAAAGCAGCGGCGCGCCGAGGACGCCGCGGTCCAGCGGCCCGTTGCCTCCCGCGGAGGAGAAGAAGAGGCGGAGCTCGCCCCGGCGCAGCTTCTGCTGGCGGAGCCAGCGCACCTTCGCCGCGACGTAGGCCCGCTCCGCCGGCGTCGCTCCATTGGCGACGCCATCCTGGTAGGCCGAAAGGTCTGCCTCGACGTCCTCCCGGACGCGGTACAGGAAGAGGAGGCTCACCTCGTCGTCGAGGCCGGCGAGCAGCTCCCGGAGCGCCTCCCCTCGCTGGCTGCACTCCTCGTCCTTCAGAAAGCGCGTGTCGATGCCGCGAAGTCCAAGACCGCCCACGTAGTCGAGCGCGGGGGTGACGAGGGCCGTGACGCCGTCCTCCCGCAGCGTTCGCCAGAGCGGGATGTGCTGGGCCAGGGGCGTCTCTTTCAAGGTTTCCTCCCACCCACGTCGACGCTTCGGTAGGGGCCGAACGGGAATTGGGGGGCCGCGCTGCGGGCGGCGGCGCTGATTTCTCCCTCAAAGCGCAGCCGTCGCAGCTGGAAGCCCAACCCGTGCGCCCAGTGCTGCGGTGGACGGTCCCGGTTGAGCAGCGCGACGCCGGCATGGGTGGCGGCTGCGGCCAACAGGAAGGGCAGGGGCCGCAGCAGCATGAGCCACAGGTAGCTCGCCACGAGGACGACGAAGAAGTCCCCGGGGAAGTTGAGGCCGAGCAGCGTGGCCCGGGCATCGGCGTGCCGGTAGACAGGCGCATCCATCCCTGCGGCCCTCGGCGGTGCTTCAGCGGCTGAGGGCCCGGACCAGGTCCGGGAACGTGTTGAAGAGGAACACCAGCATCACCACGATGCCTGCGGTGATGAGTGCTTCCTTGAGGAAAGGCTTGAAGAAGATGGCAGCTGCGACGCAGAGGAGCACCATGCCGGCGCCCGCCCAGACGACGTAGGGGCGCGCGTAGGCGAAGAAGCCCTGCCCCATGGCGGCCGGGTCCACGCTTTGCGCAAACGCCGAGGCAGCGAAGGCCAGGACAGCAAAGGCGGTGAGGCGCGCGCCCTGGGCAGACTTAGAAGACGGGGGGTGGGGAAAAGGCGTCATGGCACAACCTCCTGGGGGCTGGGGGAAAGCGCAGGCCGGGCGCGCGGCCGCCCCCGTGGGGCGGGGAGCCGCTGCCTACCGAGAAAGCTGTGGTGGAAGGCGTGGGGCCGGGGGGGCCCGAAGAGCGCGCCTGCTAGCGAGCGCGGCGGCGCGCCAAGGGCGCGCGAGCCGCCGCGCGGACTGCGCCCCCGCCGGACGCACTCGGCCCAGCTGCTGAGGCCGTCGCGTCTTGTGGCGGGAGCGGGCATGGAAGCAGGACCAGGCCTTGTGGGCGCCTCAGCGCCGTCCGGACTTGGACGTCGCGGGGGAGGGGATGGAGGTGCGCGCCGGCGGCCGTTCCCTGCCCTCGGCGGCAAGGTCCTCGTACCGCTTGTGCAGAAGCATCTGCAGGTAGTTGAGGATGTGAAGCTTCTGCGCTTCGGCGTCCTTCTTCAGCACGTCCACGACGTAGCTGGGCAGCCGGAACCACGTCCGTAGCTGCGAAATGACCTCGCGGACCGCCTCGGCGTTGTAGGGAAAGCCGAGCTGGGGGCGCAGCACTTCCTGGACGAAGTTGGCGTCCTCGGGGGGCACCTTCACGTTGAGCTGCCGCATCTCCTGGTCTGCCGGTAGGGGAGTCTTTGCCATCTCGCGCACAGCGCCCATGGATGTAACATGACATCCAAGTGCGACCTATGTCAATGTTAGTTGTATTCACGTCGGATGCTGACCGTCGTCTTGGTCGGCCATTCATGTATGCCACTCCTGGCCGACATGGAACGGTAGACGACGCGACTTGGGAGCCAAGGGGGAGGGGCGCGCCGCTTCAGCTGCCCAGCAGGACGCGGACGGCGTCAAGACGGGCGGCATACGCCGCCACCTCGCGGGTGCGGCCTCGGCGGTGTGCCGTCTCGGCGGCCATGGCCGCCAGCAGGACGGTCGTCACTGCTTCCACGTCGTGGTCGCGGAGGACGCCTCGCACGTCGACGCCCTCGAGGCGCTCGGCGGCAAGGGCAAGCTGCCCACCCGCGGCGGCCGTGGCAGCGCCGGTGAAGCGCACGCGCAGGAAGGTGCTGTCCTCGAGGAGAAACAGACCCTCGCGCGCCTGGGGGATGGGGGTCTTCGGCCCGGGGAGGCGTCCAAACAGCAGAATGGCCCGGCAGTGGACGTGCTGAGGCCGGCCCGGGGCGCCCACGTCCACAAGGCGCAGCGGCCGGGCCAGCGCGGGAAGGACGGGCCGTACGCTTTGCAGCAGGGCCTCCAGCAGCGCCACCTCCGCCTTCCGCGCCTGGGACACCGCCTCCATTTGCAGCTGGTAGGCGGCATCCAGCCGGGTGGCCTCGGCGCGAAGGGCGTCCGGAAGAGGCCCGAGCAGGGCTGGGTGGGGAGGTTGCTCGCGTGTCGGTCGGCGGGAGGCGCTGTCCGTTGTGCTGGGCACTGGGCGGGTGGCCTTCAGGGTGCCGACGTCGGGCTGAGCGTGTCCGGCGGGGGCGGCGAGGCCCGCTCGGTCCGGAGGCTATCCTCCTCGGCGCGGTAGCGGCTCCAGCACCACCGCTGGAGCACGTCGAAGCCCCCCGGGATGCGCCAGCCCGGCTCGGCGGCGCTCCCGACGAGGAGCGAAATCCATGGGCTGAAGAGGCTGCGGCCGAGCTCGGCGTCGCCGGAAGTCCGGATGAATTGGGTGGCGAACTTCTCCACGCGCACCAGGAAGGGGCCGAGGCGCTCACGGAGCTTCCGCTCGCTGAGGCCCTCGCGCAGGTCCTTCATCTCGGTGCGGAAGGCTCGCCGCTCCTCCGTCTCCCGCTCGAACTCTTCTAGCTCGCGCCGCAGCTCGGCCAAGCTGGGTGGCCGGAACCCGCCGGCGCCAGCGCTTTCGGCTCGCTTCTGTTTCAGGGGGGCATGCGTCATGGCACCTGGCTCCTGCCGGGGTTTTTTGGGTGGAACGCCCGCCCGGCCTTGGACCTGGCCGTCGGGCGCTCCCAGGGGCCCGGGACTACCCCTCGAGCTCGGCGACGGCGGGCCGGTCCCGGTCGGGGAGTAGGAGGACGCGGCCGTTGGTGGGCAGCGCGTCGAAGAGGACGCTGAAGCCCCCGTGGTCGAGGGGGAAGGCCACGCCAATGCGCGTGTAGTAGTCCTTCTCGTTGACGGTCTTGACGGCGAGGACGTCTAACTTCTGCTTGTTGGCGTTCATTGCGGAGCTCCTTGCGGGTGGGTGCTGCTGGGGTGAAGCCTGTTGAGTTGCTTGTGGACCTCAAACTGAACTCACATAGGTAATAACCACAGTTCATTTGCGTCTGTCAAGCAAGGCTCGTGGTCCAGCGCATTCGTGGAGCGGGTCCGGGCGGCGGGTGGCGCGCGACGAAGGTCCAGCTCCGGGAATGTCGCGCTGTGTCGAGCGCGCTCCTCGGACGTGGGTCAATCGCGACTCAAACTTTCGTGCGGCGCCGAAGGTTTTGCCGCTTGCTCCTTCGTATGTGCCCGTGTGAGGGTTCCGCACCCACATCACCCCCGAGGGGGAGGCAAACATGGTGACAACTGCTCTCGTCGCACTCTTGATGGCCGCAACTCCTGACCCACAGGAATTGCCGCGGGCACTGCTGAAAGGCATCCAGCCACATTCGGGAACCAGAGGCGAGGCTGCCATGACGGGCCACAAGGGCTACGGCGGCATTAGCCACAGCTCGAGCTCCAGTGGCGTGCCCGGCATCGACTCGCTGAAGAACTGGACCGGGCAATTCACCGCGCCCGGGTTTGACGACTTCGGCAACCCGCAGAGCGTTTGGCCCTACGCCATCGTGGGGCGGCCTCCGGAGCGCGGCGGGACCACCACCATCCATGCGCCCATCATCCCCGTCATCGTCGACCTCCTAGACAAGGACGGCACCGTTGCCGTCCGTTATGGCCACAAGCTCACGTTCGACCCCCGGCCCCTCGTCAAGCCAGTTCTGCAGTCCCCCATCTTCGACCGGTGGCCCTACACCACTGGCCGCACGCAGTGGACCGACGCGATTCAACGCGACGAGTTCCTGAGTCGCGTCGGCGGGGGCGACCAGGGCGGGAACGAGGACTGTGACAACGGCAGCGGCTGGCACACGCTGCTCAACCCGGACGTGCAGCAAGTGCGGCGGATGCAGATTCCCTACGGCTACTGGTACTTCGGCGTCAACCCGGATGGTTCGCCGCTGTTTGCAATCGTCGACGGAAACGTCTTTAGCAATCTGCTGTTCCCGCCGACTTACCCGGTCGACAACTCCACCATCATCGGCGCGGCCGAGCTCGCCGGGGACATGACCACCAAGGACGTCACGACGCTCCTCTTCAACAACGTCTACCTGTACGAGGGGAACATCGGGAACTGCTGCGTGCTCGGGTTCCACTCCTATGACTTCGAGCCCGGGACCCCAGCCAACGGCAACCTGCCTCGCCTCTACGTCATGAACTATTCGAGCTGGATTGCCAACGGCCTTTTTAGCGGTGGCTTCCAGGACGTCACGGGTCTCAGCCACGAGCTGTCCGAGCTCTTCAACGACCCGTTCATCGACAATGCCACGCCCTGGTACCTGTCACCCTCCGGCCTGTGCCAGAACAACCTCGAGACAGGGGATGCCATCGAGGGGCTGAGCACGACGCCGACCTTCTCCATCCAGAAGCACGGCATGACGTACCACCCGCAGAACGAGGCCGTGTTCCAGTGGTTTGCCTTCCAGTCGACGGCGAGCACCTTCAATGGGTCCTATAGCTTCCCAGACGAGTCGACGCTGACGACGCTGTCGCCGCCGAATCTGCTTCCGGGCTGCGTCCCAGCGCCGTAGCGAGTCTGCCGTAATGTCTTGAACGGGGAGCGGTGCCGACACCGGCGTCGCTCCCCGTCTTCTATTGGAGTGCGCCGGCTTTGGTCGACCTCGCCGCCGTCTCCAAGGCGGGGCTCAGGTGGTGGGTTCGCTCGCCGAGGGAGGCAGCGAGCTCGGCGGCAGGACCGCGCCCGCCAACCGCGTCCCGAGGGCGACCGGAAGCACCAAGAGCACGGCCAGGCTGGCCACCAACTCTCCCAGGACAGCCGCCCAGCCGAAGCTGCGCAGCGCGCCCGACTTGGCCAGCACCAGCGAGAAGTAGCCGATGACGGTGGTGAGCGAACACAGCAGGATGGCGCCGCCCATGCGGACGCAAGCACCGCGGGCGTCGACGCGCAGCGAGCTCATCGCCCCGAGGAGATTCACCACGTAGTCCGTCCCCACCCCGATGGTGATGGGGAGAGCGGCGAAGTTGAGGAGGTTGACTTTGATGCCCAGGGCCAGCACTACCGCCTGCGAGCAGAAGGCGGCCAGCAGCATGGTGACCAGGCTCACCAGGGCCCGGCCGGGGCGGCGGGCGAACATGCCGAGCAGCAGCACGCACACCAGGGCCGCCACCACCAGCACGACGTGCAGCGCCTGGTCGCGTACCAGCTGGAGGATGTCTGCCATGAAGAGGAAGCTGCCGCCGACAATGACATCCGGCGGCAGCGGTGCCGAGCGCACCACCTCGGCAAAGCGCGACAGGTTGTGCCCGTCGTTGTAATCCACATGGATGGAGGGGTAGACGAGGACCACCCGGTCCACCCGGCCAGATACCTCTCGGAAGGCCCCCACCAGGCGCTCGGGGACTTCGGCTAACTCAATTGGCTCGAGCGACTCCTGGGCAAACCAGGCCCGGACGTCGGGGCGCAGGCGCTCGGGAATGTCGCGGTCCGGGATGCGGCGGACCTTCGCGGCGATGCGCGACAATTCCTTCAGGCGGGTCTGTTGGCTGGCCAGCGCCGGGACAAACTTCTCGATGGTGTCCACCGTCTGGATGGCGCCCGGGTCCCGGTCGGCAAAGGCGCGGCGCAGGGCCGCGGCCGCGGGCTCCCGGTGGCCGGGGTCCTCCGCCAGCGCCAGCACCGGGTTCAGCCAGAGACCGAAGACCTCGTTCATCCTCTCGTCCCAGGAGGCGCTGCCCACCCGCAACGACTCCTGGTTGCGCATGACGCGCAGGTCCATCTCGTACACGCCCGAGTGCAGCGCCTGGCCCACGCCCAACCCCGTCCACAAGAGCAGGGTGGCCAGGAAGGCCACTGCCAGCCCGGAGGAGAGCCAGCCCCGGGAGAAGAACGCGCGCAGCAGCTGCTGCACGGCAGTGGAGGGCTGCGCGCGGCGCGGGGGCCGCAGCAGCGCGACGAAGATGGGCGTGCCGACGTAGGTGAAGACCCAGACGGTGGCCATCCCCAGACCGCCGAGGATTCCGAACTGGGAGAAGCCCCGGAAGTCCGAGGCGGCCAGCCCGCCGTAAGCGGCCGAGGCGGCCAGGGCCGCACCGAGCGTGCCCGGCAGCGCCTGCCGGGCGGCCACCCGCAGGGCGTGCTGGATGCTGAGTTCCTTCGGTTCTGCGCGGTAATAGGCCAGGAAGAGAAGCGGGTAGTTGATGCCGTTGCCGGCGATGATGGTCCCGAGGAAGGCGGTGTTGGAGTTGAGTCCGCCGACGGTGAGGCGTCCGAGCGCGAAGGAGAAGAGGAGGCCGGGGGCCAGCACCAGCACCACCGTCAGGACGGCCCGCAGCGACCGGAAGTAGAGCGAGATGAACGCGCCCACCAGCACCACCACGAAGAGGCTGGAGATGGACAGGTCGGCGAGGATGGCGGCGTGCTCCTCGACGAGGTTGGGTACCTCCCCGTTGTAGGACACCTGCACGCCCGGGAACCGCGGGCTGAGGGCGACCACTTCCCGCTGGACGCCCGCCATCAGCCGCTCCGAGGGGCCGAGGTCCACCTCGGACCCGGCGAGCCAAATAATCGCCACCACCAGCGTCCCGTCCGGCGTCTCGAGGAAGCCCTTGGGGAAGCGGTCCTCGGAGGCGAGGGCCTGGTCGAACTCCTTCTCCACCGCCGTCCAGTCCACCGGTGGCGCGCGCTCGTCCTCGCCCAGGTCCAGCTGCAGCGGGTTGCGCCGCTGCGTCTCGGTACGCACTGCTTCGTCGAAGCGGCT
This sequence comes from Myxococcaceae bacterium, assembly GCA_017881265.1. GTDB lineage: Bacteria > Myxococcota > Myxococcia > Myxococcales > Myxococcaceae > JADGRA01. The sequence continues at coordinate 30,570 of JADGRA010000068.1, read as the reverse complement.
CACCAGGCGTCGAAAGTCCGACTGGGGAATGAGAAGCGGCGCCCGACGCGTCAGCCAAGCCCGCTCCCGCTTGACGTTGCCCTCGATGCTCCTCACCTCGGGCAGCTTGGCGGCCTGCAGTCGTTCGGTGAGCTCCGAGATGAATTGCTGGTTGGCGGTGGGGTCCTTCGACTGGGCGATGATGGCAAGGTGGGACTTGCCGCCCACCAGCGTATGCAGCGTGTTGAGCGCACGCACCGACGGCGCCGTCGGGGGCAGCAGCTCCTGCAGCCCCGCCTCAATGTGGCTGAAGAACGAAATACTCAACAGGAGCGCCGGAAGACAGAGCAGGCCGAGGGCGAGGGCAGCCCGGTCGGGGCGTGCGCACACCACGGCGATGTAGCGCCCGTACGCCTCCGCAAGGCGGACTCCGACTCTCGACCAAGGCTTGCCGGGCACCTGGGGCATGGCTCTAGGCAGCGACCAACGCCAGCACCACCGCATGCAGGCGGCCGTTGGTGGCAACCGTGTCCCGGCCGAACAGGTTGTGGGGGCCGCCCTGACTGCTGCTTACCCGCCCGCCGGCCTCCTCGACAAGCAGGGCCCCGGCGGCCGTGTCCCAGGCGTGCAGGCCCCGCTCGAAGTAGGCGTCGAAGCGCCCGCAGGCGACGTCGCACAAGTCCAGCGCGGCGCACCCGTCGGAACGCACCGCCTCCACCGCCTCCAAAAACTGCGCCAGTCGCTCCAGCTGCGCCCGGTCCGCGCCTCGGCCCGAATAGGTGAGGGCGCTGGCCACCATGGCCCGCTCCAGCGTCTCGGTGCCCGACACGTGGATGGGGCTGCCGTTGAGGGTGGCCCCGCGCCCCTTCTCGGCCAGGAACAGTTCGCCCGCACGGGCGCTGAAGACGGCCCCCAGCACGACGTCGCCGTCCACCGCCAGGGCGAGTGAAATGCACGAGCGCGCATAGCCATGGGCGTAGTTCTTGGTGCCGTCCAGCGGGTCCACAATCCACAGGTGGCTCGCCCCGACCGGCCCGGCGCTGCCTTCCTCCCCGAGGACTTCATGGCCCGGGTGCCGCTCGTGGACCAGCTCGACGACGTAACGCTCGCAGGCCCCGTCCACGTCGGTGGTGATGTCGGCCAGCCCCTTGCGCTCGACGCTGGCCGTGCCGAAGCGCTCGAGCTGGATTTGGCCCGCGCCGCGCACGGCGAGGAGAGCGGTCTCCTTCCAGGAGGAGCGCTCCGCATCGCCGAGTGGCCTCATGGCGGCCCAAGTTCCAGCACGGGGGGTACCACCCGGCGCTCCGCCGGCACGGCAAACGTCACCAGGGCGCAGACGAGGGCCAACGCCAGCTGCGAGCCGTGGATGAGGAGGGCAAGCGCTGCCGCGCTGGCCGCCGTCAGGCCCAGCGCCGATGCGCCCAGCACCAGCGTTGCCTCGGTGCCCCCAAGCTGGGCCGGGATGAAGTCCCCCAGTGCACTCCCCAGGGTGAGCATGCCCCGGGCCACCAGTGTCGTCCCCGCCGAGGACGGGTGGTGGATGGCCGACAGGGCCACGCCACACTGGACGACGATGACGGCGCGGGCGGCCAGCTCCCACAGCGACGACAGCAGGAGGTTATTCCGCGAGGCGCCCGCGATGGCGTCGAATTGCAGCCCGAAGGCCCGCCCGCGCTTCGACAGGCCCCCGAGGAAACGTCCCGGCCTGGCCCGCTGGCGGACGACGAGGATGCCGGCGCCCAGGACGGCCGCCGCCACGGCATTGGCGAAAATGAGGGCGCTGATGGCCCCGATGCCCAGCAGCGTCAGGGCGGCACCGGCGGCCAGCATGGAGAGAAGCGCGTTGGCCAGCAACGTCACCCCTTGAATCTGCACCGCAGCCACCGCGGCGCGGGCCCCGCCGACCGAGCGCCCGAGGAGGACGGCGCGGGCGGCCTCGGCGGCGGCCCGGCCCAAAGGAAGCACCGCCCCGAGGGCGTACCCCAGGGCGCCCGCCCTCAGCCACTGGCGGAAGGAGACGCGGGCCGCGTCCTCTCCGTACAGGGCGCGCAGGGCAAGCACGCTGAAGCAGAGGAAGAGGCCTTCCAGCGCCGCCACAACGGGCACGGCGTGAAGGCTTTCGCCGAGTCCGGTGAGGACGGCCTGGGCGCCCGCGCCCCACACCGCCAAGGCCAGGACGCCGGCGCCCAGCACGCCCATAGCCAGGCGAACCACGGGCTGCGCGAGGAGCTCTCGGGGTGAGGGGAACTTCACCCGCCTGCCGCTTTCGCCGGGCCCAGCACCTCGCCCAGCCGCAGCCACACCCGGGCGAAGGCCTCGGCGTAGGCCTCCACCAGCGCCCGCGGCTGCGGGGCGATGGGGTACGTCTGGGAGAAGAGACACAAGGAACGCTCGAGGATGCGCGTCGTCTCCGGGTACTGGGAGAGCGCGTAGCTGACGGGCCGCTCCCCCTGGACGGTGCGCGCGGCGCGCTGCGCCTCCAGCTTCTGGAACAGCGTCTGTCCGGGGACGGGGCGGGTTTGCCACAGCACCACCTCGCAGCCCTCCGCCCGCAGCGCCCGCACCATGGCGTCGCGCACGGCCGACGGCGGGGCCTGCAGGCCCAAGGCCCGGGCGTCCAGCTGCACGCGGTACTTGTGAAAGGCCGGAACGCAGTCGCGCGGCACCTCGGGCGGGGTGACGCCGGGGAGCTCGCGCAGGCGCCGGCTCAGCAACTCCGCGTTGCCGAGGGCGTTCTCGTTCCACCCTGCCAGGCGCCGGAGCTGCGAGCGCGCCAGGGCGGCCGACATCTCGGTGATGCGGTAGTTCCAGCCGAGGCTGGCCGAGTCGTAGGCGCGGTTGCCGTCCAGGGGGTGGGTGAGGTCGTAGCCGGCCTCGTCCTCGGGCCGGCTGTCCTCGCCGAACATCCGGGCCTGCAGCGCTCGACGGTAGAGCGCGTTGTCGTCGGTGATGAGGAGGCCGCCCTCGCCGCAGGCGAGGCTTTTCGAGGACTGCAGGCTGAAGCACCCGGCTGCGCCAATGGTGCCCACCGTCCGGTCGCGGTACCGGGCGCCGTGCGCCTGGGCCGCGTCCTCGATGAGAAGAAGGCCATGGCGGGCGGCAAAGTCGGCAATGGGCTGCAGCTGGCACGGCACACCGTGCAGGTGCACCGGCACGACGGCCTTGGTGCGAGGCGTGACGGCGGCCTCCAGCAGGGCCGGGTCCATGCCGAACGTCCGCGGCTCCACGTCGACGAAGACGGGCACGGCGCCCTGGTGCATGACGGCCAGGGCGGTGGCGACGAAGGTGAAGGCCGGGACGAGGACTTCGTCGCCTGGGCCCACGCCGGCGGCGGCCAGGGCGATGTGCAGCGCCGCCGTGCCGCTGTTGACGGCGACGCAATGCTTGGCGCCGGCGAAGGCGGCGAACTCGCGCTCCAGCCCACGGACTTCGGGTGCGAATTGCCCGGAGAGGATGCCCCGGTCCAGCACGCCCAGCACCGCCTGGCGGTCCTCGGCCTGCAGGACGGGCCAGCGCACGTGGGCGCTGGCCGGCACGGCGGCGCTTCCGCCGTGAATGGCGAGAGGCTGTGTCACGTTGACTCCGCGCGACGGGAGGTCGCGCCATGCGGCGGGCAGCGACGCCACCGCACCCTAGACCGCTGCGCGCGGACGGCGGGTCAGCTTCTCGACCCACTCCTGCAGCATCGCCTGCTGCTTGAAGAGGTCATTGACCGCGCGCTCGCCCTCGCTGTGGTAGGGCGCCTTGAAGAATAGCGAGAGCTGGTGCTGGATGCCGCGCTCGCCGGCGCGGTGGGCGACGTCCACCAGCCGCACCAGGTCGACGACCAGCGGCGCAGCGAGGATGGAGTCCTTGCACAGGAAGTTGATTTTGAGCTGCATCTTCTGGCCCAGAAAGCCGACCAGGTCGATGTTGTCCCAGGCTTCCTTCTCGTCGCCGCGGGGCCGGTAGTAGTTGATGTGGACCTGGTGGTCGCTCACCTCGTAGCCGAGAATCTCGTCGAGGACGGAGAGCTTGCTCGCCACCTTGGTCTTGTTGCTCTCCGGGTCGTCGAGCACCTTGCCGTCGTTATTGCCGAGGATGTTGGCGGAGAACCAGCCCTCCACCATCAGCTCGCGCACCCGGAAGGCCGGGGCCAGGGCCGTCTTGAGGAAGGTCTGACCCGTCTTGCCGTCCTCGCCGGCGATGGGGATGCCGGAGTTCTGTGCCAGCGTCTCGAGGGCCGGGACCTTGGTCAGGCTGGGGGTGAAGTTGACGTGCGGCGCTCCCAGCTTGCAGGCCAGGTAGAGGAACTTCATCGCCGGGCTAATCCGCTCGTCGCTGCGGTTGAGGCCCGCCTCGAAGGCGGCGACGCTGCGGTGCACCTCGGAGGCCTCCGCGTATTTCTCGGTCGAGGTCAGGTTGACGATGACCACCCGCTCGAGCTTGTGGGCCTGCTTGAAGTCCTTGACGTCGCGGGCCAGGAACTCGAGCTCCTCGCGCTGGTTCCGCGCCGCGACGACGTGGCTACCGGACGTCGACTTGAGGAACTTGGAGGACACCACGCCCGGCCAGGGCTTGATGGCGCGCAGCTCCGGCTCGACCTGCCGGAGGAGGTTCTCCGGGACGATGCGCTCGCGCATCGCCGCCTCGAAGAGGTCATCTCCGCGGAGGTCCCAGCCGCCGAACACCAGGCTGTCGAGCGGCGCACAGGCCAGCCGCTTGCCGAGTTCGGTCTCGGTGACCATTCCGACCTTCGGAGAAAGGCCGCGCTTCATCAACGCGACCCCCGCGATTACCGTGCTGGCCACGGCTCCACCTGCACCGACGATGCAAACACCCAACCGACTCATGAGAACCCCTGCGGTGATGTTACTGGTCTCGCGTATTTCGCGAGCACGTCGCGCTTCATGTCATCAACAACGCGCGGAAACTTCTGCTGCGCACTGTTGCGGCCAATCTCTTCCATGAAGCGCTTGGAACCCCCGGGGGACACTGCGAACAGGGCCGGAGCCAGGATGGCCACGTCCTGGGTACGGTGCTCCCGGTACACACGGTTCTGCGCACACAGACTCTCGTCGAACGCGCGGGCGAACCGGCGCGGGTCGGCGGGGGCCTGCTCGAACTCCACGAAAAGCTGGTAGCGGCCCTTGCCGCTGCCGTCGACACCCACCTCGGCGGCGGCGGAGAATTCCACGACCGAGCAGGCACAGGCGCGGACGGCGGCGTCCATGGCGCGCTCGATTTCGACGAAGGAAGTCAGCTCCTGGGTGAGCGAGAGCACGCCCGAGGTGCGTCCCACGAATTCCATGCGGTGCGGGAAGACGCTCTGGAAGCGCACCAGGTCGCCGATGTAGTAGCCGAACAGGCCCGAGGCGGTGCTGACGGCGATGGAGTACTCGACGTCCTCCTCCACCTCCCACAGGGCACAGCGGCGGGCGTTGGGCTTGGCGTGGTCGGCCGCCGGGACGAATTCGAAGAAGACGCCGCGGTCGGGGAGCATGAGCAGGCCATCCCGGCCAAGGCGGTCGGTGACGGCGAAAATCCCGCCCTCGGTGGCGTTGTAGTTGTCCATCAGGACCACGGGCCGTCCGACGCGCTTGTCGATGACGCGGCGGTAGGCTTCGGCGTTGACACCGCCACCGAAGAGGACGGACAGGTTCGGCCAAAGCTCGCTGATGGTGCTCACCGGGCGCCCCCGCGCTTTCGCGGCCGCGAGCACCTTATCGAAAAACACCGAAAACCAACAGGTTGTCCCGGACACCGCCCGGACGTCGTAGTCCAGGTAAGCGGCCGCCACCCTCTGCAGCTTTTCGTCGTAATTCGGGATGTCCCGGAGTTCCGCCGTCGGCAAAAGCGTGTTGCGGACGGGCCAGGGGACGTGCCGCTGCATCAGGCCCGGGTTGTTGGTGCCGTGCACTTCCCCTTCCGTCTTCAAGGTGGAAGGGGGGAAGAGGCCGAGGCTGTAGCCGCCGAGAAAGCGCCCATTGCCCACCTGCGTGACGTAGCGGGCGACGACGTCGAATCCGGCTTTCTGCTGCCAGCGGATTTGCTCTTCGGAGATGGGGAGGTGCTTGTTCTGCGCCAGGGTGCTGGAGCTGCCCGAGGACTGGCCGAAGTACTTAATCAAGCCGGGCCAGAGCACGTCGCGCTCGCCTTGCCGCATGCGTTCCAGGTACGGCTCAAACGCGGCGTACGTCCGGAGCGGAACGCGCTCACGGAAGTCTTCGTACGACGTCACTTCGCCGAGGCGGTGGCCCTGGCCGAACTCGGTGTCCCGGGCGGTCTCGCAGTTGCGACGCAGGGTCGCGACCTGGACGTCCCGTAGGCGCTCCCGGTCGCTGACGATTTTATTCCAACTAAGGACGCGCGCCGTCGCCGCGGTCCAAGCCAATGGGCCGATGGCGGCTGCGCCAAAAGGGGTCTTCATGGAAAGGGGGGGCTCAAAGGGACCGGTCCCTACCATCTCCGAGATGGCAGCGGCAACTAGAAGCTTTGGGGCCCGGCTTGACGCGCCGGAAGACCTCCTGAAAGGCGGGCCCATGCTATAGGGGGGCCGCTTCACGCACGCAAGCTTCTCGTCCTGTGGCGAGACGCGCGTTAGAAGTTGCGAGTCGCTCTCAAAAGGGCGCTCCAGGAGCTACAGACCCCGTGTCGCAGTCGGAACTTCCCCGCACCGAGCGGGCAGCGCGAGAGCTCCTCCAGCCCCTGGCCGGGGAGCTCGCCCGGCTGTCGCCGCGGGACCTCCGTCCTCTGGACCCGGCCCCGCCCACCCCGCTGGAGGCTCTGCCGGAACTGCTGGTCCGTGCCCGGGCCGCCCAGGAGCCCTGGCGCCACAAGCCCTTCGCCGAGCGGCTGCAGCCGCTTTTGGCCGCCGCCCGGGAGCTGCTCCAGCGCCGGCAGCAGGGGATGTCCATCGTTGAAGAGGAGATGGGGAAGGTCGAGGCCGAGGCCCTCTTCAACGAGACGCTCGGTCCCCTCGATGCGGTGAAGGGCTGGGCCGCGGTCGTACGGCCCGCGCTGCAGCGGAAGAAGGTGCGCCTGAACCCGATGAGCTTCCCGGGGAAGCGCGCCTACATCGACGTCGTCCCGCGGGGCGTCGTCGTCATCATCGCCCCCTGGAATTACCCGGTGGCGGGCCTGTACCGCTCGGTCTTTCCGGCACTGATGACGGGCAACGCCGTCATCCTCAAGCCGAGCGAGTACACCCCACGCTCGAGCAACTGGTTCGCGCAGATTCTGGCCGCGCACCTGCCGCCAGGGCTGGTGCAGGTGGCGCTCGGCCCGGGCGAGGTGGGGGCGGCGCTTTTGGAGGTGAAGCCCGACGCGTGTGTCTTCACCGGCTCGCCGCACACCGGGCGCAAGGTGGCTGTGCGCTGCGCCGAGCACGGCATCCCCTGCAGCGTCGAGATGGGGGGCAAGGACGCCGCCATCGTCCTGGCCGACTGCGAGATGGACCGCACCGTCGCCGGCATCACCCACTGGACGCTCAGCAACGCCGGCCAGGCCTGCGGGGCCATCGAGATTGCCTACGTCGACCGCGCCGTGGCCGACCGCTTCGTCGCGCGCATGCGGGAGGCGTGGACCCAGCTGCGCGTCGGGCCGGGCCACGGTTCCGCCACCGACGTGGCCCCGCTCGCCAACCGGCGCCAATTCGAAGTGGTGAAGGCGCACGTCGAGGACGCTCGCACCCGGGGCGCGACGGTGGTGTGTGGCGGCGCTCCGCTCGACAAGGGCCTGTGGTACGCGCCCACGTTGCTCGACCACTGCAACGACACCATGGCCGTGGTGCAGGAGGAGACCTTCGGCCCGGTGCTGGCGGTGGTGCGCGTGGATGGACCAGTGGAGGCCATCCACGCCGCCAACCGGCTGCGGTATGGACTGGGCGCCTCGCTGTGGACACGCGACGTGGCGCGCGGCCAGCGGCTGGCGGAGCGCCTGGACGTGGGAGTGGTGAACATCAACAACCACGCCTTCACCGGGGCGGTGCCCAGCCTGCCCTGGACCGGGACGCGGGCCACCGGTTTCGGCGTGGCCAACAGCGCCTACGCCCTCAGCACCTTCCTGCGGCCCCGGACCACCGTCATCGACCGCCGGGGCAAGCCCGAGCTGTTCTGGATGCCGTACGACGCCACCCTCATCGAGTTGGGCGACATTCTGGCCGACCTGCAGACGGCGCGCGTGGAGCGCGCCTGGCGGCTGCCGGCGCTGATGCGTCGGCGCATCCGGACGCTGCGCGCCTTCTTCCGGTAGGCGCCTGCCCCGTCGGGAAGGGGCCGCTTCGGGCCCCCTGTCATCCCTAGTTCAGCTGGGGGGAGATTTTCTCCGCCGCGCGGACCGCCATCGCCATGATGGTGAGCTGCGGGTTGACGCCCAGCGGCCCGCGCACCGTGCTCCCATCGACGATGAAGAGGCCGGGCACGTCGTGGCACCGGTGGTCCAGGCCCACCACGCTGGTGCGCGGGTCGGTGCCCATGTCGCACGTCCCCAGCGGGTGGTAGCTCGCCAGCACCAGGTCCGCCGGGTTCAGCTCCGCCTTCCGGAAGCTGTCGAGGCCGCGCTTCGGGTCGAGGCTGGGGTGGCTCATCACGCCGGGGTAGAGGTGGCGAGCGCCGGCAGCCACCATCATCTCCATGGACAGCAACAGCCCGCGCTTGAGGCGCGCCACGTCGGCCGGCGTGAGGGTGTAGTGGATGGCCGGCAGGCCCCGGACCTCACGGTACACCCGGCCGTTGCGGGTGGTGTCCGCCGAGAGCGGCCCGAGCGAGACGAGGTGGGCGAGCTGCGAGATTGGCTCCATGAGGCGCCGCCCGTTTCCCGGGAAGAACGTCCCCACCACGTTGTGGCTGCCCTGGGCGGCGAGCAGCAACAGCCCCTCGCGCAGGAATTCCTCGCAGCCGACGCTCTGCGGGATGAAGTCGTAGCCGCGGACCTCCTCGTCGAAGAGGGCCGAGATGACGCCGCTCGGGTGCACCGTGAGGTTGCGACCCACCTGTCCACTGGAGTTGGCCAGGTTGTTCTTGAGGAGGAACAGCGGCGTGGGCAGGGCACCGCCGGCGAGGATGACGGCTTTGGCGCGGATGCGCAGTCGCTGGCCGCCCGCGGCGCTCCCCTCAATCCCCACCGCCCGGCCATTTTCCTGCAGCACCGTCTCCGCGTGGAGCCCGGTGAAGAGAAGCGAGCCGCGCTCCAACGCCGGAGGCAGGTAGGCGACGTTGGTACTCTTTCGAGCGTCCGTCCGGCAGCCGAAGTCGCAGAAGCCGGAGGCCTCGCACCCAGGGGCGTTGCGGTTCAGTACGCCATGGTGCCAGCCGAGCGCGTCGCAACCCCGCTGAAAAATGTCCCCGATGGGCCCGATGTACTTGCGCGGAGAGGGGCCGACGCCCAAGTGGGCCTCCACCCGCTCGAAGTAGGGCGCCATGCGGCTGGCGAGGAATTCGTCCGTGCCCATCTCCTCGCACCAGCGGTCCAGCACCCAGCCCGGGGTGCGGTAGGCGGTGCCGCCGTTGATGGCGGTGGAGCCCCCGACCAGCCGACCAGAGAAAATGGGGATGAAGGCGTTCCCCACCGAGAAGGCGGGCCGGTAGAAGCGACTGAGGGCCCGCACGCTGCTGCCGTCGAAGGCGTGCCGGTGGTGCAGCTGCCCTTCCTCGACAAACACCACCGCGTGGCCGCGCTGGGCCAATTCGTACCCCACCACGCCGCCGCCGGCGCCGGTGCCCACCACCACCACGTCGCACTCGACGTCCCCGCCGGTCCAGCTGTCGGCGGCCTGCACCTGCTCGGTCCAGCGGGGTTGCGTCACCTGCAGCGGCGGCTTGGCCTTGGCGCCCATCGCGCGCAGCACGTGAGGGGCGTCGAAATGCACCAGCTTGTAAACGACGGACACCAGTAGCAGGGGCGTCTTCAGGAGCGGGTCGCGCTCCCAACGGCCGAGCAACTCGTCCTGGGCCGCGGTGGAGAGCGCGTGAAAGGGACGACCGGTACGCAGGCGTGCCGCCGCGTCCAGCGTCCGCACGGCGGCCGACCATGCGGTGCCGACCCGCGGGGAGACGCTGGACATGAGTTCGGCGGCAGCACGGGCCGTGCGCTCGTCGGCCGGGGGGACGTTGGAACTCCCTGGGATGATGGCTTCGGCAAGCGCCACCGCCGCTCGGTGCGCGGCATCGAGCGGCGGCGGGGCAGCGGGGGCAAGCGTCAGTAAGGCGTCCACGGGGGCCTTCTTGCCATGCGGCGGTGGAGTGCCGTCAAGCCGGGGTGGCGCGCTGCTCGCGCTCGAAGTCGGCGATGGAGGCCAGCTGGCCCAGGGCCGCGGTGAGACTCGTCCCGGCGAGGGCCTCCGCCCAGCGCCGGGCCCAGCCGCCACGCTCAAGCCGGTGGGCCCAGCGTCGGGCGGCAAGGCGCATCAGCAGAACGAATGCCACGCCGAAGAGGAGGTTGAGGGCGAGGTACGGCACACCCAGCGTCGCGTACGCATCCACGCCGAAGAGCGCCTGCAGCGCGACGACGAGGAGCGGCGTCCACGCGAGCGGGGAGAGCAGCAGCACCCACTGCGTCGTGCGGATTCTCAGCACGCGGAGGGCCTCGAGGCTGCGCTGGCTGCTCGTCACCGGGCCCGTGAAGTCCACCCCGTGCGCCCGGGCAAACTGCCCGACCGAGGAGGCCAGGATGGCCACCGCCGCGACGTCCAGTGCGACGGCGGGGAGGAGAAAGCGCAGCTCGCCGAGGTGGTTGCCGATGAAGGCGCCCAGCGCGGCGATGCTCACCGTGTTGAGGAGCAACTCCAGGGCGAGTCCAATCCGCAGCCGTTGCAGCGCCGAACGCGCGCGACCGAGGCGTTCCGAGTCGAGAAGCTTCCGGTTGAGGCGCAGCACCTCATCCAGCTTCGCGTCCTGGACTGCCCAGCGCTTCTGCATCTCATCGAGTTCCATGGGACTGTCTCCTTCTGTCATTGCAGGTTGCCAACGTCGCGGAAGTCTTCCCGCAGCCGTTGCTTGAGGCGGCCCACGCGGGTCGACACGTTGGCCGGGCTGATGCCGAGCACCTCGCCAATCTCCGCCTGGTTCTGGCCATCCAGGTACAGCAGCATCAGGGCGCGGTTGAGGGGGTCTAGGCGGCCGATGAAGGTGTAGAGGAGCGCCACGTCCTCGGCCGCCTCGGGGTCGGCCTGGCCGATGCCTTCCAGCACTTCCTCCCCGCCCGGTGCCACGTGCAGCGCCCGGGTGCGCTCTCTGCGCTGAAAGGAGATGGCGACGTTGAGGGCCACCCGGTACAGCCAGGTGGAGAAGCGCCACCGCCCGTCGTAGCGGGGGAAGGACTTCCAGGCCTGGACGGCCATCTCCTGGACCAGGTCCTCCCGGTCCGGGCCCATGCGGCCGTACGCACGGGCCACCTTATAGAGGAGGCGCCGGTGCTCCTCGAGGAGGGCCAGGAAGCGTTCTTGTAGGTCGCCTGCGCTCATGGGGGTTGTGCCTGTCCCCCTCATGATTCGCCCATGGCGGCCAAATCTCACACCGGGCCGGCCGGGGGCCGCTGTCGGTCGTCCGGCCGTCAGGCGACAAAGGTCTCGTACAGGCGGACGCCCGGCGCCCGCGCCTGGTCCCTCCGGTGCAGGGGGTAGTCGGCGCTCAGCTGCGGCAGCATGCCGTAGACGCACGGCCACAGTCCGTCGTCAGAGAGCAGGTAGCCCTGGCCACAGCGGGCGAGATTCTTGATGCAGTTGGGGTGAAGCCGGTAGGCCTCCACCTGCCGGGAGGAGGCTTCCCCCGTCAGGAGGCTGGTGGCGAGCGGGCCCTCGCGGCGGCGCACCGTCAGCTCCTTCACGTGGTGGGTGCCGATGGACTTGGCGATGCGGTCGCACAGCTCGGGGTTGTCCTGGCTGAGGACGTCCTTGGTGCGGGTGTTGTCCCAGACGGCGGTGGCGAACTCCCGCGAGACGAGCTCCAGGTCCGCCAGCGACTGGTGGGCGAGGGTGTATTCGAGGTTGGCATCGCGCAGCTTGTTGAGGCTGTCGACGATGCTGCGGTCGGCGAAGTTGTAGAACTCGTCCACCGTGACGCTGAAGGGCGTCTGGTTCCTCACCCGGCGAAACACCTGCCGTAGGCTGCCCTCGTGCTGGACGTCCATGAGGATGACTTTCCCCAGGGCGGGCGCCTGAAGGCGGAAGAGGTTGGCCGGCAGCTGCATGTAGACGAGGCCGTTGGTTTCGAGAATCTCCTCGAAGACGATGTCCGGCGCGTAGGCGTTGACGAGGTCACTCTGGAATTTGTCCAGCGCCCCGACAATCCCCGAGAGCGACTTGAGAACCTCGCGGTCGAGCTGCTTCACCTGGGCCCGCACCTGCGCTGCCGCCTCCCGGTCGAGCGAGTTGTCCAGGCAGTGCCGGAGTGCGCGTGACCAGCCGCCGGTGTTGCCGATGGCCTTCAGGCACACCGAGACGTCGCGCAGGACGAAGGGAATGCCGGTGCCCTGGGCGTCCACCATGCCGTGCAGCAGGCGGCAGAGGTTGGTGAACATGACCTCGGCCTGCGTCTTGTAGAAGACGTTGTCCCCCATGGGGAGGACGGAGAAGACGCGCTGGGCGGTGGCCACCGGGTCTCCGCCGGGGGAGTTTCTCGTCCGCGGACGGACGTACAGCATGTTGTAGGCGTGGCTGAAGAGCTCCGGCACGTTCCACGCGGGAAGGGAAAAGACGCGCAGCTGCGCCTGGCGGCCAGCCAGGGCAGCGATGGCCTTCATCATCCCAATCTCCTCATCGGAACCCTTCGCCGACAGCACCAGGACGCCTTTGCCGTCCAGGGCGTCCTGCAGGACGCTGGGCCAGAGGATGCTTGTCGTCTTCCCGCTGCCCGTCTTGCCGATGACGTGCCGGTGCATCGTCTTCTGCCTCGGGGACAGGTACACCGGTCTCCACCGCCAACCGAAGAGGGCCTTGCGTGGCGTCAGCCCGACGAAGGAGTGGCCCTTCGGCCGCCGCGCAATCTCCCGCACGACGTCAACGCTGCGGCTGGGAAAGGTGAAGTCCACCGGCCGCACCGCGGTGCCGCTGAGGCGGGCCGTCGCGGCGGCGGTGAGGATGAAGGTCTGGCGCAGGGCAAGCGTCGCCAGGGCGGCGGCCCCCAGCGCCAGCGACACCGACGCCCACCCATGGTGGAGGGCCCAGGCTCGCCCCTGGCCGTAGGGGTGAAGTTCAGACAGCAGGCGGGCGCACAGCGCGCGCGGCAGCGCCAGGGGAAGGGCGCCGCAGGCGGCGCGGTACAGCGTCTCCGTGACGGCAAGAGCCAGAAGGCCGGCGACGGCGAGCCGCAGGAGGAGGGGCCGCCGCCCGCGCGAGCGCCTAGGCATGGGCGGGGGGAGGGGCGGGCGTCCGTCGCCTCTGCATCTGGGCGTGCGCCTTGCGGAGGAAGTCCAGCATGCGCGCCTTGGACATGGGCCCGGGGATGGCGCCGAGGCCGTGGCAGCGCAGCAGGGCGTTGGCCTCGGCCAGCGCGGCCGTCATCTCCAGGACGAAGTCCTTGACGGCGCCGTGCTCGGCCTCGCCGTAGAAGCCGCACGGCGGTGACGCTGCGTCCGGGCCTCCGGGCGCCGGCGGCCCCAGGGCCGGGGCGGGTGGGGAGTGCGCCGCACAGTGGGCGGCGGCCTGCTGCAGGGTGAAGGCGCGGGCCGTCAGCCGCGTTCCGGCAAGGCCTGAGAGGCGGGCCAGCAGCGCGGCCTCGGTGGCGCGCTGCCGGCTCTCGCTCCGGACGAGGAAAAGCACCTCGCACGGCCAGCTGTCGGGGTACTTGCGCTGGTAGTGGGAACGCCGCGACGGCACGTCGGCCAGGCCAGAGACGTAGGCGTCGTAGCGCTCGAGCTTGCGCACGGTGGCCTGCGGCTTGTCTGGACTCAGCGGAGTGAGGGTGTGCGTCCCCATTTCGCACTCGATGAAGAAGCGTCTCCGGGTGGCCGGCGCCTCCAGGACCGCGTCGGGGCGGATGACGCGTGCCCGGGCGCACCCGGCCTCGTCCGGTTCGCGCCAGGGCAGCTCCACGTCCTCGGCGACGTTCCAGCGAAAGGGCAGGGCGGCCGGCGGGATGCCCGCGGCCAAATAGGGACGCGCCAGCTGCACGAAGAGGTCCGTCAGGCACACGAAGTGCTCGGCGAAGACGGCACCCACGTCCGCGCGGAGGGCCTTCACGTCCCGGGCGAGTTCCCGGGACGCCGCCGCCGCGCCCGCCGGCCCGAGGCCCCACAGACGTGCCGCCTCACCGGCGTAGGTGCGGTAGGGAACCGCGCGCAGCAGCGGCGCGGGTCGGGCCCGAGCCGACGCGCCCTCGCCGGCCAGGCCGCGCAGCCGCCGGGCAACGGCCTTCTCGCTCCGACCGGCGACGCCGAGCGCCACCACCTGGCCCCCCGTGAGGTAGCGGCACAGCCCCAACAGCGCCAGCACCGCGCGGTCGCCTTGCTGCAGCCGGCGGGGGCGTCCGTCCGCGACGACGCCTTGCACGTCCTGGCCGGACGCTGCCGGCAGATGGGTCTCCATACAATGTGCTCCTGGAGCCGGGCGCCTGCGCGTCGAGCGGTGGAAGGGCCCGGCAGATTGATACGAATACTATATAGAACTCAATTGAACTTCAACTACGACTCATGTCAGGCGTTGGTAGACTGGCTTTCTCGTCGTGGGACAGGCCTGCTAGGCCCTTGCCGCATGCCCGGCCTGCTCGACACGACGACCGCCATCCCGAGAGTGGAGACGGAGCGCCTCCTGCTTCGCGGCCACCGACTGGACGACTTGGATATGTGCGCGGCCATGTGGGGGGATGCCGAGGTGGCCCGCTACATTGGCGGCAAGGCCTTCGGCCGCGACGAGGTGTGGATGCGCCTGTTGCGCTACGTCGGGCACTGGGCGCTCCTCGGGTACGGCTTCTGGGCCATCGAGGAGAAGGCCAGCGGACGCTTCGCCGGCGAGGTTGGGCTGGGCGACTTCCTGCGGGACCTCGACCCACCGCTGGGGGCGACGCCGGAGTCGGGCTGGGTGCTGGCGCCGTGGGCACATCGGCGGGGCTTTGCGACGGAGGCCGTCCGTGCGGCGCTGGCGTGGGGAGCCGCCAACCTTCCTGCGCAGCGGACGGTGTGCCTCATCAGCCCCGAGAATGTCGCGTCCATCCGCGTGGCGGAGAAATGCGGCTACCGGGAGTTTCGCCGCACCACGTACAAAGGGCAGCCGACGATTCTCTTCGAGCGCTGAGCAGGTACGCTCGGCTGCCGCGGGCCGCACGAGAAATTTCCGGGCTCCGCGAAGCCAGTGTCGCGGGACTCTTTCACGCAGATGAGACGGCCGCTTTCGGAACAACGTGTGTGCGAGTGCGCATGCGCATTTGTCGTCCGCGCGGCTGTTACGGTGCGCGGCCATGCGCATGTCTCCGTTCGACTCTCGCGCGCGCGGCACCTGTGTCGCGTTGCTTGTGGTTGGCCTCCTTGCTGGCTGTGGCGGCACCGTCGGTGACGCAGCGCTGGCGCCCGGTACGGACGCCGGCGTCGGCGCGGCCGGTGGAAACCACGACGCCGGGCCGCCGCCGGACGGCGGAAGCAGCCCGGGCGGCGGGGCGTCGGACGGCGGAAGCAGCCCGGGCGGCGGGGCGTCGGACGGTGGAAGCAGCCCGGGCGGCGGGGCGTCGGACGGTGGAAGCAGCCCGGGCAGTGGGGCGTCGGACGGTGGGACGGTGGTGCCGCTGCGCGCCTCCGGCAACAAGCTGGTCGACCCCTCGGGCGCGGTGGTGCAGCTGCGCGGGGTCAGCCGTGCCGGCAGCGAGTACAGCTGCATCCAGGGCAATGGCCTCTTCGACGGTCCCTCGGACGACGCGTCACTTGAAGCCATCCGCAGCTGGCACGCCAATGCCATCCGCATTCCGCTGAACGAGGATTGCTGGCTCGCCATCAACGGCGTCAAGGCGGCCTACGCCGGGGCGACCTACCAAGCCGCCATCGCCGACTTCGCCCAGCGCGCGGCGGCCAAGGGCCTATACCCCATCCTCGAGCTGCACTGGTCGGCACCCGGGACGACGCCGGCAACCGGACAGAATCCGATGCCCGACCGAGACCACTCGGTGACGTTCTGGAGCGAGGTGGCCGGCTACTTCAAGGACCGCGGGGAAGTCATTTTCGAACTCTTCAATGAGCCGTACCCGGACAACAACCAGGACACCAATGCGGCCTGGACGTGCTGGCAGTCGGGAGGCACCTGCTCCGGCGTCAGCTACCCGGTGGCGGGGATGCAGGAGCTGGTGACGGCGGTGCGCAACGCCGGCGCCACCAACCTGGTGGTGCTGGGCGGCGTCACCTACTCCAACAGCTTGAGCCAGTGGGACGCCCACATGCCGACGGACCCGGCCAACAACCTGGCCGCCGCCTGGCACGTCTACAACTTCAACACCTGCAACAGCACCAGCTGCTTCGACGCCAACGTCGCCCCCACCGCCGCGGCGCACCCCCTCATCGCCACCGAGATTGGCGAGGACGACTGCGCGGGCGGCTTCATCACCAGCGTCATGTCGTGGCTGGACGGCCACAACGCCAGCTACCTCGGCTGGACCTGGGATGACTGGAGCGGGACGTGCCTGGTCCTCGTCTCCGACTACACCGGGACCCCGAATGGCACCTACGGCAAGACGTACCAGGCGCACCTGCAGAGCTTCCCGTAGTCACGGGCCCCGGGCCGGGGCCGCCGGCCGGCCGAAGCGCACCACCGCGGACCAGGGCCGTCGTCCGGGGTTGCGCGCATCCGCTGGCGGCAGTCGCGCGAAGAGGCGCAGCAACCCGGGCAGACGCTTCAGCCGAGCGGCCTCCTGCAGGTAGGGGCGGACGTCGAGCGGCGTCCAGCCGAGCGCCTCGAAGAAGCGCACGCCCTCGGCCGGGGCAAATTTCATCTGAGCGCCCTCGCCCAGCCGGCGACGCGTCCGCCGGCGCAGCATCCGGAGGATGGCGGGGGAGGCGAGGTCGAGCATCCAGTAGGCAATCGCGTGCTGGTCGGCCAGGTCCCCGGCGAGCTCGCGGACCTCCTGCGGGTCGAGATAGATGAGGAGTCCCTCGGTCAGCACCAGGGCGCGATGGGCGCCCTGGAGGGCCCCGTCGAGGAAGGCCCTCCGCGCCGCTGGCTGCGTCAGGTCGACACTCTCCCGGCGCAGCGCGCAGACGGGTGTTTCTCCGCCGAGCAGCCGCTGCTTCTCGGCGAGGATGGCGGGCAAGTCGGCCTCGACCCAACTTAGCGAGGCGGGCAGCGGCAGCCGGTAGGGTCGGGTGTCCAGCCCGGCGGCCAGGTTGAGGACGCGGTCTGCCCCTTCGGCGATGGACTGTAGGATGAGTTCATCGATGAGGCTGGTGCGGACCACCATGGGCCAGGAGTTGGCGCCCACCGCCCCCGGCATGCTCTCGGCCATCGCCCGGCCGCGCTCCCCGGCCAGACGTCGGGCGAAGGGGTCCCGGAAGAGTGCGTCGGGCCGCTCCGACTCGAGCGCACGGTAGTACGCCACCCAGCGCGCGGTGTCCGAGACGTCCGGCAGGGCTGCCTGTGGCATGGGGTGCCGCCTTTGTCGCGAGGTTCCGCCTTGGGCAGGGGAATAGCCCGGGCATGGGGCCGCTGACAAAGGAACCCCCCCCGGGTTCCCCCCCTTGCAAGGGGCTGCGGGGGGGGTGCGCACGTCCCGCCCAGAAGCCCCGGGCGTTCGTTTCAGTTGCAGTTTTCGGGGACGATGGCCTGGCAGGTGCCCGTCGTTCCACCCTCCACGCTGAGCACGCAGCGCGCGGGCGCGGCGCAGATGGGGCCGTTGACGGTGTCGCAGCCCGAGCCCTCGGCGGCGGGCGGGACGCAGGTGCCCGACTTCGAGTTGCCGGACTTCTGGCAGAAGGCGCTGGCCACGCACTCGATGACACCGCCGTCGATGGTGCCGCAGGGCTGCGAGGCCGTCGCGGTCGCCACCGGCGCGCAGACCCTGCCCGCCTGGACGTTGCAGTACAGCCCGAAGCGGCCGTCACACCGGCTCCCGCCGTCGGTGAGGTCGCAATTTGCGCCCAGCGTGGCCAGGGGCACGCAGGCCCCGAGCGCACTCGCGGTGTTGCCGAGGCAGGTCAGCCCCGGGGCGCAGGCGCTCGAATCATCGCAGGCGCCGGAGGCGGACACCGGCGCCGCGCACGTCACGGTGATTTTGTCGCAGACGAGGCCCAGGCCGCAGCTCTGGTTGAAGCAGGAGTCCCCGGCCCCTGGCGCGGGTGCGCACGTGCCGCAGACAGACGTCTTCTGGATGAGGCAGTTGGCGGTGGCACACTGCCCGGAGACCGCGCACACACTGCCAGCGTCGCGCGGCCCGGCCGGCGGCTGGCAGGCTGTCGGGAGGGTGCCCAGGGCGTAGTCGTCGCAGCTTTGCGACGGCGTCGCCTGGGCGCAGCCCTCGGTGTGCTCCGGCGTGTTGGCAGTGCCCG
This sequence comes from Myxococcaceae bacterium, assembly GCA_017881265.1. Classification (GTDB taxonomy): domain Bacteria; phylum Myxococcota; class Myxococcia; order Myxococcales; family Myxococcaceae; genus JADGRA01. The sequence goes on along the minus strand of JADGRA010000068.1, from coordinate 12,159 downwards.
GGGCGGAAAGGTTACTGACGCAGGTGGAGGCTTGCGTGGACGCGCAGCTTGCCAGGTCGCCATAGGTGTTGAGGAGACCCTGGGGGTTACACTGCTGGAGCTTCTGACAGCGCGCCTGCGCCACGTCTGCGCATGCCTGGGACGTGGTCGACGTCGACGTCGACGTCGAGCAGGCAAAGACCAGAAGGCCGCTGACGCAGAGCACTGTGGCTGACGCGAGGAGCCTCTTGGGTTCGCGGGACATGGGGGCCTTTCGTTTCTTGCAGGGTTGCAGCTGCCCGTGGGGGACGCTGAACGTCCAAACACTTGAAGCCGGGAAGAAGTTGCTGGACTGGCCGGCGCAACGACGCGCCCGGGGGGTGCGCTTTATTCACGAGGTCTCTTGCGAGAAGCGAACGCGTCCCAGAGCAGGAACCGTCCAGCGTGTCCCGAGGCCACCTCCTTCTTCAGGCGCGAAAGGCGGCTTCTGCGGGGGTGCCGACACGTCTTGAGAGAAACATTCCGATGCCGTCGAACGCTTGGCGCGTGGTGTCAGCCGCAGGCCGTGGTCGCCAGCGACCCTGCCCGGGGGGTTCACCGGGCGACAGTGCATCCGCTGGGTAGGGTCGAATTCTTGTTGCCGCAGCGGGGCTCGGGCGCCGACACTTGTGGGGGGGGACGTCCGTGCCAACCACGCGCGGCGCGACCTGCTCGAGACACGAAGACATCCGGACACTGTCCGGCAAAGGAAGGTTTCCTCATGAAGAAGATTCTCGGCTTGATTGCCAGCGCAGCGCTCGTGGCCTGTAGCAGCGGCACCGGCAGCAATGGTGTCCAGCCTCCGCCCAGCAAGACGTTCACGTACGGCAGCGGCTCGACACCCACCACCCAGCAACAAACGGCTGCTACGGACGCGCAGACCACGTCGAACCAGGTCGTCGTCGCAGCGACGTCCGGGAACTCGGCCCAGGCGGCGAGCGCCCCGGAACTCGCCACCACCATCACCACCGAAGCGTTGCCGGCAGCGCTGGCGCCGACGCCGAATCCGCACTTCGCCTCTGCCGAGGCGATGGTGTCCAAGGCGAAGGCGGGCTTGCGGAGTGGAGCGCTCGCCGCCAACTGCTACACCGAGACCGCCAGCTCCCTCACCTACAACCACTGCGACTGCAGCGGAGGGACGACCGGCTACACCTGCAGCATTAACGGTACCCTCACCGCCAGCACCGACAACGTGACGTGGAACATCACCATCGTCATTGACTACAGCGGAAGTGGCTCCACCGTTTCGGAGACTGGCACCCTGAGCGGCAACATCACCGTCACCACGACCACCACGGGCGGGACCATCAACGGCTTCGCCAAAGAGGAAATCTCTGCAACGGCGAGCGGGAACGGCAGCAGCGACTACTTCGCCTACACCGCCGAGGTGGACTTCCGCACCCTGGTGTTCGACAACAACTGCAGCGGGTTCTTCACGAGCGGCCAGCTGGAAGCCCGTCGGACGGTGGCGACGAGTGGCAACTACACGGCGCCCTACAGCAATGCCGGAGCGCTCTTTGTGTGGTCGGGCTGCGGCAGCTACTCGGTCGCGGTCTCGACCAACTAGCCGTGCCTTTTCCGGACGCCGCCCCCGGTTGGGGACGGCGCCCGGGGCTGAAGAAGAGCCCGAGCCGGGCGCGGTCGCGGCGCCCGGCCGGGGTTGCCCAAGGGCATGCACCGTGCCGCCCCGGGGGCAGCGCCATAGCGGGCGAGCCGTTCGGGGTCCGAGGCGGACGCCCCCGAGCGCCCAGGGTCACCGCACCCGGAACGCGTACACCCGCCCGTTGACGGGAACGTAGAGGCTGCCCTTCGCCACCAGTGGCGCGACCCAGTGGATGAGGTTGGGCATAGCGGTGGAGGTGACGATGGCGGCGCCGGTCTCCCCGTCCACCGCATGCAGCTTGTTGTCCCCGTAGGCGCCCAGGCCCCAGACAACCGCATCGGCGCTACCGTCGCTGGTGGTGACGATGGGGGAGCCGCCCTGGTCCTGGCCGCTCGCCCCTTGGCTGACGCAGAAGGCCTGAGTCACCGTCGGCGGGCTGCCCGGTGTCACTTTGAGGCCGCCCAGGGCGTTTCCACCGGTGCCGCAGGGGGCGTTGTAGACGACGTAGCGGCCCGACGCTGTTGCATAGGTGGCCATGCCACCGCTGGCATCTGCGGTGGCCACCCCATCCAGATGGGCAAGCGGGGTGTCGGTGATGCCCCCCATGTTGGTGCGGTCGATGAGGTAGGCGGCCTTTAGCTTTCCAAGGACCAGCGCCAGGTGACCCGAGCCAGCCCCGGGCAACTCGAAGAGTGTCGTGCCGTTGCTTGCTAAGTCCAAGTCGGCTCTCGACAGCGCTTGCCAGTCGGTGCGGGTCCAAAAGTCCGCCGTGTTTCCGCTGAAGGTGAGGGCGGCGGCGTCGAGCCGAAGCAACGCGTCCGAGTCCCCCTGCGACCAGACCGTCTCGCCGCTCTCTCCATTCCCGGTAACGGCAAACAGGGAGGTCCCGTCGGTGGCGAGGCCGTTGGGCGCCCAGATGGCCGCGCCACGGCCCGGGGTCTGGTACTTGAAGAGGCCAGTTGGGGCGCTGGATAACGGGATGCCCATGACGTAGCCCCAGTTGTCCCCGCAGTCGCCGTCGTACCCGCCGAATGGGATGTAGACGACGTCGTTGAGGATGAGGAGTCCGGCACGCTGCCCCTGGTACTTGGTGTCGAACCCGGAGACGGTGTTGTCGAGGTCGATGCTCCACAGCGTGTGCCCGTCGTCGATGGAGAGGCCGTAGACAATGTGGTGGGGGAGGCCCGCGCCCACCTCCAGCGTCCCCACCAGCACTAGCTCCCGTCGCGTGACATCCAGCACGGGGGTACTGGTGATGCCGAGCGGGTTGATGTTGCCGCAGCCGAACTGATTTGAGGGGACCCCGGCGCCGAGCGCTCGGTTCCACAGCACCGTGCCAGCGGCGGCGTCGATGGCGTAGACGTTGTTCTCCTCGGTGGCCACGAAGAGAACGTCCTTGCCGTTCAGCCCGTTTTCCAGGAAGAGCGGCGAGGCGTACACAGAGCCCACCACCGCCGGCGCGAAGTTGGGGTCCGCCGTCAGCCCGCCGGCTGCCTGAATGGCCGCCAGTCTTGTCTTGGTGAAGGCCGGGTCGACGTAGAGAGAGTCGCGGGTGCCGTGGACGCCGAAGGTGGTGATGGCCAGGGCCACTCCACCATCCGGCAGCGTGCCCCCTCCGTCCGGGGTACCGCCGCCGTCTGGAGTCCCGCCCCCGCCATCGGGCAGACCGCCCCCGTCGGGGCTGCCACCGCCGTCGGGCAGACCGCCCCCGTCGGGGTTTCCACCGCCGTCACCGGGGGGCAGGCCCGAGTCCATCGTCCCTCCGCCCACGTTTGCGGCCGGACAGCCCGCCAGCACCAGCAGCAGGGGAAGGAGACTGCACACGCGCGCGGCCTTGGGAAGTCCCATGCGCGGGGAGGGTAGCCGGAAATCCGGGTTGAAGGGACGCGCCAGGGGAGGCCTGCAGCCGCTGCGTTGAAAAGTTCTCCGGTGCTGTATGGGGAAACCGCTGGACCGCCGTCGGGCGCCGGCTGGTGGACCCAGGACGCCGCAGCGGCACACGGAAGGAGCGGCGCGCGGGCTTGAATGAAACGGCCGCCGGGGCCGTCCGAGGCCGGCGCCAGGGCGGCACCTGTCGCCCACAAGGCCCCTATACTTTGCCCCGCAGGGGTGACGGCTCGCCCTGCGCACCTCCCCCGAATGCTCACCCCTCCAGTGCGCGCTTGCGGGCCGTTCCATCCTTGGGCTCGGCGCTGGCCGCTGCTGGTGGTGCTGGTCGTCTCGGTCGCCCCTTCCGTGGACGCGGGCAGCGTCTCCAATGAGATAGGTGGCCAGGTCACGCAGACGACGCCCACCAACCCTCGCGCCGGAAACGTGGCGGACCTTCTCAAGGCCGACTTTGACCTGACGGAGGCGCTGGTCCTTCGTGCCGCGCTGGGCTTCACCTACGAATTTGCGACGCCTGTGCCGACGGGCGGCTCCTTCGCCGGAACGCATGCCTCCATCTTCGCCATGTCGGCGGGGCTCGACTATGACGTCACCGAAGCGCTCACGCTGTCCGTCGACGGTGTCTACTCGCCCCCCAGTTCCCAGAGCGCCAACACCGACATCACACTGGCCGCGCCGGATGGTGGCACGGTGGACCGCAATGGCCTGCTCAAGACGGTGGCGTCGAGCTATGGCATCGACGTCTGGGGCGACTACGCCATCGGCGACCCCTTCACCGACCCGGTGGCCGCCGTGGTGAATGCCGACCTCGGCTGGCTCGCCCTCACCGTGGACCAGACGCTCGAGCGGCTGGAAAACACGACGGGGACAGCTGGGGAAGACATCGCCCGCATCCAGCAGGTGTGCGAGACCACCAAGGTGCCCGCGCAGGTGCGGCGGTGCCGGGCACTCAAGCCGCTCCTCACCAACGGCACGGACACGCTGGACGTGTTTCGCCTCGCCGCCGGAGGCTCCGTCTTCTTTCACGCCGACACGGACGTCGGGCTCCAGACCGCCTATTACCTGTACAGCAAGGACCCCACCGAGTTTGGCTACTACAGCGCGCTCACCTCGGGACGGACGGCACTGCACAACTTCTCCCTGGGCAGCAGCGTCCCGCTCGCCCCGTACCTCTTCACCCTCCGCGCAGACGGACACCAGCGCTTGGGACCGGTCACGCTGGGGCTGTGGTACCAGTTTGGCGTGTACACGTCGGACCTCGGGACGAGTCAGGTGGTGGGCGGGCGCGTGGAGTACACCGTCACCGCGCAGTGGAAGGTGTGGCTGACGGGCAGTTTCCAGGTGGACCTTCAACCCCCGGATGCCACCGGCGCGTCAACTGGCAGCGGCACGCAGACCACGCTCTCCGGTGCCTTCGCGGCCGGCGTTCGCGCGCGGTTTTGATGAGGCCCAGGGGGGGTGCGCCTCAGTGGCCCGGGCGCGGGTGCCTCGGCTGGTAGACGCCGAGGCTGCCGCCGCCCGGCAGGGTGAGGTGGGTGAGGAGACCCCAGGCTTGCGTCTCCACGGCGCTGCACACCACGTCCTTCTGCCGCACGCGGGTGACGAAGGCCTGCACGTCGTCGCAGAGCAGGTAAAGCGCGTGCGCGACGCTGTCGGCGGACGGGTGAACGGCCACCTCGGAGGGAGGCAGTGCGAATACCAACCAGCCGTGGCCAGCGTCGACGTGGGGCAGCGCCAGCACCTCTCGAAGGAAGTCCCGGTCTCGCTCGGCGTCCCGGCTGTAGAGGACGACGTGGGCGCCCGCCAGCAAGTCTCCCATGGTGTGCCTCCTCCCGTTTTCTCCTGGGCGGAGGTGGATGGCCGCCTGCCGCCGGGGAGCGTCAAATTCGTTCAAGAGCGTGCCACGACCCAAAGGGGGAAAGGCTGTGCCCCCCGGGGAAAGACGGGGCGGGCACTGTCAGCCGCGCAACGCGGGGCGCTGCGCGGTGTCTTGTTGGGGGTGGACGGTGGTCCGGCAAGGTGGTGCGATTTGCCGGGCAAGTCCCTTGTGGGGAGGAAGACCATGCTCTTCAAGAAGCTATTTAACCTGCTGGTGGTGGGAGGCGCCGTCATTGGCGCGCTGTCGGGCTGCGCCACCACCAGTGCCTCCTCGGCGCAGTCTCCCGCCTCGACGCCGAACCCCCCGCCCCAGACGGGGTCGGGTGGCGGCGTCGGGGGCTGGTGACGGACGGGGCGGCGGTGTTCCAGCCTCCCCAGGCCCGGGGGCGGGCCCCGTCCCGGTGCACGCTTTGGGCCCCGAAACCCGGGTAAGAGGCGGTAGGCTTTTCACCCCATGACAGGACAAGGCAACACCTGGGTGCTGGTGGCGGACGCTCACCAGGGCCGCATTTTTGACGTCGAGGACGCGGGCCTTCCGGGGAAGCTGCGCCACACCATCCGCAGCCGCCCCGACGGCTCGGCGCACGACGAGAGCGGCGATTTGCCGGAGGTGGCGGACCACCAGAAGCACGCCTCCATGCACCGCGGGGCACTGCAGCAGAGTACGGCGCCGTCCGACGAGGCCGAGCACCGCTTCGCCAAGGAACTCGTCCGGATGCTCGAGCGCGGCCTCGCCAGCAACGCCTTCCACCACCTGGTCCTCATCGCCCCACCGAAGATGCTGGGCATTCTTCGGGAGAACCTCGGCCGGGGGCTGGCCGCGCGCCTTCGCGCCAGCGAGCACAAGGACTACACGAAGACGCCGGACCGCGAGCTGGAAGGGCACCTGCGCCAGCTGGTGGCCATCTGGCCGTCCTGACGGCCGGGCCACCGGGCGGCGTCGAGGCGCGTGAACAAGCGCGCGGAGCGGCCGGGCGGCGCAAACGTCAGGACGTGCCCGGGCCCAACAGGGGGCGGACGCGGGCCAGCACGCGGCTGCCGAGGCGCGCCCGGGCCTGTGCGCGCGCAGCCTCCAGCAACTCCACAAAGGCCTGGCGCCATCCGGCCTCGGTGGCGCGCGCGCCTGTCGCGGCCAGGGCCTGCTCGGAAGCGGCAACGCCGCCCGGGGCGAGGATGCGGGCTGCCTCGGTGACAGCGGCGGGCAGGTCTCCCCCCAGCGGGACGGCCCGAAGCCGCAGCGACGGACAGCGGTCGCTGGCATCGGCGACGTTGCGCTCCTGCTCGGGCTGGTCGCCCAAAAGGACGAGCAGGGGCGTGCCGCAGGTGCGGGCCAGCTCGAGCGCCCCCATGCCGGCGCCGGAGCCGAAGAGGTCCGCCGCGTGGACGACGTCGCCGAAGGCGGCGTCGGTGGCACACCAGCCGGGCCGGCTGGCGTAGCCCTCGCCGACGGCATGCAGGTGAAAGCCCCCCTGACGGAGGGCCCGTTCGAGGGTGGCGGCGATGGAGGGCTCCCGGAAGTGGGGGTTGAGGTACACGGCCGCCAGGGGGGCGCCGCCCGGCACGCCCAAGTCGCGGCGCACCTGGGCCCGGGTGCGGGCCGGACGGGCGACGATGGGGGGCATGACGTAGGTGCGGGGCAAGTGCGGTCGGGCCATGCGGGGCGAGCCCAGGGTGTGGATGATGCGCCCGAAGGCGCGGTCGCGCACCGCGGCCAGGGCCTGCCGGTAGGTGCGCACCACCCACGGGGCGGCCCGGCAGTCCAGGTTGGACGCCATCGCGTGCCACAGGTTCTCCCCGTAGACCTGCACCACCGGGAATGGAAAACCGAGCGCCGGCGCGGTGAGAAGCGCAGGGTGCAGGCAGTCGTTGACGACGAGGTCCGCCCCGCGCGCCAGCCGGGTGAGCCGGCCGAGGTCGGCCAGCCCCTGCCAGGGAAGCACGAGGTAGTTGAGGACGCGGCGGTCGGTGCACGCGCGGGCCATGTCGTGCTTCGCGTTGAATTCCACCCGGAAGTGCTCCGACAGCACCGTGGCGGGCGTCCCGAGGTGGGACAGGAAGCAAACCCCCTCGTTCGACGTCGTCACCACCTGCACGTCGAAGTCGTCCGCCAGCGTGCGGGACAGGAGGTGGGCCCGCATCAAGTGACCGCGGGCATCTGCCAAGGCGAGGTAGAGGATGCGACCCTTCGTCATGTCGTCCTTGGGAACCTGAACGGATGGTGAGGCCCGGACGTGACTGCAGCGCTCGGCTGCGGTGACGCTTTGGGGAACAGCGGTTGCGTCCGCGTGACACCCCGCGTCGCCGGCCCAGTGGGCGGGGCCGATGGGGTAGAAGGCGCCGACTCCCCAACCTGCTTGGCGTAAAGGGTGAACCTAGGATGCTGTCCCCGGCCGTGGCCCTGCTTCTGCTCGCCGCTTCACCGGTGACCGAGCTCGGCCAGTACGACGACCCCTTCACGCTGACGGTGAGCGGCGGGGTGAGTCTCGGGACGTACGAGTCCGGCTTGACGTGGACGCTGGTCCGCCTGAGCAAGGCGAACCTCTCCACGGAGGAGCTCGGGCACCAGCGCGTGCCCACCTTGCTTGCCGTGACCGGCGCCTCGGCCGGCAGTGTGAACAGCCTGCTGTCGAGCGCCCTGTGGTGCGGCGCCGCGGACGATAAGGTGAACCTGTCGGTCGACCAGAACCTGCTGCGCGAGGCCTGGGTGAGTGTCGGGCTGGACGCGCTCCTGCCCCAGGACACACACCTGTACGTGCCGGACGACGGGCTGCTCGCGTCGGCGGCGCTGATGCCGGTGGTGAACCGCATCCGCGAGCGGATTTTCTCCCCGGACGGCATGCGCTTCGAACCGGGGTGCCGTTTACCAGTGGGCTTCACCGTGACGCGGGTGACGCCAGAGAAGCTGGACGTCTCCCGCCTCTCCGTCCCGGTGCAGCGCGCAGTGTTCCCGCTGCTCTTCGAGGTGGATGAGGGCGGGAAGGTTCACCTGCACCGCCAAGGGCTGAGCGGACTCTCGTCCACGGACAGCCTGCTGCGGCTCGCCGACTCGGGCGAGAGCGCGCAGACCTTCACCTCGCCGGACTCCCTCATCCAGGCCCTGCTCGCCTCGGCGGCCTTCCCCCTCGCCTTCGGGCCCCGTCCGCTGTGCGAGTGCGCGGTGCGCTGTGCGGAAGGGACCGAAGTCACCGGGACCAGCTGCCCGGGTCCGGACGCCAAGCACCCGCTCAACAACCTCACCTGCTCGGCCTACGCGAACGCCGCCGGCGGCCGCGAGATGTCTCTGTGCAAGAGCTACTTCGTGGACGGCGGCGTCTTCGACAACGCGCCGGTGGGGCTGGCCATCGACCAGGCCGCGGCCTTCGCACGCTGGCGGCTGCTGCGTCCGCTGACGGCGCTCTTCCTGGACCCGGACACGCGCCGGCTTCAGCCCCCGGCCAAGGACGTCGCCGATCACACCGGGCAGGGCATCAGCGGCGCGCTGGACCTCGCCTTCACCCTGGTGGGCACGGCCCGGCAGCGGCAGCTGGCCGAGTCGGTCGGGTCCCGGCAATGGAACCTCACCACTCGCAGCCTGCTGTTTCGCGTGGCGCTGCTTCTCACCGAGTCGGCCTCGGTGCAGCTGCACCTGATGGACGTGACGGGCGAGCCGACCGAGGTCCCGCCCCCGCCGGTGTTTCACGGCACCTTGCCCGAGCGCATCCGCTTCAGCCGGATGCTGTACAGCTGCGTGCGGCGCATGGCCGTCACCGACGCCGAGCCGGCGGCGTCAGCCCTCGAGGACGTCTGTGCCTCGGCCGCGCGGGAGGTCCCCGGCGCGGACCCTCTCCGGGGCGACCCGGCGCAGCTGGCCCGGGAGGCCGTGCCGCTCTCGGAGGAGGAACTGGTGCGGATGGCGGAGGCACTGACGGCCCTCTCCGGGGAGAGCAACCCGCGCCGCCGGTTGGAGGACGCGGCGCTGGGCAGTCATGGTGCGACGGCTGCCCAACGCCTGCAGGTGGCGCGCTTCAGCACGGCGCGAGCGCAGGTCTCGTCCGCCACCGTCATCCTCCTCACCGATGAACTTCCTCGGATGACGCACGGCTCGCTGAGCGAGGACGCGCTGCGAAGGCTGCGGACGACGCTGCTGCAGTACGTGGAGCAGGCGCGCTACCGCGCCGAGAGGACGAACCGGCTGACCAACGCGCTGGTGGTGGAGCAGCTGCGGGCGGTGGCCGGCCGGAACGCCCCCCTGCCCCCGGGCGTGGCAGCCAGTAGGGCACTGGCGGCCGTGGCCAGCGTCCCGGAGACGCTGCCCTTTGCCGTGCAGCCCCTGCAGTCCGTCATCGAGGCACTCCGCGCGGCGCCGCCGGGGGAGCTGAACGAGACCGTGCGGCTGGCCTGGGCGGGCCTGGAGCGGCTGCTGCAGCTGCGGGCGCGGCTCGGGACGCTCACCGCGGAGAGTTTTCAGGTGGCGCAGGACGCTGCTGAGCTCGAACACGACAGCAGCGGCGAGCGCAAGCTGGTGCTCACCACGCGGTTCAGCCCGCTCGCGGGCAGCCAGCTGGACGCCTTCGGAGGCTTCCTCGACCGCCCGTTGCGCGAGGCGGACTACTACATCGGTGTCTACGACGGCCTGCACCAGGCGGCGGCGAGCTGGTGTGACCTGCAGGACCCGTACGAGACGACGCGCGCGGCGCCGGTGCGCAAGCTGGACGGCACCGGGGAGCTGGACTTCACCCAGGAAGCCACCCAGGTGTGTCTCGGTGCCGCGATGGAGGTCGCCGCGCGGTGGCTGCGTCTCTTCGACTCCTCCAAGGCGGCCGTGGTGGTGAAGACGCTGGCGCGCCGTGAGCTGATTGCCTGGCTCGGCAGCGCGGCCGACGGGGAGCGGGTGGCCCGGCTGCCCCAGTGGCAGTGGCTGGGCGCCGAGCCGCCGGTCCTCAAGTCGGTGGGCTCGGTGGGCAAGGTGGTGCAGGTACTGCTCAGCAAGCCCATGCCTTGCGAGCAGGGGGCGCAGGAGAAGCTGTGCTTCGATGAGCTCAGCTTCGACGCCTTCATGGATGGGCTGGTGGCCGCGGGCTACGTGGCCGACTCGGACAGCATGCGGACGGCGCTGGAGAGCCGGCGCCGCTGGTTCACCGGGACGCTGAAGCGCGCGGTGGACCGCGCGGCCACCATCGAAATCAAGCGGCCGAGCGGGGATTCGACCGGAACCGAGGGGATGGTGAACCTGGGCATCGGCGCGACCGAGCTGCTCACCCGCTCGCAGAGTTACGAGACGGGGGTGCGCTTCGTGGTCGACCCTTCCACCATTCCCACTGAGCCGCTGGCGGACGGCTCCTACCTGCCCATCGTCCTCGCCCACCTTGTCCCGTACCGGGTGGCCCTGGACATCGTCGGCGGGGGGCTCGCGCTCAGCTGGATTGAGCCTGAGCTATGGCTCGCCCGCTGGTTCTCGTTCGACTCGACACTGCAGCTGGTGGACATTCAATTCAGCCCGAGCCGCACCGCCACCACGCTCGGCGTCCGCGCCCTGGCCCACGTCGGCAGCTTCAGTTTCGGCGCCGGGCCGCGCTGGTCGCTGTACTGGACGGGGTCCAACGCCAACAATTTCGGCCTGGAGTTCGACCTGTCCTTCCTCCAGGACCGCTTTGGGCTCGCCGTCGGTTTCCGTAGCATCAGTCCGGCGGGTTGGCAGTCGCCCTTCGTCGCGCTCAACATCGCCGACCTGAACGGGGCGCTGTACTGGCTGATTCCGGCCGCCTGGCGGTCCGGTCGGTAAAGGGGTGGCCCCGCACCGGGGCCGCCGGGCCTCAGCGCCCGCGGACGTCCGGAATGGTGAGGAGGAAGTCCAGCTGCTGGTTGAGCGAGCCGAGCGAGCCGCCACAGCGCACGGTATTGAATTCCACGGCGGAGGTGAGGGCGTAGCGCGACTCGGGGACGCTGAGCGACACCACCCGGCCCGAGTAGCTGGACGTCCCGACGGGCACGTCGGTGAACTGGTAGTGGCACTCGCCGTAGCCCTTTGCGAAGAAGCCGTCGGCGTGGACGGACAGGGTGCTGCCATCCTCGCTCTTCTGCACCACCACCAGGTTCTCGCAGGACAGCGCGGCCAGCTCGTCATCGGCCGTCTTGGGAAGCAGCGTCGGGTCGAGGCTGATGCGGCCGCCCACGAAGCACGGCCCCGTCGTCTTGACGAAGTCCGGTGCCGAGGTGGGCCGCACGGGGCCCCGCCCCCCGCCGCCGGCGCAACCCAGGCTGGCTGCCAGCAGCGCCAAGCATGCCCAAACGGCCACCGCTGCCTGGCGTGAACCGCCCACCCGTGTGTGCAAGCAGTCCTCCCCAGAAGCTGCCGGGCGCCCCCAGGGAGGCAGCAGCCGCCCCCCGGGCACCCCGGCCGAAGCCAGCATACCTGGCGCCTTGGGCCGCACACGCCCGCAACTGCTGGTGACGGGCGCTTTGTTGCGGGGTCCCTGGGTGCAGGTAGGATTTGGGCCTACATCGTCCACACAAGGGAGCGGGAATGGGTGACGAGGACGAGGGGCGCACGCAGCTGCGGGTGCTGGCCGGGGGAGGGGAGGGCCGCCCGCCGGAGCGCCTCGTCTCGCGCGACGCGGTGGCGCGGGTGCTGGTGGGGGCCACGGCGGACTTGCTGCTGCGCCGCATTGCCCCGGCGCGGGCACGCAGCATCCACTTCCAGGTGGAGCGCGTGCTGCTCCTCTTCGACGCGGTGGACTCTGGCACCGCGCCGGCGGGCCAACTCGCCTCGGAACTCTCCGCCCTCGAGGGGCTGG